>NZ_LRUJ01000022.1 GCF_001548475.1 Bordetella hinzii LMG 13501
GGTGGTGCCGTCGTAGGTCTTGCCCGAGGCCGTGATCGCGCCGCTGATGGCCAGCTTGGCGATATCGGCCAGCGTCGTCGTGTTCACCGACGTCAGGCTGTAGTTGCCCGCGTCCAGCCCGGCCAGCGCGCCCGAGACATTCACCGTCTTTCCCGTGCCGGCGTTCTTGTCCGCGAAGCTGCCCGAGGTCGACAGCGAGATGCTGTCGCCCGCCACCGTGCCCGTCAGCGTGCCGCTGGTCGTGGCCGAGGTGGTGCCATCGTAGGTCTTGCCCGCCGCCGTGATCGCGCCCGTGATCGCCAGCTTGGCGATGTCGGCCAGCGTGGTCAGGTTGTAGCCGCTCAGGGAGTAGTTCTGGGCGTCCAGGCCGCCCAGGCTGGCGGACAGATAGACCGTCTTGCCCGTGCCGGCATTCTTGTCCGAGAACAAGCCAGAAGTGTTGAACACCACCTGGTCGCCGCCAAGCACCCCGGTCAGCGTGCCGCTGGTCGTGGCGGACGTCGTGCCGTCATAGGTCTTGCCGCCGGCCGTGACGCTGCCGCTGACGGACCGGGGCGTGATGTCGGCGTAGGCGGTGGCGCTGCCGCTCTCCAGATAATAATTCTGCGCATCGATGCCGCTGAGCGAGATGCCGCTGATCGTCACCGTCTTGTTGTTGCCGGCGTTCTTGTCCGTGAACATGCCGCCATAGGCATTGACGTCGACCCGGTCACCGGAGACGAGGCCATCCAGGCTCTGCAGAGAGACCGTCGCATCGGCGCTGCCATCGTAGATCTTGTTGAGGGCGTTGTAGTTGGCGCTCACGCCCTTCTTGGCGATGGTCAGCGACAAGTCATCGCCGTAGCTGATGTCGTAGCCCAGCTGATCGGAATACAGGCTGCCATTGACCGTCAGCGTGCCGTTGTTCACCGTATAGACACCGGCATCCTTGGCGCTGGTCTGGTAGGTGATCGAGCCGCCGAGCACCGCGTTGGGGATAGACGCGATATACGACGTGCCGCCCGACACTTGGCCGTCGTAAGTCTTGCCTGCCAGGCTGACCGTGACCGGTTTGAGAAAGGCGCGCAGCAGCGGGCCGCTCTGGCCATCGTACAGGCGCCAGACCGTATCGCTGCCGCCGGCGTTGTCTATGCTCCAGCCCTCGGCCACGAACGTGGAGAGCTGCTTGAGTTCGGCCGCGCTCTTGCCGGTGGCGCCCGTATAGACAATGATGAGAGTGGTCGCCGTCAGATCGCTGTTCCAGAAGGAGTGTTCCAGCACCCCCCCGTTCTGCCCGGTCACGCCTCCGGCCAGGATTCCCGGCAGGGACTGGCTGAAGTCCGCGTTGCCATAGGCATAACGCACAGTGCCACCATTCCAGCCCACGACCCCGCCCAGGAATCCCGAGGGGACAAAGTTGTTGGACACCGTCCCATCGAAGTACACGTTCTCGACAAGACCCTTATTCCAGCCCACCAGGCCACCCAGGTAATCAAGGCCCTTCACCTGGCTGCCCATGGCGAAGGAGCCGATGAGGGTGCCGATGCTATAGCCCGCCAGGGCGCCGGTATAGTTTGCGCCCTGGATCTGGGCATTGACCAGGCCGACATCCCTGATCAGGCCGGTGACATCGACCCAGCCGAACAATCCCGTTCCGGTCTGATAGCGCGTGATGTTCACGTCGCGTATCACATGGCCTTGCCCATCCAGGCTGCCGCTGAACAGCCAGGAACTATTGCCGATAGGCTGGAAACCCTCGGCGCCCCACATCCCTTGCGACTGCATGGCGAAGTCGCGCGTCAGGAAATACTCGCCGTCCAGCTTGTAGGCCATCAGCTGCAGCTGATGATCATTGCCGATGCCAACGCTGTATTCGCTGGCCAGCATGGGCCGCGTCTGGCCTTCGATCATGATCCACTGGGCCTTGCCCTGGGCGTCCTTGGCCACCCAGACATCCGTGCTGCCCGGGGCCTGCGACCAGTTGCCGAACGCGGTGTAACTGGCGTGCTGGTAGCCGAGATTGCTGTTGATGCCGGTGACGCTCGGGTCCAGCGTATAGAAGCCGCCCACGGCATTGGCCAGGCCCGTGGTGGTCACATCCCAATGGGAGTTGGTGAGGGTGCCGGCCATGCCGTAGCCGACCAGCCCCCCGGCCAGGCTGCCATTGACCTTGCCGGAGGCATAGGCATTGGTCACCGAGCTGCCATCGTGGCTCGTGCCCACCAGGCCGCCCACGCCCACGCCGCTGTTATTGCCATTGCCCGAGACATTGCCCAGGGCATAGGCATTGCGTATCGTGCCCAGGTTGACCCCGGCCAGGCCGCCGATATCGCTATTCCCGCCACTGACATTGCCGGTGGCGTAGACATTGTCCAGCACACCCTGGCTGCCGTTATTGCCCACCAGGCCGCCGATGAAAAAACCGCCGCTCTGGCCGGTGACCGTCACCCGCGCATTGGCATTGACGATGGTCCCGGTGTTCGAGCCCACCAGGCCGCCGACATTGGCCGACCCACTTAACACGCCCGTGGCCGAGACATTGCGCAGCATGCCGGCATTCTCGCCCGCCAGCGTGCCGGCATAGCTGCCGCCCACCACCTGGGCATTGTCCAGCGCCAGGTCGCGCACCGTGCCGGAGCTGGTCACATTGCTGAACAGGCCGTTACTGCCATTGCCCGGCAGGCCGATGGTCAGGTTGCTGATCGTATGGCCCAGGCCGGCGAAGGTGCCGGACAGCGAATTGATCACCGAGCGGGTATACGAAGTGCCGCCCATGTCGATGTCCTGCGCCAGCGCGTAGCGGCCATTGCCCGCGGCCACCTTGTTGATGATGTCCGCGACCGAGTGCAGCAAGGTATAGGACTGGCCATTGATGGCCAGCGTGGCATTCGCCCCGCTGAGCGTGATGGCGGTATTGACGTAGTAGTCGCTGCCCGCGGCGGCGCTGCCGTTCTGCTTGTAGCCGCCATAGTTGAGCGCCAGGCCGGCCGCCTGGCCGGTGGCGGTGATGGGCGCATTGATGTTGATATCGCCCTGCGCGCTCAGGGTCAGCCTCGTGTCGGCGCTCCACTTGACCGCCGCATTGACGTTGATGTCGCCCTTGCCGCCGCCGCCGGCCAGCGTCTGCAGTTCCACGTTGGTGCCCTGCAGAAGGGCCGCCAGCGTATCCGCCCCGATGCCGCCGCTGGCCGCCGCGCCGGCACCGGCGCTCACCGTGAAATCGGTCGGGTCGATCAGCCAGTTGCCGGTCTTGCCCGCCGCCGCCTTGGTGCTGATATTGGCCCCGCCGGCAATGGCCACCGTGGCCGCCGAGGTCTCGATAAAGCCGCCATTGCCGCCGGCCGGCGCGCTGGCGTCCAGCGTGCCGCCCACGGCGATGCGGTCATTGACCATGTCGCCCAAGAGCATGATCTGCCCCTGCTCGCCCGTGGCCAGCGTGCGCGCCTGCGTGATGCCGGTATGGTTGATGACCGTGCTGGCCAGTTCTCCGGCCGCCTTGGCCGTCAGGTACACCAGCCCGCCATCGGCGCGGATGGCCCCGCCCTGCTCGATCAGCGCATCGAGCGCGCCGGCCTCGACTTCCAGCTTGACCGGGCCGCCCAGGTCCAGCTTGACGCGGCTGCCCGCCCCGATCAGCACATTGCCCCGGTCGGCCACCAAGGTGCCGGTGTTGGTCACCTTGGCGGCGATCAGCGCGATGGAGCCGCCCGGCGCGGCGGTGATATTGCCCTGGTTGACGATGGCATTGCTGCCCGCGCCCTCGAAGCGGTAATTGCCCGCCAGGAAGTCCGCGGTGCTGATGTTCAGCGTGCTGGCCACCAGGCCGCCCACATTGACCTGCGCCGTCGGCGTGAACAGCACCCCATTCGGGTTCACCAGGAAGACCTGGCCATTGGCGTTCAAGGCGCCCTGGATGACCGACACATCCGATCCCAGCACCCGGTTCAGCGCCACCGCGTCGCGGCCGGGCTGGTTGAAATTGACCGTCTTGCCCTGCCCGATCGAGAAGCTCTGCCAGTCGATGGCCAGCTTGCCGCTCGATTGGTCGATATTCATGGTGTTGCCGTTCTGGCGGATGCCGCCCGAACCGGCCACCACCTGCCCGCCCGTGGGCAGATCGGCCGCCAGCGCCGCCGAAGACGCCAGCAGCGCCGCGCTCAATACCGCGGCCGCCGCCGGCCGGCCGCGCTTGCGGCGGCTGTTGGCATGCTCGGCCACGGGTACGAAAGCTCCCAGGCTGTCGTTCCAGACCAGACGATAGATGTGGTTAAGGGAAGGCATCTTCATGGCAATATCCGGCAGCGTCACAATTTGTAAATTTAGCGGCTGAAATATACAGATAGTTGCCTGGCTCAATCTGAGCAAATCTGAGCACTTCGTAATTTTGTGGATATACATCGCACAAAATCAGCGATAAACCGGCGTTTATCGCCCATTCCCTCCTGATCGGCCGGCGTCGGCGCGTTGCAACAAAGCGTCTTCTATGCCGCAAGCGCCGCCGGCCCGCCCGGCAAGCTCAGGCGAAAGCAGATCGGCGCCTCGCCCCCGGCCGAGACCAGCGCCACCGCGCCGCCCAGCCGTTCGGCGATGGAGCGCACCAGGTACAGGCCCAGGCCCGCGCCCGGGCGGGCCTGGGCGTTTTGCCCGCGGTAATACTTCTGGAACAGCCGGCCCTGGTCGGCCTCGGCGATGGGCTTGCCCGGATGGGCGATATCGATATGCAGGCCGCCGCCCCCCTCCGCCAGGCGGACCCGGATGACGGCCTCCGCCGGGCAATGGCGGTCGGCATTGGCCAGCAGATTGCGCAGGGCGATGCGCAACAGCCCGGCATCGCAGACCCGCGCCGGCGCGCCGCCCTCCAGCAGGACGCGCCCGGGCGCGAACTCGCCGGCCAGTTCGGCCAACAGGGCCCGGGGATCGCAGAGGCTCAGGCGCAGTTCGGCGCGCGGTTCGCGCATGCGGTCATCGGTCAGGTATTCATCGACCAGCGCCAGCAGGCGCATGGCGGCATCGCGGATATTGCCGCAGCGCGCCAGGCTTTTTTCCGCCGGCGCGCCCAGGTTGCGCGCCAGCTGCTGGGCCGAGGTGGTGATGATGGCCAGCGGCGTGCGGAACTCGTGCGACACCATGGCGACGAAGTCGCGCTGCTCGGCGAAGACGCGCCGCTCCATCGCCAGCGACGCCCGCAGCTCGTCTTCCAGCGCCACCCGGCGCTGGATCTCGCCCTGCATCTCCACCGTGCGCAGCGCCACCTCCTTCTCCAGCCGCTGGCTGTGCTGGCGCGCCAGCTCGGCCGCCAGATTGGCCTGGCTGCGCTCGCGCGCGCGGCGCCGGCGCTCGTGGCGGCCGATGATGAACAGGCTCAGCAAGAGCATGTGCGCCATGGTCGCCAGCGTGGACACATATTCGGTGTAGGGGTTGACCGGCAGCACGCCCAGGTTGCGCAGAAAAGCCAGCAGCACGCCCAGATAGAACACCCCGAACACCAGCAGGAAAAAGCGCGCCGGCCGCCAGCCGCGCCGCAGCAGATAGAGCGCGCTGCCCGTCAGGCCGACGATGCACAGCAAGGCCAGCATCTGGATGGGCGCCATGCCCTGCCCATAACGGCCCAGCATGACCAGGGCGGCGCAAACCGCGGCCGCCAGCCAGCTCGCCGCTTGCAGCCAGCGCGCCGCGCGGGTCGTCTCCACCTCCAGCTGCTTCAAGGACATGCGCAGGGCCACGGGCAGGCTGACCGCGATGCCCACGCCCAGCCAGCGGTCGCTCCAGTCCACGGGCAGTCCGGTGAGCTGCTGCACCAGGCCCAGCGACAAGACTTCGTTCATGACGCAATTGCCGATATAGGCCAGGAACAGGCCGCTCATGGGCGCGCGCGTGGCGCGCCAGAACAGCGCGTGCAGGCCGATGAGCAGGAGGTAGAAGCCGAAATACAGGCCGAACAACAGGCCTTCGCGCCGCGAACGGTTGTCAAAGGCCAGCCGCTCCCAGACTTCGAGCCGGGTCGCCAGCGCGTTCTTGCTCTGCAACCGCAACATCACGGTATACACGCCGGGCCCCGGGGGCTCGAAAGGGATGACGGGGCTGCGATATTCCACCGGCCAGCGCGAGCGGCTGACGTCCTCGCCGCTATGGCCCAGCAGCGTCCAGGTCTCGTCGCGTCCCATATAGACACGGACATCGTCGAGCAAGGCATTGCTCAACTGCAGCATCCAGCCGCCCGGCGCCATCTCGTCGACCTGCAGGCGCAGCCGCAGCCAGATCGTCGCCGGCGTGAATCCCTGCCCCAGGCTGGCGGGCAAGGCGACCCAGCCCGGCGCCTGGGCCGCGCCCGCGGCGTCGAGCGTGCCCTGCGGGTCGACCAGGCGTTCCATATGGCCCGCGGCATCGGCCATCCGCCCCATGAGCGGCAGGACGCCGGCGCGCGCGCCGCTGCCCGCCAGCAGGCAAGCCAACAAGACCAGCCACGCCCATCGCGTGCGGTAATATTCCGCTTGATTCAAATTCCTTCCCCATGTAACCGGACAGATTACACCAGGCGCAGCCGCCTGCCCCTGAACGCGGAATCCCCATGGCCGAAGTCCTTCTGCTCGAAGACGAGCCCGTGCTGCGCCAGGAACTCTGCGAGTTCCTGGAAGAACAAGGCTATGCGCCGCTGGGCCTGCCGACGCTGGAGGCTTTCGAACAGGCTTTCGATCCGCAGCGCCACCATCTGGCCGTCATCGACCTGGGCCTGCCCGACGGCAATGGCCTGGACCTCATCGAACGCTTGCGGCAAGACGGCCGGCAATTGGGCATCGTGGTGTTCTCCGCGCGCCACGCCAGCGCCGACCGGATACGAGGCCTGGCCACGGGCGCCGATCATTTCCTCGGCAAGGGCTGCGACCTGGACGAGCTGGCCGCCACCCTCGGCGCGCTCAGCCGCCGGCTGCGCCTGGACCCCGGCCCGCGCGCCGCAACGGCCGGATGCTGGATACTGGAAAGCGGCCCGCGCCGCTTGAAGGTTCCCGGCGCGCCGGCGATCGCGCTGTCGCAGCAGGACCTGCAGGTGCTGCGCTGCCTGATGAGCCACGCCGGCCAGAACATCAGCCGGCGCCAGATCATCGAGGCGCTGGGCGCCGACTATCTCGATTACGACCAGCGCCGGCTGGACACCCAGATGCGCCGCCTGCGCCGCCGCGTGCAAGAAGCCAGCGGCCAGCAACTCCCCGTCAAGACGCTGCGCAACAGCGGCTATTGCTTCTATCTGCCGGCCGCCGTGCAGCCCTGAAGCCGCGATGCGGCGCGGCCCGCCGGCAAGACTGTCCACCCCTTGGACACGACGGAACAGGACGCACAAGAATATTGCGGGTAAACCCTAGGTTTTATGTTTTTTTTGCGAAAAACCGACATCCAGCAGCAACTTTTAGTAGCGTTATCCGATATTCCCCCGGAGCAAACGGGTATTCTTCGTGCTCTTGGTCGAAAATCCGCGCTACATCGCGCATCCGACCTCCAGGCCGGGCACGACCCGGCCGGATCCCTATTAGCTATTCGAGACAACGAGGGTGGTACTCAATATGCAATTCAAGCCCCAGAAACTGCTGGTCGCGCTCGCCGCCGCCGGCCTCATCCCGGCCGCCCACGCCGCGGACATCAAACTCGGCGTGGCCGAGGCCCTGTCGGGCGGTGCCGCCCAGTACGGCGTGTCGATCCGCAACGGCTTCCAGCTGGCCGCCGATGAAATCAACGGCGCCGGCGGCATCAATGGCAACAAGCTGGTGCTGGTGGTCGAAGATGAGCAAGGCAAGAAAGAAGAAGCCATCAACGTCTTCAAGAAACTGATCTTCAAGGACAACGTCCTGATGGTCTTCGGCCCGACGCTGTCGAACTCGGCCCAGGCCGCCGACCCCATCGCCCAGGCCGCCAAGACCGTGGTCTTCGGCACCTCCAACACGGCTGACGGCATCACCTCCATCGGCAACTATGTGTTCCGCAACTCGGTCACCGAAGCCGACGTGCTGCCGGCCACCATCTCCACGGTCAAGGCCAAGACCGGCCTGAAGAACGTCGCCGTCCTCTACGGCAACGACGACGTCTTCACCAAGAGCGGCTACGACAACTTCAAGAAGGCCCTGGAAGACCAGAAGATCCCGGTCACCACGACCGAGACCTTCGCCAAGGGCGACGTGGACTTCAAGGCCCAGCTGACCAAGATCAAGGGCACCAACCCCGATGCCATCGTGCTGTCGGCCTTGCTGGCCGAAGGCGGCCCCATCATGGTGCAGGCGCGCCAGCTGGGCCTGAACGTGCCGGTCATCGGCGGCAACGGCATGAACTCGGTCAAGATCTTCGATCTGGCCCCGGGCGGCGCCTCCAACAACCTGTGGATCGGCAGCCCCTGGTCGATCGAGAACAAGACGCCGGAAAACAGCAAGTTCATCGACGCCTACAAGGCCAAGTTCGGCAACGCCCCGGACCAGTTCTCGGCCCAGTCGTATGACGCCATGTACATCGTCGCCCAGGCCCTGAAGAACACCAAGCTGACCGGCGACCTGCCCAAGGACCGCGCCGCCCTGCGCGACGCCCTGCCCTCGGTGCAATGGACGGGCGCCACCGGCGCCTTCAAGTTCCGCCAGGCCAATGACCGCGCCGGCAAGCCGGCCGGCTACGATGCCGACCAGGCGCCGATCATCAGCGTCACCAGGGACGGCAAGTACGTCATCGAGAAGTAAACTGCCGCGCTGTCGGCAGGCCGCCTCTCTATCGGGAAGCACAGCGCCTTGCGGAAGACACAATCCTCCGCAAGGCGCTTGATTTGGGAAGTCCCTCATGTTGGAACAACAATTCGTCAACGCGCTCTCGCTGGGCAGCGTTTACGCCCTCTTTGCGCTGGGATTCACACTGGTCTTCGGCGTGCTCGGCGTCATCAACCTGGCGCATGGGGCAGTATTCATGGTCGGCGCCTATGCGGCCCTGACCGTGGTACAGCATTTCGCCATGCCTTTGTGGCTGGCGCTCATCGTGGCCTTCGTCGTCGCCGGCCTGACCGGCATGCTCATCGACTATCTGGTGCTCAAGCCGCTGCGCAAGCGCAACGCGCCCCACCTGATCCCGATGATCGCGACCATCGGCGTGGGCATCATCCTGAACAACGCCGCGCAAGGCATCTTCGGCGCCAGCAATCTGCGCTTCCCGCATGGCACGGTGCCCGAGGAAGTCATCGAGATCGCCGGCCTGCACCTGACGGTCATCGAGCTGGGCATCATCTTCCTGTCCTTCGCGCTCATGGCCGTGCTGATGTTCATCATGCGCCGCACCCAATTCGGCCGCGCGCTGCGCGCCATCGCCGAATCGCCCAAGGCCGCCTGGCTGCTGGGCATCAACGTCGAAAAACTGTTCATCACCACCTCGTTCGCCGCGGCCGCCCTGGGTGGCGTGGCCGGCGTGCTGATCGGCCTGTATTCGAACGCGCTCTTCCCGCTCATGGGCCAGCCCATGCTGCACAAGGGCATCGCGGTCATCATCCTCGGCGGCATGGGCGACATACGCGGCGCCATGCTGGGCGGTCTCTTCCTGGGATTCGCGGAGGTGCTGTCGGTCGCCTACATCGGCTCGACCATGCGCGATGCCGTGGCATTCGGCCTGCTGTTCCTGATCCTGCTGGTGCGTCCGCAGGGCCTGTTCGGCAAAGTGGTTCAACGCAAGGCGTAAGTGATGAGCGGATTCGAGAATTTCTGGGCCATTTATGGCAACCTGGTGCTCACGCTTGGCACCAACGCCCTGCTGGCGCTTTCCATCTGGCTGACCCTGGCCTGCGGCATGCTGGCCATGGCCAACGCGGCCTTCATGGGCATCGGCGCCTACACGGCGGCGCTGCTGACGATGAACTACGAGGTGTCCTTCCCGGTGGCCTTGGCCGGCGGCATGCTGGCGCCGGCCGTGGTGGCGGCCATCATCGGCCTGCCCACCCTGCGCCTGTCGGGCGTCTACCTGGCCATGGCGACGCTGGGCTTTGGCGAAGTGGTGCGCGTGACGGTGCTCAATACCGAGTCGGTCACCGGCGGCGCCCTGGGCCTTAACGGCATCCCCCAGGTGACCCAATGGTGGCATGTGGCGCTCGCGCTGGTGATCGTGCTGTTCGTGCTGTGGCGCGTGCGCCGCTCCAAGATCGGCCGCGCCTTCGACGCCATCCGCGGCGACGAAACCGCCGCCGGCCTGATGGGCATCGATGTGCGCGCCAACAAGATGCTGGCCTTCGTGGCGGGCGCCATGATCGCCGGCCTGGCCGGCGCGCTCAACGCCCATCTGACCTTCTTCATCGGCCCCAACGAATACGGCTTTGACCGTGGCGTCGAAATCCTGACCATGGCCATCCTGGGCGGCATCGGCGGCCTGGCCGGCCCGGTGCTGGGCAGCACCATCATCACGGTCCTGCCCGAGCTGCTGCGCGGCTTCGCGGATTTCCGCCTGGTCATCAACGGAGTGATCCTGGTGGTGATCGTGTTGTTCCTGCCGCAAGGCATCTGGGATCCGGCGCGCTTCAAGCGCTGGACGCGCCAGGGAGGCAAGCGCCATGCTTGAGCTTTCCTCCATTTCCAAGAATTTCGGCGGTCTGCACGTCCTGCATGATGTCAACCTGTCGGTGCCCGAGGGCAGCATCTACGGCCTGATCGGCCCCAATGGCGCCGGCAAGACCACGGTGTTCAACCTCATCACCGGCCTGCTGCCGCCCAGCGGCGGCAACATCACCTTCAAGGGCGAGAGCCTGTTGAAGCGGGCGCCGCACAAGATCACCCGCATGGGCATTGCCCGCACCTTCCAGAACATCCGTCTCTTCAAGGAGATGACGCTGCTGGAAAACGTGGTGGTGGGCGCCTACCGGCACATGAACTACGGCCTGCCCGGCCTGCTGCTGAGCCTGCCTGGTTTCCGCGAGCACGAGCGGCGTGCCCGCGAGCGCGCCCATGAGCTGCTGACCTGGATGCGCCTGGACCACAAGGCCAATGACCTGGCCGACAATCTCTCCTACGGCGAACAGCGCCGGCTGGAGCTGGCGCGCGCGCTGGCGACCGAGCCCAAGCTGCTGTTGCTGGACGAGCCGGTCGCCGGCATGAACACCGGCGAGCGCGCCGAACTCATGCGCGAGATCCTCGCCATCCGCGAACGCGGCTACACCATCCTCATGATCGAGCATGACATGCGCTTCGTGATGGGCCTGTGCGAACGCATCGCGGTGCTCAACTTCGGCAAGATCATTGCCTGCGGCGGTCCGGACGAGATCCGCAACAATGAACAGGTCATCGAGGCCTACCTGGGCCGCGAAGACGACGAAGACACTGAACAGGCGGAGGCCGTGCAATGAGCGCCATGTTGGAAGTCCGTGGGCTCGAAGTGAACTACGGCCATATCGAAGCGGTGCGCGGGATCAGCCTGGACCTGCGCGCCGGGGAAATCACCGCGCTGGTCGGCGCCAATGGCGCCGGCAAGTCCACCACGCTGCTGGCGCTGTCGGGCCTGCTGCCCAAGGCCGCCGGCCGGATCGTCTTCGAAGGCGAGGACATCACCAACCTGCCGCCCCACCAGCTGGTGATGCGCGGCATCGTGCAGGTGCCGGAAGGCCGGGCCATCCTGACCACCATGACGGTGCTCGAAAACCTGGAACTGGGCGCCTATCGCCGGGGCCTGAAGAACCTCGACAGCGACCTGGAGTATGTCTTCAACCTGTTCCCGCGCCTGAAAGAACGCATCCACGGCATGGCGGGCAACCTGTCGGGCGGCGAGCAACAGATGCTGGCCATCGGCCGCGCCCTGATGGCCAAGCCGCGGCTGCTGCTGCTGGACGAGCCCTCCATGGGCCTGGCGCCCATCGTGGTGCAGGACATCTTCCGATCGCTGCGCGCCATCAACGCCGACGGCCTGACGCTCTTCCTGGTGGAACAGAACGTGCGCCAGGCGCTGAAGATCGCCCAGCACGGCTATGTGCTGGAAAACGGCGCCATGGCCCTGGAAGGCACCGGACGCGAACTGCTGGGCCATCCCCGCGTGCTGGAAGCCTATCTGGGCGCCTGACGGCGCCGCAGCGCTGCGAAAAAAATGCCTGCGCCGCAGGCATTTTTTTCGCCTCTTGTCCGCCGCATGAGACGGCCGCCTGGCCGGTGTCCGTCACCCGAGGGTCAGGCCGTCAACTGCCCGATGGCCGCGCGCAACTTGTCAGGGTCGACGGGCTTGTGCAGCAGCGGCCAGCCGCGCGCGGCGACTTCGGCCAGGCGCCCGGGGTCGGTGTCGCCGCTGACCAGCAGCGCGGCGATGCCGTCGTCGTTGTATTCCTCGCGCACGCGCTCGATGGCCTCGATGCCCGTGGCGTGCTCGCGCAGGCGGTAGTCGCTGATGACCAGCGCCGGCCGCTCGGTCTCGGCCCCGGTCAGGCACAGCAGCTCGTCGGCGCTGCCGGCGGCCAGCACCCGATAACCCCAACTCTCCAGCAATTGCTGCAAGCCATGGCGGCTGAACCCATCGTCCTCCACCACCAGCACCAGCGGCGCGCCGGCCGGGACATCGGCTGGCGGCGGCAAGCCCGGCGCGTCGGCCACGGCGGCCCGCGTGCGAGGCAGGGTGAGGCCGAACACCGTGCCCCTGCCGGGCCGCGAACGCAGCTGCAGGCGGTGGCCCAGCAGCCGGGCCGTGCGCTGCACGATGGCCAGCCCCAGGCCCAGGCCCTTGTTGCGGTCGCGCTCGGGGTTGCCCAGCTGATGAAACTCCCAGAACACACTCTCCTGCTCATGGGCCGGGATGCCGGGGCCCGTATCCCAGACCTCCACCCGCAGGCCGGCGCCCTCGCGCCGGCAGCCCACCAGCACCCCGCCGTCCCCGGTGTGACGGATGGCGTTGTCGATCAGATTACGCAGGATGCGGTCCAGCAGCGCCGGATCGGAGAGCACCGTGGCCGACACCGGCCGCAGCCTCAAGGTCAGGGACTTGGCGGCCGCCTGGGGCGCGAACTCGCGCTGCAGCCGCCGCAGCAGCGGCCCCAGCGCGACGGGCTCCACGCGCGGACGCACGACGCCGGCATCCAGGCGCGACAGGTTCAAGAGCCCGTCGAACAAACCGCCCATGGCCTGGACCGCCTGCGAGATATTGTCCACCACGCGGCGGCTGTTCTCGGGCAGCGGCTGCTCGCGCAGCACGCCGACGAACAGGCTCAGCGCATGCACCGGCTGGCGCAGGTCGTGGCTGGCCGCCGCCAGGAAGCGCGACTTGGCCAAGTCGCTGCGCTCGGCGGCCTCCTTCTCGTGCTGCAGGCGAGCCAGCAGGTCCAGGTTGTCAAAGCGCAGGCGCAGCGAATCAAGCTGGGTGCGATGCATGCGGTGGGCAAACGCCAGCGACACGGCCAAGTAGAGGATGCCGGCGATGCCCATCACCGTCAGCAAGGTGTCGGGGCGCGCCGCCAGCACGAACATGGTCGGCAGGAAATACGGCAGCATGAAGCTGTGGAGCAAGGGCAGATCGATGCAATAGGCATAGATGGCGCCCGTGCCCATGGTCAGGAGGGCGATGATGAAGAACATCTGGTAATGCAGGGGCACATGCGCGATCCAATAGGCCACCGGCAGCCCCCAGGCCAGGCCGCTCAGGAAGACGCCCAGCAGCATGCGGCGGCGCCAGCGGCGGCCCGCCTCCCGCTGCGCCGGCGAAGGCGGCTCGTCGAGCCGCGGAAAACGCCGGGTGTCGCGCCAGCGCAGCAGCGACAGCAGCACATTGCCCCCCGCCCAGCAGGCCAGCTCGGCGTCCGGCACCACATCGGCCAGGGCGGCGACCACCAGCACCATGGTCAGCAGGGTGCCTAACAAGGAAAAAGGCAGGTTGCGCCGCAGCACCAGCAGGCAGGCGGCGAACACGGGGTCGGGCGAGGCAGGACGCATCGGCGGCGGCGGGGCGAAGACGGAAGGCCCATTGTCGCCGTTTCCGGGCCCGGCGGCACGCCGGCCGCGACGGTGCTTCCTCAGCCGCCGATCACGCCCTGCTCCACCCAACGGCGCAAGTCCGCCTCGTCATGTCCCAGCCAGCGGCCGAACACGTCCCGATTGCCGGCCCCCAGGGGCAGGCTGGGTTCGATGGCGCGGCGCGGGCTGCCCTCGAAGACCAGCGGCGAATGCGGCAGGACCACCTCGCCCAGCTCGGGATGGCGCAGGCGTTGCAGGCTGCCGCGCGCATGCATGTTCTCGTCCTGCATGACCTCGGCCAGTTTGCGCACCGGCGCGCAGGGCACTTTGGCCGCCAGCATGCGCCGCGCGATGTCTTCCTTGTCGTGCTGGCGCGTCCAGCCCTCGATCAGTTCGTCGACCCGCTCGAAGTTGCGCACCCGGTCCGACCGCGTGCGCAGGCGCGGGTCCTCGGCCAGGTCGGCCCGCCCCAGCACGTCCAGGATGGCGCGGAAATGATGGTCGCCCGGCGCATTGAGCACCACATAGCCGTCGCGCGCGGCATAGACGTTGTAGGGCGAGATGCCCAGGCCGCCATGGCGGTTGCCGGTGCGCGCCGGCGCGGCATCGCCGCGCGCGTGCAGCATGCCCAGGTTGGACGCCAGCGAGGCATAGGTGGCGTCCTGCATGGAGACTTCCACCACCCTGCCCTGCCCGCTTTGCGCGCGTTCATACAAGGCGGTCACGATGGCCGCATAGAGATGGATGCCCGCCATGAAGTCGCAGATGGCCGCGCCGGCCTTCACCGGAGGCTGGTCCGGATAGCCGGTGGAATCGATGACGCCGCTCATGGCTTGCATGACCAGGTCCATGGCGGGATAGTCGCGATAGGGGCCGTCCTTGCCATAGCCGGAACTCGATCCATAGACCAGCCTGGGATTGAGCTTCAACAGCTCGTCCGCGCCGACGCCCAGCCGGTCCATGACGCCGGGCGCGAAATTCTCCACCAGGATATCGGCGCGCGCCACCATCTCGCGCAACAGCGCCCGCCCCTGCTCCGCCTTGAGGTTGAGCGTGACGGGTTTTTTATTGGAATTGAGCATGGCGAAGGGCAGCGCCGCGCCGCCCATGTCGCCCCGGCTGCGCAGGTGCTCGCCCTGGAAAGGCTCGACCTTGATCACCTCGGCGCCGGCCATGGCCATCAGGAAAGTGGCGTAGGGCCCGTTGTAGACGTGCGAAAGATCGATGACCGTCACTCCTGCCAGGGGCAGGGCGCGCTGCCCGCCCATGCTTGCCGCATTCATGGTTTTCGTCTCCGTGGTCATGCTTTGCCGGCCGCCCGCTCCAGCACCCTGCGCGCCGCGCGGTAGTGCGGGCGATCCAGCATCTTCCCGTCCAGCGCGACCACCGCCGCGCCGCCGGCCTCCTGGAAAGCGCGCAGCACACGTTCGGCCTGCCGCAAGGCTTGCGGCGCGGGCGTGAAGGCTTCGTTGATCACCGCCACCTGCGCCGGATGGATGGCCGCCTTGGCCGAGAAACCGTCGCGCAGGGCATCGAGCGCCTCGGCGCGCAGACCTTGCAGGTCGCGGAAGTCGGGATAGACCGCGTCGATGGCCGGCACGCGCGCGGCCGCCGCGCCCAGCAGGGCGAGGCTGCGCGCCATCTCGTAGGGCGCGGTATAGCGGCCGGAGGCATCGCGGTTGGCCTGCGCGCCGAGGTCGGCGGCGAGATCCTCGCCGCCCCACATCAAGCCATCCAGGCGCCCGCCTGCTTCGTACTGCGCGGCGCGCAACGTCGCCGCGGCCGTCTCGGTCACGATGGGCAGCAGCCGCAGGCTGCCCGCCGGCAGCCCTTCGCGCACTTCCAGGATGTCCAGATAGCGCGACACGGCCTGGACATCGGCCGCTCCGCCGCACTTGGGCAACAGGATGCCCCGCGGACCGGCGCGCGCCACGGCCGCCAGGTCCGCCAGGGCATGGGGCGTGTCCAGCGCATTGATGCGCACCCACAGCGGCAGGCGGTCGCGATGCCGCGCGACAAAACCAGCGCAGCCCGCGCGCGCCGCGTCCTTGGCCGCTGGCGGCACGGCGTCCTCCAGGTCCAGGATGAGCGCATCGGCGCCGCTGTCCAGCGCGCGTGCGAGTTTGCGCGCATCATGGCCCGGCACGAATAGCAGCGACCGCATCTCAGAACGTCCCCATGCCCAGGAAACCCTCCACCGGATCGAAATCGGCCAGCAATTTCTTGCCCACCAGGTCCTTCAGGGTCTCGGTGGCCCCGCCGCCCAGGGTGCCGTAGCGCACGCCCCGGTAAAAGCGCGAGACCGGATACTCGTCGGTGAAGCCATAGCCACCATGCACCTGCAAGGCCTCGCTGGTCACGCGGATGGCCATCTCATTGACCACCATCTTGGCGATGGCCGCCTCATGCGGGTCCGGGAAGGGATCGGCCGTCAGGCAGGCGCGATAGAGCAGCGAACGCCCGGCCTCGATCTCGCGGTACATATCGGCCAGCTTCCAGCGTATGCCCTGGAACTCGCCCACGCTGTGGCCGAAGATCTGGCGCTCGCGCACATATTTGATGGCCTCCTCGAACGCGCCTTCGGCCAGGCCCAGCGACACGCTGGGATTGAGGCAGCGCTGGGTATTGAAGGCCGACAGCAGCTTCTTGAATCCCCCCTGGCGCAGGATGACGTTCTCCACCGGCACCTCGCAATTGTCGAACTGGATCTCGGCCAGGTTCTCGCCGCCCATGGTGTGATAGCGCGCCGTCACGCTGAAGCCCGGGGTATTGCGGTTGACCAGGACGCAGCCTATGCCTTCGCGGCCGGGCGTGCCGTCGATGCGGCTGAAGACCACGAACCACTCGGCCTCGTCGGCGCGGCTGATCAGGGTCTTGACGCCCTTGACGATCGCGCGGTCGCCCTTGATGACGGTGTTGGTGCGATAGTTGGGCACATCGGTGCCCGCATGCGGTTCGGTCATGCACACGGCCAGCATGGCCTCGCCCGTGCAGACCTTGGGCAGGATGTCGCGCTTCATGCCCGGCGGCGCATAGGTCGAGATCACGCGCACCTGCACGCCGACCTCGCCCATCAAGGCCATGGCCGTGGCATAGCAGACCTTGGACACCTCCTCGATCACCAGCGCCGTATCGAAGACCGCGAGATCGGAGCCGCCGTACTCCTCGGGAATCGACATGCCCAGCACGCCGATGGCCGCCAGGTCGCGCAGGTTTTCCCACGGAAAGGTGCCGTCCAGGTACTTCGTGGCGCGGTCGCGGAACTTGTCGCGCGCCAGTTCGCGCACCGTGCCCACCAGGGCGCGTTGTTCGGACGTCAGTTGCAGGCGTGGATGGCTCATGGATTCCTCGATGTGATGAAGCCGCGCGGCGACAGGCCGCGCCGGTGTTTGTCGCGCCTCAGCGCAAGGTGTCGGTAGAACGGGGCGCGGCCCGCCCGGATCGTCCCGCGGCGCATCGGGACTCATACCGGTTCCTCGCCGAAAGCCTGGCGCAGGCCGTCCCGGAACGCGGGATGCGCGATGGCCAGCAGCCGGGCCCGGCGCTGCCGCAATCCCACCCCGCGCAGATGCGCCGCGCCATACTCGGTGACGACCACGTCCACGTCGCTGCGCGCCGTGGTGACCGGGCCGGACAGCCGTGCCACGATGCGCGAGCGCGCGCCATCCGGCGTGGTGGACGGAAAGGCCAGGATGGACTTGCCGCCGGGCGAAGCCATGCCGGCGCGCACGAAGTCCACCTGCCCGCCCACGGCCCCCAGATAGCGTCCACCCGCCACTTCGGCATTGACCTGGCCGCTCAGATCGATCTCGATGGCCGAATTGATGCTGTGCAGTGCATGCAGGCTGGCGGTCACCGCGAGCGCATGCGTGTACTCGGCGCCGCGCATGGACACCAGGCCCGACGCCGCCGCGAAGCGCCGCAGGCGCGCGGTGCCGAACAGGCCGCCCGTCACGCTGCGGCCCGCATCGCGCCCCTTGTGCGCATTGCTCACCACCCCGGCCTCGACCAGGTCCACCAGCGCGTCCGAGACCACGCCGCTGTGCACGCCCAGCTCGCGGTGCCCCATCAGGGCGCGCGCCACGGCGGCGGGCAAGGTGCCCACGCCCAGCTGCAGCGTGGCGCGGTCGGGCACCAGGGCCGCCACCTGGGCGGCCACGGCATCTTCCACCGCCGAGGACCGGGGCTCGGGCATTTCCACCAGGCGCTCGTCACGCTCGACCAGCAGATCGATGTCGTCCGCCGCCACCGCCGCATCCTCGCCGAGGGCCGGCAAGGCGGGATTGAGCAGCGCGATGACCACCCGGGCGCGCGCGATCATGGCCGCCGTGAAATCCGCGATGACGCCGAGGCTGTAGCGGCCGTCGGGCAATGGCGTGACCTGGATCAACAGCACGTCCAGCGGCAGCGCGCCGCCGCGCAAGAGCGCCGGCAAGGCGCTCACATGCAGGGGATAGCATTCGGCGTCGGCGGTCGCCCGGCGGCTGCCGCCCGCGCCATTGAGCGCATGCAGGGCAAAGCGGCGGGACAGTCCGGGCCGCAGGGTATCGCTCGCCGTCAGGCCGAACAGCAGCCCCCGGTCCGGCAGGCTGTCGGCCTGGTCCAGCAGGGCGCGCGTCAGCGCCAGCGGCTCGCCCGGTCCCTGGGGCCAGGCAATCACATCGCCCGGCCGGGTCCACTCGCTCAAGCGCAGGTCCTGGATCGCACAGCGGCGCATGGCTACTCCGCCTTCAGGCCGGCATCGCGCGCCAGCTTCTGCCAGCGCTGGTAGTCCGCGCGGATGAGCTCGCTGAAGGCCTGCGCGCTGCCCGGACGCGGCGTGATGCCTTCGCGGGCCAGCACTTGCTGCATCTCGGGGGTGGCCAGCGCGGCGTTGAGTTCGGCGTTCAGGCGCTGCACGATCCCGGCCGGCAGCTTGGCCGGCCCGCTCAGCCCCCACCACACTTCCAGCTCGAATCCGGGCAAGCCGGCTTCGGCCGCCGTGGGCATCTCGGGCAGCAGGGGCGAACGCTGGGCGCTGGTCACCGCCAGCCCGCGGATGCGCCCGTCGCGGATAAAGGGCGCGGCCGAGGGCACGCTGGGCAGCATGACCTGCAGGCTGCCGGCGAACATATCGTTGAACGCCAGCGAGATTCCCTTGTAAGGCACGTGCACCAGCTTGATGCCGGCCGCGTGCGCCACCAGCTCGGTGCCAAGATGGTTGATGCCGCCCACGCCGGCGGTGCCGTAGTTCAGCGTGCGCGGCTTGGCGCGGGCCAGCGCGATCAGCTCGCCCAGGGTCTTGGCCGGCACCGCATTGCCCACCGCGATCACAAAAGGCCCCGAGCCGATCTCGCCGATGGGTTGCAGGTCCGTGACCGGGTCATAGGGCAGTTTCTTGCCCACCACCGCGTTGGTCATGATGGACTCGGACGCGAACAGCAGCGTGTATCCGTCGGGCGCGGACTTGGCCACGAACTCGGTGCCGATGGAGCCGCCCGCCCCGCCGCGGTTCTCGACCACCACCGGCTGGCCCAGGCGATCGGTGAGCTTGGCGCTGACCACGCGCGCCACCACATCGTTGCTGCCGCCCGGGGCGAAGGGCACGATAAGCCGTATCGGACGCTCGGGCCAGGCCGCCGCTGCCGACATGGCTTGCGCCGCCAGCGCGAAGGCCGCCACGATCGGCGCGCAACGCGCCAGGATCCTGCCAGTGTGAATCCGCATCTCTGTCTCCTTGTTGTCGTCCGGCGCTGCCTGCCGCCGGTTCGGGGTCCGTCCGGATCAGCGCCGCGCCACCATCGCGGCGGCCAGCTCGCGCACGTCGCCAAGTGTCTCCAGATCCATCACCAGCTCGCGCAGATGCCCGGGGGCATCGGCGGCAAAGCGCAAGGCCGAGGCCGCGAAGCAGTCGCCGGCCTTGGCGTCGCGGGCCGCCCGCGTCATGGGCCGGGCCGGATCGCCTTCGGGACGATCCACCCGCTCGCGCAGCACCGTCCCGTCGCGCAGCCGCAGCTCCAGCAGCGCGGGCGACACACCACGCCCCCAGTCGCGTTCCAGCGCATCGTCCACATAGGGCTGGACCCGGGCGGCGACCGCCAGCAGGTCTTCACGGCGCCAGGCATCCGCCTCGAAGTGCGCCAGCGTCACGGCGCCGTCGACCAGGGCCGCGGCCACGGTATACGGGAGGCTGAACTGGGCCTGCACGGTGGACTGCGGCGCCCGGCGCACCGCCGGCGGCGTGCACACCGCCTCATAAGCCTGGCGGTTGAGCCCCACGCGCAGCGATTCGATGTCGGCGGGCGCGATCGCGTGGCGCCGCCGCAGCGCCGCCACGGCGTCGATGCCGGTGTGGTTCAGGCGGCAGCAGGGGTAGGGCTTGTAGCTGAGATTGAGCAGCTCATAGCGCCGCCCCAGGCCCTCGCGCAGCGCGGCGCGGTCGCAGGCGCCGCGCAGATAGACGCGCAGAAAACCGTCCAGGCCCTCGAAGGTGGCCTGCGCGCCGCGGATGCCGCGCCGCGCCATCTGCGCCGACACCAGCGCTGCCTTGGCCGCGAAGCCCGGCTGCATGCGCTTGGTGAGCGCGCCATCGCGCGTGACCTGGTGATTGCCGGCGACTTGCGAATAGCCGATGCCGATGGCGTTGAGCGTCTGGCCAGGCGACAGGCCCAATACCCGCGAGGCGGCGACCGTGGCGGCGAAATGCCCGAACAGCGAGGTATACATATACCCGCTCTCGACGATGCCGATGCGCGTGGCCACGCCCAGGCGGCAGATGGTCTCCAGCCCGGCGGCCACCGCCGCGATGAAGTCCGCGCCGCTGGCGCCGCCGGCCAGCTCGGCCGCGGCCAGCGCGGCCGGCACCACGGACACGCCGGCATGCAGCACGGCGGCATCGTGGGTATCGTCGTAATCGCGCGCATGGGCCATGGCGCCGTTGACCCAGGCCGCGTGATGCGCGGGCACCTTCAGGCCATGCACCCAGATCGTGGCCTGGGGCGCGCCGCCCCATTCGCCGGCCAGCTCGCGCAATGCGGCGATGCCGGCGGCCGACGAACCCGCCACCGCGCAGGCCAGCGTATCGTGGACATTGGTTTTCACCGCCTGGACCACGGGCGCTTCGAGCGCCTCCAGCCCCAGCCCGGCGCCGAAATCCGCCAGCACTTCGGCAAAATCCGCGGCGCCCGCGGCGTCTCCGGCCGGCACCGCCTGCTCCTGGGAAGGGGTCACCATCTGTCTCCGTTGCGGCATGGCCCTTTGTCCATGCACTGTCTGGGGATATAGTTTAGGAAACGACGACAGGCCACTCCATGGGGATTTTTGGGACACGGCATTCTCGATTCCCGAACAATCCCGCAACAGGCGCGGCGGCGACCGCGAGGCCATCACAAGGGAGACCGGACGCGCGCGTCCGACACCAGCATGCTTATCGATCTCGTGCAGCTCAGGACGTTTGTCGCGGTCGCCGATGAACAGCACCTGACCCGCGCCGCCGAACGGCTGCACATCAGCCAATCCGCCGCCAGCGCCCATGTGCGCGCGGTGGAAGACACGCTGGGCACGCAGCTGTTCGCGCGCACCAATCGCAATCTCGAATTGACCGAGGCGGGCAAGCTGCTGCTGGCGCGCGCCAAGACCCTGCTCAACGAAGCGACGCTGTTCACCTCCTTCGCGCGCGAACTCAACGGC
Source organism: Bordetella hinzii LMG 13501 (assembly GCF_001548475.1). Lineage (GTDB taxonomy): Bacteria > Pseudomonadota > Gammaproteobacteria > Burkholderiales > Burkholderiaceae_B > Bordetella > Bordetella hinzii. The sequence continues at coordinate 21,567 of NZ_LRUJ01000022.1, forward strand.
AAAGTCGAAGGCAAGCTCATCGTCGGCTCGACCAGCGAGCCGGTTTCCAGCCGCATCGGCGCCATGATCGCCCGGCTGCGCGGCACCCATCCGCTCATCCATGTGGACCTTCGCGCCCGGCCGTCCTCCAGCTCGCGCGAGGGCCTGCATGGCGGCGAACTGGACCTGGGCCTGTTCCTGGACCGCCCCACCGACCCGGACTTCACTTACTATCAACTGGCGACCATCCCCTTCCGCGTGGCCGGACCCATTGCCTGGAAGGCCCAGATCGAAGCCGCCGACTGGGCCGGGCTGGCGCGCCTGCCCTGGATCGCGCCCAACGAAAACAGCATCGCCTACGCCACCATGCTGCGCCAGCTCTTCGATGAGCGCGGCCTGACCCTGAACGCGGTGGCCTGGTTCGACAACGCCACCCTGGGCCGCGCCATGCTGGAAGCCGGCGTCGGCATGATGCTGATGCGCGAAGAGCGCGTGCGCCAGGGCGTGGCGCAGGGATTGCTGGCGGTCTCGCCGCTGGTCGAGACCGCTTTTCCGCTGTTTCTGGCCCACCTGGCCAGCCGCCGCAACGATCCGCTGGTCGATGCCTTCCTGGGCGCGGCCGCCGAGACCTGGCCCGATATGCGGCGCACGCGCCAGGAGAGCGTCACGGCCCCCGCCTAGGCGAGCGCGCCATCGACGCAACAGCGCGGCGATAGACCCTGATTGACGCGCGGCCCGAATCCTCGGAAACTCAGCAGGCGACTGCTCTCGTCGCTTTGCTTCTGCCCGTTCGGCTTGACCTGCAAGAGATGAGGATGGTTCCGCCATGCCCGGCCGTTTGCCTGCCCCGCCCTCCCTGCGCGCCACGCTGTGCGCCCTCCTGACCACGCTGTCGGTGTCGGCCCATGCCCAATCGGCCGACGACGCCAACACGTCCAACAACCCGCTCCACCCGGCCCTGTCCCTGGGCCTGCAGAACTACTACACCCCCCGGCTGTTCGGCACCTCGTCGCATACCAATGATTTCCTGCTGCGCCCCACCCTGCCCATCGCGCCCGGCGACGGGATAGGCGTGCCGCAGATGCTGCGTCCCACCGTGCCCATCTCGACCCGGCCGCAGGCCGATGGCAGCTACCGCAGCGGCCTGGGCGATATCAGCGTGTTCGATATTTTCCTGCTCCAGCAGGGCAGCGTGGACATCGGCGTGGGGCCGATGCTGACCCTGCCCACCGCGACCGACAGCGTGCTGGGCGCGGGCAAGTGGTCGGGCGGCTTTGCCGCGGTGGCCGTGCACAAGAGCGCGGCCGGCCTGTTGGGCGGCCTGCTCGAGTGGCAGCACTCCTTTGCCGGACAGAGCAACCGCGACACCGTCCATACGGCCACGCTGCAGCCCTTCCTCATCCGCAATCTGCAGCAGGGCTGGTACGTGCGCTCGACGGCCACCTGGACCTTCGACCTGCAGCACAAGGAGTACTACATCCCGCTGGGCCTGGGCGCGGGCCGCGCCTGGCGCATGGGCAAGACCATCGTCAACGCCTACATCGAGCCGCAATGGACCGTCGCCCACAAGGGCGAAGGCCTGCCGCAGTTCACGGTTCTCGCGGGCGTGAATTTCACCTTCGGGCAATAAGCTTTCCGGAGAAGACTCCATGTCGGCGCTGAATCGCAATCTCAGGCTTGGCGCGCCCGCGCTCCTCCTGTCGCTGCTGGCCGCCTGCGCCCAGCCGCCGGCCAAGCCGCGCGCTTATTCTCGCCCACCCGGCCCAAGGACGCTGCCAACTGGATACAGACCCTGCCCGGCAAGAGCTGGTTCACGATCTTCCGTCTCTACGGGCCGCTGCAGCCATGGTTCGACAAAAGCTGGAAGCTGAACGATATCGAAGCGCAATAACGTCCACCGGCAAGCCCACCCACAGGAAACCACCATGAACCGTACCCTGATCGCCGCGCTGGCCCTGGCCTGTGCCGGCACTGTCCAGGCCAAGGACACAAACGCCTACCGCTTTGAGCGCGGCTACCCGACAGCCCAGACCTCGCGGCAGGCGCGTGCCGACCAGGCCCTGCAGCGCGCGCTGATCGCCTATCGCTATTGGTACCCCACCGTTTCGATGGAAGGCATCTTCAATGGCAATCGCGTCGCCGGCATCGCCGACGGCAAGCAATGGGGCATCGCCGCCACCGGGCCGCGCCAAGTGGGTTTCACGCTGAACTCCGACACTCCCTACGGGTCCGCCGTCATCGACCTGAGCAAGGGCCCGGTGGTGGTCGAGCTGCCGCCCGGCCCCTACATCGGCCTGGTCAACGATCACAACCAGGGCTGGGTGCAGGATCTGGGTCTGCCCGGCCCCGACGCCGGCAAAGGCGGCAAGCACCTGGTGGTGCCCATGGACTACCAGGGCAACATCCCCGAGGGCTATCACGTGGGCCGCTCGCCTTCGATCAAGAACCTGTTGGCCATCCGCGCCTTGCCCGTGGGCGGCGATGCGGCCAAGGCGCTGCAGGCCTTGCGCGCCGTGAAGATCCACCCCTGGTCGGAAAACGGCGCCGCCGCTCCTTCGCTGGAAACGGTGGATACCTCGCAGGTCGCGCTGGACAGCTCATCGCTCAAGTGGGAAGACAACTTCCGCTTCTGGGAGGTGCTTGACAAGGTCATCCAGGAAGAGCCCGTCGATACGCGCGCCCGAGCCATGTATGGTCTGCTGGCCGAGCTGGGCATCGAAAAAGGCAAGCCTTTCAAGCCGGACGCCAAGCTGCGCGAAACGCTGACCCAGGCCGCGCGCCTGGGCCGCGACCAGATGCTGGTGGCCGCCTTCGACAGCGACCGGAGCGACCGCCGCGCCTGGCCCGACCGTCAATGGGAGTGGGTGGGCCTGGTGCCGGGCAGCGCCCAATTCGAAACCCCGGCCGGCATGGACATGGAGGCGCGCGACCGCTGGTTCGCGCAGGCCATCGTCACCTCGCCGGCCATGTTCCGCCGCGATCCGGGCGCGGGCTCGCTGTACTGGCTCGGCGCGCGCGACGCCAAGGGCACCTATCTGGACGGCGGCAGGCAATACACGCTGACGCTGCCGCAACCCGTGCCGGGCAAGCTTTTCTGGTCGGTCACCCTCTACGACAGCAAGACACGTTCGCAGGTGCAGACCAGCCAGGACAAGGCCGCGCTGCGCTCGCTGTTCGAGCTAAAGGACGTGGACACCAGCAAACCGCTCACGCTCTACTTCGGTCCCAAGGCGCCGGCCGGACTGGAGAACCGCTGGATCAAGACCAATCCCGGCCAGGGCTGGTTTGCCTATATCCGCATCTACGGACCGGAAGCGGCCGCCTTCGACAAGAGCTGGAAACCGGGCGACTTTGAACGGCAGGAGAAGTAACCGGCCCCGGCCCGCGGCCGGGCATCCCATTTATCCGCCTATATGCCCGGCCAGGAACTCGACGCAGGCGCGGACTTTGGCGGAGGCGTTCAGGCGCGCGGGGTAGACGGCCCAGACATTGGCGGTCTGGCGGTATTGGGGCAGGATGGGGACGAGCTTGCCCGCGTCGATCAGCGGCTGCACGTCCCAAGTGGAACGCAGGATGATGCCGCGCCCGTCGACCGCCCATTGCACGGCCATCTCGCCATTGTTCGCCGACAAAGGCCCGCGCACCTTGACCGTCTGCTCGCGCCGGCCGCGCTGCAGGCGCCAGACGCCAAAGGGATGGTCGCGCTCCTTGATGACCAGACAATCGTGCGCGGACAACTCGGCCAGGCTGCGCGGCGTGCCGCGCTCGGCGAGGTAGGCGGGCGAGGCGCAGAGCACGCGGTGATTGGCGGCGAGCTTGCGCGCGATCAGGTGCGGCGCGATGTCGTCGCCCACGCGCACGTCCAGGTCATAACCTTCGGCCGCGACATCGACCAGGCGGTCGAAGACCTCGAAGCGCACCTGCACGGCGGGATGGCGCGCCACGAAGGCCGACAGCGCCGGCGCCACCACGCGGCGGCCATAGCCGAAGCTGCTGCACACCCGCAGCAGGCCGCGCGGCTCGCGCCGCGTGATCCCCGCCTCTTCGACCAGATGATCGACGTCGTCCAGGATGCGCTGGGCCCAGTGGTAGACCCGCTCGCCGGCCTCGCTGATCACCACGCGGCGCGTGGTGCGATGAAACAGCGGCGTGCCCAGGCCGGCCTCCAGCAGGCGGATGCGCTTGGTGACATAGGCGGGCGACATGCCCAGGGCTTCGGCGGCGGCGGAAAAGCTGGAGGCCCGCGCCACGGCGCAAAACACCCGAAGATCGGCCGGCAGCACGTCATTATTCATGTTTCGTGCATAGTCATTTCACAGATTGATCCATTGTATATGGATCATGCAGATCCTAGGATGGGCCTTTTTTCGCCTGAGCCCGACCATGACCCAAGTATTCAAGATCGCCGCCATCGCCGGCGACGGCATCGGCAATGAAGTGATGCCCGAAGGCCTGCGCGCCGTGCAAGCCGCGGCCCGCCGTTTCCATCTCCCGCTGCGGATCGACAGCTTCGACTGGGCCAATTGCGATTACTACGCGCGCCACGGCGAGATGATGCCGCCGGACTGGAAAGAGCAGCTGCAGGGCTATGACGCGATCTTCTTCGGCGCGGTGGGCTGGCCGGCGACCGTGCCCGACCATGTGTCGCTGTGGGGGTCGCTGCTGAAGTTCCGCCGCGAGTTCGACCAGTACATCAACCTGCGCCATGTGCGCCTCTTCGAGGGCGTGCCCTGCCCGCTGGCGGGCCGCCGCGCCGGCGACATCGATTTCTTCATCGTGCGCGAAAACACCGAGGGCGAATACACCAACCTGGGCGGCCGCCTGTTCGCCGGCACGGACCGCGAGATCGTGATCCAGGAGTCGGTCTTCACGCGCCACGGCACGGACCGCGTCATGCGCTTTGCCTTCGACCTGGCCCGGCGCCGCGAACGCAAGCACCTGACGGTGGCCACCAAGAGCAATGGCATCGCCATCAGCATGCCCTGGTGGGACGAGCGCGCCGACGCCATGGCCGTCCACTATCCCGACGTCAGCACCGACAAGCAGCACATCGATATCCTGGCCGCGCGCTTCGTGCTGCAGCCCCAGCGCTTCGATGTGGTGGTGGCGTCCAATCTGTTCGGCGACATTCTTTCCGACCTGGGCCCGGCCTGCGCCGGCACCATCGGCATCGCGCCGTCGGCCAACCTCAATCCCGAACGCCGCTTTCCCTCGCTGTTCGAGCCGGTGCACGGCTCGGCGCCGGACATCTATGGCAAGGGCATCGCCAACCCCATCGCCATGATCTGGTCGGGCGCGCTGATGCTGCAATTCCTGGGCAGCCAGGAGGCGCATGACGCCATCCTGCGCGCCGTCGAACACTGCCTGAAGGACGGACCGCGCACGCCCGACCTGGGCGGCCAGGCCCGCACGGCGGACATCGGCCAGGCCATTGCGGCGCACATCGAGGCCGGACGCTGAGGTCGCTCGCCGCGCCGGGCGCGGCGGATGTACATTCACTTCACGGAACAGGCCCGGCTGGTCACGATCGAGCAGCAGGGCCGGCCTCTACCGCGCCGCCACCGCCGCGAGACCCACACCTGCCGCTATCGACCATGTCCGCTTCCCGCAACGTCCTGTTCCTGTGCACCGCCAACTCGGCGCGATCCATATTGGCCGAAGGCCTGTTCAACAGCCTGGCCGGCGCGGGCTGGAAGGCGTATTCGGCCGGCAGCCATCCCAAGGGCGAAGTCCACCCGCTGGCCCTGGCCACCCTGCAGGCGCTGGGCCTGCCGGCCGAGGGCTATCGCAGCAAGAGCTGGGATGAATTCGCCGGCGGCGACGCGCCGCCCATGGACGTCGTCATCACGGTGTGCGATGCCGCCGCCGGCGAAGCCTGCCCTCTCTGGCCCGGACGCCCCCTGACCGCCCACTGGGGCGTGGCCGACCCGGCCGCCTGCGCCGGGGGCGAGACCGAGCAGCGCAAGGCCTTCCATGACGCCGCGCGGGTGCTCAAGCGCCGCATCCAGCTGTTTTTGTCGCTGCCCTTCGACCGCCTGGACAGGCCGTCGCTGCAGGATGAGCTGCGCGGCATCGGCAAGACCTGGGCCCCCCTACAATAGCGCTGTCCTCCTTGCCCTCGATACGACCCATGTCCTTGCACGCTCACGCCGAACAATACCGGTTCGAACTCCTGGACGCCGCCCAGCAAGCCGCCCGCCTGCCCGCGCCGGTGGCCGCGGCGCTGCCGGCCCGCGACGCCCTGGTCTTCGCGGTCGATGACGCCCATTCCGACACGGCGCAGTTCAGCGCCCGCTACGGCTTCGGGCTGGGCGATTGCGCCAATACCCTGGTGCTGCGCTACAAAAAGGCCGGCGGCGAACACTACGCCGCCGTGGTCTCGCTGGGCGACCGCCGGCTGAACATCAATGGCGCGGTCAAGGCGCGCCTGGGCGCGCAGCGCCTGTCCTTCGCCAAGCGCGAGGACGCCGTGGCGCTGACTGGCATGGAGTTCGGCGGCATCACGGCCTTCGGCCTGCCCGCGGACTGGCCCGTCCTGATCGACGAGGCCGTCATGGCGCGTCCCCATGTGGTCATGGGTGCCGGCGTGCGCACCCTCAAGCTGCTGCTGCAGCCGGACCGGCTGCGCGGCCTGGCCGGCGCCGATATCGCGCCGCTGACCCTGGCCGGCGAGTAACCGGCGCTGCGCGTTTTCCCCAGCTGTCCGGCATGGCGGACGGCGGTAAAAGCCTAGGACGATCATCCCGGGGGTAGACCCATGTCCCGTCTTCAGGCCGCCGCCCTGTTCTGCCTTGCCTGCGCCACCACCCAGGCGCAGACCACGCTGGACCTCATCAACGAATACCCGGCCACCTCCATCACGGCGGCGACAGACCTGCAGTTCGCCGACGCGGTCAAGACGCTGTCGCAGGGCAAGCTGGCGATCCGTCCGCTGCAAGAGAAGGACAACCCCTTCAAGGGCGTGGACCAGGTCGACGCCGTGACCAGCGGCAAGACACAGATGGGCACGCTGTTCGGCGGCATCGTCGGCAACCGCGACTCGCTCTTCCTGCTGACCTCCCTGCCTTTTGCCGCGCGCGACTTCAAACAAGCCAGGGCGCAATACGATTGCGTGCGCGGCGCGCTGCAGGCGCATGCGCTCAAGCTGGGCGCCCGCCTGCTCTATGTCACGCCCTGGCCGCCCTCGGGTATCTGGTCGGTCAAGCCGCTGCAAAGCGAGGCCGACATCAAGGCCCTGAAGATCCGCACCTACGACGCCACCAGCAAAGCCGTCTTCGAGCGCCTGGGCGCGCAAAGCGTGGAGCTGCCCTATTCGGCCCTGGCCCAGAAACTGGCCGCCGGCGAGGTCAACGCCGTGCTCACCTCGGGCGATGGCGGCGCGGGCCGCAAGCTCTGGGACCAGCTGCCCCATTTCACGGCCGTGAGCTACTCCATCCCGTTGAGCTACACCCTGATCAATGAAAAGACCTGGGCCGGCCTGGCGCCGGACCAGCAGGCGGCGCTCTCCCAGGCCGCCGAACAAGTCTCGGCCCAGGCCTGGGCCGGCGTCGAACAGCGCATCAACGAAAACTACGCCAATATGCGGGCGAACAAGATGACGCTGAACACCGCGCCGGCGCCCGGGATCATGGCCGCCCTGAACCAGGCCGGCGCGGCGGAAACCCAGGCCTGGCTGGCCCACAACAAACTGGGCTCGCAGGACGCGGCCTGCCTGCTCAAGTAAGGGCGGCGCCGCCGGCGGCCTGATCCGCCAGACCCTGGGCCAGGCGCGCGCGCAGGCCGTCCAGCACGGCCGGCCATCCTTGCTCGGCGCGCAGCAGTTCGACCGAGGCATACCAGGGGGTGTCGGCGCGCCGCAGCTGCCAGCGCCAGTCCGGCATGGCGGGCAGCAGCAGCCAGGTGGGGACTTCCATGGCGCCGGCCAGGTGAGCGGGCGCGCTATCGACGCTGATGAGGCGGTCGAGATTGGCCATCAAGCCGGCGGTGTCGTCAAAATCGGCCAGCGGCGCCAGGTAGAGGCGGCCGGCCGCGCCGCTGCCGCGCCAGGCGTCGATCGCCTGGAGATCGGCGGGACGCACGTCTTTCTGCACGCAGACAAAATCGCAGGGCGCCTGCAGCAAGGACGCCAGCGCCGCGAAGGGAATGGAACGGTTGCCGTCGTCCGGATGGGCGGCGCTGCCCGACCAGCACAGGCCGATACGCGGCCGGGCGGGGCCGTCGAACACCTGGCCGAGCCGGCCGGCCCAGGCCGCCTTCAGGTCCGGCGAGGCCTGCAGGCGGCGCGCCAGCGGCAAGGGCTCGGAGCGCGACAGGGCCAATGGCAGGCTCATCAAGGGCACATGGTGGTCAAAGGCGGGCAGCGGCTGGCCTTCGGCGATCACGCTGACCTCGGGCAGGTAGGCCTGCAGCAAGGCCTGCAAGGGCGGCTGCACGCGCAACACCACGCGGCCGGCCAGCGCCGCCAGCGCCGGCACATAGCGGCTGAACTGCAGGGTGTCGCCCAGGCCCTGCTCGGCATGCACCAGCAGCGTCTTGCCGGCCAGCGGTGGCCCGCCCAGCCAGGGCGCGCCTTCGAAGGGCATGGCCTGCACGCCATCGCGCCAGCGCCACTCATAGTCGCGCCAGCCATGGGCATATTGCCCCAGCAGCAGATTGGTCTGCGCGCGGTTGTTGCGCGCGCCGGCATTCTCGGGGTCGATGGCCAGGGCCTGCTTGAAATGCCGCAGCGCATCCTGGAAGCGGTGTTCATCGCGCGCCAGCACGCCCAGGTTGGTATGGGCATCGACCAGCCGGGGGTCGAGCTTGAGCGCGGTCTCATAGGCCTGGCGCTCTTCGCGGCGGCGCGCCAGCGCGCCCAGCGCCACGCCGCGCACATAATGCAGCGCCGCGGACTGCGGCGCCAGCGCCAGGATGCCGTCGACAAAGGTCAGCGCCTGGTCGGCGCGGCCCAGCTGCCGCAGCACGTCGACCACCTGGCCCAGCAGCGCCACGTCATTGTTCGACAGCCGGTAGGCGGCGCGATAATGGGCCAGCGCCGCTTCCAGGCGGCCCGCCTTGCGGTTGACCGCGCCCGCATCGCGCAGCAGCGCGGCGTCGGCCGGCCGCAGCCGCGCGGCCTCGTCAAAACGGTCGGCGGCCTCGTCCAGGCGGCCCAGGCGGCTGAGCGCATAGCCCAGCGCGCCCTGCACGGCGCCGTCCCGCGGCGCCAGGGCAAGCGCCTCGGACAGCAGGCTGGCGGCCTGGGCGTAATCGCCCGAGGAAAACGCCTGCGCGGCGCGGGTCTGCAAATCGGAAATGGAGTCGGTCATGCTGCGGCCAGGTTGGGCCCCCCGGGGACCGGGGGCTGGCGGCGATTTTATCGCCACCCGCTGCGGCTCAGCGGACCTGCTGCTCGACCACCATGTCCAGCACGTAGACCTGGGACGGCGCATCGGCCGGCGCGTTTTTCAAGTCATAGCGCTTGACGCGCAGCACGGTGCGCACGCCGTCGCGGTGTTCATAGCCCTCGATGGACGAGTACAGCGCATGCCAGTCGTCCTGCGGCGGCAGGGCCACGCCGGATTCGTTGTAGCGGCGCTCGCGCACCTGCAGGCAGCGGTGATCCGGCATCAGGGGATGGCTGCACTGCACGCGCTGCGGAGCCACCTCCAGGAACACCGTGACCCCGGGACCGCCATAGCGCGTCTCGGCCGTGGGGTCGCCGGCGAAGGTCAGGACGCTGCCGTCCGCGGCCGCCAGCCGCAGGCGCGGCGCGGCCGCATCGCCCGACTGCGTGACGCGCAATTCGCCCTTGAACAGGCGCGCGACCTCGGCGTCCAGGCGCATCAGCGCGGGTTCGCAGGCCTTCATGGTGGAGGCCAGGTTGGCCACGCTGAGCACGCCGCCGGCAAGCCGGTAGCCGCCGAACTGGCCATTGCAGCCGCCCTGGATGTTCAGGGCATCGCCGCTGAAAGACAGCCGCAGCGGCCGTTCGACGCCGGTTTGCAGCGCGGCCTGCCCGCGGGCGTCGGTGGCGCCCACCAGGCGCCAGGTATAGGCCGTCAAGGGCAGGGAAACAGGGGCAGCGGACATGGGCGAAGATCCTTCGCGGGTTGCGGGCGCGCAAGCCGCCAGCATGGCGGCCAGCACGGGGACCAGGAGCAGATTTTTCATCGTTGTTCCTCTCTGGATGACAGGGCGCATTCTACGTAGCGGTCCTGCCCCGCCCGCGGCGCCCCGTTTCAAAATCTATACGAAGCCCGGGCCGCCGCCCCCGCGGCTTACACACTGACACCATTGAGCCGGGCCAGCGCGGGCTCGGGCAGCCACTCCTCCAGGGTCACCTCGAAGGTCATGCAGATGGCGTTGGCGCCGGGGACGAAAGGCCCGCCATGCACCTGGCCGGCCGGATCGGCGACCACGCCGGACAGGCTGGCGCGCAAAGAACCGTCGGGTTGCGCGCGGACCTCGCCGGCCAGGCTCACGATCTCCACCGCCGGCCCCTCGATGCGGCGATAGCCGCCCTGGGCGGTATACAGGCAGGCATCGACCAGGCTGCCCAGGGCGCCGCGCACGAAGGCGTGGCGGAACCCGAGCGACAGGCAGAATTTCTCCACGCCCTGCACCAGGTCTTCGTTGGGGCCGATGCGGGCATATGCCACCCGCCCCATGCGGCCGCGCTCGATCTCAGCGTCGTTCATGATGCTCATCCTTGAAAGGCTGCAACAGACGGATATGGGTTTCCTCATCGTAGCTGGCGCGCAGTTCGAAGCCCTCCAGCGACGTCGCCAGCACGGCCAGCGCCCCCGCTCCGATGATGCTGGTCTGCGGCACGATATGGCCGCCGGCCAGGCGGCCGCCGGCGTCGCGGAACACGGCATGGCAATGCACCAGGGGCAGGCCGCCATCGGTCTTGCCCAGGGTCGCGTTGCCGAAGACGAGATCGGCCGCGCCCGCCTGGATGGGCTCGGTATAGGCCACCACGGCCTGGTGCGTGGGATCGGGCGGCGCGGTGCAGTAATCCAGCCGCGCGAAGACACCGCCCAACAGCGTCATGGACGCCTGGGCGATGCCGGCGCGCGCCAGCGGGCCGACCAAGGCCTCGTAGAGCGTGGCGCCCGGCCGCAGCAACAGGCGGATATGGCGCGCCAGGGGCGCGCTGCAGCTTTGTATACGGACCGGGTTGTAGCTGCCCGGGTGGATCAGCGTCCTGGGACGCGGCGGCATGGCGCCGCTTTCGTGACGATGCACGGTGGGGTATCGCATGGCAGGGCTCCCCGCGCTTGTGGCGCGACGGTCGTCAATGGGCAAGCATGCCGGCCGCGGTAAAGCCGCCGTCCACGCAGATGATCTGCCCGGTCACATAGCTCGAAAGACGGTCGTCCAGCAGCCACGCCACGGTGCCGTTCAACTCGTCGGGCGCGGCATAGCGATGCTGCGGCACCGCGCGCTCCCAGGCCTGGCGCGCCTGGCGGGTGTGCATCTGCGACACCAGCGGCGTGTCCACCGGACCGGGCGCCACCGCGTTGACCCGTATGCCGTGCTCGGCCAGTTCGACCGCCATCACGCGCGTGAGCGTCACCACGGCGCCCTTGGACGCGCCATAGGCCGCCCGGCCGGCATTGCCGCGCAGGCCCGAGACCGAGGCGATGTTGACGATGGCCCCGGCGCGGCGCTCGCGCATGCGGCGCGCCGCCTCGCGCGCCACCACGAAAGAACCCACCAGGTTCACATCGAGGATACGCCGCAGCAAGGCCGTGTCCGTGTCCAGGAAAGGCACGTCGCGGCCGATGCCGGCCGAATTGACCAGGCCCGCGATAGGGCCGAATTCTTCCTCGATGCGCGCCATGGCCCGCAGCACGCTATCTTCGTCGGCCACGTCCATGCAGACGCGCCCCAGTTGCTCCGGCGGCGCCAGCCCGGTCATGGCCTCCAGACGCTCTTGCGACACATCGGCCGCCAGCACGCGCCGCCCGGCCTGCAGCAATCCGCGCGCCACGGCCAGGCCTATGCCCGAAGCGCCTCCTGTCACCAGCACCAGCTCCTGCCCTGCTTGCATGTCTGCTCTCCCTTGTAAGGATCAGGCGGCCTGGGGTAGGTGGCCGCGTTCGTACAATGCATCCCGCACCAGCTTTTTGGTGATCTTGCCGTAGCCCGATCGGGGCAAGGTCTCCCAGAAGAAGACACGGCGTGGCAGCTTGTAGCGCGCCAGGCGCGGCGCGAGCCACTCCAGCAAGGCGCTCTCGTCGAGGACGTGGCCCTGGCGCAGCACGCACACCATGACACCGACCTCTCCCCACACGGGATCGGGCACACCCAGCACCGCCGCCTCCTCGACGGCGGGATGGGCCAGGACTTTCTCCTCGATCTCGCGCGGATAGATATTCGACCCCCCGGAGATATACATGTCGGATTGCCGGCCCGTGATGTAGAGGAAACCCTCATCATCCAGGTAGCCCAGGTCGCCGGTGCGGAACCAGCCATCCCGGAAAGCCTTGGCATTGGCTTCGGGATTGGCGTAATACCCGGCGAATACCGCCGGCCCGCAGACGCAGATCTCGCCGCTCTCGCCGGGCCCCAGTTCGCGCCCGTTGTCGTCCTGGATGCTCAGCTCCATGCCGGTGCGCGCATAGCCGCAGCTGCCGACCCGCACGCCCGGGCCGTCGTGGGCGCTGTGCAGCGCCGGCGGCAGCACGGTGATGTTGCCGGTCACTTCGCCCAGGCCGAAATACTGCACCAGCACCGGCCCCAGCTTGAGCAGCGCCCGTTTCTGGTCTTCGCGGTACATGGGCGCGCCGGCATAGATCACATAGCGCAGGCTGCTATGGTCATGGCGGTCGACCGAGGGATGATCGACCAGCATCTTGACGATGGTGGGCACGGTGAACATATTGCTGACGCGATGGCGCGCCACCAGCGCCCAGATGGCCTCGGCGTCGAACTTGTCCTGGTCGGGCAGGATGCTGCGCGCCGCCCGCGCGACCTGGGTCAGGAAGTGGATGCCCGCGCCGTGCGACAGCGGGGCGACGACCAGGCTGACGTCCTGCTGCGTCGTGCCGGGCATGAGATCGCACAGATGATTGGTGATGACGAAACTCATCTGCCCATGCGTGAGCACCGCGGCCTTGGGCCGGCCCGTGGTGCCCGAGGTGAAGAAGAACCAGCACGGATCGTCATAGTCCACGCGCGCGCAGTCGGCGGGCTGGGCCAGGTGGGCCTCGACCAGCGTGGCCGTATCGGTCTCGCCCAGTTCCCCGGCGCCCATGCGCGCCAACAGGACCAGGTCCGGCATGGCCTGCGACACCGTGCGCGCATGCGCATCGAAGACGCCATCGCACAGGAAAGCGCGGGCGCCGGAGGCCTGCGCCAAGTAGGCGGCCTCGTCCGGCGAGATGCGGAAGTTGGTCGGCACCCATACCGCCCCCAGCCGGAAGACGGCGAACAGGGTCTCGATATAGGCGATGCTGTTGCGGCCATGGACCAGCACGCGGTCGCCCTTGGCGATGCCGCGCGCGGCCAGCGCGGCGGCCAGCGCGGCGCTGCGCGCCTGCAGGGCGGCCCAGCTGATGTCGCGCCCGCCCTCGGAGACGGCGATCCCGTCGGGGTGGCGCCGCGCGGCCTGCGCCAGGAAGGTGGCGAGGTTCATGACGCGGCGCGTGGCGGGCGCCACGCCGCCGGCCGGCGTCGTGCCAGCCGGGCTCATTTGCGGCGCTCCAGCAGGCTGACGTAATTGGCCACGGCCGCTCCGCCCATGTTGAAGACCCCCGCCAGCGTGGCGCCGGGGATCTGCATCCCGCCAGCCTCGCCCATGAGCTGCATGCAGGCCATGACATGCATGGACACCCCGGTGGCGCCCACCGGATGGCCCTTGGCCTTCAGCCCGCCCGAAGGATTGACCGGCAGGCGGCCGGTTTTTTCGGTCCATCCTTCCAGCAGCACCTTGCCGCCTTGCCCTCTCGGCGCGAGCCCCATGGCCTCGTACTCCAGCAGCTCGGCGATGGTGAAGCAATCGTGGGTCTCGACCAGACTGAGGTCGTCCAGCTCCAGTCCGCCCGCGGCCAGCGCCTGCCGCCAGGCACGGCGCGCGCCCTCGAAGGCGGTCGGATCCCGCCGGCTCAAGGGCAGCAAGTCGTTGACATGGGCACGCGCGCGAAAAGCGATAGCGCGCGCCAGCGAGGCCGCGGTGTCTTCGTCGGCCAGCACCAGCGCGGCCGCCCCATCGGACACCAGGGAGCAATCCGTGCGGCGCAGCGGCGCGGCCACATAGGGATTCTTCTCCGAGACCGTATTGCAGAAATCAAAGCCCAGATCGCGGCGCAGCTGCGCATAGGGGTTGTCCACGCCATTGCGGTGGTTCTTGGCGGCGATGCGCGCCAGGGCCGCGCTTTGATCGCCGTGCTGCGCGAAATAGGCCTGGGCGATCTGCGCGAACAAACCGGCAAAGCCGCCCGCCACATCGGCCTCTTCCTTGCGGTAGCTGGCATTGAGCAGGATGTCGCCGACTTCGCTGGTGGGCCGGGCCGTCATTTTCTCGGCGCCCACCACCAGGGCCACGCGGCCGCGTCCCGCCTCGATGAAATCCATGGCGGCGTACAAGGCCGCCGAACCGGTGGCGCAGGCGTTCTCCAGGCGGCAGGCCGGCACGTGCTCAAGCCCGGGCACCGAGGTCGCCACCAGCGCGCCCTGGAAATCCTGCTTCTGGAAGCCGCTGTTCATCACGCCGACATAAATGCCATCGACCGCCTGCGCATCCAGGCCGGCATGCGCCAGGGCGGGAGCCGCCACCCTGGCCATCAGGCTCTCGGTGTCGGGGTCATCCAATTTGCCGAAGGGGATGTGATGCCATCCCACGATCACGGCACGCTTGCTCATTGCAGTCTCCTCAGGTTGTGCCCGAGGCCCGCCCGGACTGGCGGACTCAGGACTTGGTTCGGTTCGGCGGATCCGCCGGGTGCAGCTGTGCCTGCAGGCGCCCGGCTTCGCGCGCCAGCAGCTTGGCCATCTGGAACTGCCGCTCTTCGTCCATGCGGGACTCCACGGCGGCGATGCTGAGCGCGCCCAGCACCTGGCCGCCGGCGTCGCGCACCGGCATGCCTATGCCCCAGGAACCCGGGATCACCAGGCCTCGGTTCACGGCATAGCCCTGCTCGCGCACCTCTCTGACGAGGCTGCGGATGAGCGGCAGGGAATAGTGGGGATAGCGGGCCGCGATCAAGGCGGCGTTGGCCTGCAGGCAAGCCTCGATGTCCTCGTCCTCCAGGGCGGCCAGGATGGCCAGGCTGCCCGCGCCTACGCCCAGGGGATGGCGGTCGCCGGGCATCAGCACATGGGTCTTGAGCGGATAGTCGCCGTCTTCGCGCATGGCGCACACGGCAAATACATCGCGCCGGATGGAGAAGAACGCCGAGTCGCCGCACTCATGCGCCAGGCGGGCGACGATGGGCGCGGCCAGCCGGTTGATGCCGAAGCGCGCGCTGGCGATATTGCCCAGCACATGGCACTCGGGGCCCAGGTAGTAGCGGCGCGTGGCGGCATCCTGCTCGACCATGCCTTCGGCGGCCAGCGCAGAGAGCAGGCGGTGGACCGTGGGCTTGCTCATGCCGGTATCGCGGGTAAGCGCCAACAAACCCGCGCCGTCGCCGCGCGAGACGGCGCGCAATACCTGCATGGCGCGCGCCAGGGTCTGCGCGCCCTCCACCTGGACCGGGGTATCCCGCAACTTGCCTCCTCCATCAGGCGGTCCATTTTGTGGACCTAGTGATTTTTTCTTGCTCACCATTTTTTCCTCGATTTTACGCATTTACGCTTGATATTCAATATGCTTAAATAAATTCATCGCTTTTCTTAGGTCCATATAATGGACCATATCAAGAAAGCGTGCAAGACGCCGATGACGGCGCACACCCGGGACAACCGGCACCACACAGAGGAGACAGCATGAACAAGACCCGTCGCAATCTCATGCGCGCCACCGGCGGCGCGGCGCTGCTGGCCGTGGCCCCTTTTCATCGCGCCATGGGGGCCGTGCAATACCGCTACAAATACGCCAACAACCTGCCGCCTTCGCACCCGATGAATCTGCGCGCCCAGGAAGCCGCGCGCAATATCGCGCGCGACACCAACGGCCGCTTCGAGCTGGCGATTTTTCCCAGCAGCCAATTGGGCTCCGACACTGACACGCTCAGCCAGCTGCGCTCCGGCGCGGTGGAGTTCTTCACGCTTTCGGGCCTGATCCTGTCCACGCTGGTGCCCTCGGCGTCGATCAGCGGCGTGGGCTTCGCCTTTCCGGACTACGACGCGGTCTGGAAGGCCATGGACGGCGATCTGGGCGCCTATATCCGCGCCGAAATCCGCGGCAAGGGCCTGCATGTGATGGACCGCATCTGGGACAACGGCTTTCGCCAGGTCACCACCAGCTCGCGCCCGATCGCGGGCCCGGCCGACTTCCAGGACCTGAAGATACGGGTGCCGGTCAGCCCGCTGTGGACCTCGATGTTCAAGGCCCTGGGATCCGCGCCGGCCAGCATCAACTTCAACGAAACCTATTCGGCCTTGCAGACCAAGGTCGTCGACGCCCAGGAGAACCCCCTGGCCATCATCCAGACGGCCAAGATCTACGAGGTGCAGAAGTATTGCTCGCTCACCAACCATATGTGGGACGGCTTCTGGTTCCTGGCCAACCGGCGAGCCTGGGAGAAACTGCCCGAAGACATCCGCGAGGTGGTCGCGCGCCATATCAACGCCGCCGGCATGGCCGAGCGCGCCGACGTGCTGGCCCTGAATAATGCGCTGCAGGCCAAGCTGGCCGAGGAAGGCCTGAGCTTCAACCAGCCCGATCCCGCGCCCATCCGCGCCGCCTTGGCCAAGGCGGGCTTCTATGCCGGCTGGAAAGAAAAATACGGCGACAAGGCCTGGCGTCTGCTGGAGCAATCGGCCGGGAGACTCGCATGAGGGCCGCCGGGATCGCGGCGAGCCCGCCCATCGCCGGCCAGGGCGCGCTCGCCGCGCTGGACCAGGCGCTGGGCCGGCTGGTGGAGATCCCGGCCGCCTTGCTGGTGGTGGCCGAGATCGTCATCCTGTTCGCTGGCGTGGTCGCGCGCTACGCCCTGCATACCCCCCTGGTCTGGTCGGACGAATTGGCCTCGCTGCTTTTCCTTTGGCTGGCGATGCTGGGCGCGGTCGTGGCGCTGCGGCGGGGCGAGCACATGCGCATGGCCGCGCTGGTGAACCGATGCAGCCCGGCCACGCGCGCCGCGCTGGACATGGTGGCGGTCTGCGCGGCGCTGGCCTTTCTCTTGATGGTGCTGGCGCCCGGCTATGAATACGCGCTCGAAGAGCAGTACGTCAGCACCGCCGCGCTGGAGATCCCCAATATCTGGCGCGCGGCGGCGCTGCCGGTGGGCATTGTCCTCATGTCGGCCATCTGCCTACTGCGCCTGCTCGCCCACGCCCAATGGCGCACCACCGGTATCGCCCTGCTGCTGGTGGGCGCGGCGGTCGGGATCATGGCGCTGCTGCAGCCGGTCTTGGCGCAGCTGGGCAACGCCAATCTGCTCATCTTCTTCGTGGGCATCGTGGCGGCCTCGGTGTTTGCCGGCGTGCCCATCGCCTTCGCCTTCGGGCTGGCGACCTTCGGCTATCTGTCCTTGACCACCGACGTGCCGCTCATGGTGGTCGTGGGCCGCATGGACGAAGGCATGTCGCATCTCATCCTGCTGGCGGTCCCGCTGTTTGTCTTCCTGGGCCTGCTGATCGAGATGACCGGCATGGCCACGCGCATGGTGGCCTTCCTGGCCAGCCTGCTGGGCCATGTGCGCGGCGGCCTGTCATATGTGCTGATCGGCGCGATGTATGTGGTCTCCGGCATCTCCGGCGCCAAGGCGGCCGACATGGCGGCGGTGGCCCCGGTGCTGTTTCCGGAGATGCGCAAGCGCGGCGCCGACGAAGGCGAGCTGGTGGCCCTGCTCTCGGCCACGGGCGCGCAGACCGAGACCGTGCCGCCCAGCCTGGTGCTCATCACCATCGGCTCGGTGACGGGGGTGTCCATCACGGCCTTGTTCACCGGCGGCCTGCTGCCCGCGGTGGTGCTGGGCGCCATGCTCTGCCTGGTGGTCTGGTGGCGCAACCGCCACCTCGCCCGCGGCCTGGCGCGCAAGGCCTCCGGCCGCGAGATCGGCCGCAGCTTCATGGTGGCCCTGCCGGCCCTGGCGCTGCCCTTCGTGATCCGCGCCGCCGTGGTCGAAGGCGTGGCGACGGCCACCGAAGTCTCCACCATCGGCATCGTCTATGCGGCGCTGGTCGGCTTGCTGGTGTACCGCTGCTTCGACGCGCGGCGCCTGCTGCCCATGCTGGTCGACACCGCCTGCCTGTCCGGCGCCATCCTGCTGATCATCGGCACGGCCACCGCCATGGCCTGGGGGCTGACGCAATCGGGCTTCTCCGGGCAGCTGGCTAGCTTCATGGGCGGCCTGCCGGGCGGCAGCCATACCTTCATGGCGGTCTCCATCATCGCCTTCATCATCCTGGGCAGCGTGCTGGAAGGCATCCCGGCCATCGTGCTGTTCGGCCCCCTGCTCTTTCCCATCGCCCACCAGATGGGGGTGCATGAAGTGCACTACGCCATGGTCGTCATCCTCGCCATGGGGATAGGCCTGTTCGCCCCGCCCTTCGGCGTGGGCTACTACGCGGCCTGCGCGATCGGCAAGGTCTCGCCCGATGCGGGCATACGGCCCATTGTCGGCTATATGTGCGCCATCGCGGCCGGGACCGTCATCGTGGCGGCCATCCCCTGGCTGTCGACGGGCTTTTTGCGCTGAAGGACGGCGGCCGGGCCGCGGCCGCCAGGCGAAAAAAAAGCCCCCTTGCGGGGGCTCTCTTGCCGGCTCCGCAAGGAGCGGCGCGCGGCATTACACGCGCTTGATCTTTTCCAGCATCTTGAACACGCCCTTGGGAGCGTTGACGAACAGACGCTTGAAGGACTTGCCCAGGCAACGACGTTCGAGGGTGTTGCGACGCACGCGCTTGCGTTCGGCCATGATGTTTCTCCGCTAAAGGTTCGGTAGGGTTGGATTCGAGCCGCCCCGCACACCTGCGCGCGGCGAAAATTCGGTTAACCCGGAATTCTAGCCCGAAACAGCCAGGGAGGCCAGACCCGCCCAACCACTCCGTCCCTGTTATGCATCCCCCAGGCGAGCGAAGACGGCCTCCGGATGCGGCATGGGGTCGACCGCGCCATAGCCCAGGGTGGACAGGGCCGCGGCCGCGTTGGCATAGGCCACGGCATCCGGCCAGCTATCTCCCAGGACGCGGCGCGCCAGCAGATTGCCCGCGAAGCAATCCCCCGCCCCCGTGGCGTCGACCGCCTGCACCGGACAGCCGGGCAGGCGCCGGCGTTCGCGGCCGTCGTCCAGCACCGCGCCCTCCCGGCCCAGCTTGAGCACCACCACGCCGGCGGCGCCAGCGGCGCGTATCCAATCCAGCGTGGCGTCGACATCCTCATGCCCGGTGAGATGGCGCATATCGTCCATGCTGGGCAGAAAGAGGTCCACCGCGGCCATGGCCTCGCGCAAAACGGCCCGCGCGCGCGCCAGCGGCCACAGCCGCAGGCGCAGGTTGGAGTCCAGGCTGGTCTGCACGCCGGTCTGGCGGGCGTGCTCGAGGGCGGCGAACACCGTGTCGCAGGCCGAGCCGCTGATCGCCAGGCTGATGCCGGAGACATGCAGAAAGCGGGCCCGGCCTATCATGCCGCGCTCCAGGCCGGCCGCGGTCATGCGGCTGGCGGCCGAGCCGCGCCGCAGGTAATTGAAGACATGGCCTTGCGGACCGTGCTGCACGAAATAGACGCCGGTATGCGCGTCCGCGTCCACCGCCACGCCGGCCACGTCCACGCCCTCGCGGCGCCACAGCGCCAGCAACTGCGCGCCAAAGGCATCGTCGCCCACCCGGCTGAGATAGGCGCAGCGCGCGCCGGCGCGGGCCGCCGCGATGACGGCGTTGGAGGTATCGCCGCCATAGCCCTGCAGATATTGTTGACGGCCGGGTTCGGTCTGGTTGAATTCGATCAGCGCTTCGCCCAGCGCGATGATGTCGTAGTCAGCCACGGGCCTGCTCCAGGGTGCCGGCCACCTGGCGCGTCAGCACGCCAGTGTCGCGCGCCGCGAAAGCGGCCTTCTCGAACAGGTTGCCGCCCATGCCCACCATGGCGGCGCCGGCGCGGAAATACTCCCCCATATTGCCGGCGCTCACCCCGCCGGTCGGGCAGAACACCACATCGGGAAACACCGAGGCCAGGGCGGCCAGATGCCGCGGTCCGCCGGTATCGGCTGGAAAGATCTTGACCACATCGGCTCCCTCGCGCCGCGCCGCGATCACTTCCGAAGGCGTGAACGCCCCCAGCAGGCAGAGCGCGTCCACGGCATGCGCCATATCGGCCAGCCCGGGCACGAAGCCGGGCGAGACCAGGAAGTCCGCGCCGGCCTCCAGGGCCTGCCGCGCCTGGTCCGCGTCGAGCACCGTGCCCACGCCCAGCAGCAGCGCCGGCCCATGCTTGTCGCGCAAGGCGCGCACCAGATCGGCGACGCCGGGAATGGTCCAGGTCAGCTCCAGCGTCGCGCAGCCCGCGCCCACGGCCACCTCGGCGGCATAGGCGGCCGTCGCGGCATTGTCGTAGCGCAACACGGGGATCAGGCGGGCGGCGCGCAGGGCGGCAAGCCGGGCATGGCGATGGGCAGAGGGGTGGGTCATGACAGTCCTTGCGCCAGGGGTTGGCCAAGATGCCGCGCGGCGCTGTCGCGCAGCCGCAGCAGGGGTTGGATATAGGTATCGCGGGCCTGCATGCGGAAGCGCAGGACGCTGACGCTGACGCAGGCCTGTCCGCCGGGCAGGGCGATCCCGAAACAGCAGATGCCCGCCTCGTTTTCTTCGTCGTCCGTGGCATAGCCGTCGGCGCGCGCCTGGGCCACCCGCTCGCGCAGGCGCGCCAGCACGGCCGGATCGGCGCAGGCCGGCAGCGCCCGCATGGCCTGCAGCGCGGCCTCCGGATCCAGGCTCGCCAGCCACGCGCGCCCCACGGCGCTGCGGTGCACGGCCACGCCCGCGCCCACGCGGGAAGCCATGCGCAGCGGCCCGGGGGATTCCAGCTTGTCGATATAGATCATTTCGGCGCCGCCCGGCACGGCCACATGGACGGTTTCGCCGGTGGCGTCGCGCAAGGCCCGCAGGTCGGCCGCCAGCAGGCCGCGCACGTCGGGCATGGCCCGGGCCGCCAGGCCCACCACGCGCATGCCCATGCGGTAGCCGCCCTCGGCCTCGGCCAGCATGCCATGCTCGGCCAGCGCGCACACGATACGGTGCACGGTGGCGCGCGGATAGCCGCAGGCCCGCGCCAGCGCGGCGACCGAGAGCGGCGTCTCGGCGTCGGCCACGGCCTGCAGCACCGTCATGAATTTGGCAAAGGCCGCGGTTCCCGCGACGGGGGACGCCTGCATGTCTTCCTCCGACGCGGCGCGCGCCGCCCCTGCCGCCGGCAGGGGATTTGCGATCGCGTCATAAATTTGGTGTACTGTTTATCTATACAGCTTGTTGCCGACGCAAATCCGGCAAAATGCCCATATATGACCACATTGTGGGCATGCCTTTCACAATGTAGGCAATTATTCCATATTGCCGGCCTTGCCTCCACCCCGGACTCGCCCTCACACACCGGCTACGATTACGCCTCATGAGCTCCCATATCCGCATCGTTGGCGCCCGCCAGAACAACCTCAAGAACCTTGATCTCACCATCGCCACCGGCGAGCTGGTCGTCGTGACCGGCGTCTCCGGATCGGGCAAGAGCTCCCTGGCCTTCGACACGCTGTACGCCGAAGGCCAGCGCCGCTATGTCGAGACCTTCTCGCCTTATGCGCGCCAGTTCCTGGACCGCATGGACAAGCCCCAGGTCGACCGCATCGAGGGCATCCTGCCGGCCATCGCCATCGACCAGACCAACCCTGTGCGCAGCTCGCGCAGCACGGTGGGCACGATGACGGAGCTCAACGATCACCTCAAGCTGCTGTTCGCGCGCGGGGCGCAGCTTTATTGCCGGGGCTGCGGCAAGCGCGTGCGGCGCGACACGCCCGAGTCCATCTTCCATTCGCTGGCCGAGCGCAGCGCCGCGGCGGGCGACCCGCGCCTGGTCATCACCTTCCCCATCGCCGTGCCGGCCAATTTCACCGAAGACGAGGTGAAGGGCTTTCTCGAAGGGCAGGGCTACACCCGCGTGCACCACGAGGACGCCGCGCCCGCGGCGCCGGCCAAGGGCAAGGGCCGCGGCAAAAAGACCGAGGCCGCCGAAGCGCGCCGCACCCTGCACGTGGTGCAGGACCGCCTGCGTTTCGCCAGCGCCGAGCGCGAGCGTGTCATGGAGGCGCTGGACACGGCGCTGCGCATGGGCGCGGGCCACCTGGCCGTCTACGTCATGGACGCCGAGGGCGGCGATGCCGCCGTCTGGAAATACAGCGACCGGCTGCACTGCGCCGACTGCGACATCGAATACAGCGACGTGCTGCCCAGCAGCTTCTCCTTCAATTCGCCGCTGGGCGCCTGCGAAGCCTGCCGCGGCTTCGGCCGCGTGATCGGCATCGACCTGGGCCTGGTCATCCCGGACGAGGGCAAGACGCTCAAGGAAGGCGCCATCAAGCCCTGGCAGACCCCCTCCTTCAAGGAGTGCCAGGACGACATGATGAAGTACGCGCCGCGCGCCGGCATTCCCATTTCGGTGCCCTGGAAGTCGCTCACCCAGGCGCAGCGCGACTGGGTGCTCCACGGCGACCCGGACTTCAAGGGCGGCGACTCGGCCTGGAAGCATCAGTGGTACGGCGTGCACCGTTTCTTCGTCTGGCTGGAAAGCAAGGCCTACAAGATGCATGTGCGCGTGCTGCTGTCCAAGTACCGCAGCTACACGCCCTGCCCCGCCTGCCATGGCGCCCGGCTCAAGCCCGACGCGCTGCTGTGGCGCCTGGGCAGCAAGGCCGAGGCCGATGCCGTACTGCCGCCGGGCGATGAGCGCTACCAGCGCTTCATGCCGGCCGGCGTGAGCTGGACGCGCGAACGGCTCGACAGCCTGGACGGCCTGTCGGTGCACGATGTCATGTTGCTGCCCATCGAGCGCGTGCGGCGCTTCTTCGACGACATCCGGTTCCAGGGCGCCATGGACGCGGCCGCGGACCTGCTGCTCACCGAGGTGCGCGCCCGCCTGAAATTCCTCTGCGACGTGGGCCTGGGCTATCTCACGCTGGACCGCCAGAGCCGCACCCTGTCCGGCGGCGAGGTCCAGCGCATCAACCTCACCACGGCGCTGGGCACTTCGCTGGTCAACACCCTGTTCGTGCTGGACGAGCCCTCCATCGGCCTGCACCCGCGCGACATGCACCGCGTGGTGGAGGTCATGCACCGCCTGCGCGACGCCGGCAACACGCTGGTGGTGGTCGAGCACGATCCCCAGGTCATGGTGGCGGCCGACCGCATCATCGACATCGGCCCCGGCCCCGGCGAGCGGGGCGGGCGCATCGTCTTCGACGGCACGCCCGCGCAGCTGCGCGCCGCGCCCACCCTGACCGGCGACTATCTCGGCGGCCGGCGCCACGTCGAAGCGCCGCGCCCCATGCCGGTGGCGGCCAACACGCCGCGCCTGCTGCTCGAAGGCGTGCGCGCCCACAACCTCAAGAACGTCTCGGTCGAACTGCCGCTGGGCCGCCTGGTCTGCGTGACGGGCGTCTCCGGCTCGGGCAAGTCCACGCTGGTGCAGGACGTGCTCTTTCCCGCCCTGCTCAAGCACCAGGGCAAGCCGTCCGAGGCGCCGGGCCCCTTCGACCGCCTGCTGGGCGCCGAACAGATCGCCGACGTCGTCATGGTCGACCAGACGCCCATCGGCAAGACCGCGCGCTCCAATCCCGCCAGCTATGTCGGCGCCTTCGACGCCATCCGCAAGCTGTTCGCGCAGGCGCCGCTGGCCAAGGAGCGCGGCTACACCGCGGGCACCTTCAGCTTCAACGGCGGCGACGGCCGCTGCCCGACCTGCGGCGGCACCGGCTTCGAGCACGTCGAGATGCAGTTCCTGTCGGACGTCTATCTGCGCTGCCCCGATTGCGACGGCAAGCGCTTCCGCCCCGAAGTGCTGGAGGTCCGCGTCGAGCACCTGGGCAAGAGCGCATCCATCGACGAAGTGCTCGAAATGACGGTCAGCGAGGCGCTGGAGTTCTTCCGCGGCCTGCGCGACGTGCAGACCGGCCTGGCGCCGCTGGGCGACGTGGGCCTGGAGTACGTGCGCCTGGGCCAGCCCGTGCCCACGCTGTCCGGCGGCGAGGCCCAGCGCCTGAAACTCGCCGGCCATCTGGCCGAGGCGGCGCGCTCGGGCATCTCGACGGCCAAGGTCGCCAAGAAGGGCAGCCTCTTCCTGTTCGACGAGCCGACCACCGGCCTGCACTTCGATGATGTGGCGCGGCTGATGCGCGCCTTCCGCAAGCTGCTGGCCGCCGGCCACACCTTGCTGGTCATCGAGCACAACCTGGACGTCATCCGCGCGGCCGACTGGCTGATCGACCTCGGCCCCGACGGCGGCGACGCCGGCGGCGAAGTCGTGGGCGTGGGCACGCCGCAAGACCTGATGGACAATCCGCGCTCCTACACGGGCCAGGCCCTGCGCGACTACGAAACCAGCATCCTGCCGGCCGATGTGGTGGTGTCCACCGACGCCGACCGCCAGGAAGCCGAGCAGGCCGGCCTGACGGCGGTGATCGAAGAACCGGCCACGCCCTACGAAACCGGCACGCCGCTGCAATCGCTGATGCGCCGCCGCCGGCGGCAGGCCGAGGCCATCGAGATCCGCAACGCGCGCGAGCACAACCTGAAGAACGTCAGCGTGGAAATCCCGCGCGACACCTTCACCGTCATCACCGGCGTCTCCGGTTCGGGCAAATCCACCCTGGCCTTCGACATCCTGTTCAACGAGGGCCAGCGCCGCTACCTGGAATCGCTCAACGCCTATGCCCGGGCCATCGTGCAGCCGGCGGGCAAGCCCGACGTGGACGCCATCTTCGGCATCCCGCCGACCGTGGCCATCGAGCAGCGCACCAGCCGCGGGGGCCGCAAGTCCACCGTGGCCACGATGACCGAGATCCACCACTTCCTGCGCCTGCTCTACGTCAAGCTGGGCACGCAGTTCTGTCCTGATTGCCAGGTGCCGGTCGAACCGCAGAACACCGAGCAGATCGTCGCCCGCCTGCTGCGCGAGCACAAAGGCCGCCACCTGGGCCTGCTGGCGCCGCTGGTGACCGCGCGCAAAGGCTATTACACCGACCTGGCCAAATGGGCGGGCGGCAAGGGCTATACGCATCTGCGCGTGGATGGCGAGTTCATCCCGGTCAGTCCCTGGCCACGCCTGGACCGCTACAAAGAACACACCATCGAGCTGCCCGTGGCCGATCTCGTGGTCGACCCGGCCCACGAGGCCGCGCTGCGCGAGGCCGTCAAGCGCGCGCTGGAGCATGGCCAGGGCGTCATGAGCATCCTCTGGGACCTGACGCCTGGCGCCCAGGGCGATGCCCAGCTGCGCCGCGAGGCCGGCCTGAACGCCCGCCCGCAGCAGCAGCATTTCTCGGTCAAGCGCGCCTGCCCCTCCTGCGGCATCAGCTTCCCCGAGCCCGATCCGCGCCTGTTCTCCTACAACTCCAAGCACGGCTGGTGCGAGGGCTGTTTCGGCACCGGCCTGCAGCTGCAGGGTTTCGACGCGGAACAAACCGGCGAGGAAACCGCCTGGAACGCCTGGTACGAAGGCGAGACCCAGGCCTGCGGCGTCTGCCATGGCCAGCGGCTCAACCGGACGGCGCTGGCCGTGCGCTGGCGCGACCGCTCCATCGCGGAACTGGCCGCCATGCCGGTCTCCGAGGCGCACAGCTTCTTCACCGGCCTGATCATGCGCGGGCGCGAGGCCGAGATCGCGCGCGACATCCTGGCCGAGATCCGCGGCCGCCTGGATTTCATGCAGGAGGTCGGCCTGAACTACCTGGCGCTGGATCGCGCCGCGCCCACGCTGTCCGGCGGCGAGGCCCAGCGCATCCGCCTGGCCGCGCAGCTCGGCTCCAATCTGCAAGGGGTGTGCTATGTGCTGGACGAGCCCACCATCGGCCTGCATCCGCGCGACAACCGCATCCTGCTCGACGCGCTGGCGCGCCTGGAGGGCAATGGCAACACGCTGGTGGTCGTCGAACACGATGACGACACCATCCGCCGCGCCTCGCACATCATCGACATCGGGCCGGGCGCCGGCATCCGCGGCGGCCGCGTGGTCGCCCAAGGCAGCGCGCAAGACCTGATCGACGCTCCCGAGTCCGTCACGGGCCGCTACCTGGCCAAGCCCCTGGCCCATCCGCTGCAGGGACGCCGCGCCATCGAGAAAGACACGCCCATGCTGCGCATCAAGGCCGCCCACCTGCACAACCTGGGCAATGTCAACGCCAGCATCCCCGTCGGCCGCCTCACCGTGGTGACCGGCGTGTCCGGTTCAGGCAAGTCCACCCTGGCGCGCGAAGTGCTGCTGGACAACCTGAGCCGTGTCGTCTCGGCCGGCAAGGCCGAGCAATGGATAGGCTGCGCCCGCATCGAGGGCTGGGAGGCCATCGACCGCGTGCTCGAGGTCGACCAGACGCCCATCGGCAAGACCCCGCGCTCCTGCCCGGCCACCTATGTCGGTTTCTGGGACGATGTGCGCAAGCAGTTTGCCGACACGCGCGAGGCGCGCATGCGCGGCTGGAGCGCGGCGCGCTTCTCCTTCAATACCGGCGACGGCCGCTGCCCCATCTGCGAAGGCCAGGGCATGCGGACCATCGAGATGAACTTCCTGCCGGACGTGAAAGTCCCCTGCGACGCCTGCAACGGCGCGCGCTTCAATGCCGATACGCTGAGCGTCCAGATGCGCGGCAAGAATGCCGGCGAAGTCCTGTCCCTGGAGGTCGATGACGCGCTGGCCTACTTCGCCGCCCACCCCAAGATCCACCGCCCCCTGCAGCTGATGCAGGATGTCGGCCTGGGCTACCTGACGCTGGGCCAGCCCTCGCCTACGCTGTCCGGCGGCGAGGCCCAGCGCATCAAGCTGGTGACCGAACTGGCCAAGGCCCGCCTGACCGACGGCGTCATCAAGACCGGCCGGGCCTCGCGCATCCCGCACACGCTCTATGTGCTGGACGAACCCACCGTGGGCCTGTCCATGGCCGACGTCGAAAAACTCATCCACGTCCTACATCGCTTGGTCGAAGCCGGCAACACCGTGGTCGTCATCGAGCATAATCTCGATGTCATCGCCGAAGCTGATTGGCTGCTGGACCTCGGTCCGGAAGGCGGCACGGGCGGCGGCCAATTGGTGGCCGAAGGCTCTCCGGAACATGTCATGAGCCTGCGCGACCGGTCCCACACAGGCCAAGTGCTCGCCGAGTTCCTCCAACACTAGAGAAATATGGATTGCTGGTTCGAAGACCGCCTGGCCGGGCGGTCGCGCCGCCTGTCGGGGCAGGTGGCGCGCATCCAGGCCGCGCAGCCGCAAGCGCTGCCGGCCGCCTGGGCGGCCATCGAATCGGCGCGCCGCGCCGGTCATTGGGTGGCCTTGCTGCTGGACTACGAGCTGGGCGAATGGCTGCTGCCCGAAGTGCTGCAAGCGCCGCCGGACGGGCCTCATCCGCCGCCTCGCGCCGATCTGCCCCCGCGCCTGACCGCCCTGGTCTTCGAACACGCCGAGCTGACCGGTCCCTGGACGGGCAGCACGGCGGCCCGCGTCGTCTCCGCCCTGCCGCGCCAGGCCGAGGCCGACTACGTCCGGCGCGTCGAACGCATCCGGGCCGGCATCGGCGCGGGCGAGTTCTACCAGGTCAACTACACCCAGCCGCTGGATGTGCGCATCGAAGGCGCGCCGGACGCGCTCTACCGCGGCATCGCCCAACGCCATCCCGTGGCCCATGCCGCCTATGTGCGCGACGGCCGGCGCACGGTCTTGTCGTTTTCGCCCGAGCTGTTCGTGGCCCGCCAGGGAGACCGCCTGCTCACCCGGCCCATGAAAGGCACCGCGCCGCGCTCGGCCGATCCCGACGAAGACCGGCGCCTGGGCCAGGCGCTGTTGGCCAGCGAAAAAGACCGGGCCGAAAACCTGATGATCGTCGACCTGCTGCGCAACGACCTGGGCCGGCTGGCCCAACCGGGCTCGGTCAAGGTGGACGCCCTGTTTTCGCTCGAGCGCTATCCCACGGTCTGGACTCTGACCTCGACGGTCAGCGCCCTGGCGCCCCATGCCAGCCTGGCCGAGGTGATGGGCGCGCTCTTTCCCTGCGGCTCGATCACCGGCGCGCCCAAGATCGCCGCCATGCGCCGCATCCGGCAGCTGGAGATCGCCCCGCGCGGCCTGTACTGCGGCAGCGTGGGCTGGCTGGCGCCGGACGGCGATTTCTCGCTCAACGTGGCCATCCGCACCCTGGTGCTGGATGACAGCGGCCAGGGCGTCTACAGCACCGGCGGCGGGATTGTCTACGACTCCGACCCCGCGTTAGAGTGGCAGGAATGCCACTGGAAGGCCCGCATCCTGGGCCTGCCCCACTAGGACCGCCATGGCCCCCGAGCTGATCGAAACCCTACTCGTCACCGCCGACCGCAGCCTGCCCCTGCTGGGCCGGCACCTGACCCGGCTGGCCGCATCGGCCCAGGCCCTGGGCTACCGCTGCGACGAGGCCGCCATCGAGCGCGACATCCTGGCCGCCGCGCGCGGCCTGGCCGGCCTGGAGCCGCAGCGCCTGCGCCTGCTGCTCGAACGCGGCGGCCAATACAGCATCCACACCGCCCCGCTGGCGCCGCTGCCCCTGGTGCAGGAAATCCTCCTGTCGCCCGAGCCGCTGGATTCGCGCGAGCCGCTGCTGCGCTACAAGACCACCTTCCGCCCCTGGTACGCCAAGGCGGCGGACTGGCTGCCGGCGCATCCGCAGATCTTCGACATGGTGTTCTTCAACGAAAAAGGGCAGTTGTGCGAAGGCAGCCGCAGCAATCTCTACCTGCTGCTGCGCGGCCAGTGGTACACCCCGCCGGTCGAGTGCGGCCTGCTGCCCGGCGTGCAGCGCGCCGAACTGCTGGAGGCCGGCCAGGTCCGCGAGCGCGTCCTGGAGGTCGACGACCTGCGCCGCGCCGAAGGCCTGCGCCTGTCCAACGCGCTGCGCGGCTGGATAGACGTCACCCTGCACGATTACTGACCCGCGCGCGGGCGGGCTCAGGCCGGGATATCCGGCTCCACCAGGCGGGCCAGCTGCACCAGCGACTCCTGCCAGCCCAGATAGCACATCTCCACCGGTATCACCTCGGGGATGCCCTCCTGCGCCACACGCAGCTCGGTGCCGCAGGACACGGACACCAGGGTCACCGTGACCAGGATCTGCCCCGGCAAATTGGGGTCATCGAAACGGTCCGTATAGCGGATCTTCTCAAAGGGGACGAGCTCCAGGAACTCGCCGCCAAAGGAACTGGCCTGCGCGGCCGCGAAATTGCGGAAAGACATGCGGAAACTGCCGCCCACGCGCGCATCCATCTGGTGCACCTCGCAGGTAAACCCATAGGGCGGCAGCCATTTGGCGAGAGCGTCGGGCTCGAGAAACGCCCGGTAGACGCGCTCCGGGGGCGCGCGCAGGACGCGATGCAAGTGAACGGTGCCAGTAGCCATGGTGAAGGACCTCGTGGAGTGGAATGCCTGGGGCTGGGCAGGTTATTCTGGACCAGGCGGGCCGCCGGCTGCAATGCCGGCCGCCCGCCGATAAAATCGGTAACGATGCAAGTCCGCCAGGAGCCGGCAATGGCCCGCCACGATCCCAACAACGTGTCGCACTATTGGTGGGACAGGCACACACCCGGCCTGAGCCTGATGTGCGCCGATTTCACCACGCAGGAATACCCGCCTCATACCCATGAGGGCTTTGTGATCGCCGTGACCGAAGCCGGCGGCTCGGTGGTCAAGAGCCGCGGCGTGGTCGAGGAGGCGCGCCGCTCCACCCTGTTCGTCTTCAACCCGGCCGAGGCGCACGCGGGCTGGATGGGCCACAGCGAGCGCTGGCGCTACCGCTCCTTCTATCTGACGCAGTCGGCCATCGACGCGGTGGCGCGCGGCCTGGGCATCGAAGCCGTGCCCTATTTCACGCGCAACCTGTTCGCCGACACCGACCTCATCGACGGTTTCCTGGCCCTGCATCGCGCGCTGGAGGACGGCGGCGACCTGTTCCGCGAGCGCGAACTGCTGTTCTCCACCTTCGGCCGGCTCTACCAGCGCCACGGCTGCGGCGGCGGGCGCATCGATCCGCCGCCGCGCGACCAGGTCCTGCTGCGCCTGGTGACCGACCTCATCCAGGACCGGCACGCCCAGGACTTGCGGCTGGAAACCCTGAGCGCGGCCGCCGGCCTGACGCCCTTCCAGCTGATCGGCCTGTTCAAGCGCGGCCTGGGCATGACGCCGCACGCCTACCTGATCCAGGCGCGGCTGCAACGGGCCTGCCACTATCTGCGGCGCGGCATGCCGCTGGCAGAGATCGCCGCGGCCACCGGCTTCTACGACCAGAGCGCCCTGAACAAATACTTCAAGCGCTACTACGGCATCACTCCGCTGCAATTCGCCCGCGCCGCGCGGGCCGCCTAGGGCCGGTTCGCGCCAAGCGCAATTTCTGCCAATACGGCGGCCGGCGGCAGGGCCATACTGGGAGAAACCTTCACACGGAGTCTCTATGCCCGCGCCGGCTTTCTATCATGCCCATCCGGAAACCCTGATCCTGGAAACCCAGGTCGTGGACGCCCGCCCGGGCCGCGTCCTCTTGGCCGAATCGCCCTTCTATCCCGGCGGAGGCGGCCAGCCGGCCGACCGGGGCAGCCTCCAGGGGCAGGGCCAGCCGCTGGCGGTCAGCGGCTTCGAGACCGTCGCCGGGCGGACCTGGATCCTGCTGGCCGACCCCGGCGCCGAATTGCGCGACGCGGTGCGCGCCACCGTGGACGCGGATTTCCGCCAGATGATGCGCGAACTGCATACCGGCACACATATCCTCAACGCCCTGGTCTTCCAGGCCTTCGACGGCGCGCTGGTGACAGGCGTGCAGATGAACGAGGACGGCACGGCCCGCATGGACTTCGACCTGCCCGAGGCGGACAACGACCGGATCCGCGCCCTGGAAGGCGCCATCAATGACGCCATCCGCCAGGACCTGCCCGTGCGCGACGTCTACCTGCCCATGGCCGAGGCCCAGCAGGCGCACGGCCTGATCCGGTCCAAATCGGTCGCCCCGCCGCCCACGGAGGACAACCTGATCCGCATCGTGGACATCGTCGGCCTGGACCGCCAGGCTTGCGGTGGCACGCATCTGGCGCGCACCGGCGCATGCCGGCCCTTGCGCATCCTCAAGATCGACAACAAGGGACGCCACAACCGCCGCGTGCGCCTGGCGCTGGCGGGCCTATGAGCGCCGCATCCTCGCAGGCGCGCCCGCAGCTGCGGCGCGCGCTGGGACTGCACAGCGCCGTGGCGCTGGGCGTGGGCGGCACCATAGGCGGCGGCATCTTCGTGCTGGTGGGGCACAGCGCGGCCCAGGCCGGTCCGGCGGCCCTGTTGGCCTTTGCCCTGGCTTTCCTGGCCTCCCTGCTCATCGCCCTGCCCTATGCCGAGCTGGCCTGCCGCTATCCGGAGGCCGGCGGCGGCTATGCCTTCGTGCGCAAGGTGCTGGGCCCGGGCTGGGGCTTTCTCATGGGCTGGATCTTCTGGGGCGCCTATCTGATGGTCAGCGGCTATGTCACGCTGGGCTTCGGCGGCTATCTCCAGGTACTGACCGGCTGGCCGGCGCAATGGAGCGCCATGGGCCTGGTGGCCCTATGCGCCCTGATCAACCTGGCCAATGTCAGGCTGTCGGGCCTGGTGCAGGTGCTGGTCATGTCGCTGGCCGTGGCCGGCCTGCTTGCCTTCTCGCTGCTGGGCATGCCCGCCGTCGACCTGGCGCGCTTCACCCCGGCGATGCCGCATGGCCTGGCCGGCCTGTTCTCCGCCGCGGTGCTGGCCTTCCTGGCCTTTGGCGGTTTCGATATGGTGGCGGCCGCCGGCGAGGAAATCGAGCGGCCCGAACGCAATCTGCCCCTGGCCATCCTGCTGACGCTGGCGGTGGTGCTCTTCGTCTACCTCATGGTGGTGTTCGTGGCCCTGGGCACGCTGGGCTGGCAGGCGCTGGGCGCCTCCGACGCCCCGCTGGCCGCCGCCGCGCAGCAATTCCTCGGGCCGGCCGGCGGCCGCGCCCTGGCCGGGGTGGCCGTCCTGACCACGGCGGCCACGGCCAACGCGGTGCTGGTGGTGGCGTCGCGCATCAGCTTCGCCATGGCGCGCGACGGCCTCCTGCCGGCCGTGCTGGCCCGCATCCACCCGGCCACCGGCATTCCCCGGACAGCGGTGCTGACCAGCGCCGCCATCCTGCTGTTGGTGGCCGGGTTCGATAGCCTGCCGCTCACCACGGCGATCGGCGGCTTCCTGTATGTGGCGCACTTCGTTCCGCCCCTGATCGTGCTGATGAAACTGCGCCGCGCCGGCGGCCCCGCGCCCGCCTTTCAGATGCCCTGGCCCAAGCTGCTGCTGCCCCTGGCCCTGGGCGGGTCGCTGCTGCTGCTGATGTCCAGCGGATGGCTGGGCCTGGCCGGCGGCCTGGGCTGGATGGCCCTGGGATGGGTGCTGCGGCGCTCAGCCGCCTGAGGCGGCGCCGGCCAGGATGGCCTGGACGGCCTCGTTGGCGGCCGCCATGCCCATGGCCGCCGTCACCATCACCACCGAACCATAGCCGGCGCAGGACAGCCCCTGCGGCGCCAGCGGCCCGGCGAGCAGGGCGACGTCGTCTTCGTCCTCGCGCCGCCAGGCCGCCGGCAGGATGGCCGGCTGGTCGAACCACAGGGCACGCACGCCCATGCGCGGCACGCGCTTGAGCGCCCGGCCCTGCGCGTCGCTGGCGCGCGGAAAGCCGTGCTCGCGGCGCAGCTTGTTGCGCAGCTTGGACAGCAGCGCGTCATTGACGGCCTGGGACAAATCGCCGGCGCGCAGCGCGAGCGGATCGGTCTTGCCGCCGGCGCCGCCGCAAAGCAGCATGGGCAGGCCGCGCGCCCGCGCATGCAGCACCATGGCGATCTTGGCGGCCGCCTGGTCGGTGCAATCGACGATCATGGCGTAGTCGTCCGCCAGGACCCGCGCCACATTGCCGGGCTCGACGAAGTCCTCCACGCGCACCAGGCGGCAATCCGGATTGATGCCCGCGATGCGCTCGGCCATGGCGTCCACCTTGGCCTGGCCCAGCGTGGCGCTCAGCGCATGGATCTGCCGGTTGACGTTGGATTCGGCGATATTGTCCAGGTCGATCAGGGTCAGCGCGCCAACCCCGCAGCGCGCCAGCGCTTCGGCCGTCCAGGATCCCACGCCGCCCAGGCCAGCCACCGCCACATGCGCGCCGCGCAGCCGTTCGGGCGCCTGGGGGCCATACAGACGGGCCAGGCCGCCGAAACGGCGCTCGGCATCGATATCACAAGAAGCGGGCAGGTTCATGGGCCTTATTGTCCCACGGCGGCGTCGCCGCCCAGCGCCTGATAGACCTGGACCTGGTTGCGCAGGCGCTGCAGGCGGTTCTCGTCGGCGGCCACCTCGGCCGCGCGGCGTTTTTCCTGGGCATCGAGCCAGAAACGCAGCGCCACGGCGCCGGCGCGGTAGCGCACCTCGTACAGGCGCTCGGCCTCGCGCGCGGCATCCAGCGAGGCCTGCAGCAGGCGCGCCCGGTCGGCCAGCTGGCCGCGCGCGGACAGGGCATTCTCCACATCGCTCATGGCCTGGTAGAGAGTCTGCCGGAACTGCGCCACCAGGATTGCGTAATCCGTCTCGGAAATCCGGATATTCAGGCGCATCTGGTTCCAGTTCAGGAAAGGCAGGGCCAGGCCCGCGCCCAGCGCGGCCACCGGATTGGCCAGCAGATTGCCCAGGGAATCGCTGGCCGAACCCAGGGAACCGGTCAGGGTCAAGGGCGGGTAATAGCTCGCGCGCGTGGCATCGGTCGTGGCCACCGCCGCGCGCAGCCGCGCCTCGGCGGCGCGCAGGTCGGGCCGCCTGCCGAGCAGCTCGGCGGGCAGGCCGGCGTCCACGCCGGGCAGCGGCCCCTGGGGCAGGCGCTGCGGGTCGGCGGCGATGCGGTCCGGCGGCCCGTCGAACAGAATGGCCAGGCCATTGATGGTCTCCACCCGCTGCTGCAGCAGATCGGTGTGCGCGGCCTGCTGGCTGGCCAGGTTCTGGCGCGCCTCGGCCACCTCCAGGCCAGAGGCCCCGCCGGCGGCATACTGCGCCTGCACCAGCTCCAACGTGCGCCGCGCATAGGCGATGCTCTCGCGGCTGCTCGCCAGCCGCTGGTTGAGGAAAGCCGTCTGCCAATAGAGCCCGGCCGTGGTGCCGATCAGGCTGAGCGCGGCGGCCTGGCGGTCCTCCTCGGTCGCCAGCGCCTGCCACTGGGCCGCATCGCGGGCACGCGCCAGGCGCCCCCAGAGATCCAGCTCCCAACTCGCCGACAGCTCCACATTGGTGGTTCGCGCGCTGGCGCGGCCGCTGTCCAGGGCGCGGCTGCGGTTGACATTGCCCAGGCCGCTCAAGGTGGGGTAGAGATCGCTCTGGGCCAGGCCGGCCTGCAGCTGCGCGCGGCGCACCTGCAAGGCGGCCACGGCAAGATCGTTGTTGCGCGCCAGCGCGCTTTCCACCAGCGTGTCCAGCACCGGATCCTGGAAGTTGCGCCACCACGGGCCGCCGGGGACCGGCGCCGCGGCCGGCGCATGCTGCCAGCGCGCCGGCGTCTGCACCGCGGGCCGCTCATAGGGAGTATGGATGCATCCCGCCAGCAGCAAGGACGCCAGGACAAGGGCAGGCTTCATTCTCTTGCCAGCGATTCGATAGGGTCCAGGCGCGCCGCATTGCGCGCCGGAAGATAACCGAAGGCCACGCCGATCAGCGTGGAACAGACAAAGGCCGCCACCATGGACCCCCCCGAATAAATCATCTGGAAGGCGCCCCGCGTGGCCTGCGACACCAGCACGCCGATGGACAGCGATAGCAGGATGCCCAGCAGACCGCCGATCAGGCAGACCAGAATGGCCTCGATCAGGAACTGCTGCATGATGTCGCTGCGGCGCGCGCCCACGGCCATGCGCACGCCGATTTCGCGCGTGCGCTCGGTCACCGACACCAGCATGATGTTCATCACGCCGATGCCGCCCACCACGAGGGAAATCACGGCGATCAGGGACACCAGCAGCGTCAGCGTGGCCGTGGTGCGCTCGATGGTCTGGCGGATGGTGTCGGTGTTGAAGACAAAGAAATCCTTGGTGCCGTGGCGCTGCATCATCAGCTTGGTGATGGCCTCCTCGGCCGCCTTGGTCGGCATGTCGTCGCTGACCCGCACGGTGATGCTGCGCAGATGCTGCTGTCCCAGGATGCGGCTGAGCGCCGTGGTGTAGGGAATCCAGACGTGCAGGGTATCGGCATTGGCGAACAGGGTCTCCTGCGGCTGGGTGACGCCGATCACGCGCGCCGGCACCGAGCCCAGGAAGATCACCTGGCCGATGGGGTCGGTGTGATTGCCGAACAGGCTCTTGCTGGTGTTGGGATCGATCACCACGTCCTGGCTGCGGCGCGCCACGCCGGCCGCGTCGAAGAACTGGCCCTGCGCGAGGCTCACGCCGCGCACGCGGAAATACTGCTCGCCCACGCCCTGGACCGAGCCGTTGACCGACACATTGCGAAAACGCAGCGTGGTCGTGGTCGACACCTCGGGCGACACGCTGTCGGCGTAGGGCTGGCGCGCCAGGGCCTCGGCATCGGCCGGCACCAGGGTGCGGATGGTGGCGGCCTTCTCGTCGCCAAAGTCCTTGCCGGGATAGACGTCCACGGTATTGGTGCCCATGGCGCTGATATCGCTCAGGATCTTCTGGCGCGAACCCGTGCCCAGGGCCACGACCGACACCACGGCGGCGATGCCGATGATGATGCCCAGCATGGTCAGGCAGGTGCGCAGCCGGTGCGCGTTCATGGCGAGCAGGGCCATGCGCAGGGCCTCGCGGCCCCGGTCCAGCCAGGCCCGCAGCGGATGCGGTGGCGGCTTGTCCTGGCCGGGGCCGGCGTCGCCGGCCAGCGCGGCGCGCTGGGGCGCGTCCGGATTGGCGCGGTCCGAGACAATACGGCCGTCGCTGATCTCGATGATGCGCCGCGCGTGGCGCGCCACATTCATATCGTGGGTGACCAGCACGATGGTATGGCCGGCGGCGTTCAGTTCCTCGAGGATGCGCAGCACCTCCTGCCCGGTCTGGCTGTCCAGCGCGCCGGTCGGCTCGTCGGCCAGGATGATGCGCCCGCCGTTCATGAGGGCGCGCGCGATGCTCACGCGCTGCTGCTGGCCCCCGGACAGCTGGCCCGGCCGGTAGTCCAGGCGCTCGGCCAGGCCCAGGCGCCGCAACAAGGCGGCGGCGCGCTCATGGCGCGGGCCGCGCGCCATGCCCGCGTAGACGGCCGGCATCTCGACATTGCCCTGGGCGCTCAGGTCGGCCAGCAAGTGATAGCGCTGGAAAATAAAGCCGAAGTGCTCGCGCCGCAGCTCGGCCAGTTCGTCGGGGTCCATGCGCGAGGTTGCGCGGCCATCGACGCGATACACCCCCCGGGAGGGCCGGTCCAGGCAGCCCAGCAGGTTCATGAGGGTGGACTTGCCCGAACCCGACGCGCCGACGATGGCCACCATCTCGCCCGCCTCGATATCGAGGTCGACCTCGCGCAGCACGGCGACGACCTGGTCCCCCGCGGCGAACTCGCGCCAGACGTCGCGCAGCTGGATCAGCGCGCCGCTCACGGACGCCCCGCCGCCGGCGCCACGTCGGCCGACACCACGTTCTCGCCTTCGCTCAGCCCCTCGATGACCTCGGCCATGACATTGTTGTTCATGCCCACGCGGATCCGGCGCTCCTGCGGCCGGCCGTCCTTGTCCACCACCCGCACGGCATAGCGGCCGTCCTCGCCCTTGCGGCCCAGCGCCGACGACGGAATCTGCAGCACCTGCTTGGCCTCGCCCAGGACCACGAAGACCTGGGCCGTCATGGAGATCCGCAAGACCTCATCCGGATTGGGCACGTCGAACAGGCCGTTGTAGTACACCGCCGCCGAGGTCGAGGTGCTGGCGTTGCTGCCCGTCAGGGCCGCCGTGCTGTCATCGCGCTGGATGGAGTCCGGCGCCGGCTCGATGGCGCGCAGCACGCCATAGTGACGGACATCGGGCTCGCCGAGGATGGTGAAATAGACTTTCTGGCCCGGCCGCACCCGGGTGACGTCGGCCTCCGAAATCTGCGCCTTGACCGTCATGGTGTCCACCTGGGCCACCTTGATGATGGTCGGCGCGCTCTGGATGGAGTTGACCGTCTGGCCTTCCTTGGTCACCACGGCGACCACTTTGCCGTCCATGGGCGACACAATGCGGGTATAGCCCAGGTTGACCTTGGCCTTGTCGACTTCGATTTCGGCTTGGGCGATCTGGGCTTGCAGGGCCACGATGTCGGCGCGCGTCACGTTCAGCGTCGCTTCCGCATTCTCGTAGGACTCGCGCGAGCTGGCGTCGGCCGCCAGCATCTGGCGCTGCCGGGCGAAGGCCAGCTCGGCCTGCTTGAGGGTGGCCTGCTTGGCCCGCAATTCGGCGCGCCGGGTCTCCAGGGCCGCCTGGACATTGCGCAGGTCGTTCTGCTGCGTCATGTCGTCGATCTCGGCGATCAACTGGCCCTGCTTGACCTCATCGCCCAGCTTGACCTTGAGCGACTTCAGCTGCCCCGACACCTGCGCGCCCACGCTGACCTGGCGCACGGCCTCCAGCGTCCCGCTGGCCAGCACGCTGTTCTCCATGTCGGCGCGCTTGACCGCCGCCGTGGCGTAGGTGGGCGCCGGAGCACCGGGGAAAAACAGCCATTTGATCAGCAGCGCGGCGATCAACAGGCCGATGACGATCCAGACATAAGTTTTGGCGCGGCCGGCTTTTGCTTTCATCGACATCCTGGGGAAAAAGCCTCGGCAAATAAGAAGGATTTTTATCTGCGGAGTGCCCGCATTCTACGGGCGGCGCGGGCAAACACGAAATCACGGCATTGCGCGGCCCGGGCCGTTTCCTCCGCGCAAAGCGTTGCGTGCAAGACACAGCCGGGTTCTGACAGGCAGAACGCCTGCCCCGGCGGTCCCGGCCCCTCCGGACGCAATTGCGGCTAACTCGCCGCCAACCGCCGCCGACCGGCGGCATACGGCACCGATTCCCGCCGAAGCGTCGCCCGCCCCCTGTCCGGGGGCATCGCCGGCGCTTGCCTCGACATTCGCGGAAGATAGGCACAGAATCATTGCAGTTACGCCGTGTCCAAGCCTCCCCATTCCCCCTCGCGCAAATCTTCCGGCTCCGAATTCCAAGGAGCGGGCTGGCTGTGCCTGTTGGCCATGCTGAATCATGTGGCGCTTACGGGGGGACGGATTACCGTCTCGCTCACGGCCTTGCAGATCGGCCTGTCTACCTTCAAGGTGGGCACCCTGGTGGCCGTCTTCGCCGTCCTGCCCATGCTGTTTTCCGTCCATGCCGGACGCTGGGTGGACAAGGTCGGCATCCGCAAACCCCTGGTCATCGGCACCAGTTTGGTCACCGTCGGCACTGCCCTGCCCTTTCTCTCCCAGACGCAAATCGCGCTGCTCATCGCCTCCTGTTGCATCGGTATCGGCTTCATGCTGCACCAGGTCGCCACGCAGGACCTGCTCGGCCACGCCGAGCCCCAGCAGCGGCTGCGCAACTTCTCCTGGATGTCGCTGGCGCTGGCGGG
This sequence comes from Bordetella hinzii LMG 13501, assembly GCF_001548475.1. GTDB lineage: Bacteria > Pseudomonadota > Gammaproteobacteria > Burkholderiales > Burkholderiaceae_B > Bordetella > Bordetella hinzii. The sequence continues at coordinate 60,438 of NZ_LRUJ01000022.1, forward strand.
CTCGGGCTTTTCCGGTCCCCTGATCGCCGGCCTGGCCATCGACCACCTCGGCAACCGGCTGGCCTTCGGCCTGTTGACCCTGGGGCCGCTGCTGTCCATCGGGGGGCTCTACCTGCTGCGCCGGCGGCTGAAGCACGCGGACCAGGCCCTGGCCGGCACGGGCAGCCCGCGCGCCGCCGAAAAACGCCGGGTGACGGAACTCCTGGCCGTGCCGCCGCTGCGCCGCATTCTCATGGTCAACACCATCCTGTCCGGCGCCTGGGATACCCATCTCTTCGTCGTCCCCATTTTCGGGGTGGCCATCGGCCTGTCGGCCACCACCATCGGCCTCATACTGGCCGCCTTCGCGGCGGCAACCTTCGTCATCCGGCTGCTACTGCCCTTCATCCAGAACCGGGTGCGCTCCTGGACCCTGGTGCGCGTGGCCATGGTCACGGCGGCCATCGACTTCCTGCTTTATCCGTTTTTCACCGACGTTAGCGCCCTGATCGTGCTGTCTTTCATCCTCGGTCTGGCCCTGGGTTGCTGCCAACCGAGTATGCTGTCACTGCTGCATCACTATTCGCCCCATGGGCGGGCAGCCGAGGCGGTCGGGGTCCGGATGGCCCTGATCAATGCGTCGCAGGTCACCCTGCCGCTGACTTTCGGCGCGCTCGGGGCGATCATTGGTGTGGCGCCCCTGTTCTGGGCCTATGCCCTGGCCCTGACGGCCGGGGGCTGGTTCAACCGCCATCCGCCGCAAGACACCGAAACGCCGTCGTGAGTTCGCCGCTTTCCCCTCCCGCCGATGCGCCCGCCATGTCGGGCGCCTCGACCCCTTTCCGCCTCTGGACGCCCGAGGAGCGCCGGGCCTCGCTCGACAACGCCCTGGCGCACTGGCGCGAAGGCCAGGACTTGTGGGTCTATGGCTATGGCTCGCTGATCTGGCGCCCGGACTTCGCCTTCGAAGAACGCCGCCTGGCCATGCTGCGCGGCCACCACCGCGCGCTTTGCCTGTGGTCGCGGGTCAACCGCGGCACGCCGGAATGCCCCGGCCTGGTGTTCGGCCTGGATCGCGGCGGCTCCTGCCGGGGCGTGGTCTACCGCCTCTCGGGCGCCCAGGTGCCCGAGTACTTCCCGGCCCTCTGGGACCGCGAAATGTCCACGGGCGCCTATCTCCCGCGCTGGCTGAACTGCCAGACCGAAACCGGCCCGGTGCAGGCCCTGGTCTTCATCATGAACCGCGCCAACCCTGCCTATATCCGCGCCCTGCCCGAAGACGAGATGCTGGCCATCGTGCGCCGCGCCACGGGGCGTTACGGCCCTTGCACCGACTACGTCGTCGAAACCGCCCGCGCGCTGCGCGCCGCCGGCATCCACGACGCCCGCCTGGACGCCCTTGCCCGCCGCCTCGAACAGGATCCGCGTCAGCTGCCCGGGAGCTGAGCCGCTCCTACGGGGAAACCCGGGGCGGATGGCGGTAAACTGAGGGCTTCTCTCTGTCACTGCCGACCGTCATGTCCGTTTCCGATCTGCGTCAAAGCTATGAAAGAGGCGTCCTGCTGGAGAGCCAGGCCGCTGTGTCGCCCATCGACCAGTTTGCGCTCTGGTTCGACGAGGCCATCGCCGCCAAGGTCCCCGAGCCCAATGCCATGACGCTGGCCACGGTCGACGCCTCGGGCCAGCCCTCGGCGCGCACGGTCCTGATCAAGGGCTTCGACGCCCGGGGCTTCACCTTCTTCACCAACTACGATTCGCGCAAGGGCCGCGACCTGCTGGCCAATCCGCGCGCCGCGCTGCTGTTTTTCTGGCAGCCGCTGGAGCGCCAGGTGCGCATCGAAGGGGTGGTCGAACGTGTCAGCCCCGAAGAATCCGAAGCCTATTTCAAGAGCCGCCCGGTCGGCTCGCGCATCGGCGCCTGGGCATCCAACCAAAGCCAGCCCATCACCCGCGACGCCCTGGAGGCCCGCGAGCGCGAGTTCAAGGCCCGCTACGGCGACGACCCGCCGCGCCCGCCGCATTGGGGCGGCTACCGCCTGGTCCCGAGCTGTTTCGAATTCTGGCAAGGCCGCCCTTCGCGCCTGCACGACCGCCTGCGCTACCGCGCCGACGGCAAGCAGGGCTGGGCGATGGACCGCCTTTCGCCCTGACACCGGCCGACGCATGTCCCCCCTACCCGCATTTGATGCCGCTTTTTTCCGCACTGCCCTGGGCCGGTTCGCCACGGGCGTGACAGTCGTCAGCACCACCGGCCTGGCCGGCGAGCGCATCGGACTGACCGTCAGCTCGTTCAACTCCGTGTCGCTGAACCCGCCGCTGGTGCTCTGGAGCCTGTCGCGCGCCTCGTCCTCGCTGGAGGCCTTCCTGCGCTGCGAACGCTATGTCGTCAACGTCCTGTCGGCCGAACAGATCGCCCTGGCGCGCCATTTCGCCACCGGGGCCACGCGCGAGCGCTTCAATGGCCTGCCCGACGTGCGCGCGCCTTTTGGCACGCCGCGCCTGGACGACCGCAATGCCGCCTGGTTCGAGTGCGGCAACCGCAGCCAATACGAAGAAGGCGACCATGTCATCATGGTCGGCGAAGTGCTGGCCTGCGGATGCAGCACCGAAGATCCGCTGGTCTTTCACGCCGGCGGATTCGACCTGACCCCCGCCCGCCAGACCTGAACCCCATGAATACGGATATCGATTGCATCGTCATCGGCGCCGGCGTCGTCGGCCTGGCCGTCGCCCGCGCCCTGGCCCTGTCGGGCCGCGAAGTGCTGGTGGCCGAAGCCGCCGAAGCCATCGGCACCGGCACCAGCTCGCGCAACTCCGAAGTCATCCATGCCGGCATCTACTACCCGGCCGGCAGCCTGAAGGCCCGCCTGTGCGTGCGCGGCAAGCACTTGCTCTATGAGTACTGCGCGGCGCGCGGCATCGGCCACAAGCGTCTGGGCAAGCTCATCGTCGCCACCTCGGACGACGAAGCCGCCAGCCTCGAAGACATCGCCGCCCGCGCCGCCGCCAATGGCGTGGACGACCTGCAAGCGCTCACGGCCCGCCAGGCGCAGGCGCTCGAACCGGCCCTGAACTGCACGGCCGCCCTGCTCTCGCCCTCGACCGGCATCGTCGACAGCCACGCCCTGATGCTGTCCTATCAAGGCGAAGCCGAGAACGCCGGCGCGCAATGCGTCTTCCATACGCCCATGCTGGGCGCCCGTGTGCGCGAAGCGGGCGGCTTCGAGGTGGACTTCGGCGGCCCCGAAGCCATGACCCTGAGCTGTAATGTGCTGATCAACAGCGCCGGCCTGCATGCCCCGACCTTGTCGCGCCGCATCGAAGGGCTGCCCGCCGACAGCATCCCGGCCGAATACCTCTGCAAGGGTAGTTATTTCACGCTGTCGGGCCGCGCGCCCTTCAGCCGCCTGATCTACCCGGTGCCCCAGCATGCCGGCCTGGGCGTGCACCTGACGCTGGACATGGGCGGACAGGCCAAGTTCGGCCCTGATACCGAATGGATCCCGGCCGAAGACTACACCCTGCATCCCGAGCGCGCGGAGGTCTTCTACGCCGCCGTGCGGCGCTACTGGCCGCAGCTGCCGGACCGCGCCCTGGCGCCCGGCTACACTGGCATACGCCCCAAAATCTCCGGCCCCGCCGAACCGGCCGCGGATTTCATGATTTCCGCGCCGGCCGAGCATGGCGTGGCCGGATTCGTGGGCCTGTATGGCATCGAATCTCCCGGCCTGACCTCCAGCCTGGCGCTGGCCGAAGAAACCCTGGCCCGACTGGCCTCCTGATCGCTACCGTTTACCGACCGACAAGAACATGCAGCACAACGACTACATCCTGACCCTGTCTTGCCCTGACCGCACGGGCATCGTCTATCGCGTCAGCGGCCTGCTGTTCGAACTCGGTTGCAACATCCTGGACTCCCAGCAGTTCGGCGACGAAGAGACGGGCCGCTTCTTTCTGCGCGTGCACTTCGACCTGCCGGGCAGCGCCGAATCGCTGCGCGAAAAATTCGCCGCCATGGCCGCCGACTACGGCATGGACTGGCAAATCCATGACGCCCGCCAGAAGCCGCGCCTGCTCATCATGGTGAGCCGGCAAGGCCACTGCCTGAACGACCTGCTGTTCCGCGTGGGCAGCGGCCAGCTGCATGCCGAGATCGCGGCCATCGTGTCCAATCACAATGACTACGCCGGCCTGGCGGCCTCCTACGGCATCCCCTTCCATCATCTGCCGGTCACGCCTGAGACCAAGGCCGAACAGGAGCAGCAGGTGCTGGCGCTGGTCGAACGCGAACGCATCGACCTGGTCGTGCTGGCCCGCTATATGCAGATCCTGTCGGCCGACCTGTGCCGCGCCCTGGCCGGCCGCGCCATCAACATCCACCACAGCTTCCTGCCCAGCTTCAAGGGCGCGCGGCCCTATCACCAGGCCCACGCCCGCGGCGTGAAGCTCATCGGCGCCACCGCGCACTACGTGACCTCCGACCTCGACGAAGGCCCCATCATCGAGCAGGACATCGAGCGCGTGGACCACACCATGACGGCGCAGGCCCTGACCCAGGTGGGCAGCGACATCGAGTCCCTCGTGCTCTCGCGCGCCGTGCGCAGCCACGTGGAGCACCGCATCCTGCTCAACCGCAACAAGACGGTCGTCTTCCGCTAACTATCGCGCGGCTCCGGGTAGTGCAGCTCGATGCGGCACTCCGGACGCGGCTGGCTGCTGTCCAGCGTGGTGGCATCGTTGCTCTGCGCCACCTCGTGGCAGGATCGTCCCAGTTGATCCTCGCGGGTGCGCACCGAATTCATCCTGTCGAACCCGCGCTCGTCGTCATCCGAGATCTCCGGCCGCTTTTCACTTTCCGGCAGTTCGCCCGGAATGGCCGGAAACAGGAAATCCGAGGCCGCTATCCGCAACGGCGATTGAGGGTCGACCGGCGTGACGATGACCTCGTCCGTCGGCCTCGGCAGGCCGGGATCGGCCGGCGCGGCGCGGCGGCCCTCCACGATGCCGCCAATATCCGGGAAGGGCGGCAAGGCTGAAGGCTCCAGCGCCGCCATGACACGCGGCTCAGGCAGGTCCACCTCCGGCGCCGGCACCGACGACAGGGCGACATCTTCCTGCAGGCCGCCCGTGCGCGAGACCGTCTCCGTGACGTCGGTCGGCGAGCGGCCATCGTAACTGCCTTCGCGGGCATGAAAGGTGTTGTTGCCTCCGCTGTTCACGCAGGCGACATCCGACCAGCAACGATAGACATCCGTGAAATATCGCTTCTGCACGCGGTCCGTCGCCTCGAAAGCGCTGGTATCCCGGTGCTCGATGCCGTTGAACGATGCGCTGCCGCCCACTTCCAGGGTGGCGGCATGGGTGTCGAACACCGAGCCCGTCCCGCTCGCCGCCGCGACCAGATTGCGCCCCACGCGGATGGGCGCATCACGGTAGCTGCCTTCCTCGATCCGCTGCGTGGTGGTGGTCACCGTGGCGCCATTGCGTCCAGCGACGCCATAGACGGGGATGCCGCCTCTCGATCCGTACCAGACCACCTGGGCGCCCCCGGCGGCGTTGAAATTGCCGCGGCAAGAGCCATGGCCACTGCCCTGGCAAGTGCCGTACGTGCCCGAGGAGGGGTATTCGGTGCTGTTCGTCGTTTGGCTTACCGTGTGGTAGCTGGCCTTGGACACAAAATTGTCCACGCGCGACAGCAAGTCCCGGCCAGCGGTTACGCTGCCGGCGCCCGCTACATTGACAAACCGATGAGCGACGTCGCCCGCCTCCCCCGCGGCCCGCCCCAGCGCAAGATCCCGCCCGCTCTCGATACGGCCGGCATTGCGGATATCCGGCCCCAGCAAGGATAGATCGCGGCGCGCCGTCAACACCCCCTCGTTCTGGAGTTGTTCGCCAGCCAGCGTGAGATCTTCTGCGGCCGCCACGGTACCGCCGGCATTGACGAAGTCCTCGTAGGTAAGCATTGCCGTGCCGACCTTGATGTCACCGTGGTTCTGCCATTGCGCAAATGCCAGCGTGCCGGTGCCGATGCCCAGCTTGCCCCGGTTTTCCAGATCGCCATTTCCCTCGCCGGCGGCCGAGGCCAGGCTGACTTCGCCCGTGTTGTCCAAGGTGGAGACACGATCGATGCGCCCTTGGCGCGCCGCCACCAGCTTGCCCGTATTGACGAGCGAACCGATGTCCGCGAGCGCCAGGGCATCGGCGCCGATATTGCCGGCATTGTCCAGGACGGCGATCTGGGACAGGTTCGCCCGTGCGAATTCGAGGGTTACATCATCGCTCGCCCGCAGGCTGCCGACCGAGGCAATGGACAACTCGCCGCCGGAGAATTGCGCCGCCTTGAGTTCGAGCGACTGCGTGACACCGATATCCAGATGCTCCTGCGCTTTCAGGCGCACATTCTCGACATGGATTTCTCCGCTGTCAGCCTCTCCGCTCATGACGACCCTGGACCCCAGGATTTCAGTGTCGCGATAGCGCTGAGAGCCGGCCGCGACCGTCAGGTCGCCGGACAAGACCGTACCTTCCGAAGTCTCCACGCGCGCCGCCTTCAGCCGCGCCGCCGCCGCCAGCCGGGCATTCTCCATGGAGATGAGATCGCGAGCCTCGATATCAGCACTTTCCAGGCCGGCGTCGATCTGCCGCAGCGTGACCGCATCGGCCGCCACCGCGATTCTGCTGCCCTGCAAGGCGCCGGACAATGTCACCGTGCCCTGCGCCAGGCTCAAGCCATCATCGGAGACCAGCAGGCGGCCCGTGCTGACAAAGCTGTCGCCCTGCAGGCGTCCCGCCTTCCGGATGGCCAGGTCCCCGCTGTTGACCGTGCGCGAGACCGAACCGGCCAGTGTGCCGACAGCCAGCCTGCCGGCGTTCTCCAGCTGGCCCACCGCGCCGGTCTCCAGCGTCTCCGTCACCAGGAACTCGCCCCCCACGCGGTTGGATACGGTACGCACGTCCGTCAGGCGGGCGTCGGCCGCGGTCAAGCGCCCGCTATTGGCCAGGCCCTCCGAATTTGCCACGGACAGCTCGCCCGCCAACAAGTCTCCGGTGTTGTCCAGGCTGCCGCTATCGGCCATGGCAAAGGACTCCGACGTCCAGCGCCCCGCGTTGTCCACGGCGCCCACGCCGGATAGGCGGCTATCCGCGACCGTGATATCGCCGGCATTGCGCACAGCGCCACGCACGCCCGTGATCTCCAGCGACGCGGCGTGGATGCGGCCCCGGTTGGTGACCTGATCCATATGGGCAAGCGTCAGCCCGCCGCGCAGCGTAATGTCGCCCGCGTTTTCCAAGGAAGCAATACCCTCCAGCGCCAGGCTGTCGCTCGTCACGCGCGTGCCGCCCCCCAGTCTCACTGTGGCGTCCGCGCCAGCGGCGCTCATGGCGAGCGCATCGGCACGCAAGCGGCTGCCGTCCGTGGAGAGCTGCTCGAACCCTTCGATCGCCAGCTTGCGGTAGGCCAGTTCGCCACCCTCCATCTGGATATCCCGCGCCTCGATGCGGGCTTGCTCCCCCTGCGCATCGAAAGAACGCGCCTTGAGGACGTCGGCCGTCATCGCGAGACTGCCATTGACCCTCACCGAGGCCAGCTCCAACTGGTCGACGCTCAGCGCCGTGCCCTGGCGGCTGTCGAAAGAACTCGCCTCCAGCTTTGCCTGCCCGGCGGCCACCTTGATTTCGTCAGCGACGGAAAACATGCCATAGCTCTTGACCGCCTCGCCTTGCAACGACAAGTTGCGCGAATCGGTGGCCGACTTGCGGATATCCAGGGTCTGCGCCTGCATGGCAAGATTCTCGTTGGCCTTGAAGCGGCTGGACTCGACATCGATTTCGCCCTGCTCGGATTGCAGCTTGATGTCGCCGGTCGCCGACAGGTTTACGTTTTTCACGTCCAGTCTGCGCGCATTGGTGTAGAGCGTGATACTGCCGTCGGCCAAGATATTAGGAACCCCCACATAGTCCCCCAGCTCGGCGTCGAAGGCCTCGCCCAGGGATTCCGTGCGCCCGTCCTCCACGCCATACAGGCCCTTCACGATATGCAAGGCCACATCCTTGCCATAGATGGGCGCCAGCAAATCGATCTGCTGTGCCACCAGGGCGACATTGGCCTCCGGCGCGCTCAGTCCGGCGCCGCCAATATTGATGCGCGCGCCGCTCGTATCCAGGCGCAGCTTGCCGTCCGCGTCGCGCCGCAGTTCGCCCGCCCCGAGCGTCAGGTTGCCCGTGTTGATAAACCCGCAGCTGTTGCAGACGATGCCGTTGCGGCCGACCATGAGCAGATCGGCCCGGTCGCCTGCGATCTCCACCAGGCCATTCAAGCGCATCGGCGCATCGCCGATATTGTCCAGCACGATGGTGCTTGCCGTGCCGCCAGCCAAGGCAGGATTGCGCTTGACGCCGCCGACCAGTTTGCTGGCGGTATTCGTCCGCGAATTATTGATGACCACGCCCAAGGTCTCGAATTCCGAGAAGCTGTTGTAAGACGTGCCGTGCGCGTCCGGTTTGACGATATCGATCTGCGTCGCCGAGCCAACGTTGCTGACACTGCTTCCATTGACCGGCACGACCTGCGCATAGACCGACATTGAGCCGCAAAGGCTCAAACTCAGAAAAGACGCCCAACGGTGACGTGATTTGATGGTTTTGCGTTTCATGTGAGTTCCAGATTGGCGACGTATATCGAGGCCAGACGATTCCGTTACGAGCGCGCCGGCCTCCTGCATGCCGCATGATCGCCGCAGCCTCAGACGATGTATGTAGGAAATTTCTCAGACCGAAGTGGGCTTCATCTCAACTCCTTTCTGAAGGTTGCGTTTTCGCGCAGGCCTTTCCCTCGCATGCTCGCCGTACGTGCCACCCCCGCAGCACCACTTCCATGAGTCCTATTTCTTGGCCCTAACGCTCAGACCCCGCCGGACTTGGCTGATCATCTCGACGCTTTGCAAACCAATGGAATTTTCCGAAACCACTAGCGATTTCTCGAAATGGCTGCCTGCCGGCCGGAGACGTCGCCGTCATTCGGGCGAACCGCCCTGAGAGTCTAGCCATGAAGATCCGCCACACCGTTCTTGCCTGCCTGTGGCTCGCGCCGCTACATGTCTACGCCCAGAGCGTCGAAGACAACATCATGCGGTCCATACGCGAATCCGCCGAAAGCAGCGTCAACCGCAGCAAACAAGCCCAGGAAACCGCCGCTCAGGCCTATCGAAGCGTGCGCGCCGACACCCTGGCCGGGCTCGATCCGTCAATGCTCTACACCATCGAAGACCACTACACCGGCCCTTGGTCGGCGCCGGCCTTCGGCCCGCGAGCCGTGAGCCTGCTGGGCTCGGCCTGGCTGGACAAGCAGGGCGGCCTGCCCAGGCAGGCCCTGATAGAGGCCATCGCCAAGCGCATGGTGGATGACGACTATGTCTTCTTCCGCTTGCGCATCTCTCCGCGCACGGCCGCGAGTGGCCCGGAAATCGAACTGTTGCCGCAGACCGTCAAACTGCAGGACAACGGCCTGCAATTAAAGAACATCCTGCACCTGCGGGATGGCGCCTTCTTCAAATTGAGCCAACTCCGATTGGCGCTGTTCCAGCTGAACAACAGCGGCGAGTCCAGCTACCAGGCGGACGTCGCCCACGTGGGCGACACCATCTATGTGTCCTTCCGCGAGCAGCAGCGCTCGCGCCTGACGACCATTCTGAACATCAACAACTTCAACAAACAGGACCTCTACGGCTATACCGGGACGGCGTCCATCATCGGCGGCAATTTGCTCAACCTGAACGAAAGCCTGGGCTTGAGCTATAGCGGCAACCTGGCAAGCGTCGATGCTCGCAAGTTCACGTCTTATAGCGGGTTCTTTTCGGTCCCCGTACTGGGCATGGATCTCTCCATGGACTACAGCCAGTCCATGGATCGGACGCTGCTCCAACTGGACAGGGCGACACTGAAAGCGCAACGCAAGACCGAAACGCTGGGTTTCGGCCTGCGCGCCAACCAGCTCATCGGCAACACGCTCGCTCACTATGGCACACGCATCTATCAGAACAATTCGCGTTTTGATATCCACGATACCGTCATCCGCGCGCAGACCTATCGCTATACCGCGGCCGAGCTGTCCACCGGTTTCAGCCATCGGCAGTCCGCCTTCCATACGAGCGGCTCGGCCACCTTCACGCGCGCGCTTTCTTACAATGGCGCGGAACGCTTCAACATCCTGCGCGCGCATGCCGAGGTGGGGGACCGTTTGCCGCACAATCTGCGATACCGGGTCAGCCTGAACGCGCAGCACCGCCTTGGCGGCGGCGCGCTGCCCTCGTCCGAATTGTTCTATGCCAATTCACCGAGCCGCGCACGCCTGCCTTTTGACTTCTCGCCCGTCGCGGCCGACAACGGCGTATCGCTGTCATCGACCCTCTCGTACGACATTACCCATGCCGGCCTGCATCGCGGCTGGGTCGCCGTGGGCAATATCTCTCCCTTCATCGGCCTGGACCATGGCCGCGCCGATGGCGCCTACGTCACCAGCATGGCCGCGGGCGTGAATATCGCACTGGGGCAGAATGCCCTGCAGATCTACGCGCCCAAGGTCTTGTCGAGCAATGTCGGACACCGCGCGTCCGGCGGTGTTTTCATGACGCTGCAAGCGCAGTTTTGAGCGTCAACGGCCCAATGCCACACCCTCGCGGCGCGGGTCGGCGCCGCCCTCCAGCAGGCCCTCGCGCAGCATGATGCCCTGCACCCCGCTGGGGAAATCCACCAGCTTGACCTCATGGCCCAGGGCGCGCAGCCCCGGCGCCAGGGCCTGGAGCGCACTGCCGCGCTCCAGCTCGGTGGCGCGGTTGCGGCTGCCCATATTGGGCAGGTCGATGGCGGCCTGGATATCGAGGCCGCCGTCGATCACGCCCACCAGCGTCTTGGCGACATAGTTGATGATGGCGCTGCCGCCCGGAGAGCCCAGCGCCAGCCAGGGCTTGCCCGAGCGGAACACGATCATCGGCGCCATGGAGCTGCGCGGCCGCTTGCCTGCCTCGATGCGATTGGCGACCAGGCGCCCCTCCGGATCACGCCATGAGGACGAAAAGTCCGTCATCTCATTGTTGAGCAGGAAGCCATGCACGAAGATCTTGCTGCCGAAAGCCGATTCGATGGTGGAGGTCATGGAGACCACATCGCCCTGCGCATCCACCGCCACCAGGTGCGTGGTGGAAGGCACTTCAAAGGCATCGTCGCGCGCTCGCGCCAGCAGCAGGCCGGCCGGATCGCCGGGCAGCGCCTGCTTCATGCTGCGCTCGGGATGGATGAGCGCGGCGCGTTTGCGCAGATAGGCCGGGTCCAGCATGGCGGCCACCGGCACATCCACGAACTGAGGATCGGCCACATAGAAATCGCGGTCGGCAAAGGCCAGCCTGCCGCTCTCGGCGAAATAATGCACGGTCCGCAGGGATTGCGCGCCCGACAGCCGATAGGGCTCCAGCTGACCCAATATCTGCAGCACCGCCAGCGGGCCGCTGCTGGGCGGCGGGGGGCCGCACAGGCGATAGCCGCGATAGCGCCCGCAGACCGGCTCGCGCCGGACCGCCCGATAGCCGGCCAGGTCGGCCTCGCTCAGGTCGCCGGGCTGGGGATGGCCCCGCACCGCCGCCACGATATCGCGCGCGACCTGGCCCTGGTAGAAGGCATCCGGGCCTTCCTGGGCGATACGGCGCAGCAGGCGCGCGAATTCAGGATTGCGCAGCACATGCCCCACCGGCCAGGGCTTGCCCTGGCCGTCGAGGAAATAGCGCGCCGCGGCGGGCTGGGCGGCCAGCTGCGGGCTGTCCTTGATGAGGGTATGCAGCCGGGGCGACACGGCGAACCCCTGCTCGGCCAGCGCGATGGCGGGCGCGAATAGCTCCGCCCAGGGCAGCCGGCCGTGGTCGGCATGCGCCAGCGCAAGTCCGCGCAACAGACCCGGCGTGGCCACGGCGCGCCCGTTGTTGACCGCCTCGGCAAAAGGGATGGGCTTGCCGTCGCGCAGGAAGCGGTCCGGGCGGGCGGCGGCCGGCGCGGTTTCGCGGCTGTCATAGGTGACCAGCTCATGCGAGCCCGCGTCGTAATGCAGCATGAAGGCGCCCCCGCCTATGCCCGAAGACTGCGGCTCGGTGAGGTTGAGCACCAGCTGGGCGGCGATCACCGCGTCGACGGCGCTGCCGCCGCGGGCCAGCATGGCCTCGCCGGCCTGGCTGGCCAGCGGGTTGGCGGTGGCGATCATGTATTGGCGCGCCGTCACCAGGGACTTCGCCTGATAGCCGCTGCCGGCTTCCGGATTGACGTCCAGCGCCCAGGCCGGCGCCGCGGCCAGCAAGGCCAGGGCGGCGCCCGGCAGCAGGCGGGCAAGGACGGGGGATTTCGCGGAAAGATGGGACATGGAAGCGACCTCGGCTTGATGGCTAGGCGCCCATCTTAAAATGCAGCCCGCGCTTCCGACATAGAATCGGCCTTTTCCCCTCCCCCGGATCGCCATGCGCCTGCGCCACATCGAAATTTTCGAAGCCATCCGACGCACCGGCTCGCTGACCGAGGCGGCCGCCGCGCTGCACATCTCGCAGCCCGCGGCCAGCAAGCTGCTCGCGCACGCCGAAGCGCAGCTCGGCTTCAAGCTGTTCGAGCGCGTCAAGGGCCGGCTCGTCGCCACGCGCGAAGCCGACATCCTGACCCCTGAAATCGCCCGCCTGAACAAAGACCTGAACAGCGTGCGCCGGCTGGCGGCCTCGCTGCGGGAGAGCCCCTATGGCCACCTGCGGCTGGGCTGCGCGCCCGCGCTGGGCCTGGGCCTGCTGCCCGCCGTGGTGCGCGCCAGCCGGGATGCCCATCCGGGCCTGACCTTCGACATCCATACCCATCACAGCGCCGAGCTGGTGCAGGGCCTGCTGGCCCGCGAACTGGACCTGGCCGTCACTTTCGACACCAACGAGCATCCGGGCCTGACGCGCAGCGAACTGGGGCATACCTCGCTGGTGCACCTGAGCCGCCAGGCCGGCCAGGGGCCGGCGCGCCTGGCCGACCTGGCCGAGGACACGCTCATCGTGCTCGATGCCCGCGACGCCTCCGGATCGCTGCTGCAAATGGCGCTCGATGCCCAGGGCCTGGCGCCGCCGGTCGCCATCCAGGTGCAGACCCATTACGTGGCCTGCGCCTTGGCCGAGGCCGGCTGCGGCCAGGCCATCGTCGATGCCATCACCGCGCGCGCCATGCTGCGCCCCGGCATGGCGGTGCGCCCCCTGGAGCCGCCGCTGCGGGTGCCCATCTGCGTCATGACGCGCAGCCGCGATCCCCTGCCCACGCTCTATCACGACTTCGTCGACCGCCTGCGCGAGCAATGCCAGGCCCTGGACCGCGCCGGGCTGCCCGCCGCCCCGGCATGAGCGGACGAAAAAAAGCGCCGTATTCGCATACGGCGCTTTTCGTGGCGAACAGGCCGGGATCAGTCCAGCTTGATGTTCTGCTTCTTCACCACGTCGGCGGCCCAGTCGTACTGTTCCTTGATTTCCTTGGCGAACTCTTCCGGCGTGTTGCCCGAGGGCGCCGAGCCCTGGTCATCCAGCGTCTTCAGGACCTTGGGGTCCTTCAGGGCGACCACGGCCGCGTCGCGCAGCTTGTTGACGATGTCCATCGGCGTGCCCTTGGGCGCCAGCAGGCCATACCACACGGGCTGGTTCAGCACGGGGAAGCCGGCTTCGGCGAAGGTCGGGACATCCTTGATGGCGTCGATGCGCTTGGGCCAGGCGATCGCCATGGCGCGCAGCTTGCCCGCCTGGATCTGGGCCATCGAGGACGGCAGGTTGTCGAAGATCAGTTCGATCTGGCCGCCCACGGCGTCGGCCACGGCCGGGCCCGAACCCTTATAGGGCACGTGCACGATGTCGGTGCCGGTCGCCATCTTGAACGACTCGCCCATCAGGTGCAGCACGCCGCAGGTGCCCGAGCTGCCATAGGAATACTTGCCGGGATTCTTCTTCAGCTCTTCAAGAAAGCCCTTGAAGTCCTTGGCCGGGAACTTCGGGTTGACCGCCACCACGTTGGCCGTGTTGGCGAAGTTGGTGACGGGCTGGAAGTCCTTGATCGGATCGTAGGGCAGATCATTGGGACGGCAGGCCGGGTTCACGGCCATGGTCGACACCGTGGCGATGGACAGCGTGTAGCCGTCCGGCGCGGCGCGGGCGGCTTCGGCCGCGCCGATGGCGCCGCCGGCGCCGCCCTTGTTCTCGACCACCATGGGCTGGCCGAGCTCCTGGGCCATACGCTGGGTCACGATGCGGGCGATGATGTCGGTCGAGCCACCGGGCGCGAACGGGACGATCACGCGGATGGGCTTGTCGGGGTAGTTGGCCGCCTGCGCGCCGGCGGCGGCGGCAAAACCCACGGCCACGGCCATCGCCTGAACGAGAGTGCGTACTTTGATCATCGGTGTGTTTCCTCCTGATAGGCAGCGCCGCGCGTGAGCAGCGCCGATGTGCGGAATCGGCCGTCTGTAGACGGCCTGTGTCTGTGTGATTATTGGCGAACGCGATCTGCGTCTGTCACCGCCCGGGGGCCGGGCAGCGTGCGCTCGATTTCGGAGAATAGCAGCAAATTGCGGGCCCGCGGTAGGATTCAGCCTCCTCAAATACATAATGTGTTGCGCTGCGTCATGTCGGTCGCCCTGCTTGTCCTGCCGGATTTTCTTCTCGTCGCCCTGGGCTGGGCCTTGCGCCATAAGCTGGCTTTCACGCGCGAGTTCTTCGCCGGCTGCGAGCGCCTGGTCTATTTCGTTCTGTTCCCCGCCCTGCTCTTCCAGTCCATCCTGCGCACTCCCATCAGCGCGGGCAATGCCGCGCTGCTGCTGCAGTCCGCCTTCGCCATGATCGCGGCCGGCGCGGCGCTGTCCTGGCTGGCCGCGCCGCTGCTCAAGCCCGCGCCCCTGGCCCTGGCCTCGGCGGCGCAATGCGGCTTTCGCTTCAATACCTATATCGGGCTGGCCCTGGCGGCCAGCCTGAACGGCGCGGCCGGCCAGACCGTCATGGCCCTCATCATCGGTTTCGCGGTCCCCATGAGCAATATCGCCGCGGTCTGCGGACTGGCCCGCCACAGCGGCAACAAGCTGCTGGGCGAGCTGGCGCGCAATCCCCTGGTCGTCTCCACGCTGCTGGCCCTGGCCTGCAACCTCGCGGGGCTGTCCCTGCCGGGCCCGGTGGACACCGTGCTGGGGCGCCTGGGCGCGGCCGCCATCGCCCTGGGCATCCTGTGCGTGGGCGCCGGCCTGTCTTGGGAGGGCGGCCGGGGCCATGGCCGCCTGATCGGCTGGATGCTGGCCGTCAAGCTGCTGGCCATGCCCCTGGTCGCGATGGGCGTGGCGCGGCTGCTGCAGTTGCCCGCCCTCGAGGCCCGCATGCTGCTGCTCTTCGCCGCCCTGCCCACGGCGTCGGCCAGCTATGTGCTGGCCATGCGCATGGGCGGCGACGGCCGCATGGTGGCCGTCCTGCTGTCGCTGGGCACCCTGCTGTCGGCCGCCACCATCCCGCTATGGCTGATGCTGGGCTAGGCGCCCCCTAGCCTTTGGCGTTGGTCATGTTGCCCGGGACCACCCACTCGGCAAACTGCGCTTCGGTCACATGGCCCAGCGCCAGCGCGGCCTGCTTGAGCGACAGGCCTTCCTTGTGCGCCTTCTTGGCGATCTGCGCGGCCTTGTCGTAGCCGATATGGGGATTCAGCGCGGTCACCAGCATCAGCGAGCGCTCGACCAGTTCGGCGATGCGCTCGCGGTTGGGCTCGATGCCGCGCGCGCAGTGCGCGTCGAAGCTGGCCATGCCGTCGGCCAGCAGCCGCACCGATTGCAGGAAGTTGTGGATGACCAGGGGCTTGTAGACATTGAGCTCGAAA
>NZ_LRUJ01000023.1 GCF_001548475.1 Bordetella hinzii LMG 13501
CGCCGGGGACACGGCGGGCGGCTCGGGCGCCGGCGCGGCGCGCGGCGCCTCGGCCTGGGTCGCCGGACCGGCTTCGCCGTTGAGCGCCAACATGCGCAGGCAGGCCATGACGAAGCCGGCGTACTCGTCCGGCGCCAGGGTCAACTCGCCGCGGCTGTGCACGGCAACGGAATAGAACAGCTGCACGGCGTCCGGATGCAGGCCGGCCGCCAGGCGCGCGATGTCCTGGGCCAGCGGATCGTCCGCGGGCGTGACACCGGCTACCCGTTGCTCGATCGCGATGCGCGAGAGCAGGACGGCGAAGTCGGCCAGCGCGCCGGCATACGACAGGCCGCGGGTGGCGAGTTCATCCGCCACGGCCAGCACGCCGCGCGCGTCGCCGGCGGCCAGCGCATCCAGCAGGCGCACCAGATGGCGCTGGTCGATGGTGCCCAGCATGCCGCGCACGGCCTCTTCGGTCAGGTTGCCGGCGCTATAGGCAATGGCCTGGTCCGTCAGGGACAGCGCATCGCGCATCGAACCCGAGGCGGCCTGGCCGATCAGGCGCAGGGCCGGCACCTCGAAGCCTATCGCTTCCTCGCCCAGCACGGCCTGCAGATGGCCGACGATGGACTCGGGCGGCATCTGCTTGAGGTTGAATTGCAGGCAGCGCGAAAGCACGGTGACGGGAATCTTCTGAGGATCGGTCGTCGCCAGGATGAACTTGACGTGGGGCGGCGGCTCTTCCAGCGTCTTCAGCATGGCGTTGAAGGCGTGGCCGGTGAGCATATGCACTTCGTCGATCATGTAGACCTTGAAGCGGCCGGCGCCCGGCGCATACACCGCCTGCTCCAGCAACTGGGTCATTTCCTCGACGCCGCGGTTGGAGGCCGCGTCGAGCTCCAGGTAATCGACGAAGCGGCCGGCGTCGATCTCCGTGCAGGCGCGACAAACGCCGCAAGGCTTGGAGGTGATGCCGGTTTCGCAATTCAGGGACTTGGCGAGGATGCGCGACAGCGTGGTCTTGCCCACACCGCGCGTGCCGGTGAACAGCCAGGCGTGGTGCAGGCGCTGGGTGTCCAGGGCGTGCGTCAATGCGCGCACGACATGATCCTGGCCAACCAGGGTATCAAAGGATCGCGGACGCCACTTGCGGGCCAGAACCAGATAAGTCATGCGGGGATTGTAGAGCCTGATGAGCCAGCCGGCGCCAGGACGCGACGATAAGCGGTCATGGCAGCGAAACAAAAGGGGCGCCGCGAGGGAATGGGTGTAACCACCAATATTCCATACGCGGCGCCCCTTTTGGGAAAACCGGGAGGCGAGCCTTACTCCGGCACTGGCCCTAAACGACTATGGCTGCTTCGTTCCCGACCTGACCAGGTTCACCGTCGAACCATGCGAAGGGGCCCGCCAGATCGCATTCTATCAGAGCAGGCGAAAGCCTGCTCTGATGCGATCTGGCGGGCCCCGCGAGCCCTTGCGGCCCTTGGCCGCTTTGGGCTCGCGCGCCCTGGGGCGGCCTTGCCGCCCCACAAGGCGCAGGGGCATTCTGTTGCTCCCTCCGCCCGCCCTCTCTCCAAGACGGAGGGGGACAACATTATGGCCGTGCTTTCTGCATCGAGGGAGGGGTCTGTCGGGATCGGGAGAGCTTGGCGCATGCATGGCGCGCGAGTTCACAGTTCTATCCAGGCCTGGGCGCGGGGGAAGTAGAGGGCGGCGCGGGCGGGGCGGCCGTCCAGGGCGGTGACCTGGGCGCAATAGCGCTTGAGCTGGTCGGCATGGCGCAGGCGCATGCGCTGGGCGAAGTGGGCCGGGCTTTCGCCGGGCTGGGCCTGGCCGGTCTTGTAGTCGACGATGAGCCAGCCGTCCTCCGTGCTCAGCGCCAGGTCGATGACGGAGACACGGCCGGCGGCATCAATGAGCGGCCATTCGCGCCGCGCGCGTGATTGGCGCAGCAGCCAGAGGCCCCGTTCGTGCGCCAGCGTGGCCTGCAGGGTCTGCAGCACGGCATCGGCGGCGCTGTCGGCCTGGCTGTCCGGGATGCCGGCGCGCGTGAGTTGGCGCCGCATGGCCGGGCGGTGCTCGCGCAGGCGCTCGGCATCCCAGTGGTCGCCGCCCTCCTCGCCCATGCGGGCCAGCCAGGCATGCGCCAAGGTGCCCACCGCGGCTTCATGGCCGGCCTCCCATTGCCAGGCGGGATGCTCCGCGTCCGCGGCCAGGCCGCCGGGCTGGGCGCCACGCCGCGGCAAGGCGGCCAGGGCGGCGACGCTGGCGTCGTCCAGGCGCTTGAGGGGTTCACCCTGCCAGGCCGGCGCCGCGGCCGGGCCGGGCGCGGCCTCGCGCACCGGCTGCGGCGCCTGCCCGGCGCGGATATGCGGCCAGAGGCGGCCCAAGAGGCTGGAGGCAGCCGGGGCGCGCGGGCCTTTTTCTTCATCGAGCGCCACATTGCCGATCAGATGCAGGCGCTTGCGCGCGCGCGTGGCGGCCACGTAGAGCAGTCGGTCGGTCTCATAGGCGGCGCGGCGGGCCTCGCGCGCGCCCAGATAGCGCGAGACCGGATCGGCCTCGGTATCGGCGCGCGCCTTGATCGGCCCCATCAGCACGCGCCCGTTGTGATGCTCGAAGCGCACCAGCGGCGCTTGATCGCCGCGCGGCACGCGGTGCAGGCCATAGAGGATGACACTGTCGAACTGCAGGCCCTTGGACTTGTGCATGGTCATGATTTCGACGGCGCCCTGCTCGCCCTGGACATCGGGCGCGGCGAATAGCCGGCCCACGGCCGTGTCCAGCGCGGCGATGTCCAGGCCGCCGTGCGGAGCCAGCCGCTCGACCAGCTGGAACAGGCTTTCGGCATCGGCGGCCGCGCCCACGCCGGGATACAGGCCGGCCCCTCCCAGGGCCTGCCAGACGCTTTGCAGCCAGGCGGCCAGCGGCCAGGCGCCCGAGTCATTGCCGCGATCGAGCAGGATGGCGGCCACCCGGGACAGGCGGGCGTGCTCCTCGGGCGCCAGGCATAGACGCGCGGCGCCATTGCCGCCAACGGGCGGCGCATCGAAGAGGCTGGCCTGCGGCGGGACGGCGACCGGCTCGGCCAGGGCCTGGCGCAACAGGTCCGGGATCGGTGCGCGGTGGTCGTGGCCGAACAGGCGCTGCAGACTGTCCAGCGTCAATCCGCACCACGGCGCCCGCAACACCGACAGCCAGGCCATGCGGTCGGCCGGATGCGTCAGGGCGCGCAGCAGCTGCACGAGATCGGCCACTACCGGGCGCAGGCGCAAGGGCACGAGTTCGACGGCGCGGCTGGGGATGCCTTCTTGCGCCAGCCGGCGCGACAAGCTGCCCAGATGGGCCCGCGCGCGCACCAGAATGGCCACCGGATGGGCGCTGCCCGCATGCTCGGCCAGGGCCTGCCGCGCCAGCGCCACGGCGATATCCTCGGCGGCCTGGTCGCCCGAGGCCAGGCCGTCGGCCGCCCAGGCGGGATGGAAACGCACGGCGTCGCCATCCAGGGCAGGATGGAAGGCGGCCGAGGGGCTGTAGCGGATGGCGCCGGCCACCGCGTCATTTTCGGCAGGCAGCAGGTCGGCAAAGCTCTTGTTGACCCAATCGACCACGCCGCCTTGCGACCGGAAGTTGTCGGTCAATTGCAGGAATTCCAACCGCAGCGCGCCGATGCCCTTTTCGGTCGCGCCAAGGAAGAGCCCGACTTCGGCCTTGCGGAAACGATAGATCGACTGCATGGGATCGCCCACCAGGAACAGCGTGCGGCCGTCGCCGGGCTGCCAGCCCGCGGTAAGCGTGGTCAGCAGGTCGATCTGGGTCTGGCTGGTGTCCTGGAACTCATCGACCAGCAGATGGCGGATGGACGCATCGAGCTTGAGCAATAGTTCGCCCGGGTCGTCGGCATCGCCCAGGGCGTGCCAGGCCCGCTGGGCGATTTCAATGAAATCGACCTCCCCGGCTTCGGCGAAGACCTTCTGCAACTGCCCGACCGACAGCGCCAGCGTCACCAGCTGGGCGCTGAGCATGTCCCATTGGGCATCGGTAAAGCGCGCGTCCGGCATGTCGCGCAAGGCGGCCAGCCGGGCGATCCAGGGCTCGCCGCCATCATGGCCGGAGAGCCATTGCACGAAGGCTTCCTTGTGCGCGCACTTGGCCGGAAAGCCCAGGGCCTTGGTCACGCCCTTGGGACTGCGCAGGCTGCCCGCGCCTGTCAAAAGCAGATGCGCCAGGGCGCGCCAGCGCGGCAAATCGCTGGCCTCGGGCAGCAAAGGCTGCGACCAGTCCAGCAACGGCGCCAGGCGCGCGTCCCCGCTGCCGGACAGCTCGGCCGCCGCCATGCTTGCCGGGCCGCACAGCGCGGCGTCGAAGCCGCGCGGCATGGCGCGGCCCAGGGCCCGCAGCTCACCGCCCAGGGTCTCGGCCAGGTCTTCCTCCAGGCGGTCGCGGTCCAGGCCATGCGCCAGCAGCGGCAGCCATTGATCCCGCTGCCCCAGCATATCGGCGATCGCCTGCTCCGCGGCCTGCACGTCCACATCCAAGTGGGCCAGGAGGTTGACGATGGATTCGTGTTCGTCGGCCAGCGCCAGCGTGGCGCGCGCCGCCGCTTCGTAGTGGGCGCGCGCGTCGTCGGCGATCTCGGGCATGCCGCCCAGGCCGGACAGCCAGGGCATGCCGCGCACCAGGCCGGCGCAGAACGAATCAATGGTGCGGATGGCCAGGCGCGCCGGATGCCGCAGGACATGCCAGCCGCGCTCGGCGTCGCGGGCCAGGGCCGCGCGGGCCAGCCGCCAGCTGCGCCGCTCGTGTTCGGCTTCGGGCTCGGGGCCCCTGGCCCGCGCCAGCTTCTCGAGCACGCGCGCATGCATTTCGGAAGCCGCCTTGCGCGTGAAGGTGATGGCGACGATTTCCTCGGGTTTGTTCACCGTGGCCAGCAGCGCGAGAATGCGGTCGGTCAGCAGTTCGGTCTTGCCCGAGCCGGCGGGAGCCTGCACGATGAAAGAGGCTTGCGGATCCAGTGCGCGCAGGCGCGCGGCGTGATCGCGGGGTTGGCGTTCGCTCATGGTTCAGGCCTCGTCGTCGTCCAGATGCAGGCGCAGAAACGGCATGGCATCGCAGTATTTCAGGTCGTCGCGCCCCCAGGCCACATTGGGCGCGTGGCCGCGCGCGTATTCATCGGCCAGTGTTTCGATGGCGCGGCGCCAATCGGCCAGGATCTGCTCCCAGCTGCGTCCGGCGAAGGCCTCGCTGTCGGCGGCCACGCGCACCCCTTCTATGCCCAGGTCTTCCTCGGCCAGCCCCTGCGCGCCGACATTGCGCGCATGGACCTGCCCCAGCAGCAGCCCGGCCACGCGCGCGTCGGGCGTGTCGCCGGCCAGCACCGCCGCGTAGAAGGGCAGCTGCAGATTGATGGGCCGGTCCCGCGACCAATCCGCCTCGGGCCGCGCCTGCGCCGACCCGGTCTTGTAGTCGAGAATGACGGCGCGGCCATCGGCCAGCCTGTCCATGCGGTCCAGGCGCAGCTTCAGCGACAGCGCGCCGCGCCGCCAGCGATGGTCGGCCTCGACCTGGTCGACGGTGAACGGCAGGCGCCGTGCCTCCAGCGCCATCCAGCGCGCCAGCACGGTTTCGGCACGGGCGCATTCCAGTCCGCGCAAGGCTGGCGCATAGGCGGACAGCGCTTCATCGGCCGCCTGCTGCACCGCTTCGCGCAGCAAGGCGGCCAGACGCCCCTCGCTCATGGCCAGATGCAGGGCTTCCTGGTCGGGCAGCATGCGCCAGGCGAGCTCCAGCGCCCGGTGCAGGAACTGGCCCCGCACATTCTGCGCGGCTGCCTGCGCATAGGGCGCCAGTTCGCGCGCGCCCAGGCGGTGACGCACGAAGGCCCATTGCGGATTGCGCGCCTGGGTATCGAGCACGTCCAGGCCGCCGGTGCTCTCGCCGCCCGGGTCCAGCGGCGGACCCGATTCATCCACCAGGCTTTGCAGCGGCCAGGCCGGAGCGGCATCGCCGCGGCGCGGCGCGGCGGCAAGCAGGGGGGCGTCGGCAATCAGGGGCGACGGCCGCAATTCGCGCTCGCCATCGTGTTCGGCGCAGCTGACAACCAGCTCCGGCGCGCAAGCGCGCAGGGCCGCGTAGATGTTCTCCGCCCATTCGCGCTCCCGCTCCGGCGTGGCGCGCGGCGCCCCGGCCTGGCGCAGCACGCCCAGGGGCAGCAGGGGATTCGGCTTGGGCGACGCCGGCAGGACTTCGTCGGTCAGGCCCAGCATCCAGACGCCGTCCCAGCTGCCGCCCTCGGCCTCCAGCAGGCCCAGCACATCCAGCCGCGCCTGCGGATCGCGCTGCGGCTGGAAGCTGCCCGCGCGCGCGGCGCTGGCCAGCAGGCGCACGGCGGCGCGCCCGTTCAAGGGGCCGGCCGCGGGCGCGAGCGCGGCGAAGTCGCCGAGCAATTCGCCCAGGGCGCCCATGACCTGATAACCCACGCTGTCGAGCGCCTGCTCGCCCGGAAACCCCAGGGCCTTGAGGGCTTCGCGGATACGCGGCGTCCAGATGTCGCAGGGCGCGCGCGTGGGGCCCTCGCGCCAGATCTTCATGGCCGCTTCCCAGGCCTGGGCCAGCCGCGGGCTGTATTGCAGGTCGCCGCGCCAGGCGGCTTCGCTCACGCTGACGCGCCCCAGGCGGCGCCAGCGCGCGTCCAGCCCGGCATGACGCTCGCTGCGGTCGCCGGCGCAATGCCCGGCCAGTAGCGCCGCGCCCAGCACGGGCGCGGCCACCTTGCCCGTGCTGCCCATTTCAGCCAAGGCCTGCAGCCAGGCCAGGGCGGCCCGCAAGGCGGGCCATTCGATCAGCGGCCGGCCGACGGCCACGTTGAAAGGCAGATCGGGCTGGCCGGGCCCGCCCTGCAAGGCCTGCATCAGCACGCGCCGGGCGAACGGCGCCTCGCTTTCCAGCTGGGAAGACACAATGGCGTAGCGGCCATTGGGGTGGGCCCGCAGACGCTGGGCGGCCCAGGCCGCGGCGGCGCGCCATTCGGCGCCGTGGTCGGCGGCCAGCACACGGCCGGGCTCGGCCAGCTCGCGCCGGCCTTCGCGCCAGGCGAGCAATTGCGCGCCGCCCTCTTCGAAGGCCGCCAGCAGGCGCGCAAAACGCGGCGACACCTCGCCGAAACCGGCCAGCACCACCCGCTCGGGCGGCGTCAATTCGCCAGCGCGCAAGGCGCGCAGCACGCGCTCATAGCCTTGATTGGCGTCATCCGCATCCAGCTCGGCCAGCAGGCGGCGATAGCGCGCCCGCCAGCGCGCGAACCCCAGGTATTCCTCGGTCTGGGCGGCCTCGGGGATTTGCAGCCGCCATTCATCGCACAGCATGTCGGCGTCCATGGCCAGGCGCGCGGCCTGGTCGATGTCGAGCAGTTCGCGCTCGGCCTCTTCGCGCAGAATGGCCTCTCGCCACACCAACTGCGCCGCGAATCCGCCCAGCCGGAAAGCGGGCAGCTCCGCATCGGCGGCAAAGGACAGCTCATCGGCCGCGCTCGCCAGCCAGGCCGACAGCGGCAGGATGCGGGGCAATTCGCTGACCTGGCGGTCGGCGCGCAGGCGCGCGGCCAGCTCCAGCG
This sequence comes from Bordetella hinzii LMG 13501, assembly GCF_001548475.1. GTDB lineage: Bacteria > Pseudomonadota > Gammaproteobacteria > Burkholderiales > Burkholderiaceae_B > Bordetella > Bordetella hinzii. The sequence continues at coordinate 7,598 of NZ_LRUJ01000023.1, forward strand.
TCAAACGGCGCGATAGGCGGTTGTTGACGGTAAGGACCAGCGTCCCCGCGCAAGGCAGGTCGGCCAATCGCGTGGCATCGCAGGCGGGCAGATCGGAAAGAGAAGGCATGCGTGGCGGACGGGCGGATTCGATAGACCGAAGGATAGCCTGCCCGCGCGTCAGAAACCGCAGAGCGCGGCCACGTTCTCCCAGTTCACGCGCATCTGCGGCGACAGATAGCCGGCAAAGCCCAGGCCCAGCACGGCCGCCAGCAGCAAGCCGGCAAGCCAGCGCGGCCAGCGGCGCGGCTTCATGCCGCCGCTCCGACGACGCGCTCGCGCACCGGCAGGCAGAGCAGCATCGCGACCAGGGCCAGCGCCAGCCCCACCCACCACACGCCGTTGTAGCTGCCGGTATGGGCATAGACATAGCCGCCCAGCCACACGCCGATGAAGCTGCCCACCTGATGGCACAGGAAGGCAATCCCCGAAAGCGTGGCGGCAAAGCGCAGGCCATAGATCTCGCCGATGAGGCCCTGGGTCAGCGGCACCGTCCCCAGCCAGAACAGGCCCATCCAGGCGGCAAAGACATAGAGCACGACAGGTGTGAGCGGCACGGCCAGCACCAGGATGATGCCAAAGGCGCGCAAACCGTAGAGGCCGGCCAGCAGCCATTTCTTGCTGAAACGCCCGCCCAGCTTGCCGGCATAGAAAGAGCCAAGCACATTGAACAGCCCGATGAGCGCGATGGCGGTCGCGCCGTGGCTGGCATTCAGGCCCGCGTCGGTCACGAAGGCCGGCAAGTGCAGGGTGATGAAGGCCGTATGGAAGCCGCAGACGAAGTAGCTCCAGGACAGGAAATGAAACGACGGGTGCATCAAGGCCTGGCGCACCGCGAAGCCCAGGGTCTGCGGGCCGCCATGACCCTGGGGCTTGCCGCGCAGAAACCAGGCCAGGGGCAACGCGGCGGCCATCATCAGCGACAGCAGCCACAGCGCGCCGGTCCAGTCCAAGTGGGTGATCGCCAGCTGGCCGCTGGGCACCACCAGGAACTGGCCCAGCGAGCCGCCGGCGCTGGCAATGCCCATGGCGGTGCTGCGGTAGGCCGGCGGCACCGCGCGCGCGATGACGGGCAGGATCACCGGGAAGGTCGTGCCGGCCTGCCCCAGGCCGACCACCACCCCGCTCATGAAGCAAAGCGTGAAGGCATCGGCCGCGTAGCGCGTGCCCAGCATGCCCAGGAAATACAGCAAGGCGCCCAGGGCGATCGTGCGGCCCGACCCATACCGGTCGGCCATGATGCCCATGAAAATACTGGAAACGCCCCACACCAGGTTCTGCAGGGCGAAGGCGAAGGAAAACAGCTCCCGTCCCCAGCCGTGCGCCAGGCCCATCGGCTGCATGAACAGGCCGAACGTGGCACGCACGCCCATGGCCAGGAGAACCACCACCGTGCCCACGGCGATCGTGCGCACGGATACCGCTTCTGCTGTATTCGACATGACAGTCGGCTTGTCTCGAGTAGTCGTCTGGCGTCGCGGCGCCATGTTATGGAAATCCGCCATGCCGGGCATCGCGGGCGCGCCCCTCCCGGCGCGTAAGACCAATCATAGACCCGGCCCCATCAAGCGAAAAGCCACGGCGTCAGTGCTAGAATGCCGGTCTTCTTACCGCAGCCGTGCTTGAATATCGATGCGTTTCAAGCACTTAAACCGCCCAGCATGCGGCGCGCGGCAGATCTCGCCGTAGTTAAATGGATATAACCGGCCCCTCCTAAGGGTCAATTGGTGGTTCGATTCCACCCGGCGAGGCCAGCTCCGGCCTGTTTGCTCCCCGCGTTGCCCTCCGCCCGACCGGACTTTCCCTAGCTCCCGCCGCCATTCAGCCTCTTGCAGGCCAAATTGGGATACGCTCGCGCGTCGGCAGGGCGGCATAAAATCCGTCCCCGGTTTTTTATTGCATAAAACCGCAATGCCCCCTTGCGCGTCAGTTCAAATTGCTGTTTAAATTTGGCCCGTAAGCCCATAATTCACTTGGTTTTTTTCTAGTTTCACCCTAGACGTGACCGGGTTGTACTTTCATACAGACAGATAAGGCCTGTAATCATGGCATTTCCCTGGATACGCGCGGTCGCATCGGCAATAGCGCCATTGGCACTGGCCGTCGCGACCCTGCACTCGGCCAGCGCCCTGGCGGCCAAGCCGGCGGATCCCTGCAAGACCAACGCCAAGTCCGCCGAATGCAAGGCGGCCAAGAAAAAAGCCGCCGGCGCCAAGGCCGGCAGCCAGGCCGGCGCCAGCAAGAACGGCAGCGCCGCCAAGAAACCGGCCAGCAAGACGGCTACCGGCAAGACCGGCGGCAAGACGGCAGGCAAGACCTCCAAGCAAGCCCAGAAGACCTCCGCCGCCAAGAGCGCGTCCGGCAAGAAAACCTCCTCCAAGACCCGTGCCCGCGCCGCCGCGGCCACCACCAGCGCCGCGCTGGCGCCCGCGGCCGCCTCCCCGGCCGCCGAGGCGCGCGCCCTGCGTTCGTCCACGGCCTATGTCCAGGATCTCGAAACCTCGACCGTGCTCTTCGCCAAGAACGAGAACGTCGTGCGCCCCATCGCCTCCATCTCCAAGCTCATGACCGCGCTGGTGGTGGTGGACGCCAACCAGCCGATGAACGAGATCATCGAGATCACCGACGAAGACGTCGATACGCTCAAGCACACGACCTCGCGCCTGCGCGTGGGCACGCGCCTGTCGCGCGGCGACATGCTGCACCTGGCGCTGATGTCCTCCGAAAACCGCGCCGCGCATGCCCTGGGCCGCAACTATCCGGGCGGCCTGCCCGCCTTCGTCGAGGCCATGAACGCCAAGGCCCGCTCGCTGGGCATGCTCAACACGCACTTCATCGAGCCCACGGGCCTGTCGAGCGAAAACGTGTCTTCGCCGCACGACCTGGCCCGCCTGCTGCGCGCCGCCGCGCAGCGGCCGCTGATCCATCGCTATTCGACCGACACCGAATACGAGGTCGAGATCAACAAACGCACGCAGACCTTCCGCAACACCAATCTCCTGGTGCGCAAACCCGATTGGGATATCAAGGTGTCCAAGACCGGCTTCATCAATGAAGCGGGCGAATGCCTGGTCATGCTGGCCCGCATCAATGGCCGCGACATGGCCATCGTGCTGCTGGATTCCCAGGGCAAGCTCTCGCGTATCGGCGATGCGGTCCGCATCCGCCGCATCGTGCAAAGCGACGTGGCGATGCTCTGAGCCCCGCCCCGGACAAGACAAAGGCCGCGCAAGCGGCCTTTGTCCTTTTACGCGCCGGGGCGCGCCGCGCTCAGGCGTGCACGGGCAAGGGATCGTAAAGATGCGCCGGCAGGCCGTCGAACACGGCGGCGGCGTCCAGCGAGCGGATGGGCACGCGCGCATCGCGCGGGATGCGGCCTTCGACCTGCAGCATCTGGTAGCGCAGGCAGCACACCCTCAGGAAGGACGTGAAATTCGCCGCCTCGCCGCGATAGGCCATGAGTTCGTCGTAGAGGCGTTCGATCAACTGGGTGACGCGCAGGCCATCACGCTCGGCGAGCTCCTGCAGGACGTCCCAGAAGAGTTTCTCCAGCCTGACGCTGGTGGCCACGCCGTGCAGCCGCAGGGAGCGGCTTTCGGTGGCATAGGATTGCGCGTTGGCGCGTATGAAGATCTCGCACATGGGACCCTCCGGTGATGGCCTCACTGTACGATCAAGCCGGCCCCGGCGGCAAGCGCCGCCCGGGCCGGCGCTTCAGTGCGAAATCCGCGTGCCCAGCACCGCCAGGAACTGGGCCAGCCAGGCGGGATGGGCGGGCCAGGCCGGCGCGGTGACCAGATTGCCGTCGGTATGGGCCTGGTCGATGGCGATCTCGGCATAGGTGCCGCCGGCCAGGCGGACCTCGGGGGCGCAGGCCGGGTAGGCCGAGCAGGTGCGTCCCTTGAGGATGTCGGCCGCCGCCAGCAGCTGCGCGCCATGGCAGACCGCCGCGATCGGTTTGCGCGCCGCATCGAAATGGCGCACGATTTCCAGCACCTTGGCATTCAGGCGCAAGTACTCGGGCGCGCGCCCCCCGGGGATGACCAGCCCGTCGTAGTTTTGCGGTTCGACCTTGGCGAAGTCGTAGTTGAGCGCGAAGTTATGGCCCCGCTTTTCGCTATAGGTCTGCGCGCCCTCGAAATCGTGAATGGCCGTGGCGACGGTGTCGCCGGCCTTTTTGTCGGGGCATACCGCATGGACCACATGACCGACCGCCAGCAGGGTCTGGAAGGGCACCATGGTTTCGTAGTCTTCGGCATAGTCGCCGACCAGCATCAAGAGCTTTTTGCTCATTGTCGTCTCCTGTCCCGGCTCCACATTGGCGGGTGTGGCCTATTGTGGCGCCGCCGGGCATGCCCGGGGTGGTACAGGATTACCGCGTCCGCCCTACTCCAGCCCGACGTTGACGGTCTTGGCGCCCAGCAGCTTGACGAGCACGTCCGGCGCGATGCCCACGAGATAGCCGCGCCGCCCGCCGTTGATATAGACCTCGGGATACGACAGGATGCTGTCTTCGACATAGACCGGCATGCGCTTGCGCGTGCCGAAGGGCGAGGTGCCGCCCACCTGGTAGCCGGAGTGGCGCTGGGCCACCTCGGGCTGGCAGGGCGCGACTTTCTTGCAGCCCGCCTGCCGCGCCAGGTTTTTGGTCGAGACCTCGCGGTCGCCATGCATGATGACCACCAGCGGCCGGGCCGCCTCGTCTTCCATGATGAGGGTCTTGACCACGGCATGCGGGTCCAGGCCCAGTTGGCGTGCCGCCTCGCCGGCGCCGCCATGGTCGATGTAATCGTAGGTGTGCTCCGTGAAGGCCACTTTGTGCTGCCTGAGGAACTGGGTGGCGGGCGTTTCGGAGACGTGACGGGATTTGCTCATGGGATGCGGGCGCCTAGGCGCGGGGATGATGGGCCGCGTGCAGCGACTTCAGGCGCTCGCGCGCCACATGGGTATAGATCTGGGTGGTCGAAATATCGGCATGGCCCAGCAGCAGCTGCACCACGCGCAGGTCCGCGCCGTGGTTGAGCAGATGCGTGGCGAAGGCATGCCGCAGCACATGCGGCGACAGTGGCGCGAGCACGCCGGCGCGCCGCGCGTATTTCTTGACGAGCTGCCAGAAGGCCTGGCGCGACATGGCCTGGGCGCGGGCGGTGACGAACAAGGCATCCGAGGCGCGCGCGCCAGCCAGATCGGGACGCGCCTGCGCCAGATAGCGCTGCAGCCAATGCGCGGCCTCCGCGCCCAGCGGAACCAGCCTGTCCTTGCCGCCCTTGCCCTGGACCACGCGCACCACACCGTCGGTCATGCTGACGTCCAGGGTCTTCAGGCTGACCAGCTCGGACACGCGCAAGCCCGTGGCGTAAAGCATCTCCAGCATGGCGCGGTCACGCAGCCCGCGCGCCGTGTCGAGATCGGGCGCGCCGAGCAAGGCCTCGACCTGGGCCTCGGACAGCGTCTTGGGCACGCGCAGCGGCTGCTTGGCGGCCTCCAGCGCGAGGCAAGGATCGGCCGCGGCGCGTTTTTCCCGCAGCGCCCAGGCATAGAAACGGCGCAGCGCCGCCAGCCTGCGGTTGGCGGTGGACGGCCGGCTTTCTTCGTGGCGCGCGGCGAACCAGGATTCGATGTCGGCGCTGGTGGCCGCGCATAGCTGTCCACCCGTGGACACGCCGGGCGGCGGCGCCTGCAGCCATAGGGCGAAGGCGCTCAGGTCGCGCCGATAGGCCGCCAAGGTGTTGGCGGCCAGGCCGTCTTCGAGCCAGATGGCATCGATGAAGGCATCGATATCAGCCTGGGAGGCCAGGGGTCGGTCGTCGGACATGGGGGAGCAGCAAAAACCGGGGCGCCCCAATTCTAAGGGGCGCGGGCGGCCTCGCGCGAGGCCATCGTCTTGAGCCAGACCTCGAAGGCCTTCAGGGCGCCGGAGCGCTCGCTGTGCTGCGGATAGCCGAAGTAATAACCCTGGCTGACCTGAAGGGCCTGGGGCACGGGCATGACCAGGCTGCCGGCATCCAGCGCCGGCTGGGCCAGGAAACGCGGCATCAGGCCCACGCCCAGGCCGGCCTGGACGGCGGCCATCACCATGGTGAAGAGTTCGTAGCGCGGCCCGCCGGCGGCCTGCGGCCCATAGAGATGGCCATTGGCGCCGTACCATTGGCGCCACGCATCGGGCCGCGAGGCCAAGTGCAAATGGGTCATGCCGGACAACGCCGGACTGCCCTGCTCGCGCGCCTGCTCGGCCAGCGCCGGCGCGCAGACCGGCACCAGTTCGCGCTCGGGGAACAGCAGCACGCCCTTGGTGCCGGGCCAGACCCCATCGCTGTGATAAAGCGCGCCGTCGAACGGCTGGTCCTTGAATTGGAAAGGCAGCGTGCGCACCGAGAGGCTGACGGTGATGTCGGGCTGCGCCTGCTGGAAGTCCGCCAGGCGCGGGATCAGCCAGGTGGTGGCCAACGTGGGCACGACCGCGATGTGGATGCTGCGCCCCATGCCCGTGCGGCTGACCAGGCCGAAGGTGTCTTTCTCGATCTGGTCGAGATGGTGGCGGATGCGCCCGGCATATTCGGCGCCGTGGTCGGTCAGCACGATGCGCCGCCTGACGCGGGTAAACAGCTGCACGCCCAGGCGGGCCTCCAGGCTGGCGACCTGCCGGTAGACCGCGCTATGGGTCAGGGACAGCTCCTCGGCCGCGCGCGAGAAGCTGCCCAGGCGCGCCGACGCCTCGAAGGCCTGCAAGGCGCTCAGGTTGGGGATGCCGTTTCTCATGGCTGTTTGTCCATACTGCGTGTCACTTCGGGCAGACCCGGCTAGGCGCGCGCCGCGCCCGCCGATAGGCTTACCCCCTTGCCGCCGGCCTGGCTGCCCGATGCTGCGGCGCAGCAGTCAGGCAAGTGCCGGCAGCTCACTATCATGTGCAATTTTATCAATTGCCTTGTGCAAGTCTGGAACATTATTCTGGCGCGATATTTCCCGTAATCCGACATATGAACACCCACTCCTCCGCGACGCCCTCTTCCGCCAGCCCCCGCCTGGGCGGCCATATCCTGGTCGACCAGCTGGCCGCCCACGGCGTCAAACACGTCTTCTGCGTGCCGGGCGAGAGTTATCTCGCCGTGCTGGACGGCCTGCATGACGCCAGCATCGAAGTCACGGTCTGCCGCCAGGAAGGCGGCGCGGCCATGATGGCCGACGCCCATGGCAAGCTGACGGGCGAGCCGGGCATCTGCATGGTCACGCGCGGCCCGGGCGCCTCCAATGCGCTGGCCGGCGTGCACATCGCCAAGCAGGATTCCACCCCGCTGATCCTCTTTGTCGGCCAGATCGAGCGCGGCATGCGCGAGCGCGAAGCCTTCCAGGAGATGGACTACCGCGCCGTCTTCGGCACCCAGGCCAAGTGGGTGACGGAAATCGACCAGGTCGAGCGCATTCCCGAGCTGATTTCGCGCGCCTTCCATATCGCCACCTCGGGCCGTCCGGGCCCGGTGGTCATCGCCCTGCCCGAGGACATGCTGGTCGAGACGGCCGATGTGCCCGACGCGCCGCACTATGAAGTCATCGACGCCGCGCCGGCCGCCGGCCAGATGGAGACGCTGGCGCAGATGCTGGCCCAGGCCCGCAAGCCGGTCGCCATCCTGGGCGGCACCCGCTGGGACGCCGAGGCGGTCGCGCGCTTTGCCGACTTCGCCCGCGCCCATGCGCTGCCGGTGGCCGTGTCCTTCCGGCGCCAGATGCTGTTCCCGGCCGACCACCCCTGCTATATCGGCGACGTGGGGCTGGGCATCAATCCGGCGCTGCTGGCCCGCGTGCGCGACGCCGACCTCATCCTCCTGGTGGGCGGCCGCATGTCGGAAAGCCCCAGCCAGGCCTATACGCTGCTGGACATCCCGGTACCGCGCCAGAAGCTCGTGCACGTGCATCCGGACAGCGCCGAACTGGCGCGCGTCTACCGGCCCAATCTCGCCGTCAATGTGTCGCCGGCCGCCTTCAGCGCCGCGCTGGCCGGCCTGCCCGCGCCCAAGGCCGCGCCGGCCTGGGCCGCCGACACCGAGGCCATGCGCCAAAGCTACCTGGCCTGGAGCGATCCGGCCAAGGTCCGCACGCCCGGCAAGCTGCAGATGGGCGAAGTCATGGCCTATCTCGAAGCCAAGCTGCCGGCCGACGCCATCATGACCAATGGCGCCGGCAATTACGCCACCTGGCTGCACCGCTTTCACCGCTACACCCGCTACGGCACGCAGCTGGCGCCCACCTCGGGCTCCATGGGCTATGGCCTGCCGGCCGCCGTGGGCGCCAAGCGCATCTGGCCCGACAAGACCGTCGTCTGCTTCGCCGGCGACGGCTGCTTCCTGATGCACGGCCAGGAGTTCGCCACGGCCGTGCAGTACGACCTGCCCATCATCGTGGTGCTGGTCGACAACGGCATGTACGGCACCATCCGCATGCACCAGGAGAAGCACTACCCCGGCCGTATTTCGGCCACGCAATTGAAGAATCCCGATTTCGCCGACTATGCCCGCGCCTTTGGCGGACACGGCGAGCGGGTGGAAACGAGCGCCGAGTTCGGCCCCGCCTTCGAGCGGGCGCTGGCCAGCGGCAAGCCCGCCATCCTGCATTGCCTGATCGACCCCGAGACGATCTCTCCGTCGACCACCCTGGAAAAAATTCGCGCCGCGGCCCTGGCGGCCAAGGCTTGAGCGCGCGCGAAAATTTAAATTTAAACTTCAAGCATCCATACACTGGAGTACCGAATGTCCTCGACGCCCTCGTTTAACTGGGAAGATCCGCTGTTGCTGGACCAGCAACTGACCGAAGAAGAGCGCATGGTGCGCGATGCCGCCCATGCCTACGCCCAGGACAAGCTCGCCACGCGCGTGCTGGAAGCCTTCCGTCACGAAAAGACCGACCCGGCCATCTTCGCCGAAATGGGCGAACTCGGTCTGTTGGGCGCGACCATCCCCGCCGAGTACGGCGGCGCCGGCCTGAACTATGTCAGCTACGGCCTGATCGCGCGCGAAGTCGAGCGCGTGGACTCGGGCTACCGCTCGATGATGAGCGTGCAGTCCTCGCTGGTCATGGTGCCGATCAATGAGTTCGGCAGCGAAGAGCAAAAGCGCAAGTACCTGCCCAAGCTGGCCGCCGGCGAATGGATCGGCTGCTTCGGCCTGACCGAACCCAACCACGGCTCCGACCCCGCCGGCATGGAAACCCGCGCCGTGAAGGTCGACGGCGGCTACAAAGTCAGCGGCGCGAAGATGTGGATCACCAATTCGCCCATCGCCGATGTCTTCGTGGTCTGGGCCAAGTGCGTGGGCGGCGAGTTCGACGGCAAGATCCGCGGCTTCATCCTCGAGAAAGGCATGAAAGGCCTGTCGGCCCCGGCCATCCACGGCAAGGTCGGCTTGCGCGCCTCGATCACCGGCGAAATCGTCATGGACGACGTCGAGATCAGCGACGCCCAGATGCTGCCCGGCGTCTCCGGCCTGCGCGGCCCCTTCACCTGCCTGAATTCGGCCCGCTTCGGCATCGCCTGGGGCGCGCTCGGCGCGGCGGAAGCCTGCTGGCACACCGCCCGGCAGTACACCCTGGACCGCAAGCAGTTCGGCCGCCCCCTGGCCGCCAACCAGCTCATCCAGAAGAAGCTGGCCGACATGCAGACGGAAATCACGCTGGCGCTGCAAGGCTGCCTGCGCCTGGGCCGCATGAAGGACGAGGGCACCGCCGCCGTCGAAATCACCTCCATCATGAAGCGCAACTCCTGCGGCAAGGCCCTGGACATCGCGCGCCTGGCGCGCGACATGCTGGGCGGCAATGGCATCTCCGATGAATTCGGCGTGGCCCGCCACCTGGTCAACCTCGAAGTGGTCAACACCTACGAAGGCACGCACGACGTGCACGCCCTCATCCTGGGCCGCGCCCAGACCGGCATCCAGGCTTTCTTCTAAGCCCGCGATCGCCGCCACGAACCCCAGGCCGCAAGGCCTGGGGTTTTGTTTTTTCTCGCGGCGCTTCGCGCCAAGCCGGTGTGCCTGCATGACGGCCGGCCATGCCGCGCCCGCGGGAGCGGCGGGGGACGACGGCGCAAGGCGGGCGGGCTCAGGCCTGCCCGCTCAGGTCGAACAGGCTGGTGGCATCCAGCTCGAGCACGACTTCGTCATGCTGGTTGTAGATGAACCAGGTCCAGGTGATGATGCCCAGGTCCTGGCGCGAGGCGGAGGTGCGCGCGCCCTGCACACGGGCGTGCAGCGTCAGCTCGTCGCCCGGACGCACCGGCACCCGCCAGCGCACCTCGCCCAGGCCGGGCGAGCCGAAAGATTCAGAATCATGCAGCACCGCGTCGACGGCCATGCGCATGGCCAGCGCGCAGGTGTGCCAGCCGCTGGCGATCAAGCCGCCCCAGCGTCCTTCCTGGGCGCGCTTTTCGTCGACGTGGAACCACTGCGGATCATATTTGCGGGCGAATTCGAGGACTTCTTCGCGCGAGACCTTGACCGGCCCCCCCTTGATCACCATCCCCTGGCGCAGTTCGGCAAACTTCATGGCTTGTCCTGTAGAAAGCGGGCCCTGGCTGGGCCCGCCTTCAAGCATATCGCGCCAGGAGCGCCTGGCGCGAATCCGCGGTCCCGATCAGATGGCGGCTTCGATGAGGAAGGGCCCCTTGTGCTTGAGGCCGGCCTGCAAGGCCTGGGTAAAGCCCTCGACACTGTCCACGCGCACGGCTTCGACGCCCATGCCGCGGGCCAGGCTGACCCAATCCAGGCTGGGATCGACCAGGTCCAGCATGCGCTGGGCATTGCGGCCCGGTTCCTGCACGCCGACGTTGCGCATTTCGCCGTGCAGGGTCTGGTAGCTGTTGTTGGCGTAGATGATGGTCAGGCAATCCAGGCGCTCGCGCGCCTGCGTCCAGAGCGCCTGGACGGTGTACATGCCGCTGCCGTCGGCCTGCATGGTGACCACCTTGCGGTCAGGGCAGGCCACGGCGGCGCCGGTCGCCATGGGCAGGCCGATGCCGATGGCCCCGCCGGTCAGCTGCAGCCAGTCGTGCGGCGCGGCGTTGACATTGTGCAGGCCGATCTCGCGGCCTTGCGTGATGGACTCGTCCACCAGGATGGCGTTTTCCGGCAGGTGGCGCATGGTGATCTGATTGATCGCCGCGCTGGTCAGCTTGCCGGAGGTGGGCAGCGGCTCGCGCCAGCCGGCCGCGGCCAGCTGAGGGGCATCCGACTTGATGCCCAGCTCTTCGGCCAGCCACTCCAGCGCATGCGCCAGGTCCTGTTCCTGCGTGGCCAGCGTCACGGCATGGCAGCCCTCGGGCGCCAACAGGCTGGGCTTGCCGGGATAGGCGAAGAACGCCACCGGCGAACGCGCGCCGACCAGCACCAGGTTGCGCACATCGGCCAGGAAGGCCAGCGCCTGGTCCACCGGATACGGCAGCCGGTCGACCGGCGTGCGTCCCAGGCCACGCTCGATGCGGCGGTTGGACGTCTCGCTGGCCAGGCGCACTCCCGTGGCCTGCGCGATGCGGCCGGCGGCGGCCAGCGCGCGGCCGCGCAGGGCGGTGCCGCCCAGCAGCAGCATGGTCTTTTCGCCGGACCGGATGGCCGCCGCGGCGGCCCGGATGGCGTCGCCATCGGGACGCGACGGCCCCTCGACGGCGACCGGCGACGGCGCCGGCGTATTTTCGGGCAGATCGGTCCAGGCCGCGTTGGCGGGCAAAAAGAGCGTGGCGACATTGCCCGGCGCCTGGCGCGCGGCGCGAATGGCCTCGCCGGTGCGGGCGGCCACCGAGGCCGCGTCTTCGATACGGCCAACCCAGTGCGACATCGGGCGGGCCACGGCCTCGCCGTCGCTGGTCAGCGGCGCGTCGTACTGCACATGATAGGTGGCGTGGTCGCCGACCACATTGACCATGGGCGTGCGGGCGCGGCGGGCGTTGTGCAGATTGGCCAGGCCATTGCCCAGGCCCGGGCCCAGGTGCAGCAGCGTGGCCGCCGGCTTGTCGGCCATGCGGGCATAGCCGTCGGCCGCGCCGGTCACCACGCCTTCGAACAGGCCCAGCACGCAACGCATGCGCGGCTTGCGGTCCAGCGCGGCCACAAAGTGCATTTCCGATGTGCCGGGATTGGCAAAACAGACATCGATGTCGTTGACAAGCAGGGTATCGCAGAGACTGTCGGCGCCGTTCATGGTGTCAGTATCAGAGTGAAGAAGAAATGGGCGGGCGAGCCTGGCGGCCCGCCCTGTCGCTGGACATGATAGGGATAGCGGGGGGGTGCGCCTAGGTCCATTTCGCGGCAGTGGCATGGAACCACTCTCCCCGGACGCCCAAAACCTAGGGTTGACCCTCAGAAGACTCAGGCCGGGCTCAGGATCTGGCCCAGGAAAGCCTGGGCGCGTTCGCTTTGCGGGGCCGAGAAGAAACGCTGCGGCGGCGCGCTTTCGACGATGCGCCCGCCATCCATGAAGACGACGCGGTCGCCCACTTCACGCGCGAATCCCATTTCATGCGTCACGCAAATCATGGTCATGCCTTCGCGGGCGAGTTCGACCATGGTTTCCAGCACCTCCTTGACCATTTCCGGATCGAGCGCCGAGGTCGGTTCGTCGAACAGCATCACCTTGGGTTGCATGCACAGCGCGCGCGCGATGGCGACGCGCTGTTTCTGGCCGCCGGACAGCTGCCCCGGGAACTTGTCGGCCAGTTGCGGAATGTGCACGCGCTCCAGGTACTGCATGGCGCGCGCCCGCGCCGCCTCGGGCGACACGCCCTTGACGCGCACGGGCGCCAGGGTGCAGTTCTGCAGGACGGTCAAGTGCGGAAAGAGATTGAAGTGCTGGAACACCATGCCGACATCGGCGCGGATGCGCTCGATATTGGCCAGGTCGTGGTTCAGCTCCACACCGTTGACCACGATGCTTCCCTGCTGGTGTTCCTCAAGGCGGTTGATGAGCCGGATGGTGGTGGACTTGCCCGAACCCGAGGGCCCGCAGAGAATGAGTTTCTCTCCGGCCTGCACCTCGAGCGACAGCTCGTCGATGACCTTGAACTCGCCATACCACTTGCTGACGCCGCGCAGGCTGATGATAGGTTGCTGGCTCATGATCAGGCCTTGGTGATGTCGTGGTTTTCGCCGGCGCCGTTCCAGTAGCCGGGCACGGCCAGGCGCTTCTCCGAGCGGCGGAACACCCAGGAAAGCAGGCTGCACATGCAGAAGTAGATGACGCCGACCATGGTGTAGACCGTCAGCGCCTGGAAGGTGGCGCCGGCCAGCATCTCGCCGGCCCGCATCAGTTCGTAGACACTGATCACCGCCACCAGCGAGGTTTCCTTCACCAGCACCAGCGCATAGTTGCCCAGCGCCGGGAACACCGTGCGCAAGGCCTGGGGCAGCACGATGTAGCGCAGGCGGTCCAGGCGCGACAGGCCCAGCGCCCGCGCGGCCTCGTACTGACCCGAGTCCACCGACTGGATGCCGCTGCGGAAAAGCTCGGCCAGGTAGGCGCCGAAATTCAGCGTCAGGCCCAGCACGCCGGCCGTGAAGCCGCCGATCACCACGCCCATCTCAGGCAGACCGTAATAGATGTAGAACAGTTGCAGCAGCAGGGGCGTGCCCCGGATCACTTCGATATAGAAGCGGGCGGCGCGGGACAGCGCCGCCGACTTGGACAGACGGCACAGACAGACGACCAGGCCCACCGCCACAGCCAAAAACGCCGAACAGAAAAAAAGCGCCAAGGTCCACATCGACCCTTCGGCCAGCGGCGCCAGATACGTCTTGAGGGTAGCGAGGTCCATCGTCGATCTCTCCGCTTACTTGCTCATCAGATCGGCCACGCCCCACTTGCGGCCGATCTCGGCCATCTCGCCGTTCTGCTTCATCTCGGCGATGGCGGCGTTCACGGCATCCAGCAAGGCCTTGTTGCCCTTCTCCACCGCCATGCCCACCTGCCACTTCTTCTGCGGCTGGTAGGCGGTATCCAGCTTGACGCCCGGTATCTTCTTGGTCTGGATCTGGTAGATGATGCTGGGCGGATCGACGATGCCCAGGTCAATGCGGCCGGCGCGCACATCGGCCAACAAGGTGGAGTAATCCTGGTAGGTCGAGACCTTGGTGCCCGGCATGTCCTTGATCATGTTGAACTGCACCGAATCCACCAGCACCCCCACCCGCTGGCCCTTCATGTCCTCGAAGCGCCCGTAGGTCTTCTTGCTCTTGTCGCCGACGACCACGCCCTCGCCCCATTCATACACGGGCGCGCTGAAATCCAGCACCCGGGCGCGCTCTTCGGTAATGAACAGCGGCGCCGACATGAGGTCCGCGCGGCCCGAGGTCAGGGTCGGGATCAGGCCCGAGAACGGCACGTCGGCCAGCTTCATTTGGGCCTTCAGGTGCTTGGCGATGCCGCTTGCGGCGTCCACCATGATGCCTTCGAGCTGATTGCTCGCCGGGTTCTTGAAACCGTGCGGCGGCGCCGACGCCGTGGTCACGACATTGATGCTGCCCGAAGCCTGGATCTCGGCCAGCGGGCGCGCCTGGACCAGGCCGGCGGTGCACAGCAGGCTGGCGGCCAGCAGCGTGTTGACGATGCGTTTCATTGTTTTCCCCTTGTGGTTGGTGAGCGGCGCCGGCTCAGGCCGGACGCCGCACGGCGGCCGCGGCCAGTGCAAGAAACTCCTGCATCACGGTCGCGGCCAGAAAAGCCGTGGCGCCGCCGACGTCCTGCGGCGGCGACACGGTATTCACATCGAAGGCCACGAAGTTCAGGCCCGACAGCCGCCTGAGCAGCGCCAGCCCTTCCTTGGCCGAGAGCCCGCCCCACTCCGGCGTGCACACGCCGGGCGCGCAGGAGGGATCGAAGACGTCCATGTCGAAACAGAGATAGACGGGGCGGTCGCCCACGCGGCGCTTGATCTCATCGAGCACCGTGCCCTGGTCCTGGTCGAAATCGTCAAACGGAATGACGCGGTAGCCGACCTCGCGGCCATACTCGACCACGCCGCCCATGAAAGAATTGCCCCGCGTGCCGACATGGAAGCTGGCGCCGACGTCGATCAAGGCTTCTTCGGCAGCCCGGGTGAAGGTCGTCGCGGTGTTGTAGCCCGGGATGGGATAGGTGTCGGTGTGCGAGTCGAAGTGCAGCACGACCAGGCCGGGATGGCGCTTGCCCGCGGCGCGCAGCTGCGGCAAGGTGACCGCGCCATCGCCGCCCATGGTCACGGGGATGGCGCCCGCATCCAGGATGCGGCCCACCGCCTCCTCGATGGCCGGGTAGGAGCGTTCGGGGTCACCCGGCCAACACACCACGTTGCCGGCGTCGACAGCCCGCAGGTATTGCGAGGGATTGTCCACGCCCGCGCGCCGGAACAGATCGAAAGGCCGCAGCAGGCGGGACTGCTCGCGGATGGCATCCGGCCCCTGGCGCGACCCCACGCGGAAGGGATGCGTGCCGCAATCAAACGGGATCCCCAACACACAGGCGGCGGGCGCCGGCGCCCGCGCCGACGGCGCCGGCAAGCCCATGAAACCCGCGACCGGCGCGAAAACCGCCGGATCCGCCAGGACGAAATCCTCTTGCTGCACAACTTCCCCTTTCTCCGCCGTAGCGCCTAGTTAATCAGCCATATCGTCTGTCGATATGATCATGTCATTATTAGGCTATGCCGAGGCGAACGGAATTAGGGTATTCCCAGAAGGAAGCCCGCAGCCCCGGCTAGGCCGGCGCCTGCATGGCGTAGAAAGGCTGGGTCAGGCCAATGGTGCGCGAGGCGCTGATGGCGTGCGCGGTTTCGACGACTTGCGGGCCAAAGACCGCCTGGGCCTCTTCAAAAGACCAGCGGCTGGCCGGCACCGAGACATTGACCGCGCCGACCGGCGTGCCCACCGGATCGAGCACCGGCGCGCTGACCGTGATGTCGCCGGGATAGAACTCGCTGTTCGAGCGCGCATAGCCCTGGTCGCGGGCGAACGCGACCTCGGCCATCAGGGCGTCCAGGTCGGTGATGGTGGTGTTGGTGAAGGCACGGCGCCGGCAGGCGGCCAGCAGTTCGCGCGCGCGCGCCGGGTCCAGCCGCGACAGCACGGCGCGGCCGGCCGCGGTGCAGTAGATGGGCAGCCGCTTGCCTACCGGCATATGGACGAACATCTGCTTATGCGTGGCGAACCGCGCCACATAGACCATGTCCAGCCCGTCGGGCTCGGCCAGGCTGCAGGTTTCCTGGCTGCTGCGGTTGAGCGAATGCAGGAAAGGATTGCCGCCCAGCACCAGCGCGCTGGTTTGCGCGTAGCGCATGCCCAGCTCGAGCGACAGCGGCGCGAGCGAGAACTTCTTGGTCTGCGGGTGCTTGCGCAGATAGCCCAGCACCCACAGCGTGTGTGCAAAACGCTGCACGGCGCTTTTGGTCAGGCCCGTGGCCTCGGCCAGCTCGGGCAGGGTCAAGGCGGGGCGGCCTTCGGTGAAAGCGCCAAGCACCGAAATACCGCGCGCCAGCGCGGCAACGTAAAGAGGGGAGTCCTCGGCAGAAGCGGACATAGGGGCAGGTTCGGATCAAGGTGCGCATAGCGTACCGCATTCCGAACCGCCCATATCGCTTATCGATGCAGGTATTTGCCCGCCCTTCAGCGCACCGGCCAGGGATACATGGCCCCACCCTGATTCCAGAGCGCATTGACCCCGCGCGCCAGGCCCAGTTTGCTGTCCTTGCCCACATTGCGGTCGAAGATCTCGCCGTAATTGCCCACGGCCTTGATCGCGTGATAGGCCCACTTTTCGTCCAAGCCCATATTCTTGCCCGCTCCCGGCGTCACGCCCAGGATGCGCGAGATATTGGGATTCTTGCTCTGCAGCATCTCGTCGACGTTTTTCTGCGTGATGCCGTACTCCTCGGCCTCCATCAGCGCGAACAGCGTCCAGCGCACGATGCCCAGCCAGTTTTCATCACCCTGTCGCACCATGGGGCCCAGCGGCTCCTTGGAGAAGCGTTCGGGCAGGATTTCAAAATCGGCCGGATTGGAGACCTGGGTGGCGCGCACCGCGGCCAATTGCGAAGCGTCGTCGGTAAAGGCATCGCAGCGGCCGGACTCGAAGGCGCGCACCACTTCGGTCACCTTGTCGATCACCACGGGCGTGAACTTGATGCCGTTGGCGCGGAACCAGTCGGCCAGGTTCAGTTCGGTGGTGGTGCCCGGCTGCACGCAGACCGTGGCCTCGTTAAGCTCCTTGGCGGACTTCACGCCCAGCGACTTGCGCACCAGCACGCCCTGCCCGTCATAAAAGCTCGCGGCCACCGCGGCCAGGCCCAGCGACGTATCGCGGGTCTGGGTGAGCGTCACCGTGCGCAACAGGACGTCGACCTCGCCGGACTGAAGCGCCGTGAAGCGCTGCTGCGTCGACAGCGGCGTGCCTTTGAATTTGCTCGCGTCGCCAAATACCGCCGCGGCCACCGCGCGGCAGATATCGACATCCATGCCTTCCCATTCGCCCTTGCTGTTCGTGGCGGAAAAACCGGATACCCCATCGGTGAGACCGCATTGCACGAAGCCCTTCTTCTTGACGGCATCCAGGGTCGGTCCGGCGTGCGCGGCCGACATGGCGCCGGCCAGCGCGGCCGCGCCCAATGCCAAGGCAATCGTCTTTTTCATGGACTAGCTCTCCTCATGTGCGAGCCGCCCGCGGCAACAGGATGCGCGGCGGGCTGTCCTCGGTAGGACAGCGAGAGCCAGATTACGCTGCGCCGGGCCCTCTGCACAATCCCGGCGCGCCGGTCAGGTGCCGGGCAGCCCCGAGGTGTCCAGGCTGAAGGCCGCGGCGGCGCGGCCGATGCGGTCGTTGACGGCATCCCAGGCGGGATCGGCCGGCGGCGCCTGCACCCAGATGCGGGCGTAGCCCTGCACGTCGAGCTCGCGCAGGGTGGCATAGAGGGCCTGGGCGTAGCGCGCGGGGTCGGCCGGCACGGGATGCCACTCCAGCCCGTCGCCATCCTCGCCGCGCCAGCCATGGGCCACCATGGCGATGCGGCCGGCGGGCCGGTCGCCGGCGCGCAGGCGTGCCCAATTGGCTTCGTCGATGAGCTCCAGCGGCGTGCGCGGCGCATAGTGCGCCTTGAGCGTGCCCGAGGCGCGCGGCGCGGCGGCATCCGGACGGCTGACTGGCACGCCGAGGACCCGGGCGATCTGCGTGGCGCTGACGTGGCCGGGGCGCAGCAGCACCGGCCCCACCCCCTGATCCAGGCGCGAGAGATCGACGATGGTGGATTCGATGCCCACTTCGGAGGCGCCGCCATCGAGCACTGGCATGCCGGCGGCGACTTCATGGGGGAATTCGGCGCGGACATGATCGGCCCGGGTGGGCGACACATGGCCGAAGGTATTGGCCGACGGCGCAGCCACGCCGCCCTGCCCGCCCGGCTTGAGCGCGGCGAAGGCCCGCAGCAGATCCTGCGCCACCGGGTGCGAGGGACAGCGCAGGCCTATGCTGTCCTGGCCGCCGCTGACGGCCTCGCCCACGCCGGGGCGGCGCTTGAGAATGAGGGTAAGCGGGCCCGGCCAGAACGCCTCGATCAGGCGCTGGGCCTGCGGCGGCACCTCGCTGGCCCAATGGCGCAGGTCGGCGCCCGGCGCCACATGCACGATGACGGGATGATTGGCCGGCCGGCCCTTGGCGGCATAGATGCGCGCCACGGCCTCGGCGTTCTCGGCATCGGCGCCCAGGCCGTAGACCGTCTCGGTCGGAAACGCCACCAGGCCGCCGTCGGCCAGTCGCCGGGCGGCCGCCGCGATAGCGGCCTCAACCATGGCCGGCATCCGGCAGGCCCAGGGCCTGGGCCACCTTGGCCGCGTCGCGGCGGGCATCGTCAAGCGTGCGGCCCACGATGGTCACATGGCCCATCTTGCGGCCGCGGCGCGCATCATGCTTGCCATAGAGATGCAGCTTGGCCGTGTCCACGGCCAGCGCCGCGTCCCAGGCCGGTTCGCGCTGCGCGGGGCCGTCATACCAGATGTCGCCCAGCAGATTGAGCATGACGGCCGGCGTCACCAGGGCCGTGCTGCCCAAGGGCAGGCCGGCCATGACGCGCGCCTGCTGCTCGAACTGGCTGGTGATGCAGGCGTCCATCGTATAGTGCCCGCTGTTGTGCGGGCGCGGCGCGATCTCGTTGACCACCAGCTCGCCGCTCTTGAGCACGAAGAATTCCACGCACAGCACGCCGTGATAGCCCAGGCCTTGGGCGATGGCCTGCGCCGCCGCGCGCGCCTGGGCCTGCACCGCGCCGCTCTCGTCCGCCCCGACGGTGGACACCGCCAGGATGCCGTCGCGGTGCTCGTTGCGCGCGATGGGAAACACCACGCTGGCGCCGTCGAAGCCGCGCGCGATCACCACCGAAATCTCGTGGTCCAGCGGCAGCAGCGCCTCCAGCACACAGGGCACGCCGCCGAACTCGGCATAGGCCGCCAGGGCTTCTTCGCGGTTTGCCACGCGCGCCTGGCCCTTGCCGTCGTAGCCCATGCGGGCCACCTTGAGAATGCCGGGGAAGAGCTCGCCGGCCGCGCCGGCCAGGTCGTCCGGGCCGCGGATGGCCGCATGCGGCGCCACCGGAATGCCTTGCGAGGCGATGAAGCTTTTCTCGGCGATGCGGTCCTGCACCACGGCCACGGCATCGCCCGCGGGGCTGACGCGGCAGCGCGCGGCCAGCGCGCGCAGGCTGTCGGCCGGCACGTTCTCGAACTCGGTGGTCACCACGGTGCAGCGCTCGGCCAAGGCCTGCAGGCCCTGGGCGTCGTCATAGGCCGCGCGGATATGCAGGTCGGCCACCATGCCGGCCGGGCACTCCTCGGCCGGATCCAGCACGGCCACGCGGTAGCCCAGGCTCTGGGCGGCATGGCAGAACATGCGGCCGAGCTGGCCCCCGCCAAGCAGGCCCAGCCAACCGCCGGGAGCGACAAAGAGTTTGGATCGAGATTGCGACATGGTCATACCCGCAAGCGGCGGGAAAAGCTGGGCGCCGCGGCGCCCGGTCAAAGAGAAGCCGGCGCCCGAAGGCGCCGGCACGGCATTCAGACAGGCAGGCTCATGTTGCGCGCGGCCTCGGTCTGGGCAGCCCGGAAGGCCACCAGCTTGGCATGCAACGCTTCGTCGGTCGTGGCGATCGTGGCGATGGCGTGCAGGGCGGCATTGGCCGCGCCCGCCTCGCCGATGGCGAAGGTGGCCACCGGCACGCCCTTGGGCATTTGCACGATGGACAGCAGCGAATCCTCGCCGCGCAGGTATTTGGAGGGCACCGGTACGCCGAAGACCGGCACTTCGGTCAGCGCGGCCATCATGCCGGGCAGATGGGCCGCGCCGCCGGCGCCGGCGATGATGGCGCGCAGGCCGCGGGCATGGGCCACGGCACCATACTCGGCCATGTCCTGGGGCATGCGATGCGCGGAAATCACGCGCGCCTCGAAGGGCACGCCGAAGGATTCCAGCATCGCCACCGCGTTCTGCATGACCTCCCAGTCGCTGGAAGAGCCCATGATGACACCCACCAGGGGCGGGGCGGAGGAGGTGTTCGGAGCCGAGGTTTGTGTGGTCATGACCGGGTTCAGCGCGCCGCGGGGACGCAGAGGAATGAAGCCAGGCCGGACATGGCCCGGCCGCGAAGCCCGTTATTTTACCCGCCCCGCACGCCAGGCTGGCCGGCCCGGCTTCAAAGCCCCGCCAGGCCGCCCCAGCCGCCGGCCATGCCGGCATTGGCGGCCAGCGCCAGCGCCGCCACAAGAAACAGGCCCATGACCAGGGCGCCCGGCCAGGCCACCGGCTTTTTCAGGGCGTTGTCGCCCCACTTGCGGTCGGCCGCCAGCATGGGCACGGCGAACAGCAGCAGGCCCAGCGCCGCGGCGCAGAACCAGGTTTCGGCGCGCCAGCCGGCCAGCACGGCCGCGCCTGGCCCGCCTTGCAGCAGCACCCAGCCGCCCGCGGCCAGCATGCCCAGCGCGGCGGCCACCACCATGGCGTAATGCAGGGGCGAAGGCCCCAGCCGCATATTGAGCGTCAGGCCCACGCCGGCCATCACCAGCGCGGCGCGCTGCAGCTCGTGCAGGGGCGAGGCCGGCAGGCTCTGCATATGGGCCAGCACCAGGCTGCCCAGCAGCCACACGCTGGCCAGGGCCAGCACAAGCGTATTGAGCCGGCGCGATGCCCGCGCCACGTCATGCAGGAAAATCATCTCCGGCGCCCTATAGCGACAGGGGCAGCGGCCCGGTCATGAGGGCTTGCGTACCCGCCACGAAAAAAACCAGCGTCAGCAGCCAGAGCGCCACGCAAGGCCGGCGCCGGCCGAGGATGCCAAACCATACGGCCGCCAGGCCACTGAGAAACGGCAATAGCGTCAACATGTCTGCCCCTTTTATTGCCGTCGAGTATAGCGTCATAAATAGACATATTTGATATATATCGATATCAAAATCCGGGACGGCGAAAAAAAAACCGGCGCCAAGGCGCCGGTTTCGGGGGACTGCGGGATCAGGCCGTCAGGCGATCCAGGGCCTCGCGGTACTTGGCCGCGGTCTTCTGCAGCACATCGGCCGGCAGGCGCGGCGCGGGCGGGGTCTTGTCCCAAGTCTGGGTTTCGAGCCAATCGCGCACGAATTGCTTGTCGAACGAGGGCGGGCTGATGCCTTCGCGATAGCCGTCGGCCGGCCAGAAGCGCGAGGAATCCGGCGTGAGCACTTCGTCCATCAGGTGCAGGGTGCCCTGCTCGTCCAGGCCGAACTCGAACTTGGTGTCCGCGATGATGATGCCCTTGGTGGCGGCGAAGCGGGCCGCCTCGTCGTACAGGCGCAGCGTGACATCGCGGATGCGCTCGGCCATCTCCTGGCCGACTTCCTTGACGACATGGGCGAAATCGACGTTCTCGTCGTGCATGCCGAACTCGGCCTTGGCCGCGGGCGTGAAAATCGGCTCGGGCAGCTTGCTGGCCTGCTGCAGCCCGGCGGGCAGCTTGATGCCGCAGACCGCGCCGGTGGCCTGGTAGTCTTTCCAGCCGGAGCCGATCAGGTAGCCGCGCGCCACGGCTTCGACCAGGATGGGCTTGAGGCGCTTGACCACGACCGCCCGGCCCTTGACCTGCCCGACCTCGTCGGGCGCCACCACGTCCTCGGGCTTCACGCCGGTGGAGTGGTTGGGCAGGATGTGGGCCAGCTTATTGAGCCAGAACTCGGTCAGCTCGGTCAGCACCTGGCCCTTGCCCGGAATCGGATCGTCAAGGATGACGTCGAAGGCGGAAATGCGGTCGGTCGCCACGATCAGCAACTTGTCGTCGCCGACCGCGTACATATCACGCACCTTGCCGCGCCCCAGGAGCGGCAAGGACTTGATGCTGGATTCATGCAAAGCGGAAGTCACGGAATGGGCCTATGGCAGAAAAGATCCCCGTCGGCGGCGGACGGGAAAGGCCGGCAGGGCGGTACGCGGGCCGGCAGGGGGCTATAGATTACTGCAAAAGCCTCCCTGCCCGCTTCCCGTGCCGGAAAGCAAGAAAGCCCCTCAAGGGGCTTTCCGGGGCCGCCCCGAAGAGCAGCGGCAGGCGTTTATTGCACGACCTGGGCCAGCTTGCCCGAGGCGTACTGCTGGGCGATGTCGGTCAGGGGCACGGGCTTGATCTTGCTGCCATTGCCGGCCGCGCCGAACTCGGTGTAGCGGGCCACGCAGATCGCCTTGGCGGCGGCGCGCGCCGGCTTGAGGTATTCGCGCGGGTCGAACTTCGAGGGGTTCTCGACGAAGAAGCGGCGGATGGCGCCGGTCATGGCCAGGCGGATATCGGTGTCGATATTGATCTTGCGCACGCCGTACTTGATGGCTTCCTGGATTTCCTCGACGGGCACGCCGTAGGTTTCCTTCATGTCGCCGCCGAATTCGCGGATCTCGGCCAGCAGCTCCTGGGGCACGCTGGAGCTGCCGTGCATCACCAGGTGGGTGTTGGGCAGCCGGGCGTGGATTTCCTTGATGCGCTGGATGGACAGGATGTCGCCGGTGGGCTTGCGCGTGAACTTGTAGGCGCCGTGGCTGGTGCCGATGGCGATGGCCAGGGCGTCGAGCTGGGTCTTGCGCACGAAGTCGGCGGCCTGCTCGGGGTCGGTCAGCAGCTGGTCCATGGTCAGCTTGCCGTCGGCGCCGTGACCATCTTCCTTGTCGCCCTGCATGGTTTCCAGCGAACCCAGGCAGCCGAGTTCGCCTTCGACCGTCACGCCCAGTTTGTGGGCCATGTCGACGACCTTGCGGGTCACTTCGACGTTGTAGTCGTAGTCGGCGATGGTCTTGCCGTCTTCCTTGAGCGAGCCGTCCATCATCACGCTGGAGAAACCCAGGTTGATGGCGCCCTGACAGATGGCGGGCGACTGGCCGTGGTCCTGGTGCATGACGACCGGGATGTGCGGATAGGACTCGACGGCGGCCTGGATCAGGTACTTCAGAAAGCCTTCGCCCGCGTACTTGCGCGCGCCGGCCGAGGCTTGCATGATCACCGGGCTGTCGGTTTCCGCGGCGGCTTCCATGATGGCCTGGACCTGCTCCAGATTGTTGACATTGAAAGCGGGGATGCCATAACCATGCTCGGCCGCGTGGTCGAGCAATTGGCGCATGGAAACGAGGGCCATAACAAGGACTCCTGAATTCTCGTATTGATGGATAGATGAAATCCGGCTGAATCGTATGATTTTAGCCGGGCTTTGACCCGCGGTCTTGTCCGAGGCCGACAAGCCGTAACTTGTTGGCACCGGACGAGTCTGTCCCCCTCTTGCGCCCCCAAACTGACAACTTCCTGTCAGCTTGCCCGGACTATCATTCGGTCTGATTTACGTCCACCAGCCGGACACCCCTCCCTCCGGCCGGCCGCGCGCGGGCGCCCGGCCTTCCTCTGTAGTGATCATGGATACAAAAAAACTGACACGCTATATCGGCATCGCCATGGTGCTCGGTATCGCGGCAGGTTACGTCTGCAACCGCTATGCGCAGGATGCGCAACATGCCAAGGAGCTGGCCTCCTACTTCAGCATGGTGACCGACATCTTTCTGCGCCTGATCAAGATGATCATCGCGCCGCTGGTCTTCGCCACCCTGGTCTCGGGCCTGGCCAGCATGAGCGACGGCTCGGCGGTCGGCCGCATCGGCTTTCGCGCCATGGTCTGGTTCGTGGCCGCCTCGGCCGCCTCGCTGCTGTTGGGCCTGCTGCTGGTCAATGTCTTTCAGCCCGGCGCGCACCTGAACCTGGCCCTGCCCGACGCCAACGCCTCGACGGCGCTCAAAACGGGCGATTTCACCCTCAAGGCCTTCATCACCCATGTGTTTCCGCGCAGCATCATGGAAGCCATGGCCAACAACGAGATCCTCCAGATCCTGGTGTTCTCGCTGTTCTTCGGCGCGGCGCTGTCCTTTGTGCGCCGGGGCGGCCACACCACCATCATCACCGCCATCGACGAACTGGCGCGCGTGATGTTCCGCGTGACCGACTATGTGATGCGCTTCGCGCCGGTGGGCGTGTTCGCCGCCATGGCCGCGGCCATCACCACCGAAGGCCTGGGCGTGCTGCTGAGCTACGGCAAGCTGATCGGCGAGTTCTACCTCGGCCTGGCGCTGCTGTGGGCCCTGCTGTTCGGCATCGGCTATCTCTTCCTGCGCCGCGACGTCCTGCGCCTGGGCGGCCTGATCAAGGAGCCCACCCTGCTGGCCTTCTCGACGGCCAGCAGCGAATCGGCCTACCCCAAGACCATCGAGGCGCTCACCCGCTTCGGCGTGCCGCCGCGCATCTCCGGCTTCGTCCTGCCGCTGGGCTATTCCTTCAACCTGGACGGCTCGATGATGTACCAGTCCTTCGCGGTGCTGTTCATCGCCCAGGCCTATGACATCCCCATGACCTTCACCCAGCAATTGATGCTGCTGCTGGTCCTCATGGTGACCAGCAAGGGCATGGCCGGCGTGGCCCGCGCCTCGCTGGTCGTGGTGGCCGCGACGCTGCCGATGTTCAACCTGCCGGAAGCCGGCCTGCTGCTCATCATGGGCATAGACCAATTCTTCGACATGGGCCGCACGGCCACCAATGTGGTCGGCAACAGCCTGGCCACGGCCGTGATCTCCAAGCTGGAAGGCGGCCGGGCCACGGCCGAGGAAATCGCCTCGGCCAGCGCCGACGACGCCTGATCAGCCCAGCGCCTGTTCCCCGGTATCGGGGATCAGGCGCTTGCCCATGCTCACCACATCGTCCAGCGTGAAGCCCAGCGCGCGATAAAAGTGCTGCACGGCGGCATTGTCGCCGCGCACCAGCAAGTTGATCTTGGGGCAGCCGGCCGCCAGCAGCCGCGCCTGCACCGCCTCCATCAGGGCGCGCCCGTAGCCGCGCTTGCGGCAGGACGGGTCGACGGCCAGGTAGTTGACCCAGCCGCGATGGCCGTCATAGCCGGCCATGACCGACGCCACCACACGGCCCTCGGCCTCTCCCACCAGAAACCACTCCGGCTGCACCGTCAGCTTGCGCAGGACGTCCTTGTGCGGATCGTTCCAGGGGCGCGTCAGGCCGCAGACGCGCCACAGGCCGATGACGGCCTGCTCGTCGCGCATCGCAAAGGGCCGGATGTTCAAGGGCGGAAAACTCATGCTTGCACTCCTTCAGGGTTGGAAAGCCGGTCACCAGGCCAGGCATTCCCCGTGCAGGCAAGAAACAAAAAGGCCACGAGGAATATCGTGGCCTGGTCATCACGGGCGCCGGCCCAGCCGGCGCGCAGCCACTCAACGTCGTTGAGTGAATCGTCGCAGGGCGGCGAAAAGCGGGTGCGCGTGATGTTTCATGACGCCAAGCCTAACCGGGATCGGAGTGCGCGGCAAGCGGCGCGGGGGCTGGCGCAATACCTCGCCCGCGGCAGCCCGGACAGCTGACGGGATTCTGAACAAAAACGCGCAAAACCCCTTGTTTTAAGGGCTCGTCTGACATGATCCTGAACACCAGGACAGGCCTGTGGTTTTGGCGCACTAGGTACTTACGCCTAGTTGAACACTTTCCCCCAAACCTGAAAGCCGACTGACAGCCCCCCTCTCTAGTATCGCGCCCAGCACCTCCGGCGCACGTCCGGACGAGGTGTGTCAAACAACGAAAGTAGAGGGAGGCCATCCATCATGGCTGAAAGTAAGCGCAGCGTGCTCCTCGCGGGAGAACGCCCATCATGAACCTGACCAATCGCAATGTTGTCCGGGGACTGTTCATCATGCTGATCGCAGCGGTATTCGGCGGCGCGGCATTCCGCTATCCGATCGGCACGCTCAGCCGTTTCGGCCCCGGCCTGTTCCCGCTCATGATCAGCGGCCTGCTGTTTCTCGTCGGCCTGTCGACCGTGATACGCGCGCGCTTCATCGAGCGCGAGCCGCTTGACTACAACTTCAAGAACATCGCCATCATCCTGGCCGCCCTCTGCGGCTTCGTGGTGGTGTCGCACCTCGTCAGCATGCTGCTGGGCATCGTGTTCCTGGTCTTCGTCGCCACGCTGGCCGGCACGTCCTATTCGGTGGTGCGCAACCTGAAGATCTCGGCGGGCCTGATCGCCGTGGCCTTCGGCTTCAAATACCTACTCGGCCTGAGCCTGCCCCTGCTATGACTGACCTCTTCAACAATCTCGCGTTCGGCTTCGAGCACGCGCTGACGCTGCAGAACCTGCTGTACTGCGCGCTCGGCTGCGTCGTGGGCACGCTGATCGGCCTGTTGCCCGGCCTGGGCCCGCTGTCGACCATCAGCCTGCTGCTGCCGCTGACCTACTCCATCCCGACCGGCGGCGCCCTCATCATGCTGGCCGGCATCTATTACGGCGCCCAGTATGGCGACAGCGTCAGCGCCATCACCATGAAGATTCCGCACGCCAGCAGCATCGTGGCGTGTATCGACGGCTATGCCATGAACCTCAAGGGCAAGACCGGCCTGGCCTTGTTCACCGCGGGCGTGTCCAGCTTCATCGGCGGCACGGTGGCCATCGTCGTGCTCTCGACCATGGCGCCCGCGCTGGGCGAAGTGGGTCTGCTGTTCGGCCCGGCCGACTATTGCGCGCTGATGCTCCTGGGCTTTTTCTGCGTGAGCTTCGTGAGCGCCGGCAATCTGCTCAACGGCCTGGCCATGGCCATGATCGGCGTGCTGCTGGGCGTGGTGGGCACCGACGTCAACAGCGGCATGCCCCGCTACACGCTGGACCTGGTCTTCCTGCAGGACGGCATCGGCCTGATCAGCATCGCGCTGGGCTGCTTCGGCATCGCGGAAATCGTCAAGAACCTCGACAACCGCAATACGCTCACGCCCTTCAATGGCAAGATCAAGCTCATGCCGACCTGGGCCGAGTTCAAGCGCATCATCCCCAGCGCCCTGCGCGGCAGCATCATCGGTTCCGTGCTGGGCATCCTGCCCGGCGGCGGCCCGACGATCGCCCAGTTCGCCGCCTATGCCGCCGACAAGCGCTTCAGCAAGTACCGCCATGAAATCGGCACGGGCGCCATCGAGGGCGTGGCCGGCCAGGCCGCCGCCGACGAATCGGCCGCGCGCACCAGCTTCATTCCGCTCATGGCCATCGGCATCCCCGAAAACGCGGTCATGGCCCTCATGCTGGCCGCCTTCATCGTCAAGGGCATCCAGCCCGGTCCCAACATGATCGGCACCCACCCGGACCTGTTCTGGGGCCTGGTGGCCAGCATGTGGGTGGGCAACTGCTTCCTGCTGATCCTGAACGTGCCGCTGGTGCGCTATTGGCTGTCGGTGTTCAAGATCCCCTATACGGTGCTCTTCCCGTCCATCCTCTTCTTCTGCTGCATCGGCACCTTCAGCATCAACAATAGCCTGGACGATATCTTCATCACCGCGGTTTTCGGAGCCATCGGCTACATCTTCATGCGCCTGGGCATGGAGCCGGCGCCGCTGATGCTGGGCTTCATCCTGGGCCCGATGCTGGAGGAGAACTTCCGGCGCGCCATGCTGCTGAGCCGCGGCGATTTCTCCATCTTCGTGAGCCGCCCCATCAGCGGCACGCTGCTGGCCTTCATTGCCTGCATCATCCTGTTCCAGTTCCGCGGTTTCTTCCGCAAGCGGAAACAGGCGGCGGCGCTGCAAAGCCAGGCCGACTGAGGCAGGCCCCGCTCCGCGCCGGGCCGCTTCCTGAACCCGTCCGGGTCCGGGAGGCGGCCCGGTTTTTCTATTGCCCCGCCGCTCGCCGGGCGCGCAGCCAGCGCGGGCGCAGTTCGCTCACGATGATGCCCAGCACGATCAGCGCCCCGCCCAGCAGGGCCAGGGCGGGCAGGCGTTCGCCGGCCATGCGGCCGAAGACGGCCGCCCAGATCGGTTCGCCCGCATAGATGATGGCCGCGCGCGAGGGTTCGACGGTTTTCTGGGCCCAGTTCATGGTTGCCTGGATGGCGGCGCTGGCCATGCCCAGGCCTGCCGCCAGGCCCAGCAGCGGCCATGAGAACGGCGGGATATCGAGCTCGCCGGCCACCGGCATGAGCAGGAAGGCGAACAGCGCGGCAAACCCCAGCTGCGCCACGGTCACGCGCCGCAGATCGACACGTGGCGCGAAGTGGCTGATCAGCACGATCTCCAGGGCGATGGCGAAGGCGCCCAGCAGGGTCAGGACCTGGCCATACGAAAACGACAGGCTGAAGCCGCCGCCGGCAAAACAGGACAGGCCGGCGAAGGCGCACAGCGCGCCGGCCAGGCACATGGCATGCGGGCGGCGGCGCCAGAACAGCCATTGCAGCAAGGGCACCAGGGGCACATAGAGCCCGGTCAGCAGGCCCGATTCAGAGCTCGGGATGTGCCTCAGGCCCATGGTCTGCAGGCCATAGCCCAGCGCGATCATGGCGCCGATGGCCATGCCGGCCAGCAGGTCCCGCCGGGTCATGCCGGGCAGAATGCGCCAGGACAGCAGCCCCACGGCCAGCGCCGCGGCGGCGAAGCGGCAGCCGACGAAGAACAGCGCGCCGCTGTACTGCATCGCCAGTTGCACCAATAGAAAGGTCCCGCCCCAGACCATGGTGATCAAGACAAGGGCGAATTCGGGCAGACGGGAAGAGGATGTACGCATGGTGGCGCGCAGTATAGACAGACGGCGCGGCAACGCTGTCTATGGGGCGGGATAGCTCACCACCAATTGCCCGTCGCGGCGCTCCTGGACGAACAAGACCATGCTGCCCTTGGGCACCTGCCCCCGCTCGAAACGCCAGTAGGGATTGGCGCCGGGCGCCGCCTGCTGGTATTGGTTGTAGCAGCCGATATGCACTGGATCGCCGTCCTGCTCGCTCAGGCCGAGCACGAAGTCGCCGGTCTTTTTCTTGCCGGCCGACACGATGTTGACCGGCGCATAGCGCGTGTGCGCGAAACGCTCGCGCACCACCGCCTTGAAATACTCGCGCACGGCCGGCTCGATGCGGGCGCGCAGCGCTTCGTCCTGCGGCGCGGCATCCCCGCCCATGCGCGTGACGATGCCG
The DNA here is from genome assembly GCF_001548475.1 of Bordetella hinzii LMG 13501. Lineage (GTDB taxonomy): Bacteria > Pseudomonadota > Gammaproteobacteria > Burkholderiales > Burkholderiaceae_B > Bordetella > Bordetella hinzii. Next base: position 37,106 of record NZ_LRUJ01000023.1, read on the forward strand.
GCGGCCTCGCGGCACACAGCCTGCACGCTGGCCTGCAGCTCGGGGCGAAGTCCGGCCATCAGCTGCTCGCGCCGCCAGCCGCCCAGCGCCAGGCCGGCCACGGCCAGCGCGCAGACGCCCAGGCCGAAACGCCGCGCCCAGGCGGGCCAGGGCGCGCCCATCCGGCCAGCCAGCCACCGCAGCAGCAGGACATGCAGGCCGGCGGCCAGCAGGGCATAGGCCGCGACCATCCAGACGTGATAGAAGGAGAAAGCGGCCAGCATCAACGCTGCTCCTGGCGGCCGCGCAGCGCCAGCACCGTCATCAGGCCCAGCGACAGACTGGCCAGGACGGCGAGCGCCAGCAGGGGCAGGACGTCGGCGGCCCAATCCAGCAGGCCCGCCAGGCCCAGCGGCGCGATCACCTGGGCGCGGTAGTCGTCCAGCTCGGCCAGCAGGCGGGTCCAGCCGCAGACGGCCACCGCCCCGTGCACCCATAGCCCGGCCTGCGGGCGCCAGCGATAGACCAGGCCGGTCAATGCCAGGCAGAGCGCCCAGACGCCGCACACCGCCAGCATGCGGCCGTCGAAAAGCCGGAAACCCGGCTGCGACGCCAGCCAGATCAGGGCGAAGACCGCCACCGCGCAGGCCAGCCCGAGCGGCCAGGAAACCGGCGAGGGATTCAGTTTGCGAGCCATGCCCGCCACTATACCCACCCTGGATGACAAATCCCTTCAAATTCAGGCGGCGGCCGCCAGCGGGGCATAGTCGGCGCTGAACACCAGGCGGCCGGCCGACCAGCTGCGCGTGACCATGGGCATGCCGGCCACGGCGGCCACGGCGATGAGGTCGGCGCGCAGGCCCTCCCGCAGCCGGCCGCGGTCGGTCAGGCCGCAGGCGTCGGCCGGATTGGCCGTCACCAGGGCCAGGGCTTGCGGCAGGCTCAGCTCGCTTTGCTGGTGCGCGGCGAACGCCGCCGTGATGAGGGTGGACGGCTGGTAATCGGAGCACAGGCAGCTCGCCACCCCGGCGCGGATGGCCTCGATCGCCCGGATCGATCCGCTCTGGCTCTGCCCGCGCACCACATTGGGCGCGCCGAATATCGTCGGCAGGCCGCAGGAAACCGCCGCCTTGGCGGTGTCGAGGTTGATGGGAAACTCGCTCATGCTCACGCCCAGATTGCGCATGGTCGCCACGCGCTGCACCGAATCGTCGTCATGGCTGGCCGTGGGGATGCCCAGGGCATGGGCCTGCCCGAGGAGACGTTCGACCCTGTCCACCGCGCCTTCGCGCCCCTGTGCCTTGCGCCGCGCCACCTCCTCGGCCTCCTCGCGCGAATAAGCATGGTTGCCCATGACGTATTGCAGATAGGCCTCCAGCGTCTTGAACTGCCCCTGTCCCGGCGAATGATCCATCACGGACAGCAGGTCCACGACGCCCTCCTCCATCAACCCGGCCAGCACCGGCTCGGCGCCATGGTCGGTGATTTCATACCGGCAATGCACGCGGTTGTCGACCAGGCTGTGCCGGCGGAAGGCGCGGACCAGGCGCGCCACCTCGGCGGCCGTGTCGTTGTTGCGCATGCCCAGGTCGCGGCTGGCGAAGGACATGGCGTGAAACGGCGTCGTGATGCCGGCCGCGGCGTTGCGGCGATCCACCTGGGCCACGGCGAAATCCAGCGGAAACAGCACCTTGGCGCGCGGCTCGGCCTCCTTCTCGATGGCGTCGCAATGCAGATCGATCAACCCGGGCATCAGGTACTGGCCCTGGAGGTCCACCTCGCGCGCGCCCGGCGCGGCGACGGGATTGATGGCCAGGATGCGGTCGTCTTCCAACAGCAGGCTGGCATCGTCGAGCACAGTGTCATCCAGCACGAGGCGGGCATGGGTCAAATAGGTCTGAGGCATGCGGAGAACTCCGGTATCAGGCCGGCGCGCGGCCGGCGGGACGCAGCGGCAGCATGCGCGTGGCCACGGCCTGGCGCACGGCTTCATCATGGAAAATGCCGATCAGGCAGCGGCCGGCGGCGGCGGCTTCGCGGATGAGATCCACCACGACCTGTCGGTTGTCCGCGTCCAGCGAGGCGGTGGGCTCGTCCAGCAGCAGGATGGGATGTCCGCCCACCAGGCCGCGGGCGATGTTCACGCGCTGCTGTTCGCCGCCCGAGAAGGTCGCCGGCGGCAGGTCCCACAGGCGTTCGGGAAGGTTGAGCCGGGACAGCAGCGCGGCCGCGGCATCGCGCGCCGGCGCCGCGGCCACGCCGCGCATGCGCAGCGGTTCGGCCGCCACGTCCAGCGCGGACACGCGCGGGATGGCGCGCAGAAACTGGCTGACATAGCCCAGCGTGTCGCGGCGCAGGCGCAGGATCTCGCGCGGCGCGGCCCGCGCGAGCGCCAGCCACTGCCCCTCATGGCGCAGGCCGATGCTGCCGGCGCTGGCCAGATAGTTGCCGTAGAGGCAGCGCAGCAGCGTGCTCTTGCCGGTGCCCGACGGGCCGTCCAGCACCAGGCATTCGCCGGCCGCCGCCTCGAAGGAAACGTCCCGCAGCACGGGCAGGCTGGCGCCGCCCTGGTTGTGCAGGGTGAAAGTCTTGGACAGGCCGCTGACCGCGACCAGGGTGTGGGCTTGCGTCATCGTCAACTCTGCAGGATGGAGGAAACCAGCAACTGGGTGTAGGGATGCTGGGGATCGTCCAGGATCTGGTCGGTCAGGCCGCTCTCGACCACGCGCCCGCCGCGCATGACCAGGGTGCGGTGCGCCAGCAGGCGCGCCACGGCCAAATCGTGGGTGACGATGATGGCCGCCAGGCCCAGGTCGGCCACCAGCTGGCGCAGCAGGTCCAGCAGGCGGGCCTGCACCGAGACGTCCAGCGAAGCGGTGGGCTCGTCCATGAAGACCAGGCGCGGACGGGTCACCAGGTTGCGCGCGATCTGCAGGCGCTGCTGCATGCCGCCCGAGAACTGCGACGGCGCGTCGTCCACGCGGGCCACATCGATCTCCATCTTGCGCAGCCAGGCCGAGGCCTCGCCGCGCAGCTCGCCGTAATGGCGCCCGCCGATGGCCATGAGGCGCTCGGCCACGTTGGCGCCCGCGCTCACGCGCATGCGCAGGCCATCGCGGGGGTTCTGGCGCACGAAGCCCCAATCCGTGCGGGCCAGCAGGCGCAGCCGCGCCTCGGTCAGGCTGGCCAGCGATACCGGCCCCTGGTCCCGGGTGTCGAACCAGACGCTGCCCGACTCCGGCATGACCTGCCAGGACACGGCTTGCAGCAGCGTGCTCTTGCCCGAACCGGACTCTCCCACCACGCAAAGCACTTCGCCCGGGAAGAGATCGAAACTGACGCCGCGGCAGCCATGCACGCCGTCCCAGGTATGGGTCAGCTCGCGTACCGACAGCAAGGGCTGCTCTGTCATGCGGCCTCCCGCGCGGCGGTGAAGTCAGGCCCGCGATGGCCGGCGGCCAGGCGGCCGGCGCAGTATTCCGTATCCGAGCACACAAAGCGGCGCGCGCCTTGGTCGTCCATGATGATCTCGTCCAGGAAACTGTCGCGCGCGCCGCATTGGGCGCAGCAATCGCGCCATTGCTCGACGCGGAAAGGATGGTCTTCGAAGTCCAGGCTCTTGACGCGCGTATAAGGCGGCACGGCGTAGACCCGCTTCTCGCGCCCGGCCCCGAAAAGCATGAGGGCGGGGCTGCCGTCCAGCTTGGGATTGTCGAATTTGGGGATGGGCGAAGGCCGCATCAGGTAGCGCCCGTTGACCACCACCGGATAGTCGTAAGTGGTGGCGATATGCCCGTGGCGCGCGATGTCCTCGTAGAGATTGACGTGCATGCCGCCATACTCGGCCAGCGCGTGCATGACGCGCGTCTCGGCCTCGCTGGGCTCCAGCCAGCGCAGCGGCTCGGGGATGGGCACCTGGAACACCATGATCTGCCCTTCGGACAGCGGGGTTTCGGGGATGCGGTGGCGGGTCTGGATCAGGGTCGCCGCGCGCGTGGATTCGGTCGTCCTCACGCCCGTCACCCGGCCGAAGAAGCGCCGGATATTGATGGCATTGGTGGTGTCGTCCGAACCCTGGTCGATGACTTTGAGCACATCTTCGCGCCCGATGATGGAAGCCGTCACCTGGATGCCGCCAGTGCCCCAGCCGTAGGGCAGCGGCATCTCGCGCCCGCCAAAGGGCACTTGGTAGCCGGGAATCGCCACGGCCTTGAGCAGCGCGCGGCGGATCATGCGCTTGGTCGACTCATCCAGATAGCCGAAGTTGTAGGCGTTGTCGGTCATGATGCGAAAACCTCATCGGTCCGGGCCGGGCTGGCCTGGGCCTGTTCGAACTCGGCGCGCAGGCGGCGCACCAGTTCCAGATTGGCTTGGAAATCGACGTAGTGCGGCAGCTTCAGGTGCTGCACGAAACCCGAGGCCTCCACGTTGTCGCTGTGGTAGAGCACGAACTCATGATCGTTGGCCGGCGCGTCCGCCGCCTCGCCCAGCTCGCGCGCGCGCAGGGCGCGGTCCACCAGGGCCATGGACATGGCGCGGCGCTCGCCGTAGCCGAAGGCCAGCCCATAGCCGCGGGTAAAACGCGGCGCCTGGCGGGCGGCGCCACCAAATTGGCTGACCATCTGGCATTCGGTCAATTCGATCTCGCCCACGGTGACGGCATATCCCAACTCCTCGATCACCATCTCGACCTCGGCGTCGCCCAGCCGTATCTCGGCCGCGAAAGGATGGGTATTGCCGTAGCCGCGCTGGGTGGAATAGCCCATGGACAGCAGAAAACCCTCGTCGGCCCGCGCCAGGTTCTGCAAGCGGGCGGCGCGGTCCGCCGGAAACCGCAGCGGTTCGCGCGTCAGGTCATAGGGCGCGGGATCCCCGTCGGCCGGAAGTTCCGGATCGATGAGCGCGTCGCGCGCCAGCAGTTCGGTCACGCGCGGCATGGGCTCGCCGGCCGCCGTGCCCGAGGGCGCCGCCGCGGGCGGCTCGCGCGCCTCGTCGAGCAAGGAAAAATCCAGCAGCCGCTGGGTGTAATCGTAGGTCGGCCCCAGCATCTGTCCGCCGGGCAGGTCTTTGAAGGTCGACGAGATGCGGCGCTGCAGGCGCATCGCGGCGGTATCCACCGGCCGCGTATAGCCGAAGCGCGGCAGGGTCGTGCGATAGGCGCGCAACAGGAACACGGCTTCGATGGCGTCGCCCGCGGCCTGCTTGAGCGCCAGCGCGGCGAGCTGCGGGTCGTAAAGCGAGCCCTCGGCCATGACCCGCGAGACGGCCAGCGGCATCTGCTCGCGGATCTGCGCGATGGATAGCTCGGGCACGCGGAGATCGCCGCGCCGGTAGTGGTCCAGCAGGCGGTAGGAATTGAGGATGGCCTTCTCGCCACCTTTGACGGCTACATACATATCAGGGCTCCACGATGGTGCTGCGGGGCAGGCCGCTCAGCCGCTCTGCCTGCGTGAAGAAGACGTCGACGCCCAGCGGAAAGCGTTGGTGGTTGCGTTTCCACTCCGCCCAGAACCCCTCGGGCAGGCCCTGCACCGCCAATTGGCGGCGTCCCGGGATGCCGGGCCCGGCCAGGTTCACGCCGGGCGCCTGCGCCAGGCCGGCGACCTCCAGGATGAGCGTGGCGGAGCGGTCCGGGTAGGCGGGGTCGCCTTGCGCAAGCTGCGACAGCTCGGGCGCCACGTGGCCGGCGGGCACCGCCACGAAGGCGGCCAGCGCGGCCTCCCCGGTCAGCGGGCAACCGCAATGAAAGCGCAGATAGGCGGCCACCGAGGGATGCACGCCAGGCGGCAGCCAGACAGGGGTATCGGCGTCGGCCAGCGTCAAAAGCAAGCCTGTCATGGCGCGGCCCAGTCCTGGCGGCAGTTCCTGGCTGCCGGTCATCGCCGTGACGCGGCCCGGCTGGGCCAAGGCGTCCAGGGCCAGCCGGAAGCTCGCCTGGGCTTCATCCACCGGGGCGCTGAAACCCGCCAGCGGCAGCACGGTTGTCGTGTTCATATCAGTCCTCGCCCCGCACCATCGTGAAGAATTCAACCTTGGTGGCCGCCGCCTGGCCGGCTCGCCGCGCACGGCGCTCGCCGCGCGCCCGCTCCAGGGGATCGAGCACCTCGTCGCGCAAGCGCTGCCGCCACTGGGGCAATTGCATCAAGGCATCCAGCAAGGCCGCCTGGCGCGCATGGCGCGCATTGCGTCCCTGCACATAGGCCACGCCCATCACTCCTTGCGGCAGGGCAAGCGCGCAGCGCGTGATGGTCATCTCGCCGAGGTTGAACTGCGCGCCGGTGCCGCCGCTGCGGGCCCGCACCATGGTCATGCCGGTCTGCGGCTCGCGCAGCATGCGCGGCTCGGGCAGGCCGGCCAGGCCGCCAAACAGCCGATCCAGCTCATCGGGGTGCGCCAGGGCCAGCGTGCGCATCCAGGCGGCCCGCGCGTCCCGGTCTTGGGGTGCAGCTTGGGTTTCCATATTTCCTCTAAACGTCTAGATGATTTGGAGGCAGTGTAGCCAGCGACAGCCTCCACTTCAACAAACCGGGATGAATTTTTGATGACAATCGCCCTTGGGCCCGACATGGGGCAAAATGCGGCAGTTCATGGGCGCGTGCCCGATCTTGACACGAGAAAGACATATGGTTGAACGAGGTTCCGGCGTTGCCGTGTGGCGACAGATAGGCGAGCAATTGGCCGAAGACATCCGGGCCAAGCGCTATCCGGCCGGCGAGCAGATGCCGCCCGAACCCGAACTGGCGGCGCGCTTTGGCGTCAACCGCCACACCATCCGCCGCGCCATGTCCGAACTGGAACAGCTGGGGCTGGTGCGTATCGAACAGGGCCGGGGCACCTTCGTGCAGGAGCATGCCATCGATTACGCCATCGGGCGGCGCACGCGCTTTTCCGAGAATCTGCGCAGCCAGGGCCTGGACGGCCATGTCGAGCTGCTCGACAGCCAGACCCTGCGCGCACCCGACATCGCGCGCCACCTGGGTCTGGCGCGCAATGCCTCGCTGCTGCGCGTGGCCCTGGTCGGCCGCGCCGAACTGGCCCGCGGCGAACACACGCCCATCAGCGTGTCCGAACACTATCTGGAGGCCAGGCGCTTTCCCGGTTTCGCCGAAGCGCTGCAAGCCCAGCGTTCGATCTCCAAGGTCTATGCGCATTTCGGCATACAGGACTACACGCGCAAATGGTCGCGCATCACGGCCGTCCTGCCCCCGGCCGAGACGGCGCGCCAGCTCGGCCAGCCCAAGACCCGGCCCATCCTGCAGGTGGAGGCCTTGAACGTCGACGCCGACGGCCGGCCCTTGCAATACGGCGTTACCCGCTTTGCCGGCGACTGGGTGCAGCTCCTGATCGACGAGAACGCCTGACATCCTTCCCGGCGCTGGGCAAGAGCCACCTAAATTCGTCTAGACATCCGGTTGTCATGATGTCGGCGTAGCTTGACGGACATGAACCCATACACCGCCCTCCACACGCCGCTGGCCGGCATACGCGGCCGCCGCGTACTCACCCCTTCCGGGCTGGCCGAAGCCGCCCTGTCGTTTGATGCGGACGGCCTGCTGTCGTCCGGCGAGGGCGGCGGTGCCTGGCTGGACGCCGGCGATCTGCTGGTCCTGCCCGGCATCGTCGATTTGCATGGCGACGCTTTCGAGCGCGCCATCATGCCGCGGCCGCGCGTCTCCTTTCCGTACGACAACGCGCTCTACGACGTCGACCGGCAGCTGCTGGCCCAAGGCATCACGACCGAGTTCCACGGCGTGACCCTGTCCTGGGAAGGCGGCCTGCGGGGCGCCGCTTATGCCGAGCGCATGTTCGATGCGCTGGCCCGCGTGCGCGCGCAGCTGGGTTCGCGGCATTGCGTGCACCTGCGCTTCGAGACGCATCACATCGACGGCCTGGAATTGGCCCAGCGCTGGATACAGGACGGCAAGGTGCAGTTCGTGGCCCTGAACGACCACCTGCCCGGCATGGCCAAGCGGCTGGGCGACGAACGCAAGCTGATGCAGTATGCCGACCGCGCCGAGTGCGACATCGACGTCTTCCGCGACCGTATCCGCGCGGCCATGTCGCGCAGCGGCGAAGTCGCCGGCGCCATGCGCCAGCTGGTGCAAAGCGCGCGCCAGGCCGGCCTGGCCGTCGCCTCCCACGATGATCCGGATTGCGCCACGCGCCGGTACTACCATCAGCTGGGCTGCACGGTCGCCGAGTTCCCCCTGAACGAAGCCGCCGCCCGCCTGGCGCGCGACCTCGGCAATTCGGTGGTTTTCGGCGCGCCCAATGTCGTGCGCGGCGGCAGCCATACCGGCGCGCCCAGCGCTTCGGAAATGGTGCGCCAGGGCCTGTGCGATGTGCTGACCTCCGATTACTACTATCCGGCGCCGCTGGCCGCCGCGCTCCAATTGGCGCAGCATGAAGGCCTGGCCCGCGCCTGGAGCCTGGTGTCCCTCAATCCCGCCCGCGCGGCCGGCCTGGGCGACCGGGGCCAGCTGCGGCCCGGCCTGCGCGCCGACCTCATCGTCGTGGACGACAGCATCCCTGGCCTGCCGCGCGTGCGGGCCACCGTGGTCGACGGCCAGCTGCGCTACGCCACCCACGCCCTGCAAGCCCAGACTTCGCTCCTGGCGGCCTGAACATCATGCCGGCCGCCTATCGCTATGCGCTCTACCTGGCCCCCACCGGTCCCTGGGGCGAACTGGGGCGGCGATGGCTGGGCCGCTGCCCGGACCGGGGCCTGGCCCTGCCCAGCCCTGCCCCGGCCGGCTGGGTGCGCGCGCCGCGCCACTATGGCCTGCACGCCACCCTCAAAGCCCCCTTCCGCCTGGCCGCCCAGGCCAGCCCCGAGGCCCTGGACGAGACGGCGCGCCGTCTCGCGCGGCGGCACCGCCCGTTCGAGCTGCCGCTGGCCCTCACGCGCCTGCGCGGCTTTCTGGCATGGTGCGTGCCGCCGCGGGAGCAGGCCGCCCTGCGATCCATCAACACCTTGGCCGAACGCGCGCTGCGCGAGGCCGACGGCCTGCGCGCGCCCCTGAACGAGGCCGAACTCGCCCGTCGCCTGGCCGCGCCGCTGTCCGGCGCCCAAAAGGCCATGCTGGCCCGCTGGGGCTATCCCTATGCGCTGGACACCTTCACCTTCCACATCACGCTGACCGGTTCGCTGGATGCGCACGATCTGGACCAGGCGCAGGCCGAACTGGCCCGGCAAAGCCAGGCTTGGTCTTCGCAAGCCATGCCGGTCGATGCCTTGAGCGTCTACGTGCAGCCCGAGCCGGGCGCGGACTTCCTTGTGGCACGCCATTATGGGTTTGACGGGGCCTGTGCCGACGGCGTGGGCGCGGCCTGGCTGTCCTCGACATGAAGGGCCGGGGCCTGATCTACCTGATGGGTCCATCGGGCAGCGGCAAGGACACGCTGCTCGGGCTGCTGCCCGCCCTGCTGCCGCCGCAATTCCGCGTGCGCATCGCGCAACGCTGGGTCACGCGCCCGGCGCGCGACGAGGCCTCCTGCTATTTGCCGGCCGAAGCGTTCGACCACAGGGCGGCGCGCGGCGGCTTCGCCCTGCACTGGAAGAGCCATGGGCTGGCCTACGGCATCGGCATCGAGATCGAGGACTGGCTCGCCCTGGGCGACAGGGTCGTCGTCAATGGCTCGCGGCAATACCTGGCGCAGGCCCATGCCCGCTATCCCGGCCTGACCGCCGTGAACATCACAGTGCGGGCCGAACTGCTGGCCCAGCGGCTGCGCGCGCGCGGCCGCGAGGGTGAACACGACATCCAGGCCCGGCTGGCCCGCGCCCAGGCGCCCTTCGCGCTGCCGGCGCGCTGCCGGTATGTCGATATCGCCAACGATGCCGCCCCCGCCGTGGCCGCCCAGGCCCTGGCGCGCGTGGTCATCAGCGCCTGAACGGCGCGCTTCTGCCGGGCATAAAAAAAGTGGCGCGCCCCGCGCGCCACGTCAAAGGCCGCGCCACGAGGGCGCGGCAGTGCTTTCGTCACCTCAGACCAGCATGGCGCGGATACGCGCGGAAATCAGGTCGATGGCGGCCACGAAGGCGATGATGATGATCATGATGGCGCAGGTCTCGGCATAGCGGAAACTGCGGATGATCTCCCACAGCAGCGTGCCGATGCCGCCAGCGCCCACGATGCCCACCACCGAGGCCGAGCGCACATTGGATTCGAAGCGGTAGAGCGACAGGGAAATCCACAGCGGCAAGACTTGCGGGATGACCCCGTAGACCACCTCTTCGACGGCGTTGGCGCCGGTGGCCCGCACGCCCTCGACCGGACGCGGATCAATGGCTTCGACCGCCTCGGAGAACAGCTTGGCCAGCACGCCCGTGGTATGCACCCACAATGCCAGCACCCCGGCGAAAGGCCCCAGGCCCACCGCCACGATGAAGAGCATGGCGAACACCATCTCGTTGATCGCCCGGCAGGCGTCCATGAGCCGGCGCAGGGGCTGGTGGACCCAGACCGGCGCGATATTGGCCGAACACAGCAGGCCCAGGGGCACCGCCGCCACGACCGCCAGGAAGGTCCCCCAGACGGCGATCTGCACGGTCACCACCATCTCATCGAGATACTGGCGCCAATCGCGGAAGTCCGGCGGAAAGAAGTCGGCGGCGAAACTCGCCATATTGCCGGAGTCACGCAGCAGATCCAGCGGGCGCATGTCGGCGCCCTTCCAGGACAAGGCCAGGATGGCCAGCGCGACCGCCCAGGCCAGCATGGCGGGCAGCGAGGCGCGCGGCCCCGGGTTGTGGACGACAGGGGTGGCGGCGGTGCTCATGGGCTGTCCTGCTTACTGGGCGGCCTGCTTCTGCAAGGCCGCCAGCTTGTCGTCCAGCTCGGCGACACGCTTGCCGCGGTCGGCCTCGCTCATATTGGCATCGGCCTGCACGCGCGCCTTTTCCTTGGCGTACTCCAGCTGGCGGATGGGGATGAGCTGCTGGTTGTCCGAGGCGCGGAAGCCCTTATACGTCAGGCCCTTGAGCACTTCCTGCTCGCGGGCGGCATCCTTGCCCTTGCCGTAGTTGACGAAGAAGTCGCGCAGCTTGGCCTTCATGTCGGCCGGCAGGTCCGAGCGCCACACCATGGGGTCGGCGGGAATCAGCGGCGACTTCCAGACCACGCGCACGGTCTCGGTGGCGTCCTTGCCGGTGGCGATGCGATAGCGCTCCAGCGCTTCCGTATTGGCCACGGCGACATCGACCTGCTTGTTGATGACCGACAGCAGATTGGTTTCGTGGTTGGCCACGCGCACATTCTTGAACAGCGTCTTGGGATCGACCTTGTTGGCGGCCCACAGGTAATAGCCCGGCACCAGGTTGCCCGAGGTCGAATTGGGATCGCCCGTGCCGAAGCTCAGGTTCTTGCCGTTCTTGATGATGTCTTCGACGCTGGTGTAGGGGCTGGCCTTGTTGACCAGCAGCACCGACCAATAGCCCGGGTTGCCGTCCTTGTCGATGACCGAGGCGAACACCTCGCCCTGGGCGCGGTCCACGGCCTCCATGGCCGACTTGTTGCCATACCAGGCCAGCTGCACCTTGTTAAAGCGCATGCCTTCGATGATGCCGGCATAGTCGGAGGCGAAGAAAGGCTTGACCGGCACGCCCACGGCCTTGGACAGGTCGTCGATCAGGGGTTGCCAGGCGGACTTCAGGTTGCTCGACGATTCCGTCGAGATGATGCCGAAATTCAGCGTCTTGGCGTCTTGGGCCTGGGCGGCGCCCGCCACGGCGGCCGAGGCGAGCAGGATGCAGAAGGTTCTGCGCAGCATGATGGTGGAGCTCCAGAGATGAGCAGGTAGGAAAACGGAGGGCGGCGCTTCAGGCCACCAGGGCCAGCTCGGCCGCCCGTTCGGGCTCGGCGCGAGGCGGCATCAGGTCGGCAAGCTCGGTGCCATAGAGGGCTTGCAACATGGCCGGTGTGAGGGCCTGGGCCGGGCCGTCGTACACGACCTGGCCCTGGCGCAGGGCCACCACGCGCGGGCAATAGCGCATGGCGACATCCACCTGGTGCAAGGACACGACCACGGCCACGCCCTGCTCGCGATTGATGCTGGCCAGGGTGTCCATGACCCGGCGCGAAGACTCGGGATCCAGCGAAGCAATGGGTTCGTCGGCCAGGATGACGCGGGCGTTCTGCACCAGGGTGCGGGCGATGGCCGCGCGCTGCTGCTGGCCGCCAGACAGCGTGGAGGCGCGCTGGAAAGCATGCTCGTGGATGCCGACACGCGCCAGTGCCTGCAGGCCGACGCCGATCTCATCGCGGCGGAACAGGCGCAGCAAGCTGCGCCACATGGGCAGGCGCGGCAACATGCCGGTCAGCACGTTGACGATGACCGGCAGGCGGCCCACCAGGTTGAATTGCTGGAACACAAAGCCGATGCCGGCCCGGGCGCCGCGCACGCGGCGGCTGATGCGGCCATCGGCCTGGATCGGCTCGCCATAGACCGCCACCCGGCCGCTGTCGGCCGCCACGAAACCGGCGACATGGCGCAGCAAGGTGGACTTGCCCGAACCGGAAGCGCCCAGCAGGGCGACCATTTCGCCCGGCGCCACGCGCAGGCTCACGGCGTCCAGGGCGCGCGTGCCAGCCTTGAAGGATTTGGAGAGGCCTTCCACCTCGATGGCGTACTGGGTCATGGTCTATCCCCTTGTGGTGAGTCCATTGCGGGGATTCTGGGTGGCCACAATGACCGCCTGATGACGCCATGGCCGCTGAAATGCCGCTGAAAAAAGGGCCACTGAGGCCTTTTGACATCAAACCGTCATCGAGCGGCCGATATGAGGGGCCGATTCAGGGTTTGTGCTAGGCATGACGTGGTATCCGCGCTACAATCGGGATTGTCTTATCCACAGGGTCTGGCCGGGCTCACCAATAGACCGCATTCGCGATCTCCCTCCCCAGGCCCCGCGGGCTACGGTTTACCGCTACCCGCAGCTTCTTCCGGCAAGCCAGCTTGCCGCGACCAAGCCGCGCTTGACCGCGCACATTGCCCTCGCGGCGTGAGTACCCGCCTGATCCAGCCCCTTGGGGCCGGCCCGTACCCGTGCCAGTTGCGGCGCCTTCGCGCCGCGCTGCTCTCTTGCGCTGGGCGTTTGGCGCATGCCCAGGCATGCGCGCACTGAAAAAAGGAGTCTATACATGGCGAAAGAAGAACTCATCGAGCTGCAAGGCGTCGTCGACGAAGTGCTGCCCGACAGCCGCTATCGTGTCACCCTGGACAACGGCGTCGAAGTGGGCGCCTACGCCTCGGGCCGCATGCGCAAGCACCGCATCCGCATCCTGGCCGGCGACCGCGTCACCCTGGAAATGTCCCCCTACGACCTGACCAAGGGCCGTATCAACTTCCGCCACAAAGACGAGCGTCCCTCCTCGGGCCCCGCGCGTCCGATGGTGCGCCGCTGACGCCTCCCGGGCGCTAGGACGGGAACTAGGCCGGTTCACGGCCTGTCCTGGCGCGATCGTCGCGGCCGCCGGCATGGGAAAATCGCGGCATGAGCACCCCCAGCCCCGATCCCGCCCAAACGCTGCGCCAGGCCGCCGACCGCCTGGCCCGCGCCCGGCGTGCGCACGAGCACGGCGAACGCGGCCTGGCCCTGCTGATGCAATCGCGGGAAAACTTCATCAACAGCCTGCGCAACACCGGGCTGAACTACGCCCAGGCCAAAATCAAATTCGACATCTGCCTGGAACAACAGCGCGACCTGCAAAAACGCATCACGCGGGAGCTGGAGTACGCGCAGCGGAATTACCTCCAGCTGGTGTCGGACACCGCCAAGGTGTGACCCGGGCCTGCCGCCGCGCCGGCATGTGCCTGACCCGAATTATTTCAGGAATATCGCAGGATCCACCCGAGCATCATTGAGGCTGACGTTCCAGTGCAGGTGGGGGCCGGTCGCGCGGCCGGTGGCGCCGACCTTGGCGACGACGGCGCCGCGGGCCACGTCGTCGCCCAGTTGGACGTTGATGGCCGACAGGTGGGCGAACATGCTGACCAGGCCCTGTCCATGGTCGATGAAGAGGGTCTTGCCATTGAAGAAATAGTCGCCGACCAGCACGACCTTGCCGGCGGCGGGCGCCTTGACCGGGGTGCCGGCCGGCACCGCGAAGTCCAGGCCGGAATGCGGATTGCGCTCTTCGCCGTTGAAGAAGCGCCGCAGCCCGAAGGGGCTGGACAGCCGGCCGCCCTGCACGGGGCGGTCCAGGATCACATTGCTGGGCGTGACGTCGGCGCGGAATGCGCCGTAGGCGGCATTCTGGGCAGCCAACTCACGCTCGATGCGCTTCATGTCCTCCGGATTGGGATTGACCTGGCGCGGGTTCTTCAGCGTGATGTGCTGGGCGGCATATTGTTTGCCCCGCACCGTGAAGGCGATCTCGCGCGAGCGCCCGTCCTGGCTGACCGACAGCGTCTGCTGGCCGGCGGGGACCTTCAGGCCGATGCCGACCACGGCCACCCAGGCAGTATCGCTATCGCGCACGACCAGCACCGGGCGGCCTTGGAAGCGGGCGCGGGGCGCTTGCGGCGAGGCGCCCAGACTGATCACGGCAATACCGCCCGGCACGGGCTGGTGCAGGCTGCGCGCGATGTAGCCGCCGGCTTGCGCCCGGGCCACCGCCGGCAGCCAGGCCGGCAGCGCCGCCGCCATGCCGGCGGCCAGGAAAACCCGCCGCCTCACAGGCAAAGATTGGCCGACTCGGCCAGGGGCTGGGCGCGTTGCGGCAGGCGCGAAGCCAGCCGCACATCGGTCTTGCCGCGATAGGTGCTGGCGCTGAGCACGGATTCCACGCCCAGGGAGCCATCGACGACCAGTTCCAGGCCGTCGCGCAGCGGCTGCTGCTTGAACGTTACGCCCAGCCCTTTCCAGGCCGCCCCCACGCACTCGGCGTAATCCGCTGCGCTGCGTTGCGTGGAGCCATAGAACACCGGATCCAGGGAACGGATGTCCTTGGCGGTCACGCAGGCGGCCAAGGGCGCAGCAAGCGCGAGAATGAGGGCAAGACGGATTTTCATGAGAGATTCCAGACAGCGAAAAACTGCGCCCAACTATACCGCAGGGCCCGGGGTCAGGCCTGGGCGGGGCGTTGGGCGGACTTGGGCCGGAAGGCCTTGACGATCTCGCCGCGCGTCTCGATGTAGGGCCCGCCGATGAGGTCGATGCAATAAGGCACGGCGGCGAAGATGCCGGGCACGCGCACCGCGCCGTTCTCGTCCTTCAGGCCTTCCAGTGTCTCGCGTATGGCCTTGGGCTGGCCGGGAAGGTTCAGGATCAGGGCGGCATGGCCGGCCGTCTCGCGCAGCACGCCCACCTGCCGCGACAGGATGGCGGTGGGCACGAATTGCAGGCTGATCTGGCGCATCTGCTCGCCAAAACCCGGCATCTCGCGCGTGGCCACCGCCAGGGTGGCCTCGGGCGTGACGTCGCGCCGGGCTGGGCCCGTGCCGCCGGTGGTCAGCACCAGGTCGCAGCCGGCCTGGTCCACCAGCTCCGTCAATGCCGCCGAAATCGCGGCGCGGTCATCGGCCACCAGGCGCTCGACCGCCTGCCAGGGCGAAGCCAGCGCCCGGCCCAGCCATTCGCGCAGGGCGGGCAGGCCCTGGTCCGCATACACGCCGGCGCTGGCGCGGTCGGAAACCGATACCAGGCCGACGATGAGCGCATCGGGATGGCTGCGGGTAATGGGGGTCATGGTTGTCACGGCGTATCCATCGAAAGCGGCGGGCCTGGCCCGGAACACAAAATGCTACCGCAAGGCCAGGCGGCTCGGGGACACGTCACAAATCTGCAATAATCTCGGGACTCCACATCGGCTCGCACCCATGCTCGATCTCTTCTCCGGCCTGGACCTCTGGATCGGTCTCAGCCTTGTTCTGGCCCTCACTTTTGTACTCGCCTTCGAATTCATCAACGGTTTCCACGACACGGCCAACGCCGTGGCCACCGTCATCTACACCAAGGCCATGCCGCCGCATCTGGCGGTCGTGCTTTCCGGCATATTCAATTTTCTCGGCGTGCTGCTTGGCGGCGTGGGCGTGGCCTACGCCATCGTGCACCTGCTGCCCGTAGAACTGCTCATCAATGTCGACACCGGGCGCGGCCTGGTCATGGTCTACGCCATGCTGGCCTCGGCCATCGCCTGGAACCTCGGGACCTGGTATTTCGGCATCCCCGCCTCCAGCTCCCACACCCTGATCGGCTCTATCCTGGGCGTGGGGCTGGCCAACGCCCTGCTCACGCACGTGCCCCTGGGCGCCGGCGTGAACTGGGGCAAGGCGGTCGATATCGGCCTGTCGCTGCTGGTCTCCCCGGTGGCGGGTTTCCTGGTCGCCGCGGGCGTGCTGGTCCTGCTCAAGCGCATCTTCCCGCTGTCCAAGATGCACAAAACCCCCGAACAGCGCCGCGCCCTGGACGCCAAGAAGCATCCGCCCTTCTGGAACCGCCTGGTGCTGGTGCTCTCGGCCATGGGCGTGAGCTTCGTGCACGGCTCCAACGATGGCCAGAAAGGCATCGGGCTCATCATGCTGGTCCTGATCGGCATCGTGCCGGCCAAGTTCGTGCTCGACGTCAACGCCACCACCTATCAGATCGACCGCACCCGCGACGCAGCCGCCCACCTGTCGGCCTTCTATGACCGCAATGCCGCCACCCTGGGCGATTACCTGGCGCTGTCGCGCGGCGGCAAGGGCAGCGACCTGCCCGCCAACTTCCGCTGCGATCCGCAACTGACCACGGCGACCATCGACGCGCTGCAGACCCGCCTGAAGGGCGTGCACGACTATGCCCAGCTCGCGCCGGCCGACCGCGTGGCGGTGCGCCGCTACCTGCTCTGCCTGGACGACACCGCCAAGAAAGTCCTGGCCGGGCAAAATCTCGATGCGCGCGAGCGCACCGACCTGCAGCGCCTGCGCGCCGACCTGACCGCCACCACCGAATACGCGCCCCTGTGGGTGATCGTCGCGGTGGCGCTGGCCCTGGGCACGGGCACCATGGTCGGCTGGCGCCGCGTGGTCCTGACCGTGGGCGAGAAAATCGGCAAGCAGGGCATGACCTACGCCCAGGGCATGGCGGCCCAGGTGACCGCCGTGGGCGCCATCGGCCTGGCCAATGTCTTCAGCCTGCCGGTCTCCACCACCCATGTGCTGTCCTCGGGCGTGGCGGGCACCATGGTCGCCAACCGCAGCGGCCTGCAAGGCAGCACGGTGCGCAACATCCTGCTGGCCTGGGTGCTGACCCTGCCCGCCTCCATGCTGCTGGCCGCCGGCCTGTACTGGATCGGCATCATGATCGTGGGCTGACGGCAAGGAGTAATATCTCCTCATGTCCGCTCCGGTCCTGCACTACATCTATGACCCGCTTTGCGGCTGGTGCTACGGCGCCAGCCCGCTGGTCGACGCCTCGCGCGCCATCGAGGGACTGCGCATCGAGCCCCATGGCGGCGGCATGATGATGGGCGGCAACCGCCGCCCCGTCAGCGAAGCCTTGCGCAACTACGTCATGCCGCATGATGAACGCATCGCGGCCATGACGGGCCAGGTGTTCGGGCCGGATTATTTCGACGGCCTGCTGCGCGACACGACGGCCGTGTTCGACTCCGCCCCGCCGACCACGGCGGTGCTGGCCGCCGCCGAGCTGGGCGGGCAGGACGCCGCGCTGGACATGCTCAAGCGCATCCAGACCGCCCACTACGTCCAGGGCAAGCGAGTGGCGGAGCTGGAGGTGTTGGCCGCCCTGGCCAGCGAGATCGGCCTGGCCGCGGGCGACTTCGCCGTCCGCTGGGAACAGCTGACCGGCGCCGCCCTGCACGCGCATATCGCCGACAGCCGCGCCCTGCTGGAGCGGCTGGGCGGCACGGGCTTTCCGACCTTCGCCTTGCAGACCCTGCATGGCTACACCGTGCTGGAACCCGGCCGCTATCTCGGCCGTCCCGCCGAATGGCAGCATATGCTGCGCACCCGCATCGCGGCCGCGCAGCCCTGAACGCCTTACTCGAGCGGTCCGCCGTCGCGCTGCAGGGCGCGGTGCAAGGCCGGCCGGTCGGCCAGGCGCTCGATATAGCTCGAAAAAGGCTCGGTCTCGGGCATGGCGCCCACGCGCGTCAGGTATTGCATGGCGCCGCCCAGCACCACGTCCGCCGCGCTGAAGGCTTCGCCCAGCAAATAGGGGTGCGCCTGCAGGCGGCGGCTCAGCACCGTGAGCACTTCCTCAAGCGAGGCCCAGCCGAAGGGCCCGGGCTCGTTCTCGATCTTGCGCACGCTATCGGCGATGGCCGGCTCGAACACCCCGGTGGAATACGCCAGCCAGCTCAGATAAGGCCCGCGCAGCGGATCGCCGGCCAGCGGGCCCAGCCCCCGGTCGGGAAAAAGATCCGTGAGATAGAGGGCGATGGCGGGCGTCTCGAATACCGGCACGCCGTCATGGACCAGGGCGGGCACCTTGCCATGCGGATGGATCTGCCGATAGCTGTCCGGCGGCGGTTCGCCCTGGCCGCGCCGGCGGATGGCCACGTTCTGGATGGCGTAGGACACGCCAAGTTCTTCGAGCAGCCACAGCGTGCGGAAAGAACGCGATTGCGGCGCGTGATAGAGCGTCAACATGGGCAGGATCTCCTGGGGGGGCGCGCCACGCGCGCCTGCCCGTCCATTGTGCCTGCAGGCGCGGTTCAGCCCAAGCCTGCCAGCATGGCCCCATAAACGATCAGCCCCGCGATGACCGCCACGCCGCTGTTGCCCGACAGCCGGACGGCCAGCGCCGTCACGGCCAGCCCGGCCAGATATGGCAAGAGCGCGGCGACCCGCTGCCCGCCCCAGAGATCCGGCACGATGACGGCCGCCGCGATGGCGGCCAGCAGCGCCGGCCCCAGGGCCGAGAGCGCCGAACCCTCTTCGGACAGCTTGCGCAGCAGCCGGTTGCGCGAAGACAGCATGAAAGGCAGCCCGCGCGTGAGATAGGTGATGACGGCCATGGCCAGCACCGCCGCCCAGAAATCCAGCCCGCCCTTCATGCCTTGTCCTTGCGAAAAACCAGGCAGCCCGCCAGGGCGCCCATGAGAATGCCCAGCGTGCCGTGGCCGGCCGCGGTCAACACCGCGCTCACGCCAAAGCCGGCGGCCAGCGGCAGCAGCAGGCCGCGCCGGACTGTCTGGCAGACCAGCGCCAGGAAAAGCGCCGGCAAGGCGAAACGCATGACCTGGGACAGCACCGGATAGTGCTGCTCCAGGCCGTCTCCGGCGAACACGCCCACGGCGGTGCCGGCGATCCACGTCAGCCAGGCGCCCAGGCCCAGGGCCGTCATCCAGCGCGCGCGCTGCGCGGGCGGGACGTCGCCCAGCTGCTGCAGCGCGGTGGCGAATACCTCGTCAGTCAGCAGAAACGCCAGGCGCAGCCGGGTGCGCAGGGATTCGGGCAGCAGGCGGCCCAGGAGAGGGCCATAGAGCAGATGGCGGGCGTTGAGCAGCGAACACAGCGCCACCACCCATAGCCAGGGCGTGCCCGACTTGATGGACGCCAGCAGCAGGAACTGGCTGGCGCCGGCATAGACCAGGGCCGATATCAGGATGACCTGGTAGGGAGCCAGGCCCACGCCGGTCGCGGCGATGCCAAAGGCCACCGCCACCGGAAAATACCCGATCATCACGGGCAGGCAGGCCCTTGCGCCCGCCGCGGCGCCCAAGGGCGCCGGTACAGCATCGGATTTCATGGGTTCGCAGTGTGTCGAAACCCCTATTGTAAGGAGGGCCGCGCCGGCCTCAATTGCCCAGGCCCAGGGCGCGCAGCTGTCCTTTGAGGCGGCGGATTTCCTGGCTCAGGTCCAGGATGAGCGCGGCGGCGTCCAGGCCCGCGCCAAAATCGCGCTCCAGCCGGCGCGCATCCATGGCCCGGCGCAGATCGGTGCTCTCGAAACGCCAGGCCGCCGGATGGCTCCCGTGCGCGGCGACGATGCCGACCTCGACCAGGCGGGCGACCCACTCGACCTCGGCTTCGCAGGCTCGCGCCAGGTCCTCGGCGGTCAGGGGATCCGTAGGGCAGACAACGGTGGTATGGGTGACGGTGATGGATTTCATCTTCAGACCCCCAAGTTGCGACGTGGATTGAACGGCAGTTGTTCAGCCAGCGTTTTGTAGGCCTGGCGCGCCGCATCAGTATCGGCCGGCGGCAACACCAGGTCCAGCACAAGATACAAATCCCCCGGCGGATCGCCCGGAATGCCGCGTCCGCGCAACCGCAGCTTGCGGCCGTTGCGGGATCCGGCCGGCACCGACACCTCCAGCGTGCCGCCGGGCGTGGGCACCTGGATGGAAGCGCCCAGGGCCGCCTCCCAGGGCGCGATGGGCAGATCCATGTAGAGGTCGCGGCCTTCGGCGCGATAGCGCCCATGGGGCCGGAACCGGATTTCCAGGTAGAGATCGCCCGCTTCGCCGCCGCCATAACCGGGCAGGCCCTGGCCGGCCAGGCGGATGAACTGCCCTTCGCGCACCCCGGCCGGGATGTTCACGCTCAGGGTGCGGCTGCGGATCTGCGGCTGCCCTTGGGCGTCGGGCTGCATGGAGCGCAGGCTGATCTCGCGCGTGGCGCCGTGCAGGGCATCGTCGATCTCGACTTCGATGGCCGCGTGCTGGTCTTCGCCGCGCGCGCGGAAATTCTCGTGCTGGGCGCGGCGGCGCTGTTGGCCGCCGAACAGCGCCGAGAAGAAATCGCTGAAATGCGGGTCGCCCTCGCCGCCCGGCTGATAATGGAATTCAAAACCCTGGTCCCAGCCCGGCGGCGGCTGGAAGCCCCCGTCGGGCGACACGCCGGCGGCCAGATTGTCGTAGGCCTGGCGCTTTTCCTTGTCGCGCAGCACATCGTAGGCTTCGTTGACATCGCGCATGCGCGCCTCGGCATCGCTTTCCTTGCTGACGTCGGGATGGTATTTGCGGGCCAGCTTGCGGTAGGCGCGGCGGATGTCGTCTTCGGAGGCGGAACTTTCCACGCCGAGAATCTTGTAGTAGTCCTTGAACTCCATATTCCGGCTCTCTTCCATAAACAGGTGCCCCAGGGTGGAACCCGGTGGGGATCAGCGGCCTGATTCCGACGCGGGGCGGGCAACCGGCGCCTGGAGGCAGGGCGTGCGACTTTTACAAGATAGGGGTTATGGCCGGGATTTTCAATCGCGCCGGCCGCGCGCCCGCGCACGGCATAATCACGGATTCCTACATCAACATGCCCGAGAGCCGTGATCGCCATCACCCAAGCCGATTTCCAAGACCCCGCCCATGCCCAGGCCGTGCTGGACCTGCTGGACGAGTACGCCCGCGACCCCATGGGTGGGGGGGAACCGCTGTCGGCCCATGCGCGGGCGAACCTGATTCCCGAGCTGGCGCGCCGCCCCGCCGCGCGCGCGCTCATCGCCTGGGCGGATGGCCAGCCCGCGGGGCTGGCCATCACCTTCGAAGGCTTCTCGACCTTCGCCTGCCAGCCGTTGCTGAACCTGCACGACTTCATGGTGTCGTCGCGCTTTCGCGGCCAGGGCATCGCCCAGCGGCTGCTGGCCGCGCTGGACGACCTCGCGCGCGGCCTGGGCTGCTGCAAGATCACGCTCGAAGTCCTCGAAGGCAACGAGGCCGCGCGAGCCCTCTACCGCAAGGCCGGCTACGACGGCTATGCCCTGCAGGAAGCAACCGGCCGGGCCCAGTTCTGGCAAAAAAAACTCGCCGCCTGACTCCTTTCCCCTCTTTTAGCAGGATCCCGCCATGAAAATGCACGACATCCCTTTCGGCGTCACCGACTGGAGCCAGGTGCCCCCGACAGAACATCCCGGCGACACCGGCAAGGCCATCTGGCGCACCCGCCACTTCGGCGATATCCGGGTACGCATGGTGGAGTACACACCGGGCTATCTGGCCGACCACTGGTGCAGCAAGGGCCACATCCTGTTCTGCCTGGAAGGCGAGCTGCACACCGAACTCGAAGACGGCCGGCGCTTCGTGCTGACCCCCGGCACCAGCTACCAGGTAGCCGACCAGGCCGAAGCCCACCGCTCCTCGGCCCCGTCCGGCGCGCGGCTTTTCATCGTCGATTGAGGCCGCCGCGCCACAGGCCCGATGACCCGGCGCGGCGCATGCGCTACCCTTGAGGCACGATGCGCCGCGCTGTCGGAGACCCCTGTTGAATCCTGCCCTGACGCTGTATCTCGATTCGAATTTTCTCAGTCCCTATGCCATGTCCACGCACGTGGCCCTGGCCGAGAAAACCCTGCCGTTCGAAATCCGGCTGGTGGACCTGGCCGCCTGTGAGCAATTCATGGCGCCCTATGCGCAGCGCGCGCCCACCTGCCGGGTCCCCGCCCTGTCGCACGAGGGTTTCCACCTCACCGAATCGAGCGCCATCGAGGAATACCTCGAAGAATGCTTCCCGCCGCCGCGCTATCCCGCGCTGTACCCGGCCGATACCCGGGACCGCGCCCGGGCGCGCCAGCTGCAGGCCTGGCTGCGCAGCGATCTGCTGGCCCTGCGCCAGGAACGCCCCACTGAAAACGTCTTTTATGCCGAGGCCGACACGCCGCTTAGCGATGCCGCGACGCCGGCCATGGGCAAGCTGCTGCGCGTGGCCGAATTGCTGCTCAAGCCCGGCCAGCGCGAACTGTTCGGCGCCTGGTCCATCGCCGACACCGAACTGGCCCTCATGCTCAAGCGCCTGACCCGCGCCGAGCTGCCGGACTGGCTGGCCGACTATGCCGATCATCAATGGCAAAGAGCCTCGGTCCAGCAATGGCTGCGCCACAACCAGGACGCGCGCAACTAAGAGGAGGCCGGGCATGCTGCTGCTGGACCACGTTTCCATTGCCGTGCCCGACCTGGCCATAGCCCGTCCCTTTTATCATGCCATCATGGCCGTGCTGGGCGCGCGCATCGTCTACGACGACGCCGACCGCATCGGCTATGGCGAACGCAACCGCCCGGGCGATGACGGCCATAGCTATCTGGCCGTCCTGCACAGCCCCGATGCCCGGGCCGCCGCCGGTCGCCATTGGTGCTTCCGGGCGCCCAGCCGCCTGGCCGTGGACCGCTTCCATGCGGCCGCCCTGGCCCACGGCGGCCAGGATGCCGGTCCGCCCGGCCTGCGCATCCACTACCATCCCCAGTACTATGCCGCCTTTGTCCTGGACCCGGCCGGCAACCGTCTCGAAGCGGTCTGTCATGGATTAGATTAGGATCAAACCGCCATTGTTGCGGCGCAGCATGGGTTTGCGGTGTAATGGACCCATCCCCCCCTCCCGGGGAGCCGGCCACGAGCCGATCTAGCAGGAGACCGCCATGGCAGTTACGGGCACCGCCCCCCAGTCCCATTCCCCCGGCACCCCCGCAAGCGGACAGGACAACCCCTATACGGCACTATTTTCTTCCTGGCCCAGCATACCCGGCCTGCCGGCCGACACGCTCCGGGCCCTACCGGGCCCCGCCCTCCTGCATGCCGCCTACGCCTATGGCGTGGACGCCTGGCAGCGCGGCGTGCTCTATGCCGATGTCATGCGCCAGCGCGGCAACCAATACCTGGTCCATATGGCCAAGCGCGAACCCAACGTGCTGGTCATGGCCTCCGAAGTGCTGCTCGATGGCCGGGAGTTCGAGCGCCCGGTCAACTACATGCTGCTGCGCATCGTGCCGCCGGCCGATACGCCGGCCGACCCCGAAAAACGCCCCTTCCTGGTCGTGGACCCGCGCGCCGGCCACGGCCCCGGCATCGGCGGCTTCAAGCCGGAAAGCGAGATCGGCGTGGCCGTGCGCGCCGGCCACCCTTGCTATTTCGCCTCCTTCCTGCCGCAACCGACCCCCACCCAGACGGTCGAGGACGTCATGCGGGCCGAGGCGCGCTTCCTGGAGGAAATCATTGCCCGCCATCCGGATGCCGAAGGCAAGCCGGTGGTGGTGGGCAATTGCCAGGCGGGCTGGCAGATCATGATGACCGCGGCCATGCGTCCGGAACTCTTCGGCCCCATCATCGTGGCCGGCGCCCCGCTGTCCTATTGGGCCGGCTGGCGCGGCAAGAATCCCATGCGCTACTCAGGCGGCCTGCTGGGCGGCTCCTGGCTCACCGAACTGACCAGCGACGTGGGCAACGGCAAGTTCGACGGCGCCTGGCTGGTGCAGAACTTCGAGAACCTCAATCCGGCCAATACGCTCTGGAGCAAGCAGTACAACCTCTATGCCAAGGTCGACACCGAGGCCCCGCGCTACCTCGAGTTCGAAAAATGGTGGGGCGGCCACGTCTTCCTGAACGCCCCGGAAATCCAATACATCGTCGACAATCTTTTCGTCGGCAACCGGCTGGCGACCGCCGGCCTGGTGACCTCCGACGGCATCCGCATCGACCTGCGCAACATCCGCTCGCCCATCATCGTCTTCTGCTCCAAGGGCGATAACATCACGCCGCCGCCCCAGGCGCTGGGCTGGATCACCGACCTCTATCAAGACGACAAGGAAGTCATCGCCCACGGCCAGACCATCGTCTACGCGGTGCACGAAAGCATCGGCCACCTCGGCATCTTCGTGTCGGGCAGCGTGGCCCGCAAGGAGCACCAGGAGTTCACCAGCAACATCGACATGATCGATATCCTGCCGCCCGGCATCTACCAGACGGAGATCGCGGACAAGACGCCGCAGACCGCCAATGCCGAGCTGGCCCAGGGCAACTATGTGCTCTCCTTTGCCCGCCGCAACCTGGACGACGTGCGCGAGATCGTGCAGCGCATCGAGGAGGACGACCGGCGCTTCGCCGCCGTGGCGCGCATCTCCGACATCAACCTCGGGATGTACCGCAGCTTCCTGCGCCCCTGGATACAGGCCGGGGTGACGCCGCAATCGGCCGAGTGGGCGCAGCGCCTGCATCCCTTGCGCCTGCCCTATGAACTGATCTCCGACCGCAATCCGGCGATCGCCCCCATTGCCAAGGTGGCCGACCAGGTGCGCGAGCACCGCGAACCGGTGGCCTCCGACAATCCTTTCCTGGTGGCCCAGCAGATGATGTCGCAGGCCATCGTCGCGGGCCTGGAGATCTTCACCGAATTGCGCGACGCCGCCGTCGAGCGCAGCTTCATGAACATCTACGGCTCACCGCTGGTGCAGGACTGGGCCGGCCTGGGCGCGCGGCCCGGCGCGCCGCGCAAGCACCCCGGCGTCTCGCCCGAGCACCTGGACTTCATGCGCGCGCGCCACGCCGAACTGCGCGCCCGCATCAACCAGGGCGGTGCCCGCGAAGCGGCCATCCGCATGCTGCTGGCCGTCTCCGGCGCCGGCGGCGGCCTGGATGAGCGCAGCTACGCCATGATCCGCCAGCTGCGCGCCGACTCCGAGACCAGCATCGCCCTGCAAGACTTCAAGGACGCGGTGCGCGACCAGGCCCTGCTCATGCTGATGGACGGCCCGGCCGCCGTGCGCGCCATCCCCAAACTGCTGGAAAACGTGCCCGCCGACGGTATCCGCCTGACGCTGGCCACGATGCGCCATATCGTCGAGGCTACGCAGCCGCTGTCGCCGGGCGCCCAGGAGGCGCTCCAGGAAATGGAGCGCCTGTTCGAGACGGCCGAGCGCCGCGCGCGGCGGCGCGAGGGCGATCATCCTCAGGACATCGCCCAGTTGCCGCTGATCGACGCCTTCAGCGCCACCGAGGTCGGCCGCGCCGCCCTGCAGGCCTCCGGCCTCGAATTGCCGGCCAAGCGCCGCCTCAGCCGCCTGGCCGACAAGCCGGCGGCCAAGAAGACCGCCAGACCGGCGGCCGCCGCCAAGAAAGCCGCGCCGGCGGCCGCCCGCAAGACGGCGCGCAAACCGGCGCCGGCCAAAGCCGCCACGCCCAAACCAGGCGCCCGCGCCCGCAAGCGCGGCTGAGCACCGGAGACCGATCATGACCGATACCCATGCCCCGCACTACGAACGCCTGATCGAACGCGCGCGGCAACTGCCCGCGGCCACCTGCGCCATCGCCCATCCCTGCGACGAAGCCTCGCTGGGGTCGGCGCTGGAGGCCGCGCGCCTGGGCCTGTTGGTGCCCACCCTGGTCGGCCCCCAGCGCAAGATCCGGGAAGTGGCCGAACACTGCGGGCTGGATCTCACCTCGATCGAAATCGTCGACACGCCGCACAGCCACGCTTCGGCCGCCGCGGCCGTCGAGCGCGTGCGCGGCGGCCAAGCCTCGCTGCTCATGAAGGGCAGCCTGCACACCGACGAACTCATGCACGAAGTCGTGGCGCGCGACACCGGGCTGCGCACCGGCCGGCGCATCAGCCACGTCTTCATCATGGACGTCCCCAGCTATGCCGAGCCGCTGTTCATCACCGACGCGGCCATCAATATCTTCCCCGACCTGGAAACCAAGGCCGACATCATCCGCAACGTGATCGAGCTGCACCTGGGCCTGGGCCTGGGCACGCCGCGCGTGGCCATCCTGTCGGCCGTCGAACAGGTCATGCCGGCCATCCCCGGCACCATCGAGGCTGCCGCCCTGTGCAAGATGGCCGACCGCGGCCAGATCGTGGGCGGGGTGCTGGACGGCCCGCTGGCGCTGGACAATGCCATCAGCCCCGAAGCAGCCAAGGTCAAGGGCATTGTCTCCCCGGTCGCCGGCCGCGCCCAGGTGCTGGTCGTGCCCGACCTGGAGGCGGGCAACATGCTGGCCAAGAACCTCACCTTCCTGGCCGGCGCCGACGCCGCCGGCATCGTGCTGGGCGCGCGCGTGCCCATCATCCTGACCAGCCGAGCCGACAGCGCGCGCTCGCGCCTGGCCTCCTGCGCGGTGGCCATGATCTACGCCCACCACCTGGCCCGCACGGCCCCGCTGCTGTGAGTCCGCCCATGAACCGCCACGACACCATTCTGGTCATCAACGCCGGCAGCTCCAGCATCAAGTTCTATCTCTATGGCCTGGGCGCCGACCGCGAGCTAAGCCCGCTCCTGGGGGGCCAGCTCGAAGGCATCGGCACGCTGCGGCCGCGCCTGCGCGTGCGCGACGCGCAAGGCCAGACGATGACGGAGCGCCACATCAACCCCGGGCACGCGGCCGATGTGCGCGATGCCCAGGACGTCGTGGGCACCTGGCTCAGCGGCCATCTGAGCGGCTCGCCCATGGCCGTCGGTCATCGCGTGGTGCATGGCGGCCCGGACCTGCATGCGCCCGTGCTGGTCGATGACGCCATCATCGCAAAGCTGCAGACCTACAACTCCCTGGCGCCCCTGCATCAGGCCAACAACCTGGCGCCCATCCAGGTCATCCGCGAACGGCTGCCGGACCTGCCGCAGGTCGCCTGCTTCGACACCGCCTTTCACCGCACGCACTCGGCCGTGGCGGACCGCTATGCCGTGCCCGACGCGCTGTACCAGGAGGGCGTGCGCCGCTACGGCTTCCATGGCCTGTCCTACGAATACGTGGCCCAGCGCATCAAGCGCGCGCTGCCCGAACTCAAGGGCGGCAAGGTCGTGGCCGCCCATCTGGGCTCGGGCGTGTCGGCCTGCGCCATGGTCGACGGCAGGAGCGTGGACAGCACCATGGGCTTTACCGCCCTTGAAGGCCTGCCCATGGGCACGCGCCCCGGACGCCTGGATCCCGGCATCGTGCTCTGGCTGATGGAGCGCGGCATGAGCCATGACGACATCCAGCACTTCCTCTACCACGACTGCGGCCTCAAGGGCTTGTCGGGCATCGGCAACGACATGCGCGAGCTCGAGGCCAGCGAGGCGCCGGCCGCCCGCATGGCGCTGGACTATTTCGCCTGGCGCGTGGCCGAGGGCATGATAGGCCTGGGCTGCGCCATGAACGGCATCGACGCCATCATCTTCACCGCCGGCATAGGCGAAAACTCCCCCGGCATGCGCGCGCGCATCGCGCGCCACTGGGAGTGGCTGGGCATACGCATCGATGCCGAGCGCAACGCCCGGCATGGGCCGCGCATCAGCACCGAGGACAGCAAGACGGGCGTCTATGTCGTGCGCACCAATGAAGAGCTCATCATCGCCCAGCACACGCTGGACCTGGTAGCGCCCCGATGAACGCCCTTGCCGGCAAGCGCGGCCTGGTGACCGGCATCGCCAATGACAACTCCATCGCCTGGGGCTGCGCCAAGGCCTTCCGGGCCATGGGAGCGGAATTGGCCGTCACCTATCTGAACGACAAGGCGCGCGTCCATGTCGAACCCCTGGCCCGCCAGGTCGACGCCGCCCTGCTCCTGCCCCTGGACCTGAACCAAGCCGGCCAGCTCGAAGCCGTCTTCGCGCGCATCGCGGCCGAATGGGGCAGGCTGGATTTCGTGCTGCACGCCATCGCCTATGCGCCGCTGGCGGATCTGCAAGGCCGCGTGACCGATTGCTCGCGCCAGGGCTTTTTGACGGCCATGGACATCTCCTGCTGGTCCTTCATCCGCATGGCCCATCTGGCCGAGCCGCTCATGCCCGCCGGCGGCACGCTGTTCTGCATGAGCTACTACGGCTCCGAAATGGTCGTCGAGCACTACAACATGATGGGGCCGGTCAAGGCCGCGCTGGAATCGGCCACGCGCTACTTGGCCGCCGAACTCGGCCCGCAAGGCATACGGGTGCATGCCATCTCGCCCGGCCCCTTGAAGACACGCGCCGCCTCCGGCATCAGCGGCTTTGACCAGCTGCTCTACAAAGCCCAGGAGAAGGCGCCCATCCGCAGCCTGGTGGACATCGACGACGTGGGCGAGGCCACGGCCTGGCTGGCCACCGACGCGGCGCGCCGCATGACCGGACAGACGCTGTACATCGACGGCGGCTACCACATCATCGACTGATCCGGCGTCCGGCGGGCCGCCTCAGATGGGCGCGCCGCGCCGCTCGATGGCCGCCACGGCCTGCTCCACGCTGACAAAGACGTGATCGTGACCCACGGCCTCGATCAGGCCGGAGCGCTCCATGGCGATGCGGAACATGCCATGGCCGCCGGCGATCATCATGACAGTGTCGCGCGCGTCCAGCTCGCGCTTGAGCGCGAACAAGGCTTCCACCGCATCGGCATCGGCGTGCGTCATGGCCTCGGCATCCAGCACGAACCACCTGGCCTGGCCGGCCAGGGCGACCACGTCGCGGGCGCGGCGCCGGAAGGCGTCCGCATTGAAGAACCAGATGGACGATTCGAACAGCCAGATGACCGTGTCCGGCACCGGCTCGGCGGTCGGGTTCAAGTGCAGTTTGCACAGCGCATGATCGCCGGGCAGGCGCCCCAGCAGCGCATCGCGCGGGTTGGCGGTGACATACATCACATACATGAGCGTGGCCGTGACGGCCGTGATCACGCCGCCCAGCACGCCGAAGGCCACCACGCCCACCGCGGCCAGCATGGCGAAGGCCAGCTCGGCGCGCGAGACGCGCGCCAGCCGCACAAAGGCGTCCCACTGGAAGAGATGCATGGCGGCAAACAGCAAGATGGCGGCCAGGGCGGCCTGCGGCAGCCAATAGAGCAGGCCCGTGGCCAGGCCCACGACCAGGCCCAACGCCAGGGCGGCCACCACGCTGGCCAGGGGCGAGCTCGCCCCCGACGCGAGACTCACCGCCGTGCGCGAGTCCGCGCCGGTGACGACAAAGCCCTGGAACAGGCCCGAGGCCAGGTTGGCCGCGCCAAAGCCCACCAGCTCGCGGTTGGGCTCGACCTCCTCGCCGCTGACGGTGGCGAAGCTGCGGGCCGTGACAATGCCGCTGGAAAAACTGACCAGCAGCACACCACCCGCGCCCAGCAGAAAGCCCGGCACATTGCGAAAATCGTCCGGCAGCGTGAGGCTGGGCAGCCCGGCCGGGATGTCGCCCACCACGGCAATACCGTGCCCCGGGAAGTCCAGCAGCCAGGAGAGCAGGCAGCTCAGGCCCACCAGCATGATGGCCCCGGGCCAGCGCGGCCGCCAGATACGCTGCGCGGCCAGCGCGGCGCAACAGGCCGCGCCCAGGACCAGCGTGGGCGGATGCGCCTGGGTGAGCAGGCGCGTGACGGCCTCGAAGGGCCGCAGCAGATCGGCCGGGCGCGGCCCGGCGCCGGTCAGCGTGCCCAGCTGCGACCAGGCCAGCGTGACAGCCACGCCGGCCATATAGCCGACCAGCACCGGACGCGACAGCAGGTTGGCCAGCACGCCCAGGCGGAACACGCGCGCCAGCAGGCAGCCCAGGCCCACCACCACGGCCATGCCCGCGGCGGCGTCCAGCCGGGCTTGCGGTTCGACGATGGACAGGCCGGTCAAGGTGGCGGCGATCAGCGTGCAGGTGGCGGTATCGGGCCCGACGATGAGCGTGCGCGAGGCGCCGAACAAGGCATAGCCCAGCATGCCGGCAATCGCGGCCCACAGGCCGCTGGCCGCGGGCAGGCCCATCATGGTGGCATAGGCCAGGCCGACCGGCAGCGCCACCGCCGCCACGCTCAGGCCGGCCAGCGCATCGCGCCGCGCGGAATCGACGGTCATGCCGCGCCACTTCGCGAGGCCTGGACGGAAAAAGGATCGCAGCTTCATCAACAGCGTCGGAAACAGGAGATTCGCGGAAAGACAGCGGGGCCTGGCCGCTCGCGCGGTCCAGGCCCCGATAGTACCCCCAAGCCGGGGCGGGCGATCAGGCCGCGCGTTCCTCGAGCACGGCCACGGCCGGCAGGGACTTGCCTTCCAGGAACTCCAGGAAAGCGCCGCCGCCAGTCGAGATATAACCCACCTTGTCGCCGATCTGGTACTTGGCGATGGCGGCCAGCGTATCGCCGCCGCCGGCAATCGAGAAGCCCTCGGAGTCGGCGATGGCCTGGGCCACCACCTTGGTGCCGTTGGCGAACGAGTCGAACTCGAACACGCCCACCGGACCGTTCCAGACGATGGTGCCGGCCTGCTTGAGGATACCGGCCAGGGTCTGGGCGGTCTGCGGGCCGATATCCAGGATCATGTCGTCCTCGGCCACGTCGGCGGCGGCCTTGACCGTGGCCGGGGCATCGGCGCCGAAGGACTTGGCGCACACGACGTCGGTGGGGATGGGCACGGCCGCGCCGCGCTTGGCCATGATGTCGATGACCGCGCGCGCCTCGCCGACCTGGTCGGGTTCGGCCAGCGACTTGCCGATCGGCAGGCCGGCGGCCAGCATGAAGGTATTGGCGATGCCGCCGCCGACGACCAGCTGGTCGACCTTGCCGGCCAGGGCCTGCAGGATGGACAGCTTGGTCGAGACCTTGGAGCCGCCGACGATGGCCACCAGCGGGCGCTTGGGATCATGCAGGGCCCGGCCCAGGGCGTCGAGTTCGGCCGCGAGCAGCGGGCCGGCGCAGGCGATGGGCGCAAAGCGCGCGATGCCGTGCGTCGTGGCCTCGGCGCGGTGGGCCGTGCCAAAGGCGTCGTTGACATAGACGTCGCAAAGCGCGGCCATCTTGCGCGACAGCGCCTCGTCGTCCTTCTTTTCGCCCACGTTGACGCGGCAGTTCTCCAGCAGCACCACGCTGCCCGGCTCGACCTGCACGCCGTCGACCCAGTCCTGCCGCAGCGGCACCGGCATGCCCAGCAGCTCGGACAGGCGCTGGGCCACGCGGGCCAGCGAATCGGCTTCGGTGAGCACGCCTTCCTTGGGACGTCCCAGGTGCGAGGTGACCATCACCGCCGCGCCGGCGTCCAGGGCCAGGCGGATGCCGGGCACCGAGGCGCGGATGCGCGTGTCTTCGCTGATGCGGCCGGCATCATCGAAAGGCACGTTCAGGTCGGCACGGATAAAAACGCGCTTGCCGGACAGCTTGCCTTCCTTGGCCAGCGCGGAAAGGGTGTTCACTTTGGACATGTTGTCTTCCTTTTTTATGAGCTCGCCTGGACGATAAAAAGGCCGGCACCTGGGGTCCGGCCCGTTGTCCAAGCGGGAGCCTCCGCCGGAGGCTCCGCGCCTATGGCAACTTACTTGGCGTTCATCAGCGCGACGGTGGTGTCGAGCATGCGGTTGGAGAAGCCCCACTCGTTGTCGTACCAGGACGAGACCTTCACCAGCCGGCCCGAGACCTTGGT
Source organism: Bordetella hinzii LMG 13501 (assembly GCF_001548475.1). GTDB lineage: Bacteria > Pseudomonadota > Gammaproteobacteria > Burkholderiales > Burkholderiaceae_B > Bordetella > Bordetella hinzii. The sequence goes on from NZ_LRUJ01000023.1 coordinate 69,072, forward strand.
CAGGGTGGCGTCGAAGTTGCTCGAAGCCGGGTTGTGGTTGAAGTCCACCGACACCAGCGGCTCGGTGTTGTACGTGAGGATGCCCTTGAGCTCGCCGTCGGCGGCGGCCTTCAGGATGCTGTTGACTTCCTCGACCGTGGTGTCACGCTTGGCGATGAAGGTCAGGTCGACGATGGACACGTTGATGGTCGGGACGCGGATGGCGTAGCCGTCCAGCTTGCCGTTGAGTTCGGGCAGCACCAGGCCGACCGCGGCGGCAGCGCCGGTCTTGGTCGGGATCATGCTCATGGTGGCCGAACGGGCGCGGCGCAGGTCTTCGTGGTAGACGTCGGTCAGGACCTGGTCGTTGGTGTAGGCATGGACCGTGGTCATCAGGCCGGTCTCGACGCCCAGCTTGTCATTCAGCGGCTTGACCAGCGGGGCCAGGCAGTTGGTGGTGCACGAAGCGTTGGAGATCACGGTGTGCTCGGCGCGCAGCACGCCCTGGTTCACGCCGAACACCACGGTGGCGTCGACGTCCTTGCCGCCGGGCGCCGAGATGATGACTTTCTTCGCGCCGCCCTTCAGATGGGCGCCGGCCTTTTCCTTGGAGGTGAAAAAGCCCGTGCACTCCAGCACCACGTCGACCTTGAGCTCGCCCCAGGGCAGTTCGGCCGGGTTGCGGTTGGCCAGCACGCGGATCTTGTCGCCGTTGACGACCATGTACTCGCCGTCGACTTCGACGGTGCCCGGGAACTTGCCGTGAGCGGTGTCAAAGCGCGTCAGGTGCGCGTTGGTCTTGGGATCGCCGAGGTCATTGATGGCGACGATCTCGATATCGTGCTTCTTGCCGTTTTCGTAGTGGGCACGCAGGATGTTGCGGCCGATGCGGCCGTAGCCGTTGATAGCGACGCGAATGGTCATGACGAAAGCTCCTTTTACAAAACCTGCTTGACAGCCTCGACCACCTTGTCGGTGGTCAGGCCGAAGAACTTGAACAGGGCGCCAGCCGGGGCCGACTCGCCGTAGCGGTCGATGCCGATCACGGCGCCATCCAGGCCCACATACTTGTGCCAGAAAGCCGTCACGCCAGCCTCGATGGCCACGCGCGGCATGCCCGCGGGCAGCACGGCGCGCTTCCAGTCGGCGTCCTGGCGGTCGAACACATCGGTGCTGGGCATGGAGACCACGCGCACCGCGATGCCGTCCTTGGCCAGCGCCTCCTGCGCGGCCAGGGCGATGGCGACTTCGGAGCCCGTTGCGATGATAGCCGCGCGGGCGTCCGGCGCATCGCGCAAGACGTAACCCCCCTTTTCAACCGCCTTCAGCGTGGCTTCGTCGCGCGGCACGAAGGGCAGGTTCTGGCGCGAGAGCAGCAGGGCCGTCGGGCCGCCGTCACGCACGTCCATGCCGATGCTGGCCGGACGGGACACGGCCAGGTTCCAGGCCACGGCGGTCTCGACCGTGTCGCAGGGACGCCAGACCGACAGGTTGGGGATCAGGCGCAGGCTGGCCGCGTGCTCGATCGATTGGTGGGTGGGGCCGTCCTCGCCCAGGCCGATGGAGTCATGCGTGAAGACATGCACCACGCGCTGCTTCATCAAGGCCGCCATGCGGATGGCGTTGCGCGAGTAGTCAGAGAACGTCAGGAAGGTGCCGCCGAAAGGCAGGTAGCCGCCATGCAGCGCGATGCCGTTCATGATGGCGGCCATGCCGAATTCGCGCACGCCGTAGTTGATGTGGCGGCCGAAGCTCACGCCGCCCTTGTCGGCGGCGCGCACGGCGGCCACGCCCTTCCAGTCGGTGAAATTCGAACCCGTCAGGTCGGCCGAGCCGCCCAGCAGCTCAGGCAGCAGCCCGGCCAGCTCGGCAATGGCGAACTGCGAGGCCTTGCGGGTGGCGACCGTCTCGCCGCGGGCGGCGGTCGCGGCCAGAAAAGCCTGGGCCTTTTCGGCGAAGCCGGCCGGCAGATCGCCCTTCATGCGGCGCGTGAACTCGGCGGCCTCGGCCGGGAAAGCCTGGGCGTAGGCGGCGAAAACGCGCTGCCAATCGGCCTGCGCGGCGGCGCCGGCCTCGCGGCTGTCCCAGGCCTGGCGGATGTCCTGCGGCACCTCGAAGGGGGTGGCGCTCCAGCCCATGGCGGTGCGCGCGGCGGCGATCTCGGCGTTGCCCAGCGGCGCGCCGTGCACATTGTGCGTGCCGGCCATGGTGGGCGCGCCCTTGCCGATCACGGTGCGGCAGACGATGAGGCTGGGTTTTTCGGACTGCGAGCGGGCGGCCTTGATCGCGGCGTCCACGGCGGCCACGTCATGGCCGTCCACCCCGCGGATCACGTTCCAGCCATAGGCCTCGAAACGCTTGGCGGTGTCGTCGCCGAACCAGTGCTCCACATGGCCGTCGATGGAGATGCCGTTATCGTCGTACAGGGCGATCAGCTTGGACAGCTTGAGCGTGCCGGCCAGCGAGCAGGCCTCGTGCGAAATGCCTTCCATCAGGCAGCCGTCGCCCACGAAGACATAGGTATGATGGTCGACGATCGGGTGGCCGGGACGGTTGAACTCGGCGGCCAGCAGCGCCTCGGCCAGGGCCATGCCCACGGCGTTGGCCAGCCCCTGGCCCAGCGGGCCGGTGGTGGTCTCCACGCCCGGGGTGATGCCCACTTCGGGGTGGCCCGGGGTCTTGGAGTGCAGCTGGCGGAAATTCTTCAGTTCGTCCAGGGAGAGGTCATAGCCGGTCAGGTGCAGCAGCGCATAGATCAGCATCGAGCCGTGGCCGTTGGACAGCACGAAGCGGTCGCGGTTGGCCCAGGCCGGGTCGGCGGGGTTGTGGCGCAGATTGCCCAGCCAGAGCGCCTGGGCGATTTCCGCCATGCCCATGGGCGCGCCGGGGTGCCCCGAATTCGCTTTTTGTACGGCGTCCATCGCGAGTACGCGGATGGCATCCGCCAAGGCTAGTTTGGGGGCAGTCGGAGTGCTCATGCGAAAAGGCTCTTTGGCATTGGCGCCTCGCATCCAAGGCGCCAGAGATAGGGGGTGGAAAGCTCACCATTTTACCATCTGGGGGTAAGCCCATCCGAGGCGTGGGCAAACCTCCCCCAAAGCTGGCGTCCGTGGGCGGCTTCGGGCCAAAATGCGGCATTGTTCCCTTGTTGTTTCTCTGCGCATGAGCCTGCCCCGTTTCTACTGCGACACCCCGCTGGCCGCCGGCCAGCGCCTGCCCTTGCCCGACGCCCTGGCCCACCACGCCATCCGGGTGCTGCGGCTGCGCGACGGGGCCGATATCGTGCTGTTTGACGGGCGCGGCGGGGAGTACCCCGCCCGGCTGGAGATCGAAGGCAGGACCGGCCACGCGCAATTGGGCCCGCACCTGGCGCGCGAGGCCGAACTGCCCGGGCGTATCGTGCTGGTCCAGGGCCTGCCTTCGGGCGACAAAATGGACTGGATCGTCGAAAAAGCCGTGGAACTGGGCGCCGCCGCCGTCGTGCCCATCGCCGCGCAGCGCAGCGTGCTGCAATTAAGCGGACCGCGGCTGGAAAAACGCCTGGCGCACTGGCGCCGCGTGGCGCAATCGGCCGCCGAACAATGCGGCCGCAACCGCCTGACGGAGGTCGCCGCGCCCCAGACCCTGCGCGACTGGCTGGCCCGGCCGGCCGAGGGCTTGCGCCTCATGTGCCATCCGCAGGCCGCCGACGACCTGCCGGGCTGGCTGGCGCGCCAATCCGCCCCGGCGGCCCTCACACTGATGGTGGGCCCCGAAGGCGGCTGGTCGGAAGAAGAGATCGCCGCGGCCCGGACCGCCGGCGTGGCCTCGCTCAGGCTGGGGCCCCGGGTATTGCGCACCGAGACCGCCGGGCTGGCGCTCATCGCCTCGGTCAGCGCCTTGCTCGGCTGGAACTGAGCGCGAAAAACTCAGACGTCGCCGTAGGGCGCGGCCGCCACTCCCGGCTCGGGATCGGGATGCCGTCCGGCATGTTCGACCACATAGCAGAATACCCGGCCGTTTTCGTTCGCGAACTCGGCCGCGTCGGCGCAGACGGTCTCGATGGCGGCGGCATCCTCCTCGAGCGCCGGGTCGCCGGAATGCAGCCGGTACAGCCAGAGCACCACGCCGGTCTTGTGGTCCAGCACGGTGTCGCAGAGGCAATCGTAGAGCGCGTCCAGATTGCCGCCGAAGAACTCAGGGAAATCCACCGCCTTGGCAATGGCGCGCAGCACCGCCGAACGGCTGCGCGCGCGGTCGCAATCCGCCACCAGCAGGGCCATGCCCAGCTCGTGCGTGGCGTTGACCATGGATTCTTTGTCCGTGTCCTCGTGCGCGATTGCGCCCCCACGGCGCAGTTGTCGTAACAGCGTGGTCTGGCCGTTGCGCGTCATGCCCGGGCCTCCTCGAAAAACTTCACCACTTCTTCGCTACGCCGCATCGTATCGGCATAACCCAGTTCTATCAATCGTTCCGTATAGGCACTTTCGAAGAGCAGATAGGACATCAACGATCCGCCGCCCGATCTCCCCGGCACGGACGATACACCGAGTACGCGGAAAAGGGTACGCACTTCGGGCGGCATGGCGTCCAGGTGCTCCAGCGCCAGCCGGTCCAACGACTGGCTGGGCGTGATGGCCAGGACCTCGATGCGGCGCACGCCGGGTTCGGCGCCCGGCAAGCTGTGGCTCAGCAGACGGTTGGTGCGCTCCAGGCGCTCCAAGTCCGTGGACAGGCCATCCAGGAAGATGCTGGACAGGGCATGGCCGCCGACCTGGGCCAGCGAGGGATAACCGGGCGCCTGGGCGCGTTGTTCGGGATGGGTTTCGTCCTGGAAGCTCGTTCCCACCACCAGCACGCGCTCGGCGCCCAGATGGATGGCCGGGCTGATGGGCGCCAATTGGCGCATTGATCCGTCCCCGCACCATTCGGTCTGGCCCTGCACATTGACGGCGCGAGCGGGGAAGACGAAAGGAATGGCCGAGGACGCCATGATGTGGTCCACGCCGATGGCCGAGGGCACGGCGCGGCGCAGCGAACGATGCCAGGGCTCGATGGGGCGATCAGACTGATAGAAGGTCAGGTGCTCGCCGCTGGTGTAGCCCGAAGCCGTGATCGCCAGGGCCGACAGGTGGCCGCGCGCGAGGTTGTGGCGCATATGACGGAAATTGAGCACGCGCTCGAGCAGATTGGCCAGGGGCTGGCTGTCCAGCAGGGACTGGGGGCGCTTGCGCATCACGCCGGAGTACATCCAACCCAGCGACAGCAGGCCCAGCCAGCGCACACCGGTGCGGATCAGGCCAGGCGCGTCGGCCCGGTAGACCATGCTGGTGTCCAGCGAGGACCATAGGCGCCGCATGCGCCGCACCGCCAGGTGCGGACGGTCGGCGCGGCAGGCCATGGCCGCCGCGTTGACCGCCCCGGCCGAGGTGCCGCAGATGATATGGAAAGGATTGGGGCAGCCCGGGCGAAAGCGCGGGTCCAGGATTTCCATGACCGCGCCCAGCACCCCGACCTGGTAGGCCGCGCGCGCCCCGCCGCCGGTCAAGACCAGGCCGGTGGGGCGCAGCGGGCCGGCAGCGTCATCGCGCAACGTTGGCATCGACCACGGTCATGGCCGTCATGTTGATAATGCGGCGCACGGTGGAACTGGAGGTCAGGATGTTCACCGGCGCATTGGCCCCCAGCAGGAAGGGGCCGACCGCCACATTGCCGCCGGCCGCCGTCTTGAGCAGGTTGTAGGCGATGTTGCCCGCGTCCACGTTGGGGCAGACCAGCAGATTGGCCTCGCCCTTGAGCGTGGAGGACGGCAGGATGCGCAGGCGCAGCGCCTCGTCCAGCGCGCAGTCGCCATGCATTTCGCCGTCCACTTCCAGCTCCGGCGCCTGGGCGCGCAGGATTTCCAGCGCCTCGCGCATCTTGGCGCCGGAAGCCGAACTGCCCGAGCCGAAGTTGGAGCGCGACAGCAAGGCCGCCTTGGGCGCCAGGTTCAGGCGCTTCATTTCTTCGGCCGCCGCCAGCGTGATCTCGGCGATCTGCTCGGCGGTCGGATTGTCATTGACGTGGGTGTCGGCCAGGGCCACCGTGCGCTCATCGAGCAGCAGGATGTTCATGGCGGCGTAGATCTTGGCGCCCGGCTTCTTGCCGATGACCTCGTCGACGAAGCGCAGGTGGTCGTGATAGGCGCCCACCGAGCCGCAGACCATGCCGTCGGCATCGCCCAGGCGCACCATCACCGCGCCGATCAGCGTGGTGCGGCGGCGCATTTCGACGCGCGCCATTTCCTTGGTGATGCCGCGGCGGCACATCAGCTCCCAGTAGGTGGTCCAGTACTGATGGAAGCGCTCGTCGTATTCGGGATTGGTGACTTCGACATCCTGGCCCAGGCGCAGGCGCAGGCCATATTTCTCGATCCGCGCCGACAGCACGGCGGGACGGCCCACCAGGATGGGCTTGGCCAGGCCTTCGTCGACGATGACCTGCACGGCGCGCAGCACGCGCTCGTCTTCGCCCTCGGTGAATACGATGCGCGCCCGCCCCCCTTCGCGCACAAAGCGCTTGGCCGAGGCGAACAGGGGCTTCATGAAGGCGCCGGAGTGGTAGACGAATTGCTGCAGCTGCTCGACATAGGCGTCGAGGTCGGCGATGGGCCGGGTGGCCACGCCGTCGGCCATGGCCGCTCGCGCCACCGCCGGCGCGATGCGCACGATCAGGCGGGGATCGAAGGGCTTGGGGATCAGGTAGTCCGGGCCGAAGGACAGGTCATATGTGCCATAGGCGGCCGCCACGACTTCGCTCTGCTCTTCCTGGGCCAGCTTGGCGATGGCGTAGACGGCGGCCTTCTCCATCTCGCGGGTGATGGTGGTGGCGCCCACGTCCAGCGCGCCGCGGAAGATATAGGGAAAGCACAGGACGTTGTTGACCTGGTTGGGGTAGTCCGAGCGGCCCGTGGCCATGACGACGTCATCGCGCACCGAGCAGGCCAGCTCGGGCAGGATCTCGGGCGTGGGATTGGCCAGGGCCAGGATGAGGGGA
>NZ_LRUJ01000024.1 GCF_001548475.1 Bordetella hinzii LMG 13501
GGGATCTTGAGGTAGCGGGTGCCGTTGTCTTCGGCGGCGGGAAGTTCGCCGGCGCGGATATTGACCTGGATGGCCGGCAGGATCAGGGTCGGCATGGCCAGGGTGGCGTCGCGCTTTTGGCGCATGGCGACGAAGTCGGCCTCGCTGACGCCGTCGCGCACATGGATATTGCCCTCGCGCTGCGCGGCCACCGTGGTTTCCCAGGCCGGGGTGCGGTGTTCGGGCGGATAGTCATGGCACATGAACAGACGTGTGGCCGGGGGCAGGGCCAGCAGCCGGCGAATGGAGCGGTACAGCTGGACGGCGTCGCCGCCGGGGAAGTCGCAGCGCGCCGTGCCTACATCGGGCATGAAGAGGGTGTCGCCCACGAAGACCGCGTCGCCGACCTGGTAGGCCATGTCGGCCGGCGTATGCCCGGGCACGTGCAGGGCGCGGGCCTGCAGGCTGCCGATGGCAAAGCTTTCGCCGGGCATGAACAGATGATCGAACTGGCGGCCGTCGGTGGCCAGGTCGAGATTGAAGACAGGTTTGAAGGCGGCCTGCACCTCGCGGATCGCCTGGCCGATGGCCAGCGTGCCCCCCAGCAGGCTTTGCAGATAACGCGCGGCCGATAGATGATCGGCATGCGCATGCGTCTCCAGTATCCATTGGCAATGCAAGCCCTCGGTGCGCACAAAGGCGGCAATGGCGTCGGCGCCGGCCGTGGAGGTCCGTCCGGACTTGGGGTCATAGTCCAGCACCGGGTCGATCACGGCGCAATCGCGTCCATCATGCACGACGTAGCTGATGGTGCCCGTCGTGGGATCGAAGAAGGCTTGGGGCTGCATGGCGGCTTCCGGCTGATAATCTACTGAATAATATTATATAATAATGTATATCAATATCCGGTTTTCTTCCCTTATGCATGCTCCCCTCACCGAGGCCGACATCGCGGCGCTGCGCGCCTCGGCCGATCAGTGCTGCGCGCTCCTGAAGGCGCTGGCCAATGCCGACCGGCTGCTGCTGCTGTGCCAGCTGGTCGAAGGCGAACGCAACGTGGGCGAACTCGAAGCCCAGACCGGCATCCGCCAGCCCACGCTGTCGCAGCAGTTGGGCGTGCTGCGCGACGAGGGGCTGGTCGCCACCCGGCGCGCCGGTAAATTCATTTACTACCGCATGGCCAGCCATGAGGTGAGCCAGATCATGAAAACCCTTTCGGGCCTGTATTGCGGGCAGGTCCTGGAGCACGCGCAATGAATATCGCATGGGAATCCTTCACCCCCGGCAGCGCCCTGGCAGGCGGCCTCATGATCGGCGCGGCCGCCGCCTTGTTGATGGCCACCCTGGGCCGCATCGCCGGCATCAGCGGCATCCTGGGGGCGCTGGTGCCCCCGGCGGCGGGTTCCGCCTGGCGGGTGGCCTTCATCGGCGGGCTGGTCCTGTCTCCCTGGCTGTACGGCCTGTTCGCCAAACTGCCCACCCCGCATTTCATTTCCAGCACGCCCACGCTCATCCTGGCCGGCCTGCTGGTCGGCTTCGGCACTCGGCTGGGTTCCGGCTGCACCAGCGGCCACGGCATCTGCGGCCTATCGCGCGGCTCGGTGCGTTCGGTCGCCTCGGTCCTGGTCTTCATGCTGACCGGCATGGCGGTCGTCGCCGTGGTTCGCCACCTCCTGGGGAACTGATATGCATCTCGTCTTCGCCCTATGCTGCGGCCTGCTGTTCGGCCTGGGTCTCATCGTCTCCGGCATGACCGATCCCGCCAAGGTGCTGGGCTTTCTCGATATCGGCGGACACTGGGATCCTTCGCTGGCTTTTGTCATGCTGGGCGCCATCGCGCTGACCGCGCCCATCTATGCCCGCCTGAAGCGGCGCGGCGCCACGATCACCGCCGGCGCGCCCCTGCAATGGCCCACGGCCCGCAAGATAGACCGGCGCCTGTTGTGCGGCGCCTTGCTGTTTGGCATAGGCTGGGGCCTGGCCGGGCTATGCCCGGGGCCGGCCGTGGTGACAGCCGCCCAGGGCTATGAGGACGCGCTGACTTTCGCCATCGCCATGCTGGTCGGCATGGGGGCGTTTTCTTTCTGGCAGAGGCCGGCCTCGGACCGCGGTCGTTGAGCGCGGCCATGCCAGGCGCCGCGTGACAGACCCCCGGTCGTCTGTCATGGCGTCCGACACCGGCGGTCTTACTCGTAGCTGCGCAGGTCCTCGATCACCTTGCCGTCGTTGGGCAGGCTGCCCGGTTCGGCGCGGACGATGTCGGCGCGCAGCTTGGTGATGTCGCGCACGGACTCGACCAGCCGCAAGGACAGTTCGGTTGGCAATTGTCCGGTTTCGACATGCAGGGCCATCTGCTCGGCGCCGGTGGTGCCGGTGATGACCAGGCGGGCGCGGCCGACTTCGGGGTGGCGGCGCAAGACTTCGGCCACCTGCGAAGGATGGACGAACAGGCCGCGCACCTTGGTGGTCTGGTCGGCACGGCCCAGCCAGCCGCGGATGCGGGTGTTGCTGCGTCCGCAGGGTGAGCGGCCCGGCAGGACCGCCGACAGGTCGCCGGTGCCGAAGCGCACCAGCGGGTAATCGGGGTTGAGCGTGGTGATGACCACTTCGCCCACTTCGCCATCGGGCACGGGCTCGCCGGTGCCGGGGCGCACGATCTCCAGGATGAGGTCCTCGCCCAGTACCAGGCCTTCGCGCGCCGAGGTCTCAAAGGCGATCATGCCCAGGTCGGCGCTGCCATAGGCCTGGTAGCCGGCGATGCCGCGCGCGGCCAGCCAGTCGCGCAGCGACGGCGGGAAGGCCTCGCCGGAAACCAGGGCGCGCTTGAGCGAAGTCAGGGGCACGCCGAGCTCGTCGGCCTTCTCCAGGATGATTTTCAGGAAGCTGGGCGTGCCGGTGTAGCCGGACGGCGCGAGGTCCCGGATGGCGTGCACCTGCTGCTCGGTCTGGCCGGTACCGCCCGGAAAGACGGTGCAGCCCACGGCGTGCGCGGCGGTCTCCATCATCGAGCCGGCCGGCGTGAAATGGTAGGAAAAGCAGTTGTAGGCCAGTTCGCCGGCGCGAAAGCCCGCGGCATAGAGCGCGCGGGCGAAGCGCCAGTAATCGGGCCGCGCGGTCTCCGGCTCGTAGATGGGACCGGGCGAGGCGAAGACCCGCGCAGCCTGGCCCCAGCCCACGGCCGAGAATCCGCCAAAGGCTTTCTGCGGGCCGGCAGGGTCATCGCCCGCCCGGCTTTTCTGCTGCAGCTCCAGCAATTCATGCTTGCGCAGCACGGGCAGCGAGGCCAGCGCCTGGCGGCTGGTGATGCGCGAAGCGTCCACGCCTCGCAGTTGGGCGGCGATGGCCGGCGCGCGCGCCTGGGCCTGGGCGATGGCGCCCGGCAGGGCTTGCATCAGGGCGCGTTCGCGCGCGGCCGGCTCGCGGGTTTCCAGGGTATCGAAAAACTCGGACATGGGTTGGCACCTTCGCGGTGTTGAGTCGGTTCAGGCCAGCCAACGCTTGCGGCGGCGATAAAACTTCTGGTCGCGGAAGCTCTTGCGCTCTCCGCTGGAGATACCGAGGTAGAACTCCTTGACGTCTTCGTTCTGCGCCAGGTCGCTGGCCGCGCCGTCCATCATCACGCGGCCGTTCTCCAGGATGTAGCCATAGTCGGCATAGCGCAGCGCGATATTGGTGTTCTGCTCGGCCAGCAGGAAGCTCACACGCTCGCGCTGGTTGAGATCGCGCACGATCTCGAAGATCTCCTCGACGATCTGCGGGGCCAGGCCCATGGAGGGCTCGTCGAGCAGGATCATGTTGGGGCTGGCCATCAGGGCGCGGCCAATGGCCGTCATCTGTTGTTCGCCGCCCGAGGTGTAGCCGGCCTGGCTGCCGCGCCTTTGCTTGAGGCGCGGAAAATACTGGTACACGCGCTCCAGGGCGGCGCTGACCTCGCCGCGCGACAGATGGCGGGTGTAGGCGCCGGTCAGCAGGTTTTCCTCGATGGTCAGGTGGGCGAAGCAATGCCGGCCCTCCATGACCTGCACCACGCCGCGCTTGACCAGCTCGGCGGGCGACAGCCTTTCGATGCGCTCGTCGCGGTACTGGATATAGCCCTTGGTGACATCGCCGCGCTCGCCCTTCAACAGGTTGGAGACGGCGCGCAGCGTGGTGGTCTTGCCGGCGCCGTTGGCCCCCAGCAAGGCCACGATCTTGCCTTCGGGCACGCGCAGGGACACGCCCTTGAGCACCAGGATCACGTGGTTGTAGATGACCTCGATGCCGTTGACATCGAGCAGCACCTTGGACGGCATGGAAGAGGGAGCGACAGTCATGGCGTTTCCTGCGGAATACGAAAGGCCGCCGGCCGGAACCGGCGGCCGGTGATCATCAGCCTTCGCACTTGCGCGGCGTGATCTTCTTCTCCTGGGCGTATTTGGCGGCCCCTTCCTTGACCAGCGGATCCACCAGGGCCTTGTCGGCCTGGTACCAGTCGGAGACCACGTTGAACTTCTTGCCGTCCCACTGGACGATGCGGGCCCAGTCATCGCCCATGTGGTTGCTGCAGCTGGTCTTGACCGGACGCATGATGTCGCCGAAGCCCAGCGCGTTCAGGCGTTCCTGGGTGAGATTGAGGTTCTCGAAGCCCCAGCGCACTTGCTCGGGCGTGAGCGCGCGGCCCTTGCCGAACTTCTCTTGGGCGGTGCGGATGGCTTCGACCTGCATCATGGAGATCATCATGCCGCGCGTGTGGGCGATGGTCCCCAGCGTGGTGTTGCCGGACTTGTCGGCGCCCTGGCCCTTGTCGTAGACGTATTTCTTCAGGTCTTCATAGACCTTGCCGGTGCCGGCGCTGTTGTGGATGGTGATGGCGTTATAGCCCTTGGCGACATCGCCCAGGTCCTTGACGTCGCCCTCGGAGCCGGCCCACCAGATGGCATACATCTTGTCGCGCGGATAGCCGCTGGCCTGGGCTTCGCGGATGGCCGTCGGCGTCATGATGCCGGCGCTCCAGAGCAGCACATAGGCCGGCCGCTGCTGGCGGATCTGCAGCCAGGTGGATTTCTGTTCCACGCCCGGCGCGGTCACCGGGTAGAGCAGCAGCTCGAAGCCTTCCTTGGCGGCGCGTTTCTGCAGCAGCGGGATGGGCTCCTTGCCATAGGGCGAGTCGTGATAGACCAGGGCGATTTTCTTGCCCTTGAGCTTGGCCAGCCCGCCTTCCTTCTTGGCGATGTCCTGGATCATGACGTCGGCCGCGGTCCAATAGGTGCCCAGCAGCGGGAAATTCCATTCGAAGACGCTGCCGTCGACCGATTGCGACAGGCCATAGCCCATGGTCTCGACCGGCACCTTGTCCACCATGGCCTTGTCGGTCACGGCGAAGGTGATGCCGGTGGACTGGGTGTCAAAGCCCGAGGCGCCGGTGCCCTTGTTCTTCAGGCGCTCGTAGCACTCCACGCCGCGGTCGGTGGCATAGGCGGTTTCGCATTCCTCGTAGGTGATCTTCACACCGTTGACGCCGCCGTCGCGCTCGTTGACCAGCTTGAGATAGTCCAGCTTGCCATCGGCCCAGGGGATGCCCAGCGGCGCGAAGGAGCCCGTGCGGTAGACCAGCAGCGGCACGAACTGTTCCTCGGCGGCGGCCGCCGGGGTGGCGAAGGCGCCCATCGCGCCGGAAGCGGCCATCAGGGCCGCGGCCAATTTCAGGTTAAGACGCTTCATCTCCATTTACCTCCTGCGTGGTGCTTGCTATCGAACACCGGGGTTGGCCCGGTCTGGAGCCGGGTTGTGTGAGAGCGCGGGCCGGGTGGGCCCGCGCCGATTCAATGCGGGAACGGCCAGATGCGCAGCTTTTCCTTGCCTATGCTCCACAGACGCGCCAGGCCATGCGGCTCGGCGATCAGGAAGAACACGATGAGCGCGCCGAACACCATGTGTTCGACGTGGGCGGCCGTGTCCACCGACAGCGACAGCCCGAGAAGATGGGGGATGTTGGTGAGCGCCACCGGCACCAGCACGATGAAGGCCGCGCCGAAGAAACTGCCCAGGATGGAGCCCAGGCCGCCGATGATGATCATGAACAGCAGCTGGAAGGAGCGGCCGAGGTCAAAGGCCAGCGGCTCCCAGGAGCCCAGGTGGATGAAGCCCCAGAGCGCCCCGGCCACCCCGACGATGAAGGAGCTGACCGCGAAGGCCGAAAGCTTGGCGTACATGGGGCGGATGCCGATCACCGCGGCGGCCACGTCCATGTCGCGGATCGCCATCCACTGGCGCCCGATGGCGCCGCGCACCAGGTTTTTGGCCAGCAGCGTGAAGACCACCACCAGGATCAGGACGAAGAGGTATTTCTCCAGCGCGCTTTGCACCGGCAGGCCGAAAGCCGTGAGCGGCGGCACGGACACATTGCCGGAAGAAGAGTAGTTGGTGAAGAAGGGGATGCGCAGGAAAGCCCAGTCCACGAAGAACTGCGCGGCCAGCGTGGCCACGGCGAGATAGAGGCCGCGTATGCGCAGGCTGGGGATGCCGAAGATCACGCCCACCAGGGTTGCGAAGCCGCCGCCGATCAGGATCTGCAGCAAGAGCGGCGAGCCCGGGAAGCGCACGCCGATGTTCCAGGCCGCGTAGGCGCCCACGGCCATGAAGGCGCCGGTGCCCAGCGAGATCTGGCCGCAATAGCCCACCAGGATGTTCAGGCCCACGGCCGCCAGGGCCAGGATGAGAAAGGGGATCAGGATGGCGCGCAGCAGGTAGTCGCTGGCGAGCAGCGGCACCGCCACGAAGGCGATCGCCATCAAAAGCGAGAAAAAGATGCGGTCCTGCCGGATCGGGAAGATCTGCTGGTCGGCGCGATAGCTGGTCTTGAATTGGCCGTTTTCGCGGTAGAACATGATGACTCCAATCTGGGGGTCTAGACCCGGTCAATGATTTTTTCGCCGAACAGCCCTTGCGGACGGAACAGCAGGAAGACCAGCGCCAGCACGTAGGCGAACCAGATTTCGATGCCTCCGCCGACCAGCGAGCCCAGATACACTTCCGACAGTTTTTCGCCCACGCCGATGATCAGGCCGCCCAGGATGGCGCCGGGCACCGAGGTCAGGCCGCCCAGGATGACCACGGGCAGGGCCCGCAGGGCGGCCGTCGACAGCGTGAACTGCACGCCGAACTTCGAGCCCCAGATGATGCCGGCCACCAGCGCGACCAGGCCGGCCACGCTCCAGACGATGACCCAGATGCGATTGAGCGGGATGCCGATGGATTGCGCGGCCTGGTGGTCGTCGGCCACGGCGCGCAGCGCCCGCCCGGTCGAGGTGAACTGGAAGAACAGCGCCAGCGCGGCCACCAGCAGCGCGGCGATGAGCGCGGCGGTCAGGTCTTCGAGGTTGATGAGCAGGCCGCCCTCGAAGATGGAGTCCAGCACCATCCAGGGCTCCTTGGGCATGCCTACATTGATCGAGTAGACCGAGCTGCCGAAGGTGATCTGGCCCAGCCCGTCCAGGAAATAGCTGATGCCCAGCGTGGCCATGAGCAGGGTGGTCAGGTCCTGGTTGACCAGGTGGCGCAGCACCAGGCGTTCGATCACCACGGCCAGCACGAACATGATGGCTGCGCTTACGATGAAGGCCAGCACATTGGCCACCAGCATGTTCTGGAAGCCCAGCCACTGCGGTATCCACTCCGAGAAGCGCGCCATCGACAGGGCGGCCACCAGCACCATGGCGCCCTGGGCGAAGTTGAATACGCCCGAGGCCTTGAAAATGAGCACGAAGCCCAGGCCGATCAGCGAGTACAGCATGCCGCTCATCAACCCGCCCAGGAAAGTTTCCAGAAAGAATCCCATCTCGTACCCCGTCCGTTCAGCCTTGCGCCACGCCGAGGTAGGCGCGGATCACATCAGGATTGCCCCGCACTTCGTCGGGCGTGCCATCGCCGATCTTCTTGCCGTAGTCAAGCACTACGACCCGGTCGGAGATGTCCATCACCACGCCCATGTCGTGCTCGATGAGGACGATGGTGGTGCCGAACTCATCATTGACGTCGAGGATGAAGCGGCTCATGTCTTGCTTTTCCTCGATGTTCATCCCGGCCATGGGCTCGTCGAGCAGCAGCAGCCGCGGCTCCATGGCCAGCGCGCGGCCCAGGTCCACGCGCTTTTGCAGCCCGTAGGGCAGCCGGCCGACCGGCACCTTGCGGTAGGCCTGGATCTCCAGGAAGTCGATGATGTTCTCGACGAATTCGCGATGCGCCATTTCTTCACGCTCGGCCGGCCCCAGGCGCAGGGCCTGGGACAGCAGGCCGCATTTCATGCGCAGGTTGCGGCCGGTCATGATGTTGTCCAGCACGCTCATGCCCTTGAAGAGCGCCAAGTTCTGGAAGGTGCGCGCGATGCCCATCTCGGCGGCGCGGCGCGGGTTCATGCGCGAGAAGCGCTCGCCGCGCAGCATGATGCCGCCCTGCTGCGGTGTGTAGACGCCGTTGATGACGTTGAGCATGGAGCTCTTGCCGGCGCCGTTGGGTCCGATGATGGCGCGTATCTCATGCTCGCGCACGTTGAAGGAAATATCCGTGAGCGCCTTGACGCCGCCAAAGGACAGCGAGATGTTCTGCATGTCCAGCATGACTTCGCCGATCTGCTGGTCGCGGGAGGAGATGCTCATATCAAGCGGCCTTGGCGGTGATGGCGGGATAGGTCTTGGCCGCGCAGATGCGCAGGTCGGCGGAAATCCTGCCGCTGCGGCCATCCTCGAACTTGACCTCGGTTTCGATGAACTGGCTGTCCTTGCCGCTGTACAGCGCGTCGATCAGCACCCCGTATTTCTGGGCGATGAAGGCGCGGCGCACCTTGCGCGTGCGGGTCAGCTCGTCATCGTCCGGGTCCAGTTCCTTGTGCAGGATGAGGAAGCGGTGGATCTGGGAGGCGGCCAGGCGCGGATCATTGGCCAGGTCGGCGTTGACCTTTTCGACGCAGTCGCGGATCAGGGCATACACCTCTTCCTTGCCGGCCAGATCGGTGTAGCCGGCGTAGGGCAGGCCACGGCGCTCGGCCCAATTTCCCACGGCCTCAAGGTCGATGTTGATGAAGGCGCAGGCTTGCTCGCGGTCGGCGCCGAAGGCCACGGCTTCCTTGATGTGCGGGAAGAACTTGAGCTTGTTTTCGATGTACTTGGGCGCGAACAGGCTGCCGTCGGCCAGCTTGCCCACGTCCTTGGCGCGGTCGATGATCTTGAGCTGGCCATCGCTGTCCAGATAGCCCGCGTCGCCGGTATGGAACCAGCCCTCGGCATCGCGCGCTTCGGCGGTGGCGGCCGGGTTGCGGTAGTACTCCTTGAAGAGACCCGGGCTCTTGACCAGGATCTCGCCGCTGTCGGCCACGCGGATTTGCACGCCGTCGACGGGCGGACCCACGGTGTCGTCGCGCACCTGGCCGTCGGGCTGCACGCAGACGAAGACCGAGGTTTCGGTCGAACCGTAGAGCTGCTTGAGATTGATGCCGATGGAACGGTAGAAGACGAACAGGTCGGGGCCGATGGCCTCGCCCGCGGTATAGGCTACCCGCACGCGGCTCATGCCCAGCGCATTGCGCAGCGGGCCATAGATCATGAGGTCGCCCAGTTTGTAGCGCAGCGCATCCCAGGCCGAGACGGATTCGCCGTCGAGGATGCGGGCGCCGACGCGGCGCGCCAGGCTCATGCAGGCGTGAAACAGTTTGCGCTTGACGAGGCCTGCGTCCTCCATGCGTATCATCACATGGGTCAGCAGTCCCTCAAGCACGCGCGGCGGCGCGAAGTAATAGGTCGGCCCGATATCGCGCATGTCGATGGACACCGTGTCGGGCGATTCCGGATGGTTGACAGTGAAACCCGACACCAGCAGCTGGGTGTAGGAGAACATGTTCTGGCCTATCCAGGCGGGCGGCAGATAGGCCAGCACGTCTTCCTGGTCGCTCAGCTTCTCCATCTCGGCCACGGCCCGCGCGCGGTCGATGAGCGCATGATGGGTCAGCACGACGCCCTTGGGCTTGCCGGTCGTGCCGGAGGTGTAGAACATGGCCGCCGTATCGTGGGGTTGCACGGCGCGGGCGGCCTGCAGGTAGAAATCCGGGTTGGCCTGCGCATGCCGGCGCCCGGCCTCTTCCAGCGCCTCATAGGATTGCAGCAGGTCGTCGTGGTAGTTGCGCATGCCGCGCGGATCGTCATAGACCACGGCCTTGAGCGCGGGGCATTGCTCGCGCACTTCCAGCATCTTGTCGACCTGCTCCTGGTCTTCGACGACCGCCACACTGATCTCGGCGTCCTGCAGCACGTAGACCATCTCCTGGGCCACGGCATCCTGGTAGAGGGGGACGGGGATGGCGCCCAGCGCCTGGGCCGCCATCATGGCAATGTACAAACGGGGCCGGTTTTCGCCGATGACGGCGATATGCTTGCCGGGGCCGATGCCCAGCGCCGCCAGGCCATGGGCCAGCAGGCGGACGCGCTCGGCCACGTCGGCCCAGCTTAGGGTTTGCCATATGCCCAGGTCTTTTTCGCGTATCGCGGGACGCGACGGGCGCACGCTGGCATGTTCGAGCAGGAGCGCAGGAAAGGTCTGCGCCGCCGCCGGTCGGGCCGGGGGCTGGGAATGTGCCACGTTGTCTCCTCCGGTTTGGGCGGGGACGGGAGTGTTGCGAGCTAGGCTTCCCGACGTGCGCTTGACCAGTTCGTTTTAGATTTACGGCAGGAGTTAAGGTATAAGGTTGGGTCGTCGCTAACTGTCACCATCACGACATTCAAGGAACATTTAGGGTATTCCCGATGCAGCTAGCCGATTCGCTACATCTCGCCGCCGCCTGGTTTCGCATGCTGGATAACGAACAGCGGGCGCGCGTCGAGCGCGACGTTTCGGTGCAGCATGTCCAGGCTGGCACGATCATAGAGCGGAAAGGCGAGCTCGCCCAGGCATGGATAGGCGTGCTGTCGGGCCTGGTGAAAGTCTCGGTGGGCAATGCCGAGGGCAAGGTGGCTTCGCTGACCGGCGTGCCCGCCGGCGGATGGATAGGCGAGGGCTCCCTGCTCAAGCGCGAGGTGCGCAAATACGATGTGGTGGCCTTGCGCGATTCGGTGGTGGCGCGCCTGCCCGCAAGCACCTTCGAGTGGCTGCTCGACAGCAGTATCCCTTTCAATCGATACCTGCTGCATCAGCTGAACGAGCGCGTGGCGCAATTCATCGGCAAGGCCGAGTACGACCGCCTGCTCGATCCCGATGCGCGGGTGGCGCGCTGCTTGGCCGAACTCTTCAATCCCCTGCTGTATCCCGGCATGGGCATGCGCCTGGCCATCACCCAGGAAGAAGTCGGCTACCTGGCCCGCGTCTCGCGCCAGCGCGCCAACCAGGCCCTGCGCAAGCTCGAAGGCGCCGGCCTGCTCAAGGTCGAATACGGCGCGGTGCGGGTCATGGATCTCGACGGCCTGAAGCACTACGGCGCCGATAACGCCGCCATCGACGAAGACTGAGCGCGCGCGTTTTTGCCTGCCCTGTTCAGCGTACTGACAGCCGGTCCGACAGCCTGCTGACAGGGATCGGTCACATCGTCAAAACAAAGTCTCTGTAGCCTGCGGGCTGTTCACGATGCCGGCTGTCATCCGGCGGCATGCGGCGTCATGACAGGGCGCCGCCTTCTCCCGCAAGGTTTTCCTCATGTCCGAAAAAGAAGACGACGCCGGCCGCAAGTCCGGTGAACACCACGAACCCGCGCCGGCCCGCTCCACGCGCCGCGGATTTCTGACCGGCGTTGCCGCCCTGGGCGCCAGCGCCGCCACGCTGGGCGCCCTGGCAGGCTGTCACGGCAGCAAGGACGACGATGATGACGATACGACCGCCGTGCCGGCCGCGCCCGTCGATACCACGCAGGCGCTGCGCGAGAACGTCAAGACACTGGTGGTGATCTACGCCGAGAACCGCAGCTTCAATAATCTGTTCGCCAACTTCCCGGGCGTCGAGAAGCCGCTGTCGCAGCTGTCGGCCGCCGATTACCGGCAGTACGACCGCGACGGCACGCCGCTGGCCGTCCTGCCTCCGGTGTGGGGCGGCATGGTGCCGCAATCGCAGCAGGCCAATCACATCACGTATGAAGTGGACCAGGCCGCGGCCTATATGAACAACCTGCCCAATGCGCCGTTCGCGCTGCAGGGCCCGCAGGGCGAGCCGTTGCCGCAGGGCGTGGTCACGCGCGACCTGTGGCATGTGTTCTACCAGAACCAGATGCAGATCAACGGCGGCAAGAACGACCGTTTCGTGGCCTGGGCGGATTCCGGCGCCCTGGTGATGGGCTATTACAGCGATTCCGCCTACAACCTGCGTCTCTGGAAGCTGGCCGAGGAATTCGTGCTATGCGACAACTTCTTCCAGGGCGCTTTCGGCGGTTCTTTCCTCAACCACCAGTATCTGGTCGCGGCCCGTCCGCCCTTCTATCCCGACGCCGCCAACTCCGTGGCCCGCACGCAGATCGCCGAACTCGAGAGCGATGATCCCGCCGACCCGCGCCTCAAGCCCAAGGCCACCTCGCCGGCCAGCGCCCTGGCCGGCGCGCCGCAGTTCGGCGCCAGCGCGCTGACTCCGGACGGCTATGGCGTGAACACCATGGCGCCGCCGTACTGGCCGTCATTCAGCCGCAGCGCGACCGATCCCACGCTGGCCGATCCGACCAACCCGCAGACCATGGTGCCGCAGACGCACGCCCATATCGGCGACCTGATGAGCGCCAAGGGGCTGGACTGGGCCTGGTATGCGGGCGGCTGGCAGGCCGCCGTGGACGCCACGGGCAATACGGGTTTCCCGTCCTCGCCCAACTTCCAGGCGCACCACCAGCCTTTCAACTACTTCGCCAGCACCGGACCGGGCACCGCGGCGCGCGCGGCGCATCTGCGCGACGGCGGGCTGGGCGATATCGCGGCCACCAACACCTTCCTGGCCGATGCCGAGGCCGGCAAGCTGCCGGCGCTGACCTTCTACAAACCGCAGGGCAACCTGAACATGCATGCGGGCTATGCGGACGTGGAGTCGGGCGACCGCCACATCGCGCACATCATCGACAGCCTGCGCAAGAGCCCGCAGTGGGAGCACATGGTGGTCGTGGTCACCGTGGACGAGAACGGCGGCTGGTGGGACCATGTGGCCCCGCCCAAGGGCGACCGCTTCGGCCCGGGCTCGCGCGTCCCGGCGCTGGTCATTTCGCCCTTCGCCAAGAAGGGCACGGTGGACCACACCGTCTATGACACCGGGTCCATCCTGCGCCTGGCCATCCGCCTGTTCGACCTGCCCATGCTCGAAGGCCTGGCCGCGCGCGACAAGGCCATGACGGACCGTGGGCAGGCGCCCATGGGCGATCTGACGAACGCCCTGGTCTTCACGGCCTGACCGACGCGGCTGCGTGCGCGTAGCCGCGTCGGTCAGTGGCCGCCGCCCAGGTAGGCGGCGATCACCGCCGGGTCGTGCTTGAGCTGTTCGGCCGGCCCGTGCACCGAGATGCGTCCGTTCTCCAGCACATAGCCGTAGTCGGCGACGTTCAGCGCGGCGGCGGCGAACTGTTCCACCAGCAGCATGGTCACGCCCTGCTCCTTCAGGCGCGCGATGATGCGGAAAACCTCTTCGACCAGGATGGGCGCCAGGCCCATGGACGGCTCGTCCAGGAGCACCAGCTCCGGATTGAGCATGATGGCGCGCGCCATGGCCAGCATCTGCTGCTCGCCGCCCGACAGGGTGCCGGCCAGCTGGTCGCGGCGCTCCTTCAGGCGCGGAAACAGGTCCATGGCGCGGGCCAGGTCGGCCTGGACGTCGCCGCGGGGCCGGCTGCCGGTCAGGCGCGGGAAAGCGCCCAGCAGGAGGTTGTCGGTGACCGACAGGGTGGGAAAGACGCGCCGCCCCTCGGGCGAATGCGCCAGGCCCAGGCGCGCGATGCGGAACGACTCCTGTCCGGCGATGGCGCGGCCGTCGAGGGTGATCTCGCCGGCCGTGGGGCGGATCATGCCCGACAGCGCGCGCATGGTGGTGGTCTTGCCCGCGCCGTTGGAGCCAATCAGGGTGACGACCTTGGCCTTGGGCACGTCCAGGCTGATGCCATGCAGCACCTTGACCTTGCCGTAGCCCGCTTCGAGATTCTTCACAGATAGCATTGTCGATGTCTCCGGCGGGCGTCAGGCGGTCGCGCCGCCCAGGTAGGCTTCGATGACCTTGGGGTTTTGCTGGATCTCGCCGGGCAGGCCCTCGGCGATCTTCTGGCCGAAGTCCAGCACCGACACGGTGTCGCACACGCTCATGACCACGTCCATGTGGTGCTCGATCAGGATGAGCGTGATGCCGTGGTCGCGCACCTTGCGGATGATGACCAGCAGTTCGGCGATGTCGGGCGCCGTCAGGCCGGCGGCGGGTTCGTCCAGCAATAGCAGCTGCGGGTCCAGGGCCAGCGCGCGGGCGATCTCCAGCAGGCGCTGCTTGCCATAGGGCAGGTTGCGGGCCTCCTCGCCGGCGTATTCGGCCAGGCCGACAAACTCCAGCAGCGCCAGGGCGCGGGCGCGCGCCTGTTGCTCTTCGTGCTTCCAGCGGGCGGTGCGCAGCGCGATATTGGCCAGCCCGGTCGTGAAACTGTGATGCAGGCCCACCAGCACGTTTTCCAGCGCCGTCATCTCGCCGAAGAGCTGCACGTTCTGGAAGGTGCGCGCCACGCCGTTGGCGGCGATGTCGGCCGGCGTCAGCCCCACCAACGAGCGGCCCGAGAACGACACACTGCCGGCCGTGGGCACGTAGATGCCGGTCAGCACGTTCATCATGGTGCTCTTGCCCGAGCCATTGGGGCCGATCAGGCCGTGGATGGTGCCGCGCTTGACGGTCAGGTCCACCTGGTTGAGGGCCTTCAGGCCGCCGAACTGCATGAGCACGCCCTGGGCCTGCAGCAAGGTCTCGGCGGGGCCGGCCGCGGCCGCGGGAACGGCGTCGGCATGGTCGGCGAGTTCGGCCTTGACCGACAGCGCCGTGCGCCGGGTCGAGAAGAAGAGGTTGCGCACGAAGCCCACGATGCCGTCGGGCAGGTAGTACACGACAAAGAGGATCATCACGCCGAAGATGGTCAGGCGCCAGTCGGTCACGGCTTCCAGCCAATAGGCGAACACGGCCAGCGCGATCGTGCCGACGACCGGCACGGCCACGCGGCGAGGCTGGGTCTGGCCGCGCGCCACCGCCACGGCGCAACCCGCGGTCACCAGGACGGCGACGGCCAGCGCGATCAGGCGGAAGGTGCCGATGTCATCCAGCATCTTGGGCAGCAGCACGATGATGGAAGCGCCCAGGATGGCGCCGGTGCGCGTCTTGCGCCCGCCCATGATGATGGCCAGCAGGAACAGGATGGTGAGTTCGAAGTTGTAGGTGTTGGGCGAGATGTACTGCTCGGAGTAGGAGTACAGCGCTCCGGCCAGGCCGGCGAAGCCGGCGCTGATCACGAAGGCGATGACCTTGTGGCGGTAGACCGATACGCCCATGCAGTCCGAGGCGATGGGGCTGTCGCGCAAGGCCTCGAAGGAGCGGCCCAGGTGCGACTTGAGGATGCGGTGCACCACGATGAGGGAGAGCACCAGCAGCAGGGCGACGAGCCAGAAATACTCCTGCTTGTCGAGCACATGCCCGCCGAAGGCGGGCTTGTTGATCTTGATGCCCAGCGGCCCTTCGGTCAGGAAGGTCATCTCGTTGATGAGGATCTGGATGATGGTGCCGAAGGCCAGCGTCACCATGGCCAGGTAAGGGCCGGTCACGCGCAGCGCGGGCAGCGCCAGGACGGCGCCGAAAGCGGCGGCGATGACGATGGCGGCCGGCAGGGTCACCCAGATGGGCATCTGGAGATGGAAAAACAGCACGCCAGCCACGTAGGAGCCGACGCCGAACAGGCCGGCATGGCCCAGCGATACCTGTCCGGTATAGCCCACCACGATGTCGAGCCCGAACAGCAGGATCGAATAGATCATGATGGTTTCGATAAGGTGCAGATAATAGGTGTTGGTCACGCCCAGCGGGATGGCCGCCAGGCAGGCCAGGGCCACGATGGCCAGGACACGGTGCAGGGGTTTCATCGGCTTTACACCTTCTTGATCGCGGTCTTGCCGAACAGGCCGGCGGGTTTGAAGGTCAGCACCAGGAGCAGCAGCACGAGGCCGGGAACGTCCTTGTAGCCGGTCGACAGATAGAAGCCGGTGGTGGTCTCGGCGATGCCCAGGATGAGGCCGCCCACGACCACGCCCATGCCGCTGGACAGCCCGCCGATGATGGCCACGGCAAAGGCCTTCAGGCCCAGCACCGCGCCCATGGTGGCGCCGGTCAGCGTGAGGGGCGCGACGAGCACCCCGGCAAAGGCCGCCGTCAGCGACGACATGGCGTAGGAAAAGGTGATGACCAGGCCGGTGCTGATCCCCATCAGGCCGGCGGCGTCGCGGTCGTTGGAAGTGGCCACGAAGGCCTTGCCGTAGATCGACTTGCGGTTGAACAGCTCCACCAGGAGCATCATGGCCAGCGCGCCGAAGACCACCAGCAGCTCCATGGGCAGCACATTGGCGCCCAGGACCTTCAGCGGCGCCTCGGGCAGCGGCGAGGGAAAGCGCAGGTCATCGCGGCCCCAGACATTCTCGGCCACGTTGCGGAAGATGATGCCCAGGGCGATGGTGGCCATGATCCAGCCGAACTCGGAGCGCGTCTTGATGGCCGGCCTCACGCCGACCCGTTCGACGAACATGCCCTGCAGGAAACCGAAGACGCAGACGATGGGAATCATGACCCAGTAGTTCACGCCCAGGCCCACCAGTGTCAGGCCGACCAGCGCGCCCAGCATCAGGGCTTCCCCCTGGCCGAAGTTGAGCGTGCCCGATGTGGCGAAGGTGAGCTGATATCCGAACGCTATGACGGCATAGATCATGCCCAGCGCGATACCGCTATAGATAAGCTGTAGAAGAATCATCATGTATGCGCAGTGAGAACCCCGGCCCGCGCGCCGAGCGGATACCGCGCGGGCCCGGCCGGGCCCGCGCTGCGGTGGACAGCTTGTGTGTTATTGAGCCTTGACGACCCGGCCGCCCTTGACCTCGCCGATCACGACTTCTTTCTCGGTGATGGCGTCGTGGTTGTCGTGGCTGAAGGGCTTGTTGTAGGTCATCACCACCCCCTCGACCGGGGTCTGGAGGTTTTCCAGGGCTTCGCGCACCTTGGGACCGTCGGTGGTGCCCGCCTGCTTGATGGCCGCGGCCAGCAGGTAGATGGAGTCATAGCCCTGGGCCGCCGAGACCGGCGAGTCGATGCGGTTGTTCTTGGGCTTGAACTTGGCCAGGTAGGCGTCGATGAAGGCCTTGCGGCGCGGCGTGTCCGGATCCTGGATGAAGGTCTGCGGCATGCGCGCGCCTTCGCCGTTGGCGCCGGAGTTGTCGATGTAGTTGGCCATGGACAGCGTCCAGCTGCCGATGATGGGCACCTTCCAGCCGAGCTTGGCCATGCCGTTGGCGATCTGGGCCAGTTCGGGGCCGATGCCGTAGGTCAGGACGGCCTCGGCGCCGGCTTCCTTGGACTTGAGCAGCTGGGCCGTCATGTCCACGTCCTTGATGTTGAACTTCTCGACGGCCACGGGCTTGATGCCCTTGGAGGCCAGGGCTTTTTCGAGGTCTTCGCGGCCGAGCTGGCCGTAGTTGGTCGAATCGGCCAGGATGGCGACCTTCTTGAAGCCGCGGCGGGTGACGGCTTCCTCGACGATCATGGGCGCCTGGATGCTGTCATGCGCCGCGTTGCGGAAGACGTAGTTGTCCGGGTACTCCGGCGCCTTGAACTGATGGGTGATCACGCTGCCGGTGGCCACGTTGTTCATCACCGGGATCTTGGCGTCCTGGTAGAAGCGCTGCGAGGCCAGGGCCACGCCGGTGTTGATATAGCCCACCGTGGCGACCACGCGCTCTTTGTTGATGAGCTCTTGGGCGATCTGCACACCGCGTTCGTTCTTGGCTTCGTCGTCGCGTTCGACGCCGACCAGCTGGCGGCCGAGCACGCCGCCGTTCTTGTTGATCTCCTCGATGGCCAGGCGCACGCCGTCGCGCATGCTCACGCCCATGGAGGAAGAACCGCCGGTATAGGGACCGGCCACACCGATCTTGATGGGATCCGCCGCGTAGGCTCCCGCCGAAAGGGCGAGCGTCAAGGTACCGGCAAGCAGCTTCAAACGAAAGTCCATGATGTCTCCGTTGAGATTGGTATTTGGCCTCCCACGCTAATCTGATTTTGGCTGTGGTCGGTCCGACTGCGGAAAAACCAGTTCTTTGCGCCACTCTTTATCGTGCTGCGTCGCGGGCGCTCTCCTCTTGGTGCTCGGTACTCTGGTCTTGAATGCTTACGCGAAACTTATATTTGTGGCCGGTTTCTCGTAAATCCCTAGAAGAAAAGGGCCTGATCGGAGGGGAATTCCGATGGGTGCCGGAATTATTTTCCGGTGAGGAGCTCAGCGGTGGGCGATATGGGCGCAGACGCCGGCGATCCAATCGGCGAAGGCGCGCGCCCCTCCCTGCAGGGGGCGGCGCTGCTCATGGCAGAGGTAGTACTGGAACTCGCCGCGCGAGGTCACGTCGAAGAGCCGCACGAGCTTGCCCTCGTTGAGCCATTCGGCGGCCAGGGTCTTGCGGCTGAGCGCCACGCCCTGTCCGGCATGGGCGGCGGCCAGCACCATGCCCAGGTCCACCAGCCAGACGCCCTTGGTGGGCTCGGGCCAGTCCAGCCCGGCCTGGTCGAACCAGGGCCGCCAGGGCTCCATGGGGCAGCGCAGCAAGGCGGCGTGGGCCAGGTCCTCGGGCCGCTCGAAGGGCCCATGGCGCCGCTGGTAGCCCGGGGAGCACACGGCGAAGACTTCGTCGTCGGTCAGCTGTTGGACATGCAGGCCCGGGTACTGTCCGTTGCCAAAGCGTATCCACAGATCGGCATTGGGCGGGGCGATTTCGAGATAGGGCACCGAAAACAGGATCTCCAGGTCGACCTGGGGATGGCTGTTGGTGAACTCCGGCAGGTAGGGAATGAGGACCTGCCGCGCGAAGGTGGGGGTGGAGACGACGCGCAGCAGTTCCGTCGGAGGTTCGGCCCGCGCCTTGAGGGCCGCGGCCGACAGCTGGCCCAGGGCGCTGCGCACTTGTTCGAGATACTCGCGCCCGGCCGGCGTCAGCGTGGCGCCGCGCCGGCTGCGCACGAACAGCACGGTATCGAGCTGGGCCTCCAGGGTGCCGATGCGCTTGCCTATGGCGCTGGCGGTGACGCCCAGTTCGGCGCCGGCGGGCTCGAAACCGCCCAGGCGGGCGGCGGCCTCAAAGGCCTGGATGGCGGCCAGGGACGGCAGACGTGGCTCTCGGGTTCCGCGCATGGGCTGGGGGGCCGCAATGGCGGCCGGGGCAGGATGGGGAGTCCCATTATAGGGACAGGATTAGCCGCCCAGGTCGCCCGTGGCCAGGGAGGCCGCCAGGACCAGCATCACGACGGCGATGACGCCGTCGAGCACGCGCCAGGCCCGCGCATGGCTGAAGAAAGGCGCGAACAGGCGCGACCCGACGCCGAGCACGGCCAGCCAGAGCACCGAGGCCGTCAGCACGCCCACCGCGAAGGCTGGGCGCGCTTCGGCAAAACCGTGGGCCAGCGAGCCCACCACCACCATGTCCAGCCAGAAATGCGGGTTGAGCAGCGAGAAGCCCAGCGCGCCCAGCAGGGCGGCGCCGCGCGACGGGACGGCTTCGCGGCAATGGGCCAGCGAGCCGCCCTTCCAGGCGCGGCGCGCCGATTGCAGGCCATACCAGGCCAGGAAGGCCACGCCGAACCAGAGGATGGCCCGGGCCAGGCCGGGCACCCATTCGGTCAGGCGCTGCAGGCCCCAGACGCTGCCGAAGATGAATACCGCGTCGACCAGCGCGCAGGTCGCCAGCACGGTCATGATGTGCGCGCGCATCAGCCCCTGCCGCAGGACGAAGGCGCTTTGCGCGCCGACCACGGCAAACAGCCCCAGGCCGGTGGCGGTGCCGCTGGCCCAGGCAGTGAAGAAGGCGGGAGAGGTGAGCGTGAACATCTTTTGCAGCCTGGAATGAAAACCGGCCGGGCGAATCGCCGCGGCCGCGAGGATGGCGTCATTCTGGCTTGCCTTGACGGTGAAATACAGCTAATTTCAATAAACCATCTTAAGCAAAACTTAATCAAAGCCCGCGACCTGCCCATGAGACTGGACCACGATCATCTGCGCGCCCTGGCCGCCGTCGTGCGCGAAGGCAGTTTCGAGCGCGCCGCGGCGGCCCTGCATGTCACGCCTTCGGCGGTTTCGCAGCGCATCAAGGCGCTCGAAGACCGCAGCGGCCGCCTGCTGGTGCAGCGCACGGTGCCGGCGCGGCCCACGCCCGACGGCCAGGTGTTGGTCCAGCTGGCCGAGCAGACGGCCTTGCTGGAGCACGACGCCTTGCTGCGCCTGGGCGTGGCCGAGGACGAGATCACGCAGGCGAGCATCCCCGTGGCCGTCAACCATGACAGCCTGGAGACCTGGTTCGTCGATGCCGCCACGCGCTTTGCCGCCCGGTCGCGCGCCACCCTGGACATGCAGTCCGAGGACCAGGATCACACCGCGACCCTGCTGCGCAATGGCGCCGTGCTGGGCGCGGTGACCACGCTGGCCGAGCCGGTGCAGGGCTGCCGCATCCATCCTTTGGGCAGCATGCGCTACGTGGCCACCTGTTCGCCGGACTTCCAGGCGCGGCATTTCTCCCAGGGAGTCAATGCGCGCACCCTGGCCCAGGCGCCGGTGCTGGTGTTCAACCGCAAGGACGGGCTGCAGGCCCGGTTCGCCCGCCGCATCATGGGGCGCGAGCCCTGGCAGCCGCCGGTCTGGTGGGTGCCGTCGAGCCGCGCCTTTGTGCAGGCCACGCTGGACGGGCTGGGCTGGACCATGAATCCGCTGCCGCTCATCAAGGAGGACCTGGACAGCGGCCGCCTGGTGCCCCTGCGCGCCCGAGCCTGGGAAGACGTGCCGCTCTTCTGGCAGCATTGGCGGGTAAACTCCCAGGCCATGGTAGCCCTGACGGACGCCGTCCTGGCCGCCGCCCGCGCCCTGGTGCGCAAGCGCCAGGGACAGGCCCTGTAACCCGCCGGCCGCGCGCCGGCACTGCTTTGGAGTAATGCGATGACTTTGCGTAAGCTCGTCCTTGCGGCCGCGCTGGCCTTGACCACGGGCGCGACGGCCATGGCCGCGGACTACAAGGTCGGCCAGATCGAAGTGGACGATCTGTGGGTGCGGGCTTCGGCCCCCGGCCAGGAAAACGGCGCGGGTTATTTCGAGATCGAAAACGACGCCAAGGCGCCGGACCGCCTGGTGGCGGTGTCATCGGCCGCCGCCGAGCGCGTGGAGCTGCACACCGTCAAGACTGAAAACGGCATGGCGCGCATGCGCGAGGTCGAGGGCGGCATCGAGGTGCCGGCCAACGGCAAGGTCGAGCTCAAGCCTGGCGGCTATCACGTCATGTTCCTCAAGCTGAAGACGCCCTTCGCCGAGGGCGGCACCGTGCCCGCCACGCTGAAGTTCGAGAAGGCCGGCGAGGTCAAGGTGGATTTCAAGGTCAAGCCGGTGAGCCACAATCCGGGCATGGACCACGGCCACATGAACATGAAGCACTGAGCAGCCGCGAGACACGAAAAAAACCGGAAGACGGCTTAGGTCCGTCTTCCGGTTTTTTTTGCCGGCGGCTGGTTACTCCAGGTGGATGTTGGCCTTCTTGATGACCTCGGCCCAGGTGGCGCGCTCGCCTTCGGCAAAGGCCTTGAAGGCCTGCGGGCCCATGGGCATGGGTTCGACGCCCATGTCGTTGAGCTTTTGCGAAACCGCGTCGGACTTGAGGGTTTTTTCGAGTTCGGCCGACAGCTTGTCCATGACCGGCTGGGGCAGGCCGGCAGGGGCGACCAGGCCTTGCCAGGCGTAGGCGGTGAAGTCGGGCACGCCTTGCTCGGCCATGGTGGGCGCATCGGGCAGGGCCTTCAGGCGCGAGGGCGTGGCCGAGGCCAGCACGCGCAGCTTGCCGGCCTTGACATTGGGCAGGCCGGCCGCGAGGTCGATGAACATCACGTCGACCTGGCCGCCCAGCAGGTCCTGGATGGCGGGAGCGGCGCCCTTGTAGGGCACGTGCAGGATGTTGACGTTGGCGCGCTGCTTGAAGAGTTCAAGCGCCAGATGGTGGGGCGAGCCCGCGCCCGCCGAAGCGGCGGTCAGCTTGCCCGGCTCCTTGCGGGCGGCCCGCAGCACGTCGTCGACGCTCTTGAAGGGCGAGTTGGCATTGACGGCCAGCAGCAGCGGAAAGCGCGCGATGCCGCCGATGTAGCTGAACTTGGCCGGGTCATACGACAGCTTGGCATAGAGCGAGGGGTTGAAGGCCAGGGTGCCGGAGTCGGCCGTGCCTATCATGTAGCCATTGGGCTCGGCCTGGGCGATGGCGGTGGCGCCGATGATGGTGGCCGCGCCAGGGCGGTTTTCGACCACGATGGTCTGGCCCAGCGGTTTTTCCAGGCCGCTGGCCACGCTGCGCGCCACGACGTCGGCGCCGCCGCCGGCCGGGTAGGGCACGATCCAGCGTACGGCTTGGGTGGGCCAGGTCTGCGCCGAGGCGGCGGCGGCAAAGCCCAGGGCGGCAAACGCCAGCAGGCGCTTGGCATGCTTGTGCATGGCTTGTCTCCTTGCGGGGAATTATCGTTATCGGCGCGCTCCCGCGCCTTTACGGCGCCCATTATGCCGCCGCCGTCGCCGCCTGTCTCGCTTCAGATCGCGTAGTTGCGCGCGCCGAACAGCGCGCTGCCAATACGCACTTCGGTCGATCCCTCCTCGATGGCGATCTCGAAGTCGCCGCTCATGCCCATGGACAGGCGCGCCAGCGGCAGTTCCGCCGTGGCGTGCCGGTCGCGCAGCTCGCGCAGGCGGCGAAAGCAGGCGCGCACCGCGGCGCTGTCGTCCGAGTTGACCGCCATGGTCATCAGGCCCTGTACGCGCAGCGCCGGGCAGGCCTGGCGCAGGTGCGCCAGCAAGGCGGGCAGGGCCTCGGGCGGCAGGCCGAACTTGCTCGGCTCGGGCGAGGTCTTGACCTGGATGAGGACATCCAGGCTGCGCGCGGCCGTCTCCAGCCGGCGCTGCAAGGCGTCGGCCAGCTCTTGGCGGTCCAGGGACTGGACCTCGGCGACATCGCGCACGACGTCCTTGGCCTTGTTGGTCTGCAGGTGGCCGATCATCACCCAGGACAGCCCCAGGTCGGCCAGCGGGTCGGCCTTCTGGCGGATCTCCTGGGTCTTGTTCTCGCCGAAACGGCGCAGGCCCAGGGCGGCTGCCTGGCGCACGGCCTCGGCGTCGAAGGTTTTGCTCACCGGCAGCAGCTGGACGCTGCCGGCCGGGCGGCCGGCGCGCTCGCAGGCCCGGGCGATGCGTTGTTCGAGGGCGGCCAGGCGTGTGGCCATGGTGTCGGTCATGCGGGATCTCACGGTTGGCGGCCCGGATTGCGGCCTTTGCGCCATAGTTTAGGTCCGTCCGGCGGCGGCCGGGCGGCGCCGCGTTGCCCGGCGTGCGCCGCGGGCATAGAATCGACGCAGCATTTCATGTTTCAAGAAACAAGCCATCGTTGCTTGGCGCCTCGCAAGCGCGGCCAGGGCTGGCCGCGCCGCCATGCGACGTGGATCGCCTGCGTCCCGTTCCCATGTCCTTCGCCGCACCCGAGTACGCCTTTGCCGCGCCGTTCCAGGCGCCCTATATCCCGCCCATCCGCTCCCTCATGCCCTACGCCATGCGCGCGGGCACGATTTCCATGGCCGGCGGCTATCCGGCCCAGGAGCTGTTCGACGTCGCCGGCCTGTCCGCCGCATCGACCCAGGTCCTGGGCCGCCTGGGCGCCTGCCTGCAATACTCGAACATCGACGGCCAGGCCAGCCTGCGCCACGAGTTGGGCCGGCTATCGGCCGCCCGCGGGCTGCAGTGCGATCCGGACACCGAGCTGGCCGTCACCGGTGGTTCGCAGCAGTCGCTGGCCTTGCTGGCCCGCGTCATGCTGCAGAAAGGCGACAACGCCATCATCGAAAGCCCGGCCTTCCCGAATTCGGTACAGGCCTTGCTGTATACCGGCGCCAATGTGCATACCGTCGATTCCGGTCCGCAGGGCATAGACATCGACGCGCTGGACGAACTGGCCGCCCGGGTCAAGCCCAAGATGGTCTGTGTGGTGGCTTCGTTTTCCAATCCCTGTGGCGCGACCATCAGCCGGGAGCGCCGGCTGCGGCTGCTGGAACTGGCCGTCAAGCACCGTTTTCTCATCGTCGAGGACGACCCCTACGGCGAGTTGCGGTTCTCGGGCGAGACGGTCCCGCCCATCGCCGCGCTGGCCGATCCCGAACAGCGCAAATGGGCGGTCTATATCTCCAGCATGTCCAAGACCATGGCGCCGGGCCTGCGCATCGGCTGGATGGTGGCGCCGGCCGACGTGCGGCGCCGCTGCGTGAGCGCCAAGGCCGCCGACGACATGGCCTGTTCGGCCTGGATACAGGAGATCGTGGCGCAGTACCTGGCCGATGGCCATTACGCCCACCACGTGCCGCGCATCCGGCAGGCCTATGGCCTGCGCTGCGACGCGCTGGCCGATGCCCTGGCGCGCGAGCTGCCGGGCCGTGTCACTTTCTCCAAGCCGCAGGGTGGCATGTTCTTCTGGGCGCGCCTGACCGGCGATATCGACGCCACGCGCCTGTTGCCCTATGCCATCGAGAAAGAAGTGGTCTATGTGCCCGGCAAGGCCTTCTATGCCGATGAATCCAAGGCGGACGCCTACGCCATGCGCATGTCCTTCGCCACCATGAACGAAGAAAAAATCGCCCTGGGCGTCAAGCGCCTGGTCCAGGCGCTCGATGCCTGCCAGGCCAAGGAGCCGGTGTCGATATCGCTGGCCGCGTGAGGGGCTGGCCGCGGCCTTAGGCATCGCGGCTATATCGGGGCGCGCGCGGGTTATTTTGCCCGCGCGCCGGTTCTCGGTACGCTTGCGGACGTTTCGGCGCCAGGCGCGCCATGCTCGGTATAGAGAGGAGTACGGAATGAAGATTGCAAGTCTGGTGGCGCTTGCCGCCCTGTTCATGGCCGGCGCGCAAAGCGCGCAAGGCGCCACGCTGGACGTGGTCAAAAAGCGCGGTGCCGTGGTGTGCGGCACGACCACGGGCTTCGCCGGTTTTTCGGCGCCCGACGCCCAGGGCGTCTGGCGCGGCCTGGATGTCGATCTTTGCCGCGCCGTGGCGGCGGCCGTGTTCGGCGACGCCGGGAAGATCAAGATCGTGCCGCTGAATTCGCAGCAGCGCTTTACCGCGCTGCAATCCGGCGAAGTGGACGTGCTGACGCGCAACACCACCGTGACGCAGCAGCGCGATACCGCGCTGGGCATCATCCACGCCGGCATCAATTTCTATGACGGGCAGGGCTTCCTGGTGCCCAAGAAGCTCGGGGTCAAGAGCGCCAAGGAGCTCAATGGCGCGACCATCTGCCTGCAGACCGGCACCTCCAACGAAAACACCCTGGCGGACTGGGCGCGCGCCAACAAGGTCAGCTACAAGCCGGTCGTGATCGAGACGTTCAACGAAGTGGTCAATGCTTTTGCCTCGGGCCGCTGCGACGTCTTCAGCACCGACGCCTCGGGCCTGGCCTCCATACGCATCTCCAAGCTGGAAAAGCCCGATGACTACGTCGTGCTGCCCGAGATCATCTCCAAGGAGCCGCTGGGGCCCTTCGTGCGCCAGGGTGACGATGCCTGGCTGAACGTGGTGCGCTGGTCGCTGTCGGCCATGATCGAGGCCGAAGAGTACGGCGTCACCTCGGCCAATGTGGACGAGCAGCTCAAGAGCGAAAATCCCAACATCCGCCGCATCCTCGGCGTGGTGCCGGGCGCGGGCGCCAACCTGGGCCTGGATGAAAAGTGGGCCTACAACATCGTCAAGCAGGTGGGCAATTATGGCGAGAGCTTCGAGCGCAACGTCGGCCAGGGCAGCCCGCTGAAGATCGCCCGCGGCCTGAATGCGCAGTGGACCCAGGGCGGCCTGATGTACGCGCTGCCGATCCGCTGACCGTCAGGCGCCGGGGCGGTACAGCCGCGAGATCTTGTCGAAGGCGGCTTGCAGTTCGCGCGTGCCGCCCTGGAAGACCACCGGGCGGCCCTGGCGCGTGACGACCACCAGGCGCTGCGAGAACAGCCAGGGCATGAACCTGGCGAATCGGATGTCTTCCCAGGCGACGTCGCGCCGCGTGAACCAGCTCTGGCGCAGGCCGCGCTCGTCGATGGTGGTGATCGACACCTGCATATGCCAGGACACCAGGGCCAGGCCCATGAAGCCCAGCCCGACGGCGGCGGCCAGCGGCATGTTGACGCGGCCCGGCGGCAGCCCGATGGCGCTGTTGAGCAGCTGCACGCCGATGATGGCCAGGATGATCCAGGCCAGGATGCGGACCCAGTCGGGCCAGGCCTGGCCATTGAGCGGCAGCGGACCGATCTCCCGCAGGAGCGCGGCGCGCGCGTCGGGCGAGGGGGCGTTTGCGGTCATGGCGGCCGGAAGACGACGCGGGCCGCCTGCCTCAGGGCTGGCGCTTGGCCGCAATGGCGTTGCCGGCGCGGCTGGAACCTTTGCGGTTCAGGTTGGCGGCCATCCATTGGCCGATGTCGACCACGGCATCGAAATCGATGCCGGTGTCGATATCCAGGCCGCGCAGCATGTAGAGCACGTCTTCGGTGGCCACGTTGCCGGTGGCGCCCTTGGCATAGGGGCAGCCGCCCAGGCCGGAGACCGAACTGTGGAAAATCGCGATGCCCGTCTCCATGGCCGCCAGGATGTTGGCCAGCGCCTGGCCATAGGTGTCGTGGAAATGGCCGGACAGGCGGGAGGGGTCCATGACGGCGCTGACCGCGTTCATGACTTCGCGCACGCGGCGCGGCGTGCCCACGCCTATGGTGTCGGCCACGTCGATTTCATCGCAGCCCAGGGCCTTGAAGCGGCGCGCCACGTCCACCACGCTGGAGATCGGCACTTCGCCTTGGTAGGGACAGCCCAGCGAACAGCTGATGCTGCCGCGCACGCGCACGCCGGCGGCGCGGGCCGCCTCGGCGACCGGTTCGAAACGGGCGATGGATTCGGCGATGGAGCAATTGATGTTCTTCTGCGAAAACGCTTCGCTGGCCGCGCCGAAGATGACGATTTCGTCGGCCTTGGCGGCCAGCGCGCCTTCCAGGCCCTTGAGATTGGGCGTGAGGACGGAATAGATCGTGCCGGGGCGCCGCTCGATGCGCGCCATCAGTTCGGCGCCGTCGGCCATCTGCGGCACCCATTTGGGCGAGACAAACGATGCCGCCTCGACATTGGGGAAGCCGGCCGCGCTCAGGCGATTGACCAGTTCGACCTTGATGTCGGTGGAGATGAAGTCTTTTTCGTTCTGTAGACCGTCGCGGGGGGAAACTTCGACAATCTTGACGCGGGTAGGCAAAGGCATGTCTGTTCCTGGTGGGATGGCGCTTGTTGCCCAAGTGTAGATCACCCATGCCCTGGCGGCGAAACGCGGGCGCCGGCTATTTGAGCCGCTGGTAGCGCCCGTCATCCAGGCGCGCCACCCAACCCTCGATTTCGAGTTCGGTGAGCTGAGCGGCGAGCGTGGCGGCATCGATGCCGCTGCCGGCGGCCAGGGCATCGAGGTGCTGCGGGTCGTAGCCGAGCGCATCGAGCGCCGCGCTTTGCGGCGGCGCGGCCGGGGCCGCCGCGGGCGGCTGCGGCGGGCGTTGCGGCGAGCCGAGTTCGTCGGTGATGTCCTGCGCGGTCTCGACCAGTTTGGCGCCTTGGCGGATGAGCGCATGGCAGCCGCGCGACAGGGGCGAATGGATGGAGCCGGGGATGGCGAACACCTCGCGGCCGCCTTCGCCGGCCAGGCGCGCCGTGATGAGCGAGCCGCTTTGGCGGGCCGCTTCCACGACCAGCACGCCGCGCGACAGTCCCGCCACCAGTCGATTGCGCTGCGGAAAGTGATGGGCCTGGGCGCCCGTGCCCAGCGCGAACTCCGAGACCAGGGCGCCACCGGCCGCGATGGCATGGGCCAGCCGGCGGTTGCCGGCCGGATAGACCCGGTCCACGCCCGTGCCCAGGACCGCTACGGTGCCGCCGCCGCCGGGGCCGGCGGCCAGCGCGCCCTCGTGCGCGGCGGCGTCGATGCCCAGGGCCAGGCCGCTGGCCACGCACCAGCCATGGGCGGCCAGGTGGCGGGCAAAGGCGCGGGCGTTCTGCGTGCCCATGGGGGTGGCGTTGCGCGCGCCCACGACGGCCAGCGTCGGGCGGTTGAGCAGCTCGGGCCTGCCCTTGACGTAAAGCAGCACGGGCGGATCCGTGATGCTGAGCAGCGATTGCGGATAGGCCGGATCGGCCAAGGTCAGGATGTAGTGATCGTCGTCCGCCACCCATTCGAGGCCGCGCTGGACGAGGGCCTGCACGTCGGGAGCGGGGCTGGCGGCCAGCTGGATGGCCAGGGGCTGGGGCAGCTGCCGGGCCAGGGCGCTCGCGCTTTGCGCATATAGCGCCTGGGGCAGGCCGAAGGCGCGCAGCAGGCCGCAGGCCGTGACCGGGCCCACGCCGGGTTCCAGCGACAGCCGCAGCCAGGCGGCGAGTTCTTCGGAGTCGTGTTGCAGGGGCATGTCGGTATCGGGAGTGGCTTGCAGCCGCAAGCGTAGCAGGCAAGCGGGCCGCCGGGCGTGGCCGCCAGGTCGCACCTTGCACGGACGCCGGCAGGCCCGGCCTCAGGGCACGCGATGCTCGATGGCGTACTTGATGAGTTCGGCCTGGCCTTCGATGCCCAGTTTGCGCTTGAGGTTCTGGCGGTGGGTCTCCACCGTGCGCACCGAAAGATTGAGCGCTTGGGCGATCTGCTTGTTGGCCATCCCCAGCCCGATGTGGCGCAGGATCTCGCGCTCGCGCTGGGTGAGCAGGGAGGCCGGCGCGCAGCTCTGGGCCAGCTTCGTCGCCACGCGCGCGCTGAAATAGTTGCGTCCGGCGGACACGGCCTCGATGGCCGCGAGGATGTCTTCTGCCGGTTCGTCCTTGAGCAGATAGCCGCGCGCGCCGGCGCGCACGGCCTGCAGCATGTATTCGACGTTGTCGTGCATGGACAGGATGAGGACCGCGATCTGCGGGTAGCGCTCGTGCAGCAGCTTGGCCAGGTCCAGGCCGTCGATGCCCCGCATATAGAGGTCGAGCAGCACCAGGTCGGGCAGCTCATGGGGCGGGCAGCTGGCCAACAGGTCGAGGGCGGCCAGGGCATTGTCGGCCTCGCCGACGACGGTGAGCCAGGGGTGGGACTCCAGGTGCAGCTTCAGGCCGTCGCGCACAAGCGCGTGATCGTCGATCAGCAGGATACGCGAAGGGGTCATGCAAAGGCCTCCTTGGGGGCCGCGCGCGGCAGCCGGGCATGCAGCGTGGTGCCTTGCCGGCTGCTCTGGATGAAGAGCTCTCCGCCCAGGGCCGCCATGCGTTCGTTCATATTGTGCAGGCCGATGCCGTCGCGCGGATCGTCGCGCACGGCATGCAAGTCAAAGCCGCGGCCATCGTCATGGATGATGAGTTCGGTCTGTCCGGCAGCGTAGCGCAGGCGCATCTCGACATGGTTGGCCTGCGCATGACGCAAGGCGTTGGCCAGCGCCTCCTGCGCCAGGCGGAAGAAGGCCGTGGCCTGGTTTTCGGGCAGCGGCTCGGGCACGCCCTCGACCCGCAGCCGCGCGTCCAGCGGGCCTTGCGGTGTTTCCCAGCGTTCGCGCGTGAGATGCTCCAGCGCGGCCGGCAGGCCCAGGTCGTCCAGCAGCGTGGGGCGCAGATTATGCGAGATGCGGCGCACTTCGCCCACGGCGCCGTTGAGCCGGCCCAGGGCGCCATCGAGCAGCGGATCGACGGTGCGCGCGGCATCGGCGGGGGCGTGCTTCAGGCGCGCGCGCGCCGCTTCGAGCTGCAGCTTGACGGACACCAGCACCTGGCTCAGCCCGTCGTGCAGCTCGCGCGACAGGCGGGCGCGTTCGTCTTCCTGGCTGCGCACCACCTGGCGCGCCAGCAGGCGCAGCTTGGCATCGGATTGGCGGTGGTCGCTGATGTTCAGCGCCAGGCCGCAGACGGCCACGAACACCAGGCAAAGGGCCGAAATGCCGCCCACCCAGCGGATCATTTCGCTGATGCTGCTTTGCACCGCCTCGTCGACCTGGGCCAGCGTCTGCTGCACATCGTCGATATAGATGCCGGTGCCTATCATCCAGCCCCAGGGTTGGATTTCCATCACATAGCCCAGCTTGCGCACGGTCTCATGCACGGACGGCTTTTCCCATAGATAGCGGATGGGGCTGCCGGCCGCGCCGCCGGCGCGGGCGGCGGCCAGCAAGTCCTGGATGACCCAGTTGCCGTCGCGGTCGCGCATGTCGTGCAGGTTGCGCCCGACCAGCTCCGGCTGGCGGGGGTGCATCAAGCTCACGCCTTGCAGGCTGTAGACAAAGAAATAGCCGTCACGGTCGAACTCCATCTTGGACAGCGTGTCCAGGGCGCGGGCGCGCGCCTCGGGCGTATCCGGCCCGTGCAGCAGCGGGGCGATGGCGCTGTAGGCCAGCCGCACGTAGTGGCGCAGCTCGGTTTCCTTGGTGTCTATCCAGGCCGCGCGCAGCACCTCTTTCTGGTGCCGCGCGAGCTCCAGCGTCTGCATGGTGATGCCCAGCGCGATGGCGCTCACGGCCACCAGCAGGGGAACGACCGCCAGCAGCAGGATCTTGGATCGGAGTTTCATGGGGCGGGTCGGGGATTGATTTTTCAGGCATTTTCGCCGAAATTGGGGAAACGCTTCGGGAGGTGCTGTGTCCCCGCGCTACGTAGTAATACTTAACCGGACTGCGTAGTGGCGCGCTTGTTTGCCGTGCCGCGAATGGAAATACTATTGGCCGCCCGAATCGGGTGGGCGGCCTATCGGCCGCTCCATGACAACACAGCAGGCAAGGCAGACCCGCCTCACGGATCGACAGATCGCGATCAGCCTGCAGGAGGAGCTCTATGCATACCAGCAAGGGACTGGGCCAGCATTTGGTCTGGGTGGCCGTGGCGATACTGGGCGCGTTCGCGCTCGGCACCGTCGCCCTGGCCCGTGGCGAAACCGTCAACGCGCTTTGGGTGGTCATCGCCGCCGTCTGCGTCTACCTGATCGCCTATCGCTATTACAGCCGTTTCATCGCCGACAAGGTGTTCCAGCTCGACGGCACGCGGATGACGCCGGCCTGGAAGTACAACGACGGCCTGGACTACGTGCCCACGAACAAGCATGTGCTGTTCGGCCACCACTTTGCCGCCATCGCCGGCGCCGGCCCCCTGGTCGGACCCGTGCTGGCCGCGCAGATGGGTTACCTGCCCGGCATGCTGTGGATCCTGGCCGGCGTGGTCTTCGCCGGCGCGGTGCAGGATTTCACCATCCTGTTCATTTCCACGCGCCGCGACGGCCGTTCGCTGGGTGAATTGGTCAGGGAAGAGCTGGGCACCATCCCGGGCGTGATCGCGCTGTTCGGCGCCTTCATGATCATGGTCATCATCCTGGCGGTGCTGGCCCTCATCGTGGTCAAGGCCCTGACGCACTCGCCCTGGGGCACCTTCACCGTCGCCGCCACCGTGCCCATCGCCATCTTCATGGGGATCTACCTGCGCTATATCCGGCCTGGCCGCATCGGCGAGATTTCCGTCATCGGCTTCGTGCTGCTCATGGCCGCCATCGTCTTCGGCCAGAACGTCGCCGAGAGCCCGACCTGGGCGCCGCACTTCGATTTCGACGGCGTGGGCCTGACCTGGGTGCTGATCGGCTACGGTTTCGTCGCCGCCGTGCTGCCCGTGTGGCTGCTGCTCGCCCCGCGTGACTACCTCTCGACTTTCCTGAAGATCGGCACCATCGTCGGCCTGGCCATCGGCATCCTGTTCGTGGCCCCGGAGCTGAAGATGCCGGCGCTGACGAAGTTCGTCGATGGCACCGGCCCGGTGTGGTCGGGCAATCTCTTCCCCTTCCTCTTCATCACCATCGCCTGCGGCGCGGTATCGGGCTTTCATGCGCTCATCTCCTCGGGCACCACGCCCAAGCTGATCGAGAACGAGACCCAGGCCCGCTATATCGGCTACGGCGGCATGCTGATGGAGTCCTTCGTGGCCATCATGGCCCTGGTCGCCGCCTGCGTGATCGAGCCGGGCATCTACTACGCCATGAACAGCCCGGCCGCCGTGATCGGCACCACGCCGGACCAGGTGGCCCAGGTCGTCTCCAGCTGGGGCTTCGTGATCACGCCTGCAGACCTGGTGCAGACGGCCAAGGACGTCGGCGAAAGCACCATCATCTCGCGCGCCGGCGGCGCGCCCACGCTGGCCGTGGGCATGGCGCACATCCTGCACCAGGCGCTGGGCGGCCCGTCCATGATGGCCTTCTGGTATCACTTCGCCATCCTCTTCGAGGCCCTGTTCATCCTGACGGCCGTGGATGCCGGCACCCGCGCGGGCCGCTTCATGCTGCAGGATCTGCTGGGCACCTTCGTGCCCTCGCTCAAGCGCACCGAGTCCCTGCCGGCCAACCTGATCGCCACCGGCCTGTGCGTGGCGGCCTGGGGCTACTTCCTGCACCAGGGCGTGGTCGACCCGCTGGGCGGCATCAATACGCTGTGGCCGCTGTTCGGCATCGCCAACCAGATGCTGGCCGCGGTGGCGCTGATGCTGGGCACCGTGGTGCTGTTCAAGATGAAGCGCGACCGCTACGCCTGGGTCACCATCCTGCCGACCATCTGGCTGCTGGCCTGCACGCTGACCGCCGGCTGGCTGAAGATCTTCGATACGGACCCCAAGGTGAGCTTCCTGGCGCATGCCTCCCGGTATAACGCCGCCATCGCCGAAGGCAAGGTCCTGGCGCCGGCCAAGTCCCTGCAGGAGATGGGCCGCGTGGTCCTGAACGACTACATCAACGCCGGCCTGTGCGCCATCTTCATGCTGGTGGTGCTCAGCGTGGTGGTCTTTGGCATCCGCTCGGTGATCCGCGCGCGCGCCAGCAACAAGCCCACCGCCCAGGAAACGCCGTATCAACCCATGCCCGCCACGCCCGCCGCGGCGAGCACGCACTGACAGGGAGGCGCATATGCTATTTGCCAACATGGGCCAGGCGGCCAGCACCGCTGGCCGCTACCTGGGCCAGACGCTGCGTTTGATGGTCGGCATGCCCGACTACCAGAACTATGTCGACCATATGCGCCGCACGCACCCCGACCAGGAGCCGATGAGCTACGAGGCTTTCTTCCGCGAGCGGCAAAGCGCCCGCTACGGCGGCGGCAAGCGCATCGCCTGCTGCTGAGCGGCTCCGGCGCCAGGACGGCCGGTCACCCCCGTGGTGCCGGCTTGCCTGGCGCTTTCACTTTGCGCATCACGATGTGCGAACAGATTTCGCGCACGCCGTGCACGCGGTTGAGCTTATCGACGACGAAGCCCGAGAACGCCTCCAGGTCCGCCGTGCGTACCTGCAGGATGTAGTTGCTGGCGCCGCTCACGATGCTGGCCTCGTGCACCTCGGGCCAATCGGCAAGGCGGGCCACGAAGGCCTCATGCCAGCCTGGCTGAGACTGATCCAGGCTGACGTGGACGATGGCTTCGAAGGGCAGGCCCGTGCGCGCCGGATCCACGATGGCTTGATAGCCCAGGATGACCCCGCTGTCCTCCAGGGCGCGCAGCCGCCGCAAACAGGCCGACGGCGACAGGGCCACTCGCTCGGCCAGCTGCTGATTACTCAACCGTCCCTCTTTCTGCAGCAGGGCCAGCATCTTGAGGTCTATCGTATCCAAGGTCATTTTTCGAAGATCTTGCGATTTTTTCTCCATCGCTTCGCATAATCCTGCAAATATGCGGCGCTGTCATGGGGATTTTGCAATGCAGGCCGCGAGGGCCGCTGCTAGTATGAAGCCCTCCTGCTTATCGTTCCGACAACATGCACACCCGTGACGAATGCGTGGCCGCAGACCAGGCCGATGTCCTCGCACCCCTGAAGGCGCAGTTTGCGCTGCCGCCCGGGGTGCTGTATCTCGACGGCAATTCCCTGGGCGCCAAGCCGCGCGCGGCCGATGCGCGCGCGCAGGCCGTGGTGGGCGAGCAATGGGGCCAGGGGCTGATCCGCAGCTGGAATAGCGCCGGATGGTTCGACTTGCCCGCTCGGCTGGGCGCCAAGCTGGCCCCGCTTCTGGGCGTGCCCGGCCAGGAGGTGGTGGTCACCGACAGCACCTCGCTCAATCTGTTCAAGGTGCTGGCAGCGGCCTTGCGCCTCCAGGGGGCGCGGCGCGTCATCGTTTCCGAGCGCGACAACTTTCCCACCGATCTCTACATGATCGAAGGGATGATGGATTTCCTGGACCGCGGGTATGAGCTGCGCCTGATCGATGAGCAGCTGTCGCTGGCCGACGCGCTGGATGACCAGGTGGCCGCGGTCGTGCTCTCGCATGTCAATTACCGCAGCGGGGCGATGTACGACATGGCGGCCGTGTCGGCGCAGGCGCATGCGCATGGCGCCCTCATCATCTGGGACCTGGCTCACGCGGCGGGCGCCGTGCCGCTGGCCTTGGCGGACGATGGCGCGGACTTCGCGGTGGGCTGCACCTATAAATACCTTAACGGCGGGCCGGGCTCGCCCGCCTTTCTGTGGGTGGCGCCGCGTCACCAGAACGCCTTCTGGCAGCCCTTGTCCGGCTGGTGGAGCCACAAGCAGCCCTTCGCCATGTCGGACCGCTATGAGCCGGCCGAGGGCATACGCCGCTATCTCTGCGGCACCCAGCCCGTCACCTCGCTGGCGCTGGTCGAATGCGGCCTGGACATCGCCGCGCAGGCCGATATGGCCGAGGTCCGGCGCAAGTCCCTGGCGCTGGGCGATCTGTTCATCGACCTGGTGCGCACGCGCTGTGCCGCGCACCCGCTCACGCTCATCACGCCTCGGGCGCATGCCCGGCGCGGCAGCCACGTGAGCTTTCGCCATCCCGAGGGCTATGCCGTCATGCAGGCGCTGATCGCGCGCGGCGTGATCGGCGACTATCGCGAGCCCGAGGTGCTGCGTTTCGGGCTGACGCCGCTTTATCTGGGCTATGCCGACGTCTGGGACGCGGTGGAGATCCTGCGCGAGGTGCTGGATTCACGCGCCTGGGACCAGCCGGCGTTTCGCGAGCGGGCGGCGGTGACCTGAGCGGCGCAGCCCTATACCCGTATTAGCTGAAAACTATTAGAAATCCC
This sequence comes from Bordetella hinzii LMG 13501, assembly GCF_001548475.1. Lineage (GTDB taxonomy): Bacteria > Pseudomonadota > Gammaproteobacteria > Burkholderiales > Burkholderiaceae_B > Bordetella > Bordetella hinzii. Next base: position 35,290 of record NZ_LRUJ01000024.1, read on the forward strand.
GTATCTGATGAACTATCATATGGGTCTACGCCCTATTGTTCCGTAATTCCGACTTTTCCATGGCCTTGCTTCCCATCCTCCGCTATCCCGATCCTCGCCTGCACAAGGTGGCCAAGCCGGTCGCGGTCGTGGACGACCGCATCCGCCAGCTCGTCAAGGACATGGCCGAAACCATGTACGACGCGCCGGGCGTGGGCCTGGCGGCCACGCAGGTCGACGTACACGAGCGCGTCATCGTCATCGACGTGTCCGAAGACGGCAACGAGCTGCGCGTGCTCATCAATCCCGAGATCACCTGGAAGAGCGAAGAGCTGCAAGTCTACGAAGAGGGCTGCCTGTCCGTGCCCGGCGTCTATGACGAGGTCAAGCGCGCCGCCCGCATCCGTTGCAAGGCGCTCGATGCCCAGGGCCAGCCCTATGAGTTCGAGGCCGAGGGGCTGCTGGCGGTCTGCGTGCAGCACGAGATCGATCACCTGGACGGCAAGGTCTTCGTCGAATACCTCTCCATCCTCAAGCAGAACCGCATCAAGACCCGCCTGAAGAAGGCCGAGCGCGAAGCCGTGCGCGCTTGACCGCCCGGCGCCAAGAGGCCCGCCTGCCGGCGGGCTTTGTGTTTTGCGGCGCCGGTTTCACAATAGCCTTTTGCCTCACTCTGGAAGTTTCTCCATGCGCCTCGTTTTTGCCGGCACGCCGGATTTCGCCCGCCTGGCCCTGCAGGCCCTCCTGGCCGCCGGCCATGAGATCCCGCTGGTGCTGACGCAGCCCGACCGGCCCGCCGGACGCGGCCTGAAACTGACGCCCAGTCCGGTGAAGGCGGCAGCCCTGGCCGCCGGCATCGAGGTGGCCCAGCCGCGCAGCCTGCGCCTGGACGGCCGCTATCCGGACGAGGCCCGTGCCGCCCAGGCCCGCCTGGCCGAGGTGGCGCCCGAGGTGATGGTGGTGGCGGCCTATGGCCTCATCCTGCCGCGCTGGGCGCTGGAGCTGCCGGCGCGGGGCTGCTTGAACATCCACGCCAGCCTGTTGCCGCGCTGGCGCGGCGCCGCGCCCATCCAGCGCGCCATCGAGGCCGGCGATGCGCGCACCGGCGTGACGATCATGCAGATGGACGATGGCCTGGATACGGGCGACATGCTGCTCGAGCGCGTGGTGCCCATCGGCGCCGACATGACGGCGGCCGAGCTGCACGATGCGTTGGCCCAGGCCGGCGCCGAAGCCATCGTGGCCGCGCTGGCGGACTTGGACAGCCTGGTGCCGCGCAAGCAGCCCGAAGATGGCGTGACCTACGCCGCCAAGCTGGAGAAGGCCGAGGCGGTGCTCGATTTCCAGGCCAGCGCCCGTACGCTGGAGCGGCGCATCCGGGCATTCAACCCGGCGCCGGGCGCCAGCCTGCGGCTGCCCGGGCTGGCCGAGCCGGTCAAGGTCTGGCGCGCGCGGGCGCTGGACGAGCCGGGCGGCGCGGCGCCCGGCACGGTGCTGCGCGCCACGGCCCAGGGCGTGGACCTGGCCACCGGAGAGGGTGTGTTGCGCCTGCTGGAGCTGCAAAAGGCCGGCGGCAAGCGCCAACCGGCCGATGTCTTCGTGCGCGGCTGGCAGCCCCCGGGCGCCTAGTACAGCGTCTTGCGCGTGCGCTCGGGCAAGTCGCGGTCATAGGCCGCGCCGTCGATGGTGCCGGCGCTCAGGTCGGCCAGCATGCGGCCGGTGCTGGGCAGCTGGTCGCGGGCGATCTGCGTGGCCGGATCCCACAGCCCCGAGCGCACGATGGCCCGGGCGCACTGGAAAAACACCTTCTCGACGTGGATGACGAGCACCGAGCGCGGCGGCTTGCCGTCCATGGCGAAGCGCGCGAGCAATCCGGGGTCCACGCTGATCTGGGCGCGGCCGTTGACGCGCAGCGTCTCGCCCACGCCCGGAATGAGAAAGAGCAACGCCACGCGGGGATCGTCGAGCACGTTGCGCAGGCTGTCGATGCGGTTATTGCCGCGCCTGTCGGGCAGCAGCAGGGTGTGCTCGTCCTCGATCGTCACGAAACCGGCGGGGTCGCCGCGCGGCGACGCATCCAGGCCCTCGGGACCGGCCGTGGCCAGGATGGCGAAGGGAGCGGCCTCGATGAAGGCCCGGTAGTGCGGATGCACGTGGTCGACTTCCTTGGCCAGCGAAGGCTGGGCGGGCTCGCCATAGCGTTCGGCGAGGTCGCGGGCGTCGGTGATGAGGTGGCGCGGATCGGGCGTCATGGCGGGTCAGGTGTCGGGCAACAAGGAACGGGCAAGCTCATGGACATGGCTGAAGACCAGGTCGGGGGCGTGTTCGCGCAGGGCGGTCTCGCGGTTGTAGCCCCAGACCACCACGCCGCTGTCCACGCCGACCTTGCGCGCGGCTTCGATATCGCGGATTTCGTCGCCGATCAGGATGGCCTGCCTGGCTTGGCTGCGGGTGTCGCGCAGCAGGCGCTCCATCTTGGCGGACTTGCCGAAGAGGTCGGTGCCGCAGGCAAAGTCGGCGATCAGCGCCGTCAGCTCGGGTCCCAGCACGCGCTGCACATTGGCCGTGGAGTTGGAGCTCACGACGGCCAGGCGCGCGCCCGCGCCATGCACGGCGCGCAGCATGGCGTCCACCCCGGGGAACAGCGTCACCTTGGGAACGGCGTCTTCCATGGCCTGGCGCACGAAGGCCAGGATGGCGGGCGCCTTCCAGAGCGGGATGCCCAGTGCCTTCATGATTTCGTAGGCATTGTGCTGGCGCAGGCGCGAACGCTCTTCGGCATCGGGCTTGCGGAAGCCGAATTTCTCGGCCACCTCGTTCAGGATGGACTCCATCCATGGCAGCGTATCGGCCAGGGTGCCATCGAAATCGAAGGCCACGAGGGTGTACTTCATGCGTGGATCAGGGTGGCCGGGGCGGTCTGGTGGCGCAGCCAATGCATCACGGGAGCCAGCGCCTCGATGGGCGGCGCGGCCGCCACGACCCGGGCCGCGTCGGTCCAGGGGTAGGGCAGCTGGGTCAGCCAGGCGAGCACGGCCGGCAGCGTCGAGGGCGGCAACACTTCCATGACATCGATGGAGATGCTGAGCTGGCGCGCCAGATAGGGGTCGGCCTGGAACAGCCAGTCATAGCGGCCCGCGCCCACGCGCACCGAGCCGCTGGCCTTCTCGGTCATGCCCACGAACCAGTCGCAGGAAAAGCCCGCCAGGGCCGGCGCCTCGGGCGGCGCGGCCAGGTAGAAGGTAAAGACGTTTTCATAGGTCTGCCCGAACTTGCGCACCAAGGTGTCGGTGATGGCATCCAGGCCTCGCGCCTGCGGCGGGAAGGCGATGGCCTGGGTGTTCAGGCGCATCTCCAGGGTGGCGTCGGACGCGAAGGCGCGCGTCATGTACCACGGCCGATTCTCGTCCTTGGCATGGAAATAATTGCGCAGGCAGTCTGCTGTGGTCGAGGCGGCGGTCGGGGTCATGGTGTGCGCGTCAGTGTTCGCCCTGGGTGATCCACTTGGATACGGTGGGCGGTTCATAGGCAGCGAAGCGGTCCAGCAGGGCGGCCGCGTCGCTTTCGATGGCGAGCATGGCGCGGTGCTGGGGCCGCATGAAAGCTTCGGCGACGGTGTGGTCGAGGAAGCGGGCCAGGTCGTCGTAATAGCCGGCGATATTCAGCAGGCCGCAGGGCTTCCGGTGCATGCCCAGCTGGGCCCAGGTCCAGGTCTCGAAGATTTCTTCGAGCGTGCCGGCCCCGCCGGGCAGGGCCACGAAGCCATCGGCCTGTTCGGCCATCATGGTCTTGCGCTCGTGCATGGACTGCACGACGTGCAGCTCGGTCAGGCCGCGGTGGGCCAGTTCTTTCTGCATCAGGCTCACGGGGATGATGCCCACGGCGCGGCCGCCGGCCTGCATGACCCCGTCGGCCACGGCGCCCATCAGGCCGACGGCCGCGCCGCCGTAGACCAGGCCGATGTCGCGCTTGACCAGTTCTTGTCCGAACGCGCGCGCCTGTTCGAGATACTCGGGTTGGCGGCCGCCGTTGGAGCCGCAATACACACAGATTTGTTTCAGAGGCATGGCTGCTAAAGCGGTGGGCCGGCCAGGGGCCGGCCGAATGAAGAACCGCTCTAGTTTACGCGCCTGGCGACCCCGGCGTCAGGCCGCCGCCGTTTCGGCGCCTCAGGCCGGCGCCGGGTGCAGGCGCGAGCGCGTGCCGGCCTTGAGCAGCTGGCTGGGGATGTCGTGGCCGACCAGGCCGGGCAGCGTGGCCGAGATCTCCAGCAGGCGTTCGACGTTGATGCCGGTGTCATAGCCCATGAGGTTGAGCATGTGCACCAGTTCTTCGGTGCAGGCATTGCCGCTGGCGCCCGGCGCATAGGGGCAGCCGCCCAGGCCGCCCAGCGAGGCGTCGAAGCGGTCGATGCCGGCCTCCAGCGCCGCCATGGTGTTGGCCAGCGCCATGCCGCGCGTATTGTGGAAGTGCAGCGTCAGTCCCAGGCCCGGGAACAGCCGCCGGGTCTCGGCGGCGATGCGGCGCACCTGCGACGGATAGGCCATGCCGGTGGTGTCGCACAGTGTCACGCCCTGCGCGCCCAGGCTGGCGAAACGGCCCACCAGTTCGTAGACGTCGAAGGCGTTGATATCGCCTTCCATGGGACAGCCGAACACGGTGGACAGCGAGACATTGATGGCGATGTCGCTGTCGCGCAGCACCGCGATGACATCGGTGAGCTGCTCCAGCGATTGTTCGCGGCTCATGCGCAGATTGGCGCGGTTGTGGGTTTCGCTGACGGACATGACCAGGTTGACCTCGTCGACCTTGCACTCCATGGCGCGCTGCGCGCCGCGCACATTGGGCACCAGCACGGTGTAGATCACATCGGGATGGCGCTGGATGCGGTGCATGACCATCTCGGCGTCACGCAGGGCCGGGATGGCCTTGGGCGAGGTGAACGACGTCACCTCTATTTTGGCGAATCCGCTGGCCGAGAGCTTGTCGATGAAGGCGATCTTGTCTTCGGTGTCGATGAACTGGCGTTCGTTCTGGAAGCCGTCGCGCGGCGCGACTTCCTGGATGTAGAGCTTCTTGCCCTTGTTTTCCATGATGGCGTTCTCAGATGAGGCCGCGCGCGCGCCATTGCGCGCGCTGCTGCGCGTCCACGCCCAGGCTTTCGAGCACTTCGTCGGTGTGCTGGCCCAGAGTGGGAGCGGCGCTGGCGATTTCGCCGGGCGTGGCGGACAGCTTGGGCACGACGCCGGGCACCTGGATAGGCGTGCCGTCGGCCAGCTGTTCGTCGATGATCATGCCGCGGGCGCGGTAATGCGGGTCGGCCGCGATATCGGCCACGTCGTAGATCTTGCCGGCCGGTATCTGCCCCTGGTTCAGGGCGGCCAGGACGCTTTCCTGGTCGTGGCGGCCGGTCCACTCGGAGATGGCCGCATCCAGCATCTCCACATGTTTGACGCGGCCGGCGTTGTTGGCCAGCTCGGGGGCGTCGGCCAGGTCGGGGCGGCCGATCACGCCCATCAGGCGCTTGAAGATGCTGTCGCCATTGCCGGCGATCAGCACGTATTTATTGTCCTGGCAGCGGTAGGCATTGCTGGGGGCGATGCCCGGCAGGCTGCTGCCGGCGGCCTGGCGCACTTCGCCGAAGACGGCGTACTCGGGCAGCAGGCTTTCCATCATGTTGAAGACCGACTCGTACAGGGCGACGTCTATCCACTGGCCCTGGCCGGTGGCGTCGCGCGAGCGCAGCGCCAGCAGGATGCCGATCACGCCGTGCAGGGCCGAGAGCGAGTCGCCGATGGACACGCCCACGCGCACCGGCGTGCGGCCGGGTTCGCCGCTCAGGTGGCGCAGTCCGCCCATGGCCTCGCCGATGGCGCCGAAGCCCGGCAGGTCGCGGTAGGGGCCGGTCTGGCCATAGCCCGAGACCCGCAGCATGACCAGGCGCGGATTGATGGCGCGCAGGTCCTCCCAGCCCAGGCCCCAGCCTTCCATGGTGCCCGGCTTGAAGTTCTCGATGACGACATCGACCTCGGCCGCCAGCTTGCGGATCAGTTCCTGCGCTTCGGGCTGGCGCAGGTCCAGGCTGACGGACTTCTTGTTGCGCGACTGCACCTGCCACCATACGGAGGTGCCGTCGTGGATCAGGCGCCAGTTGCGCAGCGGATCGCCCTTGCCGGGCGGCTCGATCTTGATGATTTCGGCGCCGAACTCGCCCAGCATCTTGGCCGCGAAGGGGCCGGCGATAAGCTGGCCGAGTTCGAGGACACGGATGCCGTTCAGGGGTTTGGTTGACATGCTGAATCCCGTCAATGCTTGTTTTTGCCCAGATAGGCCTGCCGCACGCGCTCGCTGGCGAGCAGTTCCTGGCCGCTGCCCTGCATGACGATGCTGCCGACCTCCAGCACATAGGCGCGGTCGGAGATGGCCAGGGCCTGGTTGGCCATCTGCTCGACCAGCAGGATGGTCATGCCCTGTTCCTTGAGGGCCTTGATGATGCGGAAGATCTCGGCGACGATGAGCGGGGCCAGGCCCAGCGAGGGTTCGTCGAGCATCAGGATGCGGGGCTTGCTCATGAGGGCGCGGCAGATGGCCAGCATCTGCTGCTCGCCGCCGGACAGGGTGCCGGCGTACTGGTCGCGCCGCTCGCGCAGGCGCGGGAACATGTCGAAGCAGTGCTGGATTTCGCGGTCCAGCACGTCCTGCGATTCGCGGCGCAGGAAGGCGCCCAGCATCAGGTTGTCGTGCACGGTCTGGTCGGGGAAGACCTGGCGGCCCTCGGGGACGTGGGCAATGCCCAGGCCCACGCGCTGGTGCGCGGCGATGCCGGCCAGGCTGCGGCCTTCGAGCAGCACCTCTCCGGTGGATTTCTCGATGCCCGACAGCGCGCGCATCATGCTGCTTTTGCCCGCGCCGTTGCCGCCGATGATGGTCACGATCTCGTGGCGATCGACGTGCAGCGACACTTCCTTGAGCGCGTTGACCGCGCCGTAGTTGACCGACAGGTTCTGGATGTCTAGCAATCTGCTCATGGCTGGTTCCTACGCGGGGGCGCCCAGGTAGGCTTCGATGACTTTGGGGTTCTCCTGGATCTGGGCCGGCAGGCCGCTGGCGATCTTCACGCCATAGTCCAGCACGACGATCTGGTCCGAGATGGCCATGACCAGGTCCATGTGGTGTTCGATCAGCAGCACCGTCAGGCCTTTGTCGCGCAGCTTGGCGATCAGCCCGGTCAGCGCCTCGGTCTCGGCCGGGTTCAGGCCCGCGGCCGGCTCATCGAGCAGCAGCAGCTCGGGCATGGCGGCCACCGCGCGGGCGATCTCCAGGCGGCGCTGCAGACCGTAGGGCAGGCTGTTGGCGGCCTCGTCGGCGTAGCCTTCGAGCTCGAAGAACTTCAGGAGGGCATAGGCCTGGCGGCGCATGCGCCGCTCCTCGGCCAGGCTGGCGGGCAGGCCCAGCAGATTGGCCCAGAAGCCCGAGCGCTGCACGCGGTACAGGCCCACCATCACATTCTCCAGCGTGGACAGGCCCTCGAAGAGCTTGAGGTTCTGGAAGGTGCGGCCGATGCCCAGCGCGGCGATCTGGTCGGCGGGCAAGCCCACGATGTCGCGGCCCTTGAAGCGGATGCTCCCGGCATCGGGCGTCACCAGTCCGGACAGCAGATTCAGCGTCGTGGTCTTGCCCGCGCCGTTGGGGCCGATGAGCGAGACGATGCTGCCCTCCTTGAGGGAGAAGGACACTTTGTTGGTGGGCACCACGCCGCCGAAGGCCTTGTACAGGTCCTTGACCACGAGGAAGTCGGCCTGGCCGCGGGAGCGGGCCTGCGGCGGCGACCAGGGCTCGATGGCCCGGCGCTCATCCTGGCTGAGCAGGCTGCGGCGCGGCAGCACCCGGGCCAGCAGGCCGGCCAGCCCCTCGGGCATGGCGTACAGGGCGAACAGCAGGATCAGGCCATAGGCGAAGTGCTGCACCTCGGGCCAGCGCGCCAGCATGGCGTCGAGCACGGTGAGCACCACCGCGCCCAGGAAGGAGCCGGTCGGGGTGCGTCCGCCGAAAAGCACCAGCACCAGGAAGAAGACCGAGAGGTTGAAGTTGACGAAGTCGGAGTTGATGTACTGGTTCTGCTGGGCCACCAGGCCGCCGGCGATGCCGCAGGTGATGGCGCTGATGACAAAGGCAAGGATCTTGAAGCGGTAGACGCTGATGCCCACGCTGCCGGCGGCGATCTCCGAGGTGCGCACGGCGGCAAAGCCCCGGCCGAAACGGCCGTTGAGCAAGAGCGAGGTGGCCGCATGCAGGGCCAGGCCGATGGCGACCACCACGACCACCCACTGGCGCCCGTCTAGCGGCGCGCCGTCCCAGGTCAGCCCGCCGATGCCGTAGAACCCTTCCTGGCCCTTGAAGACATCGGTCCACTCGGAGACGATTTTCTCGATCAGCAGGCCGAAGGCGATGGTGACCATGGCCAGGCTGGGGCCCTTGACCTTGAGCGCGGGCAGCGCGATGGCCACGCCGAACAGGCCCGAGACCCCGGCCGCGGCGGCCAGCGCCAGCCAGGGGTTGACCTGGTAGTTCACGGTCAGCAGCGCCACGGTGTAGGCGCCCACGCCGAACAGGCCGGCGTGGCCGAGCGACTTCTGGCCGGTCTGGCCAACCAGGATGTTGAAGCCCGTGGCGGCAATGAAATAGATGCCGATGTTAAAGAGAATGAGCAGGTAGAAATCGTTCAGGCCCGAATAGGCGGCGGCCACGGCCAGGGCGGCCACGCCGAGCGGCACGAGCAGATGGCGCAGGTTCATACTTTCTCCGCGTGGACGCGGCCCAGGATGCCGGCAGGCCGGAAATAGAGCACGACGATGATCAGGGCAAAGACGGCGATCTCGCGCAGATTGGAGTACCAGAGGCCGATGAGCGACTCCAGCAGGCCGATCAGAAAGCCGCCGAAGATGCAGCCGCGCGGATTCTCCAGGCCACCCAGGATGGCGGCCGAGAAGGCCTTGAGCGAGAGCAGCGCACCCACGAAGACCGAGGCCGTGGCGATGGGGGCGACCATGACGCCGGCCACCGCGGCCAGGGCCGAGCTGATGGCGAATACGCCGACGGCGACCGCGTTGGCGTTGATGCCCATCAGGCTGGCGGCCGACTTGCTGAAGGCCACCGCGCGCACGGCCTTGCCCATCTTGGTGCGGTGCAGCGCCCAGTCCAGCACGATCATCAGGACCAGGGTGGTGCCAAAGACGAGGATTTCCTGCGGCCGCACGCCAGCGCCCAGCACGTTGACCACGCCCTCGCCCAGCGGGGACGCCACGGCGATGGGCGCCGGACCCCAGATGAGCAGGGCCAGGTTCTGGATGATGATGCCAAAGCCGATGGTGCTCATGACCCAGGACAGGCCCGCCTCGCCCACGAAGTGCTTGATGGCGGTGATGTAGAGCACATAGCCCAGCAGGGCCAGCACCAGCATGGCCGCGGCCAGCGCGAACAGAAAACTGCCCCAGGTGACGTCCTCGGGCGCCGGGAAACCGATCAGCTTGCCCTGCGTGAGCAGCACGATGGCGCTGATGCCGATCAGCCCGGCCAGCGCCAGGAAAGCCCCCTGGCCGAAGTTGAATGTCTTGGTGGTGGTGTAGGTGATGCTGAAACCGAACGCGACCAGGGCGTAGACGCTGCCCATGGCCAATCCACTGAGTATGGCTTGTAGTAATTGCATGCTGGAGTCCTTGCCGGCGCGCCCCTGCCGCGACAGGGGCGCGCCTTGCGTCGATCAGAGCTTGAGGTCTGCCGGCGTGATGGCCTTGACGATCTCGTCATCGACCGAGACCACCTTGCCGTCGACCCAGCGCACCAGGCGGAAATCCTTGACCGACAGGGCCTCGTGGTTTTCCACCGTGAAGGGCTTGTTATAGGTCTTGATCACGCCCTTGGCTTCCTGCAGGTTCTCCAGGGCGGCCTGGACCTTTTCGCCCTCGGTGGACTTGGCCTGCTCCATGGCGGCGGCGATCAGCTTGACCGAGTCGTAGGCCTGGGCGGCCATTACATAGGTCGGCAGGCGGCCATCGCGCTTCATGAGCGTGTCGTACAGCGCCTTGGACCCAGCCGAGGAATCCTCCGTGATCGAGGCGGTGAAGATCATCTTCTTGGCCAGGTCGGGGCCGGCGATGCGCAAGAAGGGCGAGCTCAGGTTGGCCCAGGAGGCCAGCGTGACCGGGAAGTAGCCGATCTTCTCCAGGCTGCGCATGACATGCGCATTGGAATCCGCCAGCGCGTAGACGATCAGGGTATCGGCGCCGGCGCTCTTGATCTTGTTGAGCTGCGAGCTCATGTCGGTGTCTTTCGGCCCGAACTTCTCGTTGGCCACCGGCTTGATGTTGTGCAGCGCCAGGATCTCCAGCGCGTCCTTGGCGCCCTGCTGGCCATAGCCCGTGGTGTCGGCGATGATGGCGATCTTGCCCGTCTTGCTGGCGCGCGCCGCGTAGGCGGCCAGCAGCGCGATCTGGTCGCGGTCGCGCATGGAGACGCGGAAGACATAGTTCGGCGGCGACTTGGCGTAGCGGCCGGTGATGTCGGTGGCGGTCGCCACCGGCGAGATCGTCGGGATTTTCCGTTGCTGCACGATGTGCAGCCAGGCCAGCATATTGCCGGAATTGACCCCGCCCAGCATGGCGGCGACGTTTTCGTTGTTCACCAGTTCATTGGCGTTCTGGATGGCCTTGGGCGGCGCGCCCACGTCATCGCGGCTGACGATGACGACCTTCTTGCCCAGCACGCCGCCGGCGGCATTGAGTTCGTCGGCGGCCTGGCGGGCGCCGGCCAGCGCCGAAATGCCGAAGTCGGCCGAACCGGTGGCCGACATATCGCTGTTGAAGCCGATCTTGATGTCGTCGGCCAGGGCGCTGGCGCTGGCCAGCAGGGCGGCGGTCAGGACGAGGGCCTTGAGCGGGTTGTGGTGTTTCACTGCGTTGTCTCCTGGGCTGCCCCTGTCAGGGGCGCCTTAACGATCAGAACTGCTGGTGGATCAGGACTGCTTGATCAGGTCCGCCGCCTTGTTGCCTATCATCATGGTGGCCGCGCAGATATTGGCCGAAGGCATCGAGGGCATGACGGAAGAGTCGACGACGCGCAGGTTCTGCACGCCGTGGACACGGAGCTGGGGATCGACCACCGCGAGGCGGTCGCCGGCCGGGCCCATGCGGGCCGTGCCGTTGACGTGATACGAGGACACGCCATAGCGGCGGGCGAAATCCAGCAATTCGGTATCCGACTGGCACATGGGGCCGGGCAGCGCTTCGCCATCGAAATAGGGCGCGAGCGCCTGCGATTGCAGCAGGCGCCGCGCCAGGCGTATGCCGCGCACCAGGGTGATCTGGTCGTCGGGATGGCTCAGGTAGTTGGCGTGGATGAGCGGATCCTGCATGGGATCGCCGGAGCGCAGGCGGACCTGGCCGCGGCTTTGCGGACGGTGCTGCCACACACCCGCCGTCATGCCGGGGAAGTCGTCCAGCACGCCCACATAGCCTTCCTTGTAGCTGGCCGGCGTGAAGACGCCTTGCAGGTCGGGCGCATCCAGCTCGGGCAGCGACTTCCAGAAGTAGTGCAGCAGCGAAGGGCTCAGGGCCATGATGCTGGGACGTTTGAGCAACCAGCGGCTGACCTGGCCGACCAGGTTCAGGCCCTTGACCAGCTCGTTCATGGTCTGGCTTTGCTTGACGCGCGCCACGACGCGCACCGAATAGTGGTCGCTCAGGTTCTCGCCCACGCCAGGCAGGTCCCGCACCACCGGGATACCCAGCTCGCGCAGGAAATCGCCCGGGCCCAGGCCAGAGAGCTGCAGCAGCTTGGGCGTGTTGATGGCGCCGCTGGCGACGATGACTTCACGGTTGGCGCGCACGCTGCGCGCGGCCGAAGGCTGGCGCGGATCGCAATAGGCCACGCCGACGGCCCGATTGCCCTCGAACAGCACTTGCGTGGCCTGCGCATGGGTGCGCACCGTCAGGTTCTTGCGCGACATGGCCGGACGCAGGAAGCAGCGCGCCGTGCTCATGCGCCAGCCCCGGCTTATGGTGCGCTGGAAATAGCCGACGCCGGCCTGGCTGGCGCCGTTGTAATCGGGATTGCGCGGCAGGCCCTGCTCCACGGCGCCGGCGATGAAGGCCTCGCACAGCGGATGGATCCAGTCGATGTCGGTGACCGGCAGCTCGCCCTTGCGGCCGCGGTAGCGGTCATCGCCGCCGGCGCGCCGCTCCATGGACTTGAAGTAGGGCAGCACCTCTTCATAGGACCAGCCGGGATTGCCCAGGCTGGCCCAATGGTCGTAGTCGGCGGCCTGGCCGCGGTTGTAGACCAGGCCGTTGATCGAAGTCGAGCCGCCCAGCGTGCGGCCTTGCGGAATGGGCACGCGGCGGCCATTGGTGAGGTCGGTGGGCTCGCTGGAGAACTGCCAGGCGTATTTCTTGTTGAAGACGGCCTTGATGAAGCCGGCCGGGATGTGCAGCCAGGGGCTGTGGTCGGGCGGGCCGGCTTCCAGCACGCACACCGTGGCGCCCTGGGCGCTCAGGCGGTTGGCCAGGATGGCGCCGGCGGCGCCCGCGCCCACGATCACATAGTCGTAACGGTCCGCATCCCGCAGGGACGCTTGCTGTGCTTGGTTCATGGCGGCTCTAGCGCGCGGTGTTGAACGTCTTGCCGGCCAGGCAGACGTATTTGATTTCCAGGAATTCTTCGATGCCGTACTTGGAGCCTTCGCGGCCGATGCCCGACTCCTTGACGCCGCCGAAGGGGCCGACTTCATTGGAGACCGCGCCGGTGTTCACGCCCACGATGCCGTACTCCAGCCCTTCCATGACGCGCCAGACGCGCTCCAGGTCGGCGGTGTAGAAATAGGCGGCCAGCCCGGACTCGCTGTCGTTGGCGCGGGCCAGCACGGCGGCCTCGTCCTCGAAGGTGCTGATGCCGACCACCGGACCGAAGATCTCCTGGTGGGCAATCTCCATGGCGTCGGTCACGCCGGTCAGCAGCGTGGGCTCGTACAGCAGCGTGCCGGCCGCCTGGAGCTTGCCGCCGGCCAGCACCGCGGCGCCCTTGGCGCGCGCGTCTTCGACCAGGCTGGACACCTTGTCCACGGCGCGCTGGTCGATCAGCGGACCCAGCGTGACGCCGGGCTCCAGTCCGCCGCCCAGCTTGAGTTTGCCGATCTCGGCCCGCAGCTTGTCCGTGAACGCCTGGGCCACGGAGCCGTGCACATAGACCCGGTTGGCGCAGACGCAGGTCTGGCCGGCATTGCGGAACTTGGAGGCCATCAGCCCCTGCACCGCTTCGTCCAGGTCGGCATCCTCGAACACGATGAAGGGCGCATTGCCGCCGAGTTCGAGCGAGAGTTTCTTGATGTTGGCGGCGCTTTGCTGCATCAGCAGGCGCCCCGTCTGGGTGGAGCCGGTGAACGTCAGCTTGCGCACGGTGGTGTTGCCCGAGAGCTCGGCGCCGATGGGCGCCGGATCGCCGATCACCACATTGAGCACGCCCGGCGGAATCCCCGCCTGCTCGCCCAGCCAGGCCAGCGCCAGGGCGGTGAAGGGCGTGAGCTCGGATGGCTTGAGCACCACGGTGCAGCCGGCGGCCAGCGCGGGGCTGACCTTGCGCGTGACCAGGGCCGAAGGGAAGTTCCAGGCAATGATGGCCGCGACCACGCCCACCGGCTGGCGGATGGCCATCATGCGCTGGTCGCCGCGCGGGGAGGGCAGCACATCGCCGTAGACCCGCTTGGCTTCCTCGGCGAACCACTCGACAAAGGAGAGCGCGTAGTTGAGCTCGCCGCGCGCCTCGGCCAAGGGCTTGCCCTGCTCCAGCGTGAGCAGCAGCGCCAGATCGTCGGCATGCGCCTCGATCAGCTGCTGCCATTTGCGCAGGATGGCGCCGCGTTCCTTGCCGGTCTTGGCGCGCCAGGCCGGCAGCGCGCCGTCGGCGGCCTCGATGGCGCGGGCGGTCTCGGCCGCGCCCAGATTGGGTACTGTGCCGAGGATGTTGCCGTCGTGGGGATTGCGCACCGTGATGGTGGCCTTGCTGTCGGCGTCGCACCAGCGCCCGCCGATATAGGCCTGCTGCCGCAGCAGCTGGGCATTCTGCAATTTCATGCCTGTCTCGTCTTCCACATCGAACTTATCGCCCGATGCCGGTGACATCAAGGCCATTTTGCGGCGAGTCTAACAATGGCGGGCCGGGCGGCTAAAGCAGTCATTAGCGATGCCGCCATCGCCAAACGCGATGACGGGCGCCGGCGCGGCTAAAATGGGCGCCCTGACTGTTTTCCTGGGCTGGCCGTTTCATGCGTCTCGATCCCACCTCCCTGAAGCTCTTCATCAGCGTGGTCGAGCTGGGCACCATCGCCGCGGCCGCCGAGCAGGAGCACATCGCCGCGGCGGCGGTCAGCAAGCGCGTGAGCGAACTGGAAGAAAACCTGGGCATACGCCTGCTGACCCGCACCAACAAGGGCATCCAGCCCACGCCGGCCGGCTTCGCGCTGTCGACCATGGCGCGGCGCGCGCTGCATGAGCTGGACGAGGTGGCGGTGCGCATGCGCGAATATGCCAGCGGCCTGCGCGGCTTTGTCCGCGTATTTGCGAACATCTCGGCCATCACGCAGTTCCTGCCCAAGGACATCAAGGACTTCCTGGGCGAATATCCCAATGTTCAAGTCGACCTCGAAGAGAAAATCACCCCGGCCATCATCAAGGCCGTGGCGGAAAACGCCGCCGATGTGGGAATTTTCTCGGGCACGGTGCCCGATCACGACGTCGAGATCCTGCCGTATCGGGAGGACATGCTGGCGCTGGTGGTGCCGGCCGACCACCCCTTGCAGGCCAAGCCCGGGTTTCGCTTCGTCGATGCGCTCGAATATGACTTCATCGGCCTGCATCGCGGCAGCGCCATCAACCGCATCTTGTCGCATGCGGCCAGCGGCGCCAAGCGCAACGTCAAGCTCAAGGTGCAGGTCACCGGCTTTGACGCGCTGTGCTTCATGGTGGACTCAGGCTTGGGCGTGGGTGTGCTGCCGCTGGACCTGGCGCAGCGCTACTCGGTGATGTTCAACATCCGCATCATCCCGCTGACCGAACCCTGGGCGCGCCGCCAGATCCAGATCTGCGTGCGCGCCTTCGACGCCCTGCCCACGGCGGCCAAGCTGTTTGTCGATCACCTGAGCCGGCCCCAGCCCTGAAGCGCGGCCGGCGCCATCGCCGGCCGCGATGGCGCCGGCAATCAGATGCGGTCGGCCCAGAGGTCGTATTCGTCGGCGTCGGTGACGCGCACGCGGACCATGTCGCCGGGCTTGACCGGGGTCTCGCTGGACACATACACACAGCCGTCGATCTCCGGCGCATCGGCGCTGGAGCGGCCCACGGCGCCGTCCTCGTCGACCTCGTCGATCAGCACATCGATCTCGCGGCCGATGCGGGCCTGCAGGCGAGCCGCCGAGATTGCCTGCTGGTGTTCCATGAAGCGCTCCCAGCGCTCCTGCTTGACGGCATCGGGCACCGGATCGGCCAGGGCGTTGGCCGGCGCGCCCTCGACCGGCGAATATTGGAAGCAGCCCACGCGGTCCAGCTGCGCTTCGCTCATCCAGTCCAGCAAATACTGGAAATCCGCTTCGGTCTCGCCCGGAAAGCCCACGATGAAGGTCGAGCGTATGGTCAGGTCCGGACAGGCGGCGCGCCATTGCTGGATGCGCGCCAGCGTCTTGTCCTCGAAGGCTGGACGCTTCATGGCCTTGAGGATGCGCGGGCTGGCGTGCTGGAAAGGGATGTCCAGGTAGGGCAGCACGCGGCCATCGGCCATCAGCGGAATGATGTCGTCGACGTGCGGATAGGGATAGACGTAATGCAGCCGCGTCCAGACGCCCAGTTCCGAGAGCGCATCGCACATCTCCGTCATGCGCGTCTTGACCGGACGGCCGTTCCAGAAGCCGCTGCGGTACTTCAGGTCCACGCCGTAGGCGCTGGTGTCCTGCGAGATCACCAGCAGTTCCTTCACGCCGGCCTTGACCAGGCGCTCGGCCTCGTTCAGCACATCGCCCACCGGCCGGCTCACCAGATTGCCGCGCATGGAGGGGATGATGCAGAAGCTGCAGCGGTGATTACAGCCCTCGGAAATCTTCAGGTAGGCGTAGTGGCGCGGCGTGAGCTTGATGCCTTGCGGCGGCACCAGGTCGACATAGGGGTTGTGATCCTGGCGCGGCGGCGCGGCCGTGTGCACGGCGCGCACGACCTGCTCGTACTGCTGCGGGCCGGTGACGGCCAGCACGCTGGGATGCACTTGGCGGATGGCGGATTCTTCCACGCCCATGCAGCCGGTCACGATGACCTTGCCGTTTTCGGCCAGGGCCTCGCCAATGGCCTCCAGCGACTCGGCCTTGGCGCTGTCGATGAAGCCACAGGTATTGACCACCACCACGTCGGCGTCGCTGTATTCGGGCGTGACCTCATAGCCCTCGGTGCGCAGCTGCGTGAGGATGCGCTCCGAGTCCACGAGCGCCTTGGGGCAGCCGAGGCTGACAAAGCCCACGCGCGGAGAGCGGTCGCCGCCGCCCTTGCCGGGCTTGCCGGCGCCGCCGCCATGGCCTGCGTCCTTGTCAGGGCGATGGCCCGCGGTGATGCTGGGGCCCTTGCCGGCCCGGGATGTTTCCAGGATTTCCAATCTTGTTCACCGTAGGTTCGCGCGCGGCGGGCGGCCGCGTCGCGGGAGTTTTTCAGGCCGGTTCGTCCATGGGTGGCAGGTCGCGCAAGGTCTCCGGATGGCGTATCGCCACCCGCAGCAGGGTCTGGGCCGCGCCCGAAGGGTTGCGTCGGCCTTGTTCCCAATCCTGCAGAGTGCGCACACTGACGCCCAGCAATTCGGCGAAGTCTGCCTGGGGCAGGCCGACGCGGCTGCGGGCTTCACTGATGCGCGACGCCGGCCACCGCGCGGGACGCTGCGGCGGGGCTGCTTTTTTCATGGCTTGATCTGTTCACGGGCAGGGGGGCATGCCCCCGTGGCCTGGGCCGCCGCGCCAGGGGCGAGAGCCAAGGATGCGGAATTATACGGCAATGCCGTAGGGGCCGGCCCGCGCCCTGGCCTCTGCGGGGGCCCCTGGCTTCGTCGTGGGAGGCGGGGGCCGCCCTGGCCGCCACGGTCGGTCTTCTGGAAGAAAGAGGCACGTCATTGGGGTTTCCGTATTCGTCCCCAGCACGTTTTGTTCATATTGTGAACAATCGGCAGCGCCGGGATTGACCCCGGGGGGGGCCGGCACCATTGTTGGCATCCTCCGCCGCGCGCTGTGCGAGGCATCAGCCCCCCTGCCACGATGACCGCTGTCCAGGACCTTCCGCTTGCCCGCCAGTTCGTTGATTGGGCGTATGCCTTGCGCCATGAGGAAGCGCCCGAAGCGGTGCGCCAGGCGCTGCGCAACTGCCTTCTGTACAACCTGACCATGGGCTTGGCCGTGGACCCCGCGGATGATCCCCTGGGCGACAGCCTGGCGGTGGTGGCCGGGCAGGCCGGCACGAGCCGGCTGCTGGGCGGGCGCGGCAGCCGCAGCGCCCGCGACGCGGCTTTCGTCAACGCCGGGCTCATCACCGCGCGCGGCCAGAATGACACCCATCCCGAGGCCGTCACGCACATCGGCTGCATCGTCATTCCGGCGGTGCTGGCCTTGGCCGACGAGGCCGCGCCGGAAGATATCTGGGACGCCTTGTTGCTGGGCTATGAGCTGATCCCCCGCCTGGCCCGGGGTCTGGCGGGCGAGACCAGCCGCCGTGGGTTCCGGGCCACGCCGCTGTACGGGGTATTGGGCGCGGCCGTGGCCTGTGCCCGCGTCTTGCGCCTGCCGGCGGAGCAGGCGGTGTCGGCGCTGGCCATCGCCACGCAACATGCCTCGGGCACATTGCAGCCCTGGGTGGACGGCTCGCAGGAGTGGCGCCTGCAGGTCGCCAAGGCCAGCCGCGACGCGGTCGACTCGGCCCTGCTGGCGCGCGCCGGCATGCAAGGCGCGCCGCGCTGCCTGGAGGGCGGCAGCGGCTTTGCCCAGGCCTATGCCGGCACGCCGCCGGCGCCTGACACGGCGGTGTTCTCGGGCTGGCATCTGCCCCGCATGGCGTTCAAGCCTTATCCGGGCTGCGCCTTCAACCAGTCGGCGGTGCATGCGCTGCGGGCCTTGCTGGAGACGGTGGACGCCGGCCAGGTGGTCGCGGTGGACGTCGCCATGCATCCGCTGGATGCTGCTTATCCGGGCATCGACGCGCACGGCCCGTTTGCCACGCCATCGGGAGCCATCATGAGCGCGCCGTTCATGCTGGCGGCCACGCTGCGCGACGGCCAGCCGGGCATGGCGCATTTCTCCACGCAGTTCGGCCCCGGCCCCTTGCATGCGCGCGCGGCCTCGGTGCGGGTGCGCGCCTGCGCCTCGGTGGCCCGCTGGGCCTGCCGCCTGTCGCTGACCCTGGCCGACGGCACGGTCCGTGCCGGCGGATGCGACGGCGGCTTCGTGCTGGACGCCCGTCAGACGCGGGCCCTGTGCCAAGGCGTGGCGCGCGAATGGCCCGGCGGGCCGGCGCGTTTTGCGGCGCTGGCCGAGGCGGCCGAAGGCGGCGCGCCGGCCTGGCCGGCCCTGTGCGCGGCCGCCTATGACCGTCCCCACGACACCCTCCGCCCATGACGGCTTCGACCAAGGGCGCCCAGGCGGTCTTTCGCGCGCTCAGCCTGCTGCGCCATATCTCGCATGCCCACCCGCAGGGCATAGGGATCGCCGAACTGGCCGCCCAGGCCGGGCTGGACCGCTCCACGGCCTATCGGCTGGCCTCCAGCCTGGTGGAGTTCGGCCTGGCCGAACGCGATGCGACGCGCCACTACCGCCTGGGCGTGGAGGCCATGCAGCTGGGCCTGGCCGCCATGCGCTCGGCGCCCGTGGTCGAGCGTCTGCGGCCCATCATGCGCCGGCTGGCGCGGCGCACCGAGGACACGGTGTTCCTGGTCGTGCGCAACGGCGATTACGGTCATTGCCTGCATAGCGAAGAGGGCGGCTATCCCGTCAAGGCGCTGGTCTTGCAGGTCGGCGGCATGCGCGTGCTGGGCATAGGGTCGGCCGGCAGCACGCTGTTGTCCACGCTGCCGGATGACGAGATCGCCGCCCTGTATCACCGCCACCAGGACGAATTCGATCCGCGCGGCCTGAGCCTGGGCGACCTGCGCAAGCTGGTGCAGCAGACCCGCCGCCGCGGCTATGCCGATACCGCCGATCTGGTGGCCGATGGGGTCAGCGGCGTGGGCATGCGCTTCGAGTTTGCCAGCGGCAGCCAGGCCGCGCTCAGCGTCGCGGCCATCCGCAGCCGCATGACGGCCGAGCGCAAAGCCTGGATCGCGCAATTGATCGCCGAAGAATTGCAGCTGGGAGGCTTCATCCCCTCGTTCTCGCGCGCCGGCTGAACCCGCCGGGGCGCGGGCCGGGCCACGCTGTGAGCACTTTGTTCATATTGTGATTAAAGCGCCATATCGCGCTAACAGTCGCCTGCCCACCCCCTGCAAACTGCTCGCATCACGGCGGATGACACGCCGGTCTTGCGAGGGTGGTATGGAACTGGGTATCGAGAATCAGGTGGCGTTTGTCACCGGGGCGGGCAAGGGCATCGGCCTGGCCTGCGCGCAGGCCCTGGCGCGCGAAGGCTGCCGGGTGGTGGTGGCGGACATCGACGGGGCGGCGGCCGAACAGGCGGCGAGGGGCATCGCCCAGGCGGGCGGCACGGCGCTGGCCCGCGCGCTGGACGTCAGCCGGCCGGAATCGGTCAAGCAGGCGGTGGCTGATGTGCTGGCGCAATGGGACGGGATCTCCATCCTGGTCAACAACGCGGGGTTTTCGCGTGACAGCGCCATTGGGCAGATGAGCGATGCGCAATGGGCCGACGTGCTCTCCGTCAATCTCAGCGGCGCCTTCCATTGCATCCGCGAGATCGCCCCCCTCATGGCCGAGCGCGCCTATGGCCGCATCGTCAACATGGCGTCGCGCGCGCATTTCGGCGACGTCAACAAGGCCAACTATTCCGCCTCCAAGGCCGGCCTCATCGGCATGACGCGCGCCCTGGCCATTGAGCTGGGACCCCGCGGCGTGACGGTCAATGCCGTGGCGCCCGGCATCATCGAGACAGAGCGGCTGCGGAACCTGCCCCAATTCGCGGGCATCGAGGCCCGTTCATTGGCCGGCATGCCCATCAAGCGCATCGGCCAGCCGCAAGAAGTCGCCGACGCGGTCGCCTTCCTGGCCTCGGCAAGAGCCGGCTTCATCACGGGCGAAGTCCTGCATATCAGCGGCGGGCGCTACGGCTAGCCGTCCGCGGTTTTCCTTCAATCAAGATAAATGGAGACATCATGATCAAACCCATGGGATTGTTCCTGGGCGCCCTGGCCCTGTTGCTGGGACAGGCCGCCAGCGCCGCGTCCTGGCCCTCGCAGCCGATACGGCTGGTCATTCCCTTCGCCCCCGGCGGCACCACCGACATTCTGGGCCGCATGATGGCCGAAGGCCTGGGCAAGGAGCTGGGCGTGACCGTCATCGCCGAGAACATCGCCGGCGCCAACGGCAATCTTGGCGCTCAATCGGTCCTGCGCTCCAAGGCCGACGGCAACACCATCATGTTGGGCACGCCGGGCCCCATGATCGTCAACAAATACGTCTATAAAAACCTCGCCTTCGACCCGAAAACGGCTTTCGCGCCGGTGGCGCTGGTAGCCGAACTGCCGAATGCCCTGATGGTCAGCCCCAAGCTGGGCGTCAACAGCGTGGCCGAGCTCATCGGCCTGGCGCAGAAGAAAAAGGACGGCCTGACGTTCGGCAGCCCCAGCGTGGGATCCAGCGGCCATGTCTCGACGGAACTGTTCAAGCTGCAGGCGCATATCAGCGCCGTTCACGTGCCCTACAAGGGCAGTTCGCCCATGCTGGTCGATCTGATGAGCGGCAATACCGATTTCACCATCGACCAGATTTCTTCGGCGCTGGGCTTTGTGCAATCGGGCAAGCTGCGGGCACTGGCCGTCACGTCGCGCACCCGTTCGGCGCAGCTGCCGGATGTGCCCACCTTGCGCGAGGCGGGCTTTCCGGACTACGAAGTGTCGGTGTGGTTCTGCGTGGCGGCGCCGGCCGGCACGCCCCAGGACAGGATAGACATCTTGAACGGCGCCTTGAACAAGGTGCTGGCCGATCCTGCGGTCAGAGAGCGCATCGCTTCGCTGGGCGCCCAGCCGCTGGGCGGCCCGCCCCAGGACCTGGCGCGCCAGATCCTGGCCGAAGAGAAGAATATCCAGGCTGTCACCCAGGTTGTCACTTTCGAAAACTGATGGATGCTTGCTCATGACTTTGATGAAAGACGTATACACGGGCAGCGTGTCGGCTGGCGATGTCCCGGTCACGTATTACGATTCCGCGCCCGGCGCGGCCGATGCCCAGACCATCGTGCTGCTGCATGGCACCGGCGGCTCGGCGGAGAACAACTTCTGGGCGCTGTTTCCCATGCTGGCCATGCGTCATCGCGTGGTGGCGCTGGATTTCGTCGACCCCGAGACGCCCGGCGCGCAGGCCTACCTGGACCAGGTACAGGCCGTGGTGCAGGCGGTGGGCGGACCCGTCCACCTGGTCGGCTACTCCTTCGGCGCGGTGATCGGCGCGCTATACGCCGCGCGTCATGGCCGGCAGCTCGCCTCGCTCACGCTGGTGGCGGGCTGGCTCAAGACGGACACCCAGCAGCGGCTGCGCAACAACATCTGGCGCAGCCTCTACGACAGCGGCCACGAGGCCCTTGCGCCTTTCTCCGTGTTCACCAATTTCAGCCAGGCTTTTCTCAATGCCAAGAACGACGCCGAGCTCGAAGCCCTGATCCAGGGCGTGCGCAAGGGGCCGGACCGCTCGCGCAAGATGGCCTTCAACCGCGATGTCGATATCGGCGCCGAGGTGGCGGCCATCGCCGTGCCCAGCCTGGTCATCGCCTGCACGCAGGACCAGATGGCGCCCTTGCGCCACTCCCGCCTGTTGTTCGGTAGCATCAAGAACTGCCGCTATGCCGAGATCCATTCCGGCCACGGGGTGGTCCACGAGCGCCCCTCCGAACTCTTCATCATGATAGACAGCTTTGTGCGGCAGCCCGACGGCTGGCCCGCCGGGCACGTCGTCCAGAACAGCCACGCCTGACGCAGGAGACAGACATGAATGCCAACCACGCCGCGCCGCGCACCGAAACCGAAGTGCTCATCATCGGCACGGGATTCTCCGGCCTGGGCATGGCCGTGGCGCTCAAGCGCCAGGGCCAACGGGATTTCCTGGTGCTCGAACGCGCCGCAGACGTCGGCGGCACCTGGCGCGACAACGCCTATCCGGGCGCGGCCTGCGATATCCAGTCCCACCTCTATTCCTATTCTTTCCGGCCCAATCCGCGCTGGAGCCGCGTCTATGCGCCCCAGCCCGAGATCCACCAATACCTGCGCGACACCGCCCGCGACGAGGGCATTCTCGAACATGTGCGTTTCGGCGCCGACGTCACCCGGGCCCGATGGGACGCCGGATCGGCGGCCTGGCTGGTCGACACCACCGCGGGCGGCTTCAAGGCCCGCGTGCTGATCTCGGCGGCGGGCCATCTCTCCGACCCCTCGTATCCCGATATCGAAGGCCTGGCCTCCTTCAAGGGGCGCGTCTTCCACTCGGCCAAATGGGACGCCGGCTATGACGTGGCCGGCAAGCGCATCGGCGTCATCGGCACCGGCGCCTCGGCCATCCAGATCGTGCCCGAGCTGGCGCGCTCGGCCGGGCGCCTGACGGTCTTCCAGCGTTCCGCGCCCTACATCATCCCGCGCCGCGACCATGTCTACAGCGAAGCCGAAAAAGGCCTGTTCGAGCGCTTCCCGCAGGCCGCCCAGGAGTTGCGCGACGAACTTTTCTGGGGCAATGAGAGCCGCTTTCCGCAGCGCCGCCAGGTGCCGGCCTTCATCGAGCAGATCACGGCCACGGCGCTGAACCATCTGCGCCAGCAGGTGCCCGACGAGGGCTTGCGCCAGAAGCTCACGCCGCATTACGCCATTGGCTGCAAGCGCGTGCTGATCTCCAACGACTACTATCCGGCGCTGCAGCAGCCCAATGTCGCGCTGGAGACGGCTGGCATCGCGCGTATCGATGCCGAGGGCGTCATCCTGAAGAACGACGAGCGCGTGGACCTCGATCTGCTGGTGGTGGCGACGGGTTTCGAGGCCACCGAGCTGCCCATCGCCCAGCGCATCCATGGCGAAGACGGCGTCTGCCTGGCCGACCAATGGCGCGGCGGCGGCCAGGCTTTCGCCTGCACCGCGGTGGCCGGCTTTCCCAACCTTTTCATGATGCTGGGCCCCAACACCGGCCTGGGCGCCGGATCCATGATCTTCATGATCGAGACCCAGATCAACTACATCGGGGGCGCGGTGGACTTCATCTTCGAACGCCAGGCCGTGGTCAATCCCGATGCGGCCGCGCAGCAGGCCTATGTCGAGAGCATCTACCAGCGCAGCGCCGGCACAGTGTGGGTGGAGGGCGGCTGCAGCAGCTGGTATCTGCACCCGGAAAGCGGCAAGCTCACCGCGCTGTGGCCGGACTTCATGACCCAGTTCCGCAAGGAGAACGGCCGTTTCTCGCCCCAGGGTTATCGGATCAGCCGCCTGGCGGAGGCCGCATGAGCGCCCGCGTCGCCGTGGTCGGCGCCGGCCTCATGGGGCACGGCATTGCCCAGGCCTTCATGGTCGCGGGCTTTGCCGTCTCCATCTGGGATCCGCTCGAATCGGCGCGCGCCTCGGTCACGACACGCATCGCGGAGCACCTGGCGCTCATGGGGTTGGAGGTGCCGGTGCGGGTCCGGGTCTGCGAGACCCTGGCCGATTGCGTGGCCGGCTGCGATCTGCTGGTCGAGGCCGTGCCCGAGAAAATGGAGCTCAAGCGCGCCCTGCTGGCGGCGATCGACGCCATCCATCCGGATTGCATCATCGCCACCAATACCTCGGTGCTGCGCATCAGCGAGATCGCCGAGGGCAGCGCGCGGCCCGAGCGGGTCGTCGGCACGCACTGGTGGAACCCTCCCTATCTGATCCCGGTGGTGGAGGTGGTGCGCGGCGAGAAGACCAGCGAGGAGGTCGCCGGGCGGGTTTCCGAGTGGCTCAGGCAGGCGGGCAAGACGCCGGTGGACGTATACCGCGACGTGCCGGGCTTCGTGGGCAACCGCATGCAGTTTGCCTTGATGCGCGAGGCCGCCTATCTGGTCGAAGAGGGCATTTGCTCAGCCGAGACCGTGGACCTGGTGGCCCGGCTGACCTTCGGCCGCCGCTGGGCCGCCGTCGGCCCGCTGCGCAATGCCGATTTCATTGGGCTGGACCTGGCCTGCAACATCATGGACTATCTCTCGCCCAGCCTGTCGGATGCCAAGGCTGCGCCCCGGTTGTTCCGCGACAAGGTCGCGGCGGGGCAGTTGGGCGCCAAGTCCGGCAGCGGCGTCTATGAATGGGAAGGCGGGGATCGCGACGAGACGGAAAAGCAGCTGCTGCGCCATCTCATCGCCGCGCAGCGCGGCGGACAATGAAACCCAAGGCGCCTGGCGGCGCCTTGGCCGTCATTCCAGCGTGACGATGCCGGCCTGCTGGATGACGGCATTCCATTTGGCGCGGTCCTGCGCCATGAAGCGGCCGAATTCCGCCGGCGGGCTGAAGCTGGGCTCCAGGCCCATGTCATAGAAGCGTTGCTTGAGCTTGGGATCTTCGGCCATCTTGGCCAGCGAGCCGCCCAGGGTGGCCACGACCGGGTCGGGCACCTGCGCCGGTACGACGAAGCCCAGCCACGGCGTGGCGCTGAAATTGACTACGCCGGACTCGCCTACCGTTGGCAGGTCGGGCAGCAGCGCGGATCGCTTAGCCGTGGTGACGGCCAGGGCGCGGACCTTGCCGCCCTCCAGGAAGGGCTTGGCCGCCGCCACATCCACAAACATGAAGTTGACCTCGCCGGCGGCAATGGCGCTCAGGGCTGGCACGCTGCCGCGATAGGGGATGTGATTGGGACGCACGCCGGCGTTGGTGGAGAAGAGCTCGCCTTCCAGATGGTTGGAGGTGCCCGGACCGGAGGAGCTGTAGTTGCCCTGCTTGCCGTCGCCGGCCTTGAGGAACGTCACCAGGCTGGCGACGTTGTCGGCCGGCAGGCCAGGGGCCACCACCAGCAGGTGCGGCACGGCCGCGAGCAGCGACACGGGCCGGAAGTCCTTTTCCGGATCGTAGCCGGCCTTCTCCTTGTAGAGCGCCGGCGCCACGGCGAAGGTCGAGGCCGCCATGAGGACGGTGTAGCCGTCGGGTGCCGAGCGGGCCACATAGTTGGTCGCGATGGTCGTGCCGGCGCCGGGCTTGTTGACGACCACGACCGGCACCTTGAGATCTTCCTGCAGTTTCTCGGCCACCAGGCGCGCCATGACGTCGGTGACGCCGCCGGGCGAGAACGGCACGATGATGTTGATGGGCTTGTCGGGATAGTTGGCGGCCTGGGCGCAGGCGATGGGCAGGGCCAGGGCGGCGGCGAGCAGGGTCGGGCGTAACCATCTGGGCGTCATGTCTTCCTCCTGAGGATGTTGTTGTGCGGTGTTCAAGCGCCGGGCGATCTTGCGCCGCCGGCGGGAAAGCGGCTCTCGAGCAAGGCCCATACGCTGTCCAGCGTCGGGGCCGGGATGCCGAGGTGAGCGGCCATGCGGGTGAGGATGCCCACCAGCGCTTCGCCCTCGAGCGGCCGGCCCGCCAGCGCGTCCTGCAGCATGGAAGTGCGCGCGTGGCCAGCCGACTCGGCCTGGCGCAAGCGGCCCTCCACGCCCTGGGACTCCTCGTAGCCCAAGGCGTGGCCCACCGCCATCAGCTCGCCGATCAGGCGCGCGCACAGCCGGCGCAGGCCGGGGCCGGCCAGCATCTGGTGCATGGTGGCCTGAGCCAGCGCGCTGACCGGATTGAAGGTGGCATTGCCCAGCAGCTTGTTCCAGATATCGGCTTGTATGTGGCTGCTCGCCCGGCATTGCAGGCCGCTGGCGTTGATCGCGGCGGCCAGCTTCCGCAGGCGGGCGCTGGGCTGGCCGTCGATCTCGCCCAGGGCCAGGGTGTCGCGTCCGCCTTGTTCGACATTGCAGGCATCGCGCAGCTGGGCCGGGATATAGACCACGGCGCCCATCAGGCGCTCGGCCGGCATCGCCGGGAAACCGCCATAGAACTCGCCCCAGTCTTCCTGTTCGCACAGCAGGGGGTGGCTGCGCAGCAGCCACCAGGGCACGCCGTTGACCATGGGCACCAGCGGGCTGTCGCCCAGGGGCGCCAGCGTGGGCAGCAGCGCAGGTAGGTCGTATTGCTTCACGCACAGCAGCACGGCGTCCCAATCGCCCTCCGCCCGCGCCGGCAGGGAGATGGCGCGGGTGCCGAGCAGGCGGCCGGCGCGCCACAGGCTCAGGCCCTTGTCCTGGAGGGCCGCCCTGCGCGCGCCGCGCGCCAGCAGCGCCACCTCCGCCCGGGTGCCGCTCAGGTGCCAGGCGAGGGTGGCGCCCACGGCGCCGGCGCCGATGATGAGGATGCGGGTCATTGGCGGTACTCGGGCTTGAGGCGATCGAGCATGCGCAACAGCGGCGGCCAGTGCTTGTCGCGCGAAGGCCGGCCGGGCCGGTCGAATTGCGCGGCCACGCGGGCCGCGACGGCGTCCGGTGCCTCCAGCAGCGGCCCGCCGCCGGCCTGCGCCGCGACCTGTATCTGGCAGGCCCGCTCCAGGTAATACATCTGATCGAAGGCATCGCTGACGGTGTCGCCGCAGACCAGCAACCCATGGTTGCGCAGGATCATGGCCTTGTGCGGGCCGAGGTTGCGTGTGATGCGCGCTTGCTCGTCCAGGTCCAGCACCACGCCTTCGTAGTCGTGATAGGCCAGCTTGCCGTAGAAGCGCATGGCATGCTGCGACAGCATGCGCAGCCCGGCGGCCTGGGCCGAGACCGCCACGCCTGCCTGGGTATGCGTGTGCATGACGCACAGCACATCGTGGCGCCGCGCATGGATGGCGCTATGAATGACGAAACCCGCCTGGTTGATGCCCAGGCCGGTCGGGTCCAGCAGGATGTTGCCGGCAAGGTCGACCTTCACCAGGTTGGAGGCCGTCACTTCGTCGAACATCAACCCATAGGCGTTCAACAGAAATTGCCCCTCGCCGACGCGCGCCGAGATATGCGTGTAGATATGGTCGGTCATGCGATGCAGCGCGGCCAGCTGATAGGCCGCGGCCAACGCCACGCGGGCTTGCCATTCGTCCTCGGAGACGTGTTCGCGCACGGAATTCATGTCTGTCTGCTGGCTCGAAGGATGCGATGCCGGCATTGTGCGAACTTGTCATTCATAAATCCAAGCAAAGTTCTTTATCGAAAAACATCAATTTCATTGATGTATAGTCGGCGCATGACCCGACCCAACCTCGTGCATGCACAGACGCTGTGCTGGATCGCCCGGCTGGGCACCTTCGCCGCGGCGGCCGAGCGCATGCACACGACGCAGCCAGCCGTTTCGGCGCGCATGAAAGAGCTGGAGACCGCCCTGGGCTATCCCTTGTTCGAGCGCCGTGGCCGGCGGCAGGAGCTCACCTTGCAGGCGCGGCGTTTTGTCGACCGCGTCGCGCCGCTCCTGCACCAGGTCGAGGCGGTCTTCAACGATACGGAGGCCGCGATCCAGCCCGCCGGCACTGTGCGGCTGGGCCTGGGCGAAGTGTCCATGAGCTGGCTGGGCGCGCTCATCCCCGCCTTGCGCCGGGCCCTGCCCCGCGTCACCTACGAGATCGAGCTGGACCTGGGCGTGAAGCTGCGCGAGCGGCTGGCCGCGGGCACCCTGGATGTGGCCCTCATCGCCAACAGCCATGAGCATCCTGACCTGGCGTACACGCCGTTGGGCAAGGTGCCCATGGTGTGGGTCTGCGCGACGTCGCTGCTGTTCACGGCGCAAGGGCGCAGCCGCTCGCTGGATGAACTCCTGCGCCGCGAGACGCTGTGGTGCGTGTCCAAGCCTTCGGATTTTTTCGCGCCGGCCTATAACGAGCTGCGCGCGGCCGGCGCCGATATGGGCAATCTCTGCGCCTGCAACAAGCTCAAAGGCCTGATCGATGCCGTGACGGCCGGAGGCGGCATCGCCCTGTTGCCCCAGACCATGGTGGCGCGCCAGCTGCAATCCGGCGAGCTCGCCCTGGTGCCCGGCAACCTGGCCGGGCAGACCCTGGATTTCGCCATCGCCGTGCACCGCAACCAATCCCAGCCCGCGGTGCTGGGCTGGGTGGCCGAGCTGCTGCGCCTGTCGCGCCTGGCGCCTATCGGCGCGCCGCCACCGGCGTAGCGGCCGGCCGGCTTCTGGCGTGGACCAGCCAGGCCAGCGCGCACAGCCCACCCCAGAGCAGGCAGGCCAGTGGCCAGCCGCCGGCCTGCCAGGCCAGGCCGGCGCTCCAGGAGCCGGCCGCCGCGCCCAGGAACATGCCGCTCATGTACAGCGTGTTCAGGCGGCTGCGCGCCTCCGGGCGCAGGGCGTACACCACGTGCTGGTTGGCGATCATGGCGGCTTGTTCGCCGATGTCCATCAGCAGGATGCCCAGGACCAGCCCGACGAGACTGCTCCAGGCGCCCAGGAGGACGAAGGACAGCAGCATGAGGAGCGCGCCCAGCGCGATCACGGCATGGGGACCGCGCCGGTCCGCGATGCGGCCAGCCAGCGGCGCCATGAGGATGCCGGCCGCGCCCACCAGGCCCATCAGGCCGGCGACGTCGGCGCCCAGGCCGAATCCATGACCGAGATACAAGGCCAGGATGGTCCACATGCCGATGAAGGCGGCGAATAGCAGCGCCTGCACGCGGGTGGCGCGGCGCAATTGCGGCTCCGCCTTCCAGAGGACGAGCAGGGAGCGCATGAGTTCGCCGTAACGATGCGCGGACTGGGGGCGGCTATGCGGCAGCCGGGCCAGCAGGACCAGCCACATCAGCCCGCAGGCGATGGCGCCCAGGCCGAACGCCGCGCGCCAGCCCCAGTGTTCGCCGGCAAAGCCGCCCACCACACGTCCCAGCAGGATGCCGCAGAGCAGGCCGCTCATCACGGTGCCGACCACTTGGCCGCGGCGCTGCGGCGGCGCCAGCTCGGCCGCGAAAGGAACGATTTGCTGGGCCACGGAGCCGGTCATCCCGACGCAGGCCGAGACCAGCGCGGCGGCCCAGGCGTTGGGCGCCAAGGCCAGGCCGACAAGCGCCAGGCACAGGCCGGCGGACTGCCACAGGATGAGATGGCGCCGGTTCATGCGATCGCCCAGCGGCACCAGCAGGAACAGCCCGCAAGCGAAGCCCAGCTGTGTCGCGGTGGGGATCAGGTTGACGACGGCCGCATCGCCGGGGAAAGCCTGGTGCAGCAGTTCCAGCAGCGGTTGATTGAAATAGATGTTGGCGATGAAGACGCCGCAGGCGGCGGCCAGCGTCATCAAGAGGCCGCTTTCCAGCGCGGCGGGGGAGGGGGCGGACGGGGCTTGTGAGCGGGCGGCGCGCATGCCGGTACCAGTGGGAAGCATCATGGACGGGACTGGATTATGGGATGGCTACTTCTTGCAGAGAACACTAATATCTGCAAGGTATCCATTCAAATTTGCAAAGGTGGCCGTGATCCATCGTCCCGACGAAATGGCCTTGTTCGTGGCCGCGGTCGACCAGGGCAGCCTGTCGGCGGCTGCCCGGCTCACGGGGCTGTCCCTGGCTTCGGTGAGCCGGCACATGAGCGCGCTGGAAAACCGCCTGGGCACGCGCCTGCTGGTGCGCTCCACCCGCAAGCTCTTGGTGACCGACGCCGGCCGGCGCTATTACCAGGCGGCCAAGCGCCTGTTGGCCGAAATCCACGAGATGGAAGCCGGCCTGAGCGTGGAGGCCACCGAACCGGTCGGCCGCCTGCAGCTCACCGCGCCCATCCTGTTCGGCCGGGTGCATCTGCTGCCCTTGCTGGCGCGTTTCCTGGTGCGCCATCCCCAGGTGACCCTGGATGTCTCGCTGATGGACCGTCCGGTCAATCTGCTCGAAGAAGGCATCGATATCGCCGTGGTCGTCGGCCAGCAGCCCGACTCCAGCCTGGTGGCCCGCAAGCTCGGGGCCATCCGCTGGGTATTGGCCGCTTCGCCCGGCTATCTCGCCAGCCGCGGCGAGCCCGCCTGCCTGGCCGACCTGGCGCATCATGATGGCCTGGTCTACAGCCATTACGCCAACGAACAGGAGTGGCGCTTGCGCGAGGCCGGGCAGCCGGTTGCCGTGCGTCCCAGGGTGCGCATGCGCTCCAATGTGCTGGACGGCGTGGTCGCCGCGGCGGTCGAAGGCGCCGGCATCGTCCACGCGCCGGCCTGGGCCATCGCCGATGACGTGGCCCGGGGCCGCTTGCGCCTCGTGCTGCCCGGGTGCGAATCGCCGCCGCGGCCCATATTCGCCTTGCTGACGCATCAGCGCCTGCTCGCCAGCCGGGTGCGCGTCCTGCTGGACTATCTCAGCGAGTCATTGGCGGGCCAGTCCTTCGCCTGAACCGGGGCCTCAGGATCCGCCGCGCCGGTAGAGCGCCAGCGTGGCGGCCAGGCCGATGAGGGTGGCGCCGCACAGGCGGTTGAGCCAGCGCAGCCCGCGCGCCCGCAGTCCGCGCGCCATGCGCCAGCCCAGGACGGCATAGGCCGTCATGGCCAGCAGGTTGAGCACGGCCAGCGTGGCCGCCAAGGCCAGGTACTGCGCCGGCAGCGGTGCTTGTGTGTCGATGAACTGCGGCAAGAAGGCCGACATGAACAGCAATGCCTTGGGATTGGAGAGGGCGACCAGAAAGCTGTGCGCGAAAACCGGCCCCATGGGAGGACGCGCTTCGTCCTGGCCGGCCGGCAGGACCAGGGCCGCGTCCTGGCGCAGCAGGCGCCAGCCCAGATAGGCCAAATAGAGCGCGCCAGCCCATTTAAGGACCCGGAAGGCGGTTTCGGAGGCGGCCAGCAGCATGCCCAGGCCGCCGGCCACCATGGCGACCAGCACCATGTCGGCCAGCACCGCGCCGGCCATGCCCCAGCAGGCCGCCCGCAAGCCGTGTCGCGCGCCATTGCTCATGGCTAGCAGGACGGTCGGCCCGGGTGTGGCGATGATCAGCCCCGAGGCGAAGACAAACAGGGTCAGCGTGGTCAGGTTCATGACGGGCTCCGGCGAGCTGGCAGTGTGCCGCGAGCGGCCCGATGCGTCCAGCGGCTACCATAGCGGCTATTGAATATGGAATTCCGCATGGCTTCTGCTTCCGAGGCGGGCAATCTGGCCCCGCCGCTCTCCGCTGTCCTGCTGTCCGCCGCCGCCGCCGTGCAGGCCGTGGACGAGGGCCGTTCCCTCACCGAGGCGCTGGCCGAGACCGAGGCTGGCCTGCGCCCGGCCACCCAGGCTGTGTCGTTTCACGCCATGCGCTACATGGGATGGGCCGACACGCTCGCCAACCGGCTGGTGCCGCGGGCGCCCGCGCCGCTGGCCGGGGCCTTGCTGCGCGTGGCGCTGGCCCTGCTCAAGCAGCCCGAGCCGCCCGCCCAGGCCGTGCCCGGCATGCCGGTCTATGCGCCGCATACCGTGGTCGACCAGGCCGTGACCGCCGCGGCCGGCCACAAGCGGCTGGCCGGGTTCAAAGGCTTGATCAACGGCAGCCTGCGGCGCTTTCTGCGCGAGCGCGAGACCCTCGAGGCGGCGCTGGCCGGCGACCCGGTGGTGCGCTGGAATCATCCCCAATGGTGGATCAAGGCGCTGCGCCAGGCCTATCCCCAGCAATGGCAGACCCTGTTGGCGGCGGCCAACGTGCCCGCGCCGCTGACGCTGCGTGTGAACCGCCGCCGTGCCAGCCGCGCGCAGGTGGCCGAGGCTTTCGCCGCAGCCGGCGTGCCGGTGCGCGAGACGGGCGAGTCCGGGCTGGTGGTGCTTGAGCCCCGGCCGGTCATGCAATTGCCCGGCTATGCCCAGGGCTGGTGGTCGGTGCAGGATGCTGGCGCGCAATTGGCCGCGCCGCTGCTGCCGCTGGCCGACGGCATGCGGGTGCTTGACGCCTGCGCCGCGCCCGGCGGCAAGACGGCCCATATGCTGGAGATCGCGCGGCTCGATTTGCTGGCACTGGACGCCGATGCGCGGCGGCTGGAGCGCGTGGGGCAGAATCTCGAGCGCCTGGGCCTGGACGGCGCGCGGCTGGTGGCCGGCGACGCGGCCGATCCGGACAGCTGGTGGGACGGCCGGCCTTTCGATGCCGTGCTGGCTGATGTCCCCTGCACGGCGTCGGGCATCGTGCGGCGCCACCCCGATATCCGCTGGCTGCGCCGGGCTCCCGACGTGGCCCGCACCGCCGCTTTGCAAGCGCGCATTGCGGACGCGCTGTGGCGGGTGGTGGCGCCCGGCGGCCATCTGCTCTATGTGACCTGCTCCCTCTTTCCCGCCGAGGGACAAGCCCAGGCGCGGGCCTTTGCGGCGCGCCACGCCGACGCCGAGGCGCTGCCCGCGCCGGGCCAGCTGCTGCCCGTTGCGGTGGATGCAACACCGGAGTCGCAGCATGATGGTTTTTTCTATGCCCTGTTTGCCAAGCGGCGCTGAATCGCCAAGAATAGGGACAAAGCATGACCCGATAGAAAGTCCATGATTGTTCGTCTAATTGCCGCCTTCTTGCTGGTTATCGCACCTTTCTGGTTTGGAGAGGGCGGGCGGGTGTTTGCCTCCGAGCCCAAGGTGGTGACGATAGACCCCCTCATCCAGGATGCCCGGCTGGCCATCAACGCCGACGTGGATTTCCCGCTCAATGACCAATTGCGCGACGCCGCCCAGCGCGGCCTGCCGCTCTATTTCACCGCCGACATCAAGATCACCAAGGCGCGCTGGTGGTGGTTCGACCGCAGCATCGTGGACACCAGCATGACCTGGCGTGTGAGCTACAACGCCCTGACGCGCCAATGGCGCGTAGGCCAGGGAGAACTTTCCCTCAATGTCGCCTCGCTCGACGACGCCATGGACGTGGTCAGACGCATCCGCGATTGGCGCGTGGCGCAGGCTTCCGAATTCGAGGCGGGCGAAGTCTACAACGGCCAGCTGCGCGTGCGCCTGGACACTTCCCTTTTGGCGCGTCCCTTCCAGGTCAATGCGCTCAACAGCAGCGCCTGGGCGGCCGCCACGCCCTGGCGCGAGTTCTCTTTCACCCTCACCGAACCGGCGCGGGATCCCTCATGAGACTCTTGTTGCGGCTGGCCCTGATCATCGGGGCCGTCAGCGGATTGTCCTTGCTGGGCCTGCTGGCCTGGTCCACGGGCAATGCCTCCCGCCTGGCCCAGTACTACGACGTGCTGCTCATCCTCAACGGCGTGTTCGCGCTGGCGATGTTCGTCTGGGTCGTGGCCCTGACCGTGCGCCTGGCCCGCCAGATACGCCGCCGCCTGTTCGGCGCCCGCCTGACGGCGCGCTTCGCCCTGGCCTTCGCCCTGATCGGCGTGGTGCCGGGCGCCCTGATCTATACCCTGTCGGTGCAATTCCTGTCGCGTTCGATCGAGTCCTGGTTCAACGTCCGGGTCGACAACGCCCTGGAAGCCGGCCTGAACCTCGGCCGGGCGGCGCTGGACTCCCAGCTGGCGGACCTGGATGCGCGCGCCCGCGCCATGGCGTCCGAACTCAACAACCTGACCGACGCCGACATCCCGCTGGTCCTGACCCGGCTGCGCGAAGCCAGTGGCGTGCAAGAAGCCCTGGTCTTTACCGGCAGCGGGCGCCCGCTGGCCTTCTCCACCAACAAATTCGGCCAGCTGGTGCCTCCCACGCCGCCGGCCACCGTCCTCAACCAGCTCAAGCTGGCGCGCGGCTATTCGGCCGCCGAGGCCGACGATCCCGGTATTCCGGGCGCCGAGGATGGCCTGCACCTGCGGGTGGTGATTCCGTTGAGCACGCCGGTGCGCTTTGACAGCTCGCTGGCCGGCGCCGGCGAGCCGCGCTGGCTGCAATTGATGCAGAACGTCCCCGAGCAGATCGCTCATAACGCCAATCGGGTGCAGCAGGGCTTTCGCGACTACCAGGAGCTGGCGCTCTCCCGCCTGGGCCTGCGCAAGCTCTACGGCATCACGCTGACCCTGGCCTTGTTGCTGGCGGTGTTCGCGGCCATCGCCGTGGCGCTGTCGCTGTCCAAGCGGCTGGTGCGCCCGCTGCTTACGCTGGCGGCCGGCACCCAGGCGGTGAGCGTGGGCGACTACCGGCCCCTGCCCGAACCTCCCGAACGTGACGAGGTCGGCCAGCTGACGCGCTCTTTCAACGCCATGACGCGCCAGCTCGACGAGGCGCGCCAGATGGTCGAGAGCAACCGCCGCCAGCTTGAACGCTCCAACGTCTACCTGGAAAGCGTGCTGGCCAATCTCTCGTCCGGCGTGCTGGCCTTCGATGAGTCCTTCCGGGTGACCACGGTCAACCAGGGGGCGCAGAACATCCTGCAGGCCGATCTGCGCTCGGTCATCGGCCGGCCGCTGGAAACCGTGGACGGCATGCTGGAGTTCGCGCGCATCGTGCGCGAAGCTTTCTCCGCCCACGCCGCGGTCGGCTCGGAGCGCCAGCACTGGCAACAGCAGTTCGAGATCACGCCGGCCCAGGCCGGCGCCCAGCCCATCATCCTGTTGGCGCGCGGCACCCACTTGCGCGTCGACGGCCGCGGCAACGGCTATCTGGTGGTGTTCGATGACATCACCGAAGTCATTTCCGCCAACCGCACCATGGCCTGGGGCGAGGTGGCGCGCCGCCTCGCCCACGAAATCAAGAACCCGCTGACGCCCATCCAGCTGTCGGCCGAACGCCTGGCCATGAAACTGGCCGGCCGCCTGCCGCCGGCCGAGGCCCAGATGCTGGAGCGCGCCACGAACACCATCGTCAACCAGGTGGGTTCGCTCAAGCAGATGGTGGATGATTTCCGCGAATACGCCCGCACGCCGCCGGCGGTCATGCAGCCCATCGATTTCAATGGCCTGGTGGCCGACGTCCTGGCGCTGTATGGCTGGGATCCCGTCGATGGGCAGGCGCGCAATGGCGGTCCCCGGCTGGACGTCGAACTGGCGCAAGGCCTGCCTGTCATCGAGGGCGATCTCACGCAGTTGCGCCAGGTCATCCACAACCTGCTGGCCAATGCCCGGGATGCGGTCAACGACCTGGGCGACAAAGCGCAGGTCAGGGTGGTCACCCAGCTGACACATATTCCGCATTCAGATGGGTCGGAAACTGCCGCCGTCCGGTTCACGGTGGCCGACAATGGTTCGGGTTTTCCGCCGCAGGTGATGCAACGGGCTTTCGAGCCTTATGTCACGACCAAGGCCCACGGCACCGGGCTAGGATTGGCAATTGTGCGTAAGATCGTGGAAGAGCATGGCGGGCGCATCGATATCGCCAATCGCAAGGAAGGCGGCGCGAGGGTTTCCATCTTGTTGACCCGCTTGGCGGGTGCGTCCGATACTATGGACGAGACCTTGCAACAAAAGCATAATGCGGCTACGCAATAGGTGAAAGGTTTATGGCCAGAATTCTGGTGGTCGACGACGAAGTTGGCATTCGCGAACTCCTGTCCGAGATTCTTTACGACGAGGGACACACGGTTGAGTTGGCGGAAAACGCGGCGCAGGCCCGTGCCGCGCGGCTGCGCTCGCGTCCGGATCTGGTCCTGCTCGATATCTGGATGCCGGACACCGACGGTGTCAGCCTGCTGAAAGAGTGGGCCTCCCAGGGCCTGCTGGACATGCCCGTCATCATGATGAGCGGGCACGCGACCATTGATACCGCCGTGGAAGCCACGCGCATCGGCGCGATGGACTTCCTCGAAAAACCCATCACGTTGCAGCGCCTGCTCAAGACCATCGCCGCGGGCCTGGCGCGCGGGCGCCTGCCGGCCCCGGTCGCGGCTCCGGTGGTCAGCGCCACGCCGGCCATCGCCCTCGAAGACGAGCTGGATCCTGTCCCGGCCCTGGCCCATCCGGCCATGGGGGAGGCCCCCGCCGCGGCCAATGGCCAACTGGGCAGCATATCGCTCGATCAGCCGCTGCGCGAGGCGCGCGACGAATTCGAGCGCATCTATTTTGAATACCATCTGGTGCGCGAGAACCACAGCATGACCCGGGTATCCGAGCGCACCGGGCTGGAACGCACCCACCTCTACCGCAAGCTCAAGCAACTGGGCATCGAATCCGCGCGCAAGCGAGGCTCATGAAAATCCTCATCGTGGGCGCCGGCCGCGTTGGAACCAGCGTGGCCGAAAACCTGGTGTCCGAAGAGAACGACATCACGGTGGTGGACGTTCAGCCGGACCAATTAGGCTATCTCCAGGAGCGCTTCGACCTGCGGGTCATGCAGGGCGATGCCACCCAGGTCTCGGTGCTCGAGGCGGCCGGGGCCGCCGACACCGATCTGCTGATCGCCTGCGCGGCATCCGACTCGGTCAACATGGTGACCTGCAAGATCGCCCGGCAGCTTTTCAACGTGCCGCGCCGCATCGCCCGTATCCGCGCGCCGGAATTCGCCGACCATCCCGAGCTCATGGGCGACGAGGGCTTTTGCATCGACGCCCTGATCAGCCCCGAGCGCAGCGTGACCACCTATCTGCACAGCCTCATCGAGTTCCCCGAGGCGCTGCAGGTCGTGGAGTTCGCCGAAGGCAAGCTGAGCGTGGTGACGGTCAGGGTGGGGCACGGCAGCCCCATGGCCCATACGCCGGTGGACCGCCTGCGCGAGGTCTGGCCCGATGTCACGGCGCGCATCGTGGATGTGCTGCGCGACGGCCGGCCGCTGCATGCCGGCCTGGGCACGGTCATCGCTCCGGGCGACGAAGTCGTCCTGGTGGTGGACAGCCGCCACGCCCGCCGCGCCGTGCGCCAGCTGCGCGAGGCCGAGAAATCCGTGCACCGCGTCATGATCGCCGGCGGCGGCAATATCGGCCTGCGCCTGGCGCGCCAGCTGGCCGACGAAAACTACAGCGTGCGCATCATCGAACGCAACGAGAAGCGTTGCGAATACCTGGCCGCCGAACTGCCATCCAATGTGCTCATCCTGCATGGCAGCGGCACCGACGAGTCCCTGCTCGAGCGCGAGAACATCCAGGACATGGACACCTGGCTGGCGCTGACCAGCGACGATGAGGACAACATCATGTCCTCCCTGCTGGCCAAGCGGCTGGGCGCGCGCAAGGTGATCTCGCTCATCAACCGGCACGCCTATGGCGAACTCATGCAAGGCAGCCACATCGATATCGCCGTGTCGCCGTCGCAGGCCACCATGAGCGAACTGCTGCGCCATGTGCGCCGGGGCGACGTGGTGGCGGTGCATCGCCTGCGCCAGGGCGTGGCCGAGGCGCTGGAAGCCGTGGCGCACGGCGACCGGGCGACGTCGCGCGTGGTCGGCCGCCGCGTGGGCGACATCCGATTGCCCAAGGGCGCCGCCATAGGGGCCCTGGTGCGCGAGGACGAAATCCTTTTGCCCGACGCGGATACCGTGATCGAGTCGGATGACCACGTCATCGTCTTTGTCCCGACCCGCCAGCAGATGGCGCGGGTGGAAAAGCTCTTCCAAGTATCCGCGTCTTTCTTCTGAATCCTGCCCTCGGGGCCTTGTGCCGATCATGAAGCGTTTGCTGGCCACCTTCTACGTACTCGGGCTGACCATGGTGGTGTTCGCCCTGACCATGCTCATCCCCCTGGGCGTGGCCTGGCTGGGCGAGGACGACGGCCTGCGCGCGTTTGCCGAGGGATTCGGCATTGCCATGGGCATCGGCGCCGGGGTGTGGCTGCTGACCCACCGCTGGCGCAGCGAACTGCATGCGCGCGACGGTTTTTTGCTGGTCTCCATCGTCTGGGCGGGGCTGCCGCTGTTGGCCGCCATCCCGCTGCTGCTCTACTACAGCCAGGCCGGCCAGCCGCTGTCCTTCACGCATGCCTATTTCGAGGCCATGTCGGGCCTGACGACGACGGGCGCGACCGTCCTGACGGGGCTGGACCACCTGCCGCCGTCCATCAATCTATGGCGGGCCACGCTCATCTGGATCGGTGGCATGGGCATCCTGGTGCTGGCCGTGGCCATCCTGCCCCTGCTGGGCGTGGGCGGCCACCAGGTGGTGCGCGCCGAGACACCGGGTCCCATGAAGGACGAGCGCCTCACCCCGCGCATCGCCAGCACGGCCAAGGCGCTCTATGCCGTGTATTTCGGTTTTTCCATCCTTTGTTTCCTGGCCTACCGCGCCGTGGGGCTGTCCTGGTTCGACGCCTGGGCCCATATGGCGACCACGATGGGGCTGGGCGGTTTCTCCACTTACGACGAGGGCTTTCTCAAGTTCGATTCCGTTCCGGTCGAAATCGTGGCCATCGTCTTCATGCTGATCTCGGGCATCAATTTCGCCACGCATTTCAATGCCTTGCGCCAGCGCAGCTTCCGCCCTTACCTGTCCTGCCCGCAGACCATTCCCTACCTGGCCGTGGTGCTGGGCACCGGGCTGGTGATTTCGGTCTATCTCTTTCTCAAGCATGTCTACACCGATCCGCTGCAGGCCTTGCGCTACGGTATGTTCAACACCATCTCGGTGGCCACGACCACGGGCTACGCCAATACCGACTATGCGGCCTGGCCCCTGTTCGCGCCGCTGACCATGCTGTTGCTATCGGCCTTCGCCACTTCGGCCGGATCGACCGGCGGCGGCATCAAGATGATCCGCGTCATGCTGCTCATCAAACAGGCCCGCAACGAACTCATCACCATGCTGCATCCGCATGCCGTCAGCCCGGTTCGCATCGGCAGCCGCATCGTCGATCAGCGGGTGATGTTCTCGGTGCTGGCCTTCATGCTGGTCTACGGCCTGTCGGTCGGCGTGCTCAGCAGCCTGCTGCTGCTCTCGGGCCTGGACCTGACCACGGCTTTTTCCGCCGTCATGGCCATGATCAACAATACCGGGCCGGGCCTGGGTGTGCTGGGGCCCATGGGCCACTACGGTGTGCTGACCGATTTCCAGGTCTGGGTATGCACCTTCGCCATGCTCATCGGGCGCCTGGAATTGCTGACGGTGCTGGTGCTGTTCACCCCCTGGTTCTGGCGCAAATAAAGCCGGGGCCAGGTGGGGGCCGCGGCCGTAACCAGCGGCAAACGCTTACCTCCCCGGGGCTTTGTAACGCCCATTTTGCCCTGGTGCAAACCCCATGCTGGGGTTTTCCCTGACATCGATTTTTGCCAATATTGGCGCGCCTCTCAGCTCGCCATGGCCGGCCGGGCCCCGCCAATCCTTGTATGTGAGCACTTGCTCTCGCCTGCTTCATAGAGCGATTTGCGTGATGTTGCCATATGCCTGATAAATGTCACGAATTTCAATCTTTTTGCCACAAAGTGGCGGCTATCATGCAAGCACTAGATGCCGTCACTCACCCCCCGGGAAGCATCCGGGCTTCAAGGTCAAACGGCGCATCCCTCAAACAGCAATCACAAGGAGTCGGAGATGGAACAAATTCCGTTCGTTTCCTCGTCCCCCAACACCTTGGGCATTGAACTGGAACTCCAACTGATCGATCCGGCAAGCTTCGATCTGACGGCGGCTTCCGACGAGCTGCTCGCCCAGTTGGCCAACCACCCGGTGGCCGACCGCGTCAAACCCGAAATCACCCGCTCGATGATCGAGCTGAATTCCTCCGTCCACGAGCATCCGGCCGGCCTGCTGGCCGAGATGCGCGAGATGCGCGACGCCTTGTGCGAGGCGGCCGATGCCGTGGGCGTCGGGATCGCCGGCGGCGGGACCCATCCCTTCATGCGCTGGCAGGAGCGCGCCATCTCGGACACGCCGCGCTTTCAGTACCTGGCCGAGATGTACGGCTACCTGGCGCGCCAGTTCACGGTCTTCGGCCAGCACATCCACCTGGGCGTGCCCTCGGGCGATGCCGCCATCCGGCTGGTCCATGGCCTGTCGCCCTATGTGCCGCACTTCATTGCGCTGTCGGCATCCTCGCCCTACCGCGAAGGCGTGGACACCTTGTTCTCCTGCGCCCGTCTCAATGCGGTCAATAGCTTTCCGCTGGCCGGCCACATGCCGCCCGAGGTGAGCGACTGGTATCGCTTCGAGGCCCATCTGGCCCAGCTGCGCGACAG
Organism: Bordetella hinzii LMG 13501; assembly: GCF_001548475.1. Classification (GTDB taxonomy): domain Bacteria; phylum Pseudomonadota; class Gammaproteobacteria; order Burkholderiales; family Burkholderiaceae_B; genus Bordetella; species Bordetella hinzii. Next base: position 75,438 of record NZ_LRUJ01000024.1, read on the forward strand.
CGGCCTGGCGGAAAGCATCAAGGATCTCTACTGGGATATCCGGCCCAAGCCCGAATTCGGCACGGTCGAGATCCGGGTCTGCGACACGCCGCTGACAGTCGAGCGCGCCTGCCAGCTGGGCGCTTTCGCCCAGGCGCTGGCGGTGCTGCTCAGCCGCGAGCCCACCCCGCCGGCCAAAGCCTGGCTGGCGTATCGCAGCAACCATTTCCAGGCCTGCCGCTTCGGCCTGCACGGCAGCTATGTCACACCCGATGGGCAGCGTGTGCGGCTATCCGACCACCTCAAGCAACTGTTCGAGCGCCTGATGCCGGTAGCCGAAGAACTGGGCACCACCGATATGCTGCAGGCCTTGCGGGACGAGGTCTTGCGCGGCGGCAATGATGCCCGCTGGCTGCGCAGCCAGTTCCATCGCAGCCGCGAACTGCCCACCATGGTCGAGGCCATGACCCAGGTCTTTCGCGGCGAACCGGCGGAGCTGCCCCGCCCGGCCGAGGCCGTACGCCGCCGCATCCGGGCCAACTCCGAGCCCGTCGCCACCGCGCTGGCGTCCCCGGATCCGTCCACGATGTGGCCGGACCGCCTGCACTGAGCGCCTAGCGGCTGGCGCGCCG
>NZ_LRUJ01000025.1 GCF_001548475.1 Bordetella hinzii LMG 13501
GCATCCTGGCCAGGCGCTTGAACGGCGCGCGCGGCCTGGGCAAACCGGAGGCCCGTCCATGACGACGACATTGGCTTCCCAGGTCCAGGCCGGCCACCGCGGATGGCAGCGCTACAGCGCCGGCCAGCGCCTGCTGCGATTCATGCTCTACCTGCTGGTGGTGGCCGCCGTCGTGCAGGCGGTGCGCAGCGTCGAGGTGATTCCGGAGTTTCTCTACGATGCGCCGGAACAGATGGCCGACCTGCTCAGCCGCATGTGGCCCGTGGACTGGTCCTTCTATGCCGAAGGCGTGCACGGCCCGCTGGTCGAGACCCTGCACATCGCCACGCTGGGCACCTTGCTGTCGGTGGTGCTGGCCGTGCCGGTGGGCCTGCTGGCGGCCAACAACCTGACGCCCAGCCGCCTCCTGAACCAGCTGGCGCGCCTCATCCTCGTCTCCAGCCGCTCGGTCAACTCGCTGGTGTGGGCCCTGTTGTTCATCGCCATCTTCGGGCCGGGCGCCCTGGCCGGCACGCTGGCCATCGCCTTTCGCTCGATAGGCTTTGTCGGCAAACTGGTGGGCGAGGCCATCGAACAGGCGCACCGCGGCCCCATCGAAGCGCTGACGGCCACAGGCGCCAGCCGGGGCGCGGTGCTGTGGTATGGCTATTGGCCGCAGATCCGCCCGGCCTTCTGGTCCATCGTGCTCCTGCGCTGGGACATCAATGTGCGCGAGTCGGCCGTGCTGGGCCTGGTGGGCGCCGGCGGCATAGGCATGGCCCTGGACACCGCGCTCAATCTCTTCCAGTGGGACCGCGTCTCCCTGGTGCTGGCCTCGATCTTCGCCATCGTGGTCGTGGCCGAGGTCATCATCACCCAGGCGCGCAAGCGCATCCTCTGATCCCCGGAAACCCGTCGGGCCGCCCTCCGGGGCGGCCTTTTTCATGGCCGGGCGCTTTGATGGCCCGTTCGCCGGCGTTGGACGTATTTTCCTGAAGATTTCTTGATTTATTTCCGGATTATGACCGGTCATCAAGAAACGGTTGTGCCATGATTACTATCCCGACTTTTGCGTGGGCAAGGCCGACATGTCAGAACAAGAGTTGAAACTGCACGTCCCCGCCGCCGCGGTCGGCGGCGTCAGGCAGGAAATCGCCGGGCGGCAGGCCACGCGCCTGCCTTTGCGCGCCATGTATTTCGATACCCCGGAGCGCGAACTGGTCAAGGCCCGTATTGCCTTGCGGCTGCGCCAGGAAGGCGATACCTGGGTGCAGACGGTCAAGATGCCGGGTGCCAATGCCATCAGCCGCATCGAGCTGAATCACCTGCGGCCCGGTCCCGTGCTGGATCTCTCGGTCTACGCCGGCACCGAGGTGGGCGAGGCCCTGTCGCGCCTCCAGGGTCAGCTGGGCGTGCGCTACGAAACCGATGTGCAGCGCCTGCTCTGCAAACTGCGCGCCCGCGAGGGCACGGTCGAGGCCGCCCTGGACCTGGGCGTGCTGCGGGCCGGCGGCCTGGAGCTGCCCATCTGCGAAATCGAGTTCGAGCTGCTCTCCGGCCGCCCGCAGGCCATCTTCAGCATCGCCCGGGGCTGGCAGAAGCGCCATGGCCTGGTGCTGGACTCGCGCAGCAAATCCGAGCGCGGCGATGCGCTGGCGCAATTGGCCGCCGAACTGGGCCTGGCCGGCGATGAGGCCGCGGCCCGGCAGATCGTGGCGCGCTTCTGGGCGCCCCGCGGCTCGGTCGGCATCAGCCTGGACGCTGGGATGACGCCCGAACAGGCCATGAGCCGCGTGGCCGGGGAATGCCTGGAACAGATCATCCGCAACGCGGCCATGCTGGCCGAGGTCGACACGGCCGGCGTCTATGCCGCCGGCGGCCCCGAGCATGTGCACCAGCTGCGCGTGGGCATGCGCCGGCTGCGCTCGGCCTGGCGGCTGTTCGAGGGCGCCATCGAAGCGCCGCCCGCCCCGCTGCAATCCGGCATCCGCGAATACTTCGGCGCCCTGGGCGCCAGCCGCGACCAGGACGTACTGGCCGACACCATCGTGCCCGCCCTCATCCAGGCCGGCATGCCCGACATCCCGGTCGAGCCGGTGGTGCGCGGCGCCGACGCGCATGCGCTGTGCAGCGGCGCGGCCTTCCAGGGCTGGCTGCTGGATCTGTACGAATGGAGCCTGAATGTGCGCCCGGCAAGCGCGGACCGGACCGCGCCCGCTTTGGCCGATGGCCAGCCCTTCGAGCCGGCCATCATCCCGCTGGACGCCGCGCCGCCCAAGCCCACCCTGCTGCCCTTTCTGACGCGGCGCCTGCGCAAATGGCATAAACAGGTGGTGTCGCAAGGCATGCACTTCGGCGACCTGGAGCTGGCCGCCCGCCACGAGTTGCGCAAGCGCGCCAAGCGGCTGCGCTACGGGCTGTCATTCGCCGAATCGCTCCTGCCCGGGGCCCGCCTGCGCGGCTACCGCAAGCAACTGGCGGAGGTGCAGGACCTGTTGGGCGAAATCAATGATCTCGCGGTGGCCGCCGACCACTATCGCGCCCAGACCCTGAACCATCCGCAGGCCTGGTTCGCGCTGGGCTGGATCGCCGCCCGCCTGCAGACGCTGGCCACCCAGGCCCAGCCCGCCTTCGCCAGGCTGGCCAAGGGCAAGGGCTTCTGGAAGGCGTAGCGGCCGGCCGTCAGTCGGCCAACAGCGCGGTGGCGAACTCCTCGGCCACGAAGGGCTGCAGGTCTTCGAGCCCCTCGCCCACGCCGATCCAATAGACCGGCACGGGGCGCACGCCCTGGCTGCCGGCCGCGACCGCGGCCAGCGTGCCGCCCTTGGCGGTGCCGTCCAGCTTGGTCACCACCAGGCCGGTGAGCTGGATGGCGGCGTCAAAGGCGCGGATCTGGGCCAGCGCGTTCTGGCCCGTATTGCCGTCGACCACCAACAGCACTTCATGGGGCGCGGCCGCATCGGCCTTGCCGATGACGCGGCGGATTTTCTTGAGCTCTTCCATCAGGTGCAGCTGTGTCGGCAGGCGCCCCGCGGTGTCGATCATGACCACGCCGGCGCCGCGCGCGCGGCCCGCGTTGACGGCGTCAAACGCCACCGCCGCCGGGTCGCCGCCCTCCTGGGCGATGACGGTGACGTTGTTGCGGCTGCCCCATTCGATCAGTTGCTCGCGCGCCGCGGCGCGGAAGGTGTCGCCCGCGGCCAGCAGCACGCTGGCGCCCTGGCGCTGGAAGGTGTGGGCCAGTTTGCCGATGGAGGTGGTCTTGCCCGCGCCGTTGACGCCGGCAATCATCACCACCAGGGGCTGGCTGCGCCGCAGGTCGAAGCCGCGCTCCAGCGGCTTGAGGTGCTCGGCCAGCAATTGGCGCAGCGCCGCCTTGACCTGGGCGGGATCCTCGATGCGTTCTTTCTTGACGCGGGCGCGCAGGGCCGTGAGCAGTTTTTCGGTGGCCTCCATGCCCGCATCGGCCATGATGAGGGCCGACTCCAGCTCCTCGAACAGGTTTTCGTCGACTTTGACGCCGACGAAAATGCCGCCGAGGCTCTGGCCGGTGCGCGCCAGCCCCTGCTTGAGCCGGCTGAGCCAGGACGCCTTCTTGGGCGCGGCGGCGGCCGGCTCGGATACCGGCTCGGATACCGGCTCGGATACCGGCTCGGATACCGGCTCGGATACCGGCTCGGATACCGGCTCGGGCGCGGCCTGCGGGGGCACGGGCGGCGGGGCGACAGGCGCCGGTTCGACGGCCGCCGGTTCAAGGGGAGCCGCTTGAGCCGGAATCGGCTCAACGGGGGCCGTATCAACGGGGGACGGGTCAGCGGGCGGCGGGACGGGCTCGGCCGGCTGGACGACGGGCTCCGGCGGCGGCGCGGGCGTGGCCGGCGCGGCGGGCGGAGGGGTCTTTTTCTTGAAGAAGCTGAACATATTCAAAAGTATATTCGGGATCGCCCTTGCCACGCCGCGAACGGCTACTATTCGCGCCAGGAGGTTCCGTTCTTGAAGCAATCCGCAAGCGGCGCGCGCGCCATCCGCATCGTCGGCGGCCAATTCCGCCGCACCCCGATCACCGTGCCGGACGTCCCCGGCCTGCGCCCCACCCCCGACCGGGTGCGTGAAACCCTGTTCAACTGGCTGGCCCATCTCTGGCATGGCGATTTCCATGACAAGCGCGTGCTGGACCTGTTCGCCGGCAGCGGCGCGCTCGGGCTGGAAGCGGCCTCCCGCGGCGTGGCGCAGGTCCAGATGGTCGAGCGCGACCGGGCCGCGGTGTCCGCGCTACGGACACTGCGCGATAAATTAAAGGCCGATCAGATCCGCATCCACGCCGGCGACGCCCTGCAGGCCCTGTCGCGCATGGACGCTTCGCGCTTTGACCTCGTTTTGCTGGACCCGCCCTTCGGACAGGGTTGGCTGGAGCGGATCTGGCCGCTTCTGCCCCCCGTGCTGGAAGACGGCGCCCTGGTCTATGTGGAAGCGGAATCTCCCGTCCAGGCTCCGCCGGAATTCACACTTTTGCGCGATGGCAAGGCCGGCGCCGTCCATTACCGCCTGCTCCAATTTGCTGCATTGCGGAAAACGGACAATAATCCGGATTCGGAGGATGGTGTAACGCCATAAACATATAAGGTTTGGGAGCCCGCATGATCACCGCCGTATACCCCGGCACGTTCGACCCGCTCACGCGCGGTCACGAAGACTTGGTTCGCCGCGCCGCAGCCCTGTTCGACAAAGTGGTTGTGGGGGTGGCCTACAGCCGCAATAAAAAGCCCTTTTTCAGCATCGACGAGCGCGTGGAGATCGCGCGCGAGGTGCTGGGCCATTACCCCAATGTCGAAGTGCAGAGCTTCGGCGGACTGCTCAAGGATTTCGTCCGCGAGCAGAATGGGCGCGTCATCGTCCGCGGCCTTCGCGCCGTGTCCGATTTCGAATACGAATTCCAGATGGCCGGCATGAACCGCCACCTGCTGCCCGACGTCGAGACGCTATTCATGACGCCCTCGGATCAATACCAGTTCATTTCGGGCACCATCGTGCGCGAGATCGCGCAGCTGGGCGGCGACGTCAGCAAATTCGTCTTCCCTTCGGTCGAGCGCTGGCTGCAGGCCAAGGCCAAGGAGCGCCGCGAGCAGTCCTGGCCCAATAACGCCGGCTGATCCGGCGCCGGGGCCGGCCGCCTGGCGGCGCTACAATGCAAGGGACCTCCGTCCCTCGCGCCGCCCTGCCATGGCCCTACTCATTACCGACGAATGCATCAACTGCGACGTCTGCGAACCGCAGTGCCCCAACGAAGCCATTTCGATGGGCGAGGACTATTACGTCATCGATCCTGACCGCTGCACCGAATGTGTCGGCCACTACGACGAGCCGCAATGCAAGGTGGTCTGCCCGGTCGAGTGCATCGAACTGCACCCTCAGTGGAAAGAAGGCCAGGAGGCCCTGATGGCCAAGTACCGCCGCCTCACCGGTGCCCCCGCATGAGCGGGCCCGAACAGTCTTCCGCGCTCTGCGCTCCCCGCCGCCCCGCCGCCCAGGATCTGTCGGCCTCGGCCGTCATCGCCGGGCTGGTCGCGGTCATCGTCAGCTTCAGCGGCACCGCCGTGCTGATGGTGCAGGCCGGCCATGCCGGCGGCCTGGACACCGCGCGGATCGGCTCCTGGCTGGGCTCCATCTGCCTGGCCCTGGGCCTGGGCGGCGCCCTGGTCAGCCTGCGCACCGGCCTGCCCGTGGTCTTCGCCTGGTCCACGCCGGGCGCGGCGCTGCTGGTCACCGGCCTGGCCGGCGTGCCTTTCGACCAGGCGGTCGGCGCCTTCATGCTGGCCGCCCTGCTCACCATCATTTGCGGCGTCTTCGGCTGGATCGATCCCATCGTGCGCCGTATCCCGGGCGAGATCGCCGGCGCCATGCTGGCGGGCGTGCTGCTGAATTTCGGCATGGGCGTGTTCCGCAGCATGGCCGGCGCGCCGGCGCTGGTGCTCACGATGTGCCTGGCTTATCTGGTCTTCAAACGCTGGCTGCCGCGCTTTGCCATCATGGCCGTGCTGGCGCTGGGCCTGGCCGTGGCCGCCGGCCAGGGCCTGCTGCACCTGGACACCGTGCGATGGGAGTGGACCGAGTTCGTCTGGACCACGCCGACCTTCACACTGCAGGCCGCCATCAGCCTGGGCGTGCCGCTGTTCGTCGTGGCCATGGCTTCGCAAAATCTTCCCGGCCTGGCCATCCTGCAGGCTGCCGGCTACCGCCCCCCGGCCTCGCGCCTGGTGGCCCTGACCGGCCTGGCCGGCCTGGTCGCTGCGCCCTTCGGGGCGCACAGCGTCACGCTGGGCGCCATCATCGCCGCGCTGTGCACCGGCCCCGAAGCCCATCCCGACCCCGCCCGCCGCTATGTGGCCGCGGCCACCTACGGCCTGAGCTATGTGCTGTTGAGCGTGGCGGCCGGCACGGTCGCGGTGTTTTTCCAGGCCTTGCCGGCGGCGCTCATCGCCGCGCTGGCCGGGCTTGCGCTATTGGGCGCCATCATGGGCGGCATGGCCAATGCCATGGGCAGCCCGCAGCGCCGCGAAGCGGCGCTGATCACCCTCTTGGCCACCGCCTCGGGCGTGAGTTTCTGGGGGATAGGATCGGCCTTCTGGGGCCTGGCCGCGGGCCTGCTGGCCCACGTGGTGTTCAGCCTTCGCGCCCGGGCCTAGAGCGGCCAGCGCACGGCGTCCATGTCGGGATGCACCTTGAGCAAGCGCGCCGGGATGCCCAGGTGGTTGGACATCCAGGCCGCGGCCAGCTCGCCTTCGTCGACGACGTCCACCGCCTGCCCGCCGATGAGGATCTGATAGCGCACGCTGTCATCGTCCTCGATGACATCCAGCGGGATATCCAGGCGCAGCATGCCCGGCGCGCGCAGCACCAGATAGCCCAGGCGCAGCTCCACGCTCACCTGCGCCAGTCCGGGGCAGAGCTCGGGCGTCAGCCATTGGCCGGCGTCATTGCTGACCAGCCAGCGGCGCTGGTAATCGGCCGCCTGGGCCTGCCCGGTGTGGCCGCAGCCGGCCACTGGCTGATAGGTCGTGCTCATTTGCCCAGGACGCCCTTGAGTGCCTTGCCCACATCGCCCTTGCCGGCCTTGCCGCCCAGGGCTTCCTTGATCTTGCTCTCCACGCCGCGCTTGAGCAGCGTGCCGGCGATCTCGCGCCATTGCACGGTGTAGACCGGCTTGTCGAACGTGCCGCTGATAAGGACCGGCACCGGCAGGTTGCGCAGCTCGGCGAGGTCCTTGCCTTCGTTGCTGGCATTGACCACGCGCGCGATCGCCACGAAGTTGATCGTGCTGTTGACGAAATCGATGGCCGCCGGCTGGCCCTGGGACACGCGCAGGTAGTCCGTGGCGATGTCCAGGCGCTTGACCGTGCCCACGCCCTTGGCCAGCGTCATGTCGCCTTCCATGGCGGTGAAGGCGGTCTGGCGCGCGTTGTCGGCCCCGAACGTCATGTCTTCCGGCTGGCCGCTGACCACGGCCTTGAGGTCGCGCAGGGTCTGCGACAGGTTGATGCCCTTGACCGCGCCGTCGCGCAGGCGCAGCTGCACCGAGCCGCCCAGATTGGTGGTCAGCGCATAGCTGTTGGCGCCCGCCGTGCTCAGATCCAGCGCCAGGCTGCCATTGCCGGACAGCGTGTCGCGCTTGGCGACGTCGACCAGCAAGGGCTCGATGGCGATCCCCGTGAGATTGAGCTTGGCGGCCATCTGGTTGCCGTCGGCCGCGTTGACCGAGAACGCGCCGGCCAGCTTGCCGTTGTAGAGATCGGCGGCCAGGCCGGTGATGTCCAGCTTGCCTTTCTCCAGCTTGATGTTGGCGCCCACCTGCGACGCCTTCAGGCCGCGCACGACCAGCTGGCCGACCTTGATCGTGCCATTGGCGCTGGGGCCCACCAGCCCGGAAAGATTGATGCTGTCGTCAGCGGGCTTGGCGGGCGCGGCAGGCTTGGCCGGCGGCTTGGATTCATCCTGCTTGCCGTCGCCGGCCGGCTTGGCCGGCGCGGCCGCCACGGGCGGCGCCAGCTTGTCGAGGTCCAGCGTGTCCACGGCCAGCGCGAACTTCAGCTGGGGCTGGGCCGAGAGCTGGGCCAGGTCCGCGGTGAGGTCGAACTTGCCGCCCTCGAGCACGGCGTTGATCTTGGCGCTGGCCTGGTCCTTGAGCAGGTCGGCCGACACGCTGCCGATCACCGGGATCTGCAGGCTGCCCTTGGGCAGGGCCGGGTCGGTGATGTTGACATCGCCCTTGAGCGCGGCCAGGCCGACCACGCGCTGCGCGAGGTTCAGCGACACCGGCGAGGCGAACACGGTCTTGACCAGGCGCTCGCCCTGCTTGAAGCTGCCGTCGACCTTGGCTTCCTTGATGTCCAGTTCGGAAGCATTGCCGCTGATGCCGGTCAGGCCGAAGCTGGCGTCCAGCGATTGATTGCGGATGCGCCCGGTGAGCGCATCGCCGCCGGCGGAGGCGGGCGAGACATGGAGGCTCGGCGTATCGAGCGCGAATTCGAAAGGCCCCTCGGCGGCCGTGCCCTTGGCGCGCACGGCGAGTTTCTCGACCTGCAGCTGGGTCTTGTGCGGGTCCAGGGAGAGCTTGGGCACCGCCACGCTGGCGTCCACGCCCGTCAGCTTGGCCGAGGGGTGGGCGATATCGCCCTGGAAGAGCATCTCCAGCCCGGCCACGTCCAGCGAGGACGTCGCGCCATTGAAGGCCAGGTTGCCGCGCACCACCAGGCTCTTGGCCTGGGCGCTGGGAATCTTGCCCTCCATGCGCAGATCCAGGCGCTGGGCGGCATAGCGCTTGGCCGCCGGATCCAGCCGCAGCAGCGCCTGGCCGGTCAGGCCGGCGTCAAAGCGCGGATCCCCGCCCTCGACGCGCGCGGTCAGGCTCACGTCGAAAGGCTGGTTGAAGGTCACCCGCCCGGTATTGGCATTGAGCTGCGTGACCGAGACCGCCATGCCGGTCATGGCATCCTGCATCTGCAGCTCGCCGTCCTTGAGGTCCAGGCCGGCGATGTCGATCTGCATGCTGCGCGGCGCGCTGACCGTGCCGCTGGCCAGGGCCTGCGCGGCGCCCGAGATGGCGCCCACCGTGGCCTCGGCCGCATTGGCCGGCACGCCGGTGTTCTGCACCGATCCGCCGACCAGATTCTCGAAATTGAAATGGCCGTTCTTGTCGCGCATGATGCGCGCCTTGAAGCCATTGATGGTGACGTGGTCGACGACCAGGTTGTTGGACAGCAGGGGCCAGACGGCCACGGCCAGGCGCATGCTGTCGATCGACGCGAAGGTCTCGGGGCTCTTGGGCTCGGACAGGGACACACCCTGCACCGACAGGCCGATGCGCGGGAACAGCGAAAGCTCGATCTCGCCTTCGATCGTCAGCGTGCGCTGATAGCGCTCCTGGACCAGTTCCTCAAGCTTGTACTTGTAGGCATTGGGATCGAAGGTCAGCAGGAAGATGGCCAATCCCACGACCGCCACCAGCACCAACACCACCAAGCCTATCAAAATGCGCTTGAACCACGTCTTCATTGCCGCCCCGTCGATAACTCGACTTGGAATAATCCCAAAAGGGCCGGCCCCGTCGGGACCGGCGCGTTCACCGTGGCTACCCTCCGCCAACCAGGACCGCCAGCATTCGAGGCAAGCCACATCGGCCTGGCCGAGGGGACAAGGCAGAGGTTTCAGGGAAAAGGGAGCGTCAACGGCTTGATCCGCGCGCAGCCGCGCCGGATAACGCTATCGTAACAAATCAGGGGCGCCTCAATGGAAATGCCACGCATCCTGGAAGACAAAACCCCTGGGTTTGCGCAAGCATAAGGGAAAATCCCAGGCCTGGCAGGCGCCACAAGCCGGAAAACCCGCCCCAGATCCGCGCTTTCCCAGCGGAGCGCGGCAGGTTTTGTTGCGCAATGGCGAGTTTTGCAACCTGCCGCGGCCCCTGTGCGCGGCCCGCCGCCGGCCCCAAGTGGCCAAGTGGTCTAGAATCCTTAGCCATCATGCAGATCCGGGCCACCCCCTTGCCGCGATGCCGCGCCGCCGTTTTCTGGCTGGCGCTGCTGCTGTTCGCGCTCAAGGCCCTGGTGCCCCAGGGTTTCATGCCCGGTTCGCCGCATGGCGGCACGCTGATCCAGCTCTGCTCGGCCTCCGGCCCCATCTGGGTGCAGGGCCCGTCCAAGGCCGACCACGCGCCCGACGAGCGCCATGCCGCGCAGGCCGCCGCCTGTTCGGTGGGCGCGGCCGTGGCCGCCGCGGCCCTGCTGGGCGCGCCGCCCGCGCCGGTGCCGGTCGCCGAACAAGTTTTCCCCATCGCCGCGCGCGCCCCGCCCACGCCGCGCGTCCATCCCGTCCTCAGCGCGCCGCTCGGCGCGCGCGCCCCTCCCCTGTCTCTCGCCTGATCGCCGCCGGCAGCGTGCTGCCGGCCTGATTCTTGCCGTCCATCGCGGACGGTCCTCAACGATTTGAACGAGAGATTCCATGCGAACCCCCTCCGTCAGGATGCGCCTGGCCGCGCTTTGCTGCGTGCCCGGCGCGGCCTGGGCCGCGCCCGTGGCCACCCTGCCCAGCATCGCCGTGCGCGGCGATGACACCGTCCTGCAGCAACCCGCCGCCACTGGCACCCTGCTGGGCCTGACGCCCTTGCAGACGCCGGCCAGCATCGAGATCATCGACAACGCGCAGCTGCGCGAGCGCGGCGCGGTCAATGCCATCGACGCCATTACCCAGGCCACCGGCATCAGCGCCATGCGCCACCCCGGCAACGGCGGCTCCTCGCTGTCTTCGCGCGGATTCACCGACAGCAATTCGGTAGCCATGCTCTATGACGGCGTGCGGCAGTTCGGCGGCGTGGGCCAGACCTTCGTCTACGACCCCTGGGCCGTGGACCGCATCGAGGTCCTGCGCGGCCCGGCCTCGGTGCTGTATGGCGAGGGCGCCATCGGCGGCGTGGTCAACGTCATCCCCAAGAAACCCACGCGCGGCCCCGTCGAGAACGAAATCCAGCTCACGGCGGGCACGCATGACACCCAGCGCCTGGGCTTTGGCAGCGGCGGCGCGCTGGATGACCGCTGGTCGTACCGGCTGGACCTCAGCGGCAACCACACGGACTCGGGCCTGAGCCTGGGCGACAGCCGCAATACCGCCGCGACGGCCGCGTTGCGCCTGGACGTCTCGCCGCAGCTCAATTTCACGCTCACCCAGGCCTTTTCCTGGCAGGAGCCCACGCGCTATTTCGGCACGCCGCTGGTCGATGGCAGCCTGGACTACGGCTTGCGGCGGCAGAACTACAACGTCGCCGACAGCAAGATCATCTACCGCGATAGCCGCAGCGAACTGAAGGCCGAATGGACGCCCAATGCAACGACCCAGCTGCGCGCGCGCGTGTACTACATCGGCAGCGACCGCGATTATCGCGACGCCGAGAACTACACCTGGCTGCCCACGGGCATGATCCAGCGCAGCGCCTATACGGATATCCGGCACGACCAGTCCCAGGCCGGCGCCATCGCCGACGCCAGCTTCGACGGCCGGTTGCTGGGCCTGCGCAACAAAGTGGCCGTCGGTTTCGAACTCAACCGCGCGTCGCTCAAGCACAGCAACAACTCACCCTATGGCGGCACGTCGGTCGTCGACCCCTACGAGGTGGACCACGGGCGCTTCATCAACCTGGCCGGTACCTCGCCGCGCTATCGCAACACGGCCGGGCAGTACGCACTGTTTGCCGAAGACCGGCTGATGCTCACCGACCGCTGGTCCGTGCTGGCCGGGCTGCGCTACGACCACATCGACCTCAAGCGCCGCGACCTGGTGGCCGGGCAGACCGCCTACCGCACCCAGTTCGACAATGTGGGCTGGCGCGTGGGCTCGGTCTACGCCTTCACCCCCGATCTCTCGGTCTATGCGCAATACGCCGAGGCCGCCGACCCGGTCGGCAGCCTGCTGCTGCTCTCGCCGGCCAACAAGGACTTTGATCTTTCCACGGGCCGCCAGGTCGAGGTCGGCATCAAGCATGCCTTCTGGGACCAGCGCGGCCAATGGACGCTGGCCGCCTACCACATCCGCAAGAACCACCTGCTCAGCCGCGACCCCAACGATCCTTCGCTGCGGGTGCAGGTCGGCGAGCAATCCAGCCGGGGCCTGGAAGCCACGCTGGGCCTGCAGATCAGCGCCGATCTGCGCCTGGACCTCAATGCCGCGCTGCTGCGCGCGCGCTATGACGACTTCAGCGAATCCGCGGGCGGCCAGGCGGTCTCGCGCGATGGCAATGTCCCCGCCGACGTGCCCGAGAGAATCGCCAATGCCTGGCTGAGCTGGCGTTTCGCTCCCCAGTGGACGGCGGCGGCCGGCCTGCGCTATGTGGGCCGCCGCTATGCCGACGCGGCCAACAAACTGGAGATGGCGGGCTACACGACCACCGACCTGGCGCTCATCTGGGAGGCGCGCCGCGACCTCACCCTGGCCCTGCGTGGCTACAACGTCTTCGACCGCCAGTACGCCGAGACCGCTTATTACAACCAGACCCAATGGCTGGTCGGCGAAGGACGGCGCGTGGAACTGAGCGCCAACTACCGCTTCTGAGGAGATCCCCATGTCCCTGCCCCACCCCCTGAACGAAGGCGCCGCCGAACGCGCGGCCACGGGCGACCTCTACCGCGCGGTGTGGCGCTGGCACTTCTATGCCGGCCTGCTGGTCCTGCCCTTCATGATCGTGCTGGCCATCACCGGCGCCCTCTATTTGTTCCACAACGAGATCGAGGACGCCTGGTACCGCGATCTGCGGCAGGTGCCCGTGGCCAACGGCGCGCCGCGCGCGCCCGAAGCCCTCGCCGCCATCGCGCTGGCCTCCCAGCCTGGCGGCGTCCTGGTCAAGTACCTGCCGCCCGCCTCGCCGCGCGCCTCGGCGCAGGCCGTGGTGCGCACGCCGGCGGGCGAGCGGCTGTCGATCTATGCCGATCCCTATACCGGACGCATACTGGGCAGCCTGCCGGAGCGCGGCACCCTGATGTGGACCATCCGGCGGCTGCATAGCCTGGACTACTTCGGCCCCGTGGCCAACGCCCTGATCGAGATTGCCGCCGGATGGTCGCTGCTGCTGGTGGCCAGCGGCCTCTATCTCTGGTGGCCGCGAGGCCGCCGCCAGGGCGTCATCACGGTGCGCGGCGGCCCCGGCCGGCGGGTCTTCTGGCGTGACTTGCACGCGGTGACCGGCCTGTTCACGGCCTTGTTCATCGTCTTCCTCGCCCTGACGGGGCTGCCCTGGTCGCAGATCTGGGGCGCCAAGGTCAACCAATGGGCCAATGGCAGCAACTTCGGCTATCCGGCCGGGGTGCGCGTGCAGCTTCCCATGTCCGACCTCAAGCTGGCCGACCAGGGGCCGACCACATGGTCGCTGGAGCAGGCGCGGCTGCCGCGGTCCGGCGGCGGGCATGAAGGCCACGCCGGCCATGACGCCGGCGGCCCGGCGCACACGCATCCGGCCATGCCGATGGGCGCGCCGGCTGCCATCGGCCTGGACCGCGCGGTAGCGGTTTTCGAGCATCTCGGCCTGGCGCCGGGCTATGCCATCAACCTGCCCGACGGGCCGCGCGGCGTCTACACGGCCTCGGTCTATCCCAATGATCTGCACCAGCAGCGCGTCGTGCACCTGGACCAATACAGCGGCAAGCCGCTGCTGGACATGCGCTATGCCGACTATGGCCCCCTCGGCAGGACGCTGGAATGGGGCATCAATGTGCACATGGGCCAGGAGTTCGGCCTGGCCAACCAGATCATCCTGGCCCTGGCCTGCCTGGCCATCGTGCTGCTGTCGGTGTCGGCCGCCGCCATGTGGTGGAAGCGGCGGCCCGCCGGCCGGCTGGGCATACCGCCCGCGCCGCGCGAGGCGCGCGCCCTGCGCGGCGTGCTGGCCATCATGGCGATCGGCGGCCTGATCTTTCCCTTGGTGGGGCTGTCGCTCATCCTGATGTGGCTGTTCGACCGGCTGGCCCTGCGGCTGGCGAGGGCCCGCGCCAGCTGAGCCGGCCGATCCTGGCTAGCGCGCGAAGGCCACCACGCGCTGGCGCTGGCTGCCCAGGCCCTGCACGCCGAGGGTCATGACGTCGCCTTCACGCAGGAAGACCGGCGGCTTCATGCCCAGGCCCACGCCGGGCGGGGTGCCGGTGATGATGATGTCGCCCGGCAGCAGCGTCATGAAGCGGCTGACGTAGCTCACGATGGTCTTCACCCCGAAGATCATCGTGCGCGTATTGCCGGTCTGCATGCGCTGGCCGTTGAGGTCCAGCCACAGATCCAGCGATTGCGGATCGGGCACCTCGTCGCGTGTCACCAGCCAGGGGCCGATGGGCCCGAAGGTATCGCAGCCTTTGCCCTTGTCCCAGGTGCCGCCGCGGTCCATCTGGAATTCGCGCTCGCTCACGTCATTGACCACGCAATAGCCGGCCACGTAATCCAGCGCCGCCTCCTCCTCGACATAGCGCGCGCGCTCGCCGATGACGATCCCCAGCTCCACTTCCCAATCTCCCTTCTGCGACCCTTCGGGCAGCATGACGGGATCGTCCGGGCCCTGGATGCAGGAGGTGGCCTTCATGAAGATCACGGGCTCTTTGGGCACCGGCGCGCCGACCTCGGCCGCGTGGTCGAAATAGTTCAGGCCGATGGCGATGAATTTACCCACATTGGCCACGGGACATCCCATGCGCGGCTCGCCCGCCACGGCCGGCAGGCTGGCCGGGTCACGGGCGGCCAGCGCGGCCAGCGCCTGGCGGCCGAGTTGCGCGGCGCCGATATCGGGCACCACGCCCGACAGATCCCGCAACACGCCTTGCGCGTCGATCAGGCCGGGCTTTTCCTGGCCCGCCGGGCCGAATCTCACCAGTTTCATGCTTGCTTCCTCATTGTTTCCTTGATGATGAAAGGCGCGGGGACCGCGCCGCGACTTGCTCGCCGCCCTATTCCAGCTGGACGTTGGCGGTCTTGATCGTGTCGCCCCAGCGGGCGATTTCAGCCTTGATGTAGGTGTTGGTCTGGTCGGGCGTGCTCAGCATCACCTCCGCGCCCAGCGCGGCCAGCTGCTGCTGCACGGCCGGTTTCTGCAAGGCGATCTGCATGGCCTTGTTGAGTTTCTCGACGATGGACGCGGAAGTGCCCTTGGGCACCAGCAGCGCGGCCCAGGTCTGGGCGTCAAAGCCGGGCACGCCGGCGCGATCCATGGTCGGGATATCCGGCAAGGCCTTGGACCCGTTGCGGCTGCCCACGGCAAAGACCTTCAAGGCGCCCTTCTGCACATGCGGCATGATGGCCGGGCCCGACTCGAACATCATCGCCACATCGCCGCTCATCAGCCCGGTCAGGGCGGCGGCCGCGCCGCGATAAGGAACGTGCATGATGTTGAGCCCTGCCTGGCGCTTGAACATTTCCATCGTGAGGTGATTGGTCAGGCCCGTGCCGCCCGAACCATAGTTCAGCTGCCCGGGGTGTTTTTTTACGTAGTCGATCAGTTCCTTGAGATTATTGGCCGGAAAATCGGCGCGCGTCACGAGAAACTGCGGCACCACCACCACCATGGACACCGCGGTGAAGTCCTTCAGCGTATCGTAGGGCAGCTTTCTGTAGAGCCCGGGGTTGATCGCCAGCGGCCCGCTGGAGGCCATCAGCAGCGTATACCCATCGGCATCGGAGCGCTTGGCGCCCTCCATGCCGATGATGCCGCCGGCGCCGCCGCGGTTGTCGACGAAAAATGCCTGGCCCAGTGACTCCGTCAATTGCTGGCCGATGGTGCGGGCCAGCACGTCGGTCGTCTGTCCAGCCGGGAAAGGCACGATGATCTTCACGCCCCGGTCGGGGTAATCGGCCTTGGCGCCCGCGCCGAACAGGGCGCCCAGGCATAACAGTGCTGCGAGTGCTCGTTTCATGGATTGTCTCCTCCATCCTTTTTTGTCCGAGCACGCTGCAAATGCGCCGAAGGGAAACTCAGCTCATGGCTCCTCTCCACGTTCCCATTCGGTCTGCAACTTGAAGCGGTCGGCCACATAGAAGTTTTCAGATACCGTCAGCAGACGGTCTTGCGGGTCGAAATAAGCGCGCAGCATCCGCAGGGCGGGGCTGCCGCTGTCCAGGCCGAGCTGGAACAAGGCGTTCTCAGGCATCAGCGTGGCCTCAATCTGCTGGCGGATCCGGTGGATCTCCTGACCGTAGTCGTCCTGCAGCATCTTGTAGATGCTGGGATGATTGCCATGCAGCTTTTCTTTGATCCTCTCGAACTCGGGACGCAGGTAGACGCGCGTGTACGAAATCACGCGGCCGTTCTCGACCAGGCAGCGGTTGGTATGCAGCACCAGCCATTTCGAGCCGGCCTCGCAGCGCAGCGACTCGGCCATGGCCTCGTCGGCCACCGCCACGGTTTCGCCGAAGACTTCCAGGCGGGTCTGGTCCGTGTAGGCCAGGAGGTCCTTCATGGACCCCAGGCCCGCCACATAGCTGGGCTGGGTGGCGCCCGGCTGGGCCGACATCACCACCGTGCCGATACTGGGATAGCGCACGATCATGCCGGTGTCGACCAGGCGCCGGGTGGCCTCCCGGACCGTATGGCGGCTCACGCCGAAAGTGGCGCTCAGCTGCGCCTCGGTCGGCAACAGGGAGCCCACGGGGTACTTCCCTGACGTGATGCCGTCCAGCAGGCTTTGGTGCAGCCAGGCATAGCGCGGCTGGGTTTTGCTCCTGGGCGTGGCCCGCGTGGGCTTGCCCAGGGGCTTGCCGTCGTTCTTGGACATGCGTCCACCTTAGATCCAAAAAAAGTTTAGAAAGCAATGTACGTACATTAAAACTCAATGTAAAGTGATAAATGTACGTACATTGAACAAAGCGTTTGAGCGCCCGCCCGCGGGGGCATTGGACGGAGACAAATCCATGCAACACACGAGCGACACCGCCCCGGACTCGCCCGCCCGCCCCTTCGAGGGCATGGTGGTGGTCGAGCTGGGACACAGCGTGGCCGCGCCATTCGCCGGACAGATTTTCGGCGAACTGGGCGCCACGGTCATCAAGGTGGAAAAACAGGATGGCGATGCCGCCCGCGCCTGGGGCCCTCCCTTCCAGGAGGGCGCCGCCACCCTCTTCCAGGCGCTTAACCGCAACAAGCAGTCCGTCGTCTGCGACCTGCGCGATGCGGCGCAGACCGAAGCCCTCAGGCAGCTGATCGCCGAGCGCGCCGATGTGGTGCTGCAGAACCTTCGACCCGGCCAGGTCGACGCGCTGGGGCTGGGCGGCGCGGCGCTGCTGGCGCTCAAGCCCTCCCTGGTCTACTGCAACATGGGCGCCTTCGGCGGCGTGGGCCCGCTGCGCCAGCACCCGGGCTACGACCCCTTGATGCAAGCCTTCGGCGGCATCATGAGCACCACCGGCGAGGCCGGCCGGCCCTCGGTGCGCGTGGGCGCGTCCATCGTCGACATGGGCACCGGCATGTGGGCGGTGATCGGCGTGCTGGCCGCGCTGCTGCAACGCCAGGCCAGCGGACGTGGCCGCATCGTCGATGTCTCGCTGTTCGAGACCGCGACCACCTGGGTGTCGCTCATCGCCGCGCAAGTGCTGGTCTCGGGCGAGGCGCCGCCGCGCTACGGCTCGGGCACGGCCAGTATCGTGCCTTACAAAGGCTATGCCACGGCCGACGGCGAGATCGTCGTGGCCGCCGGCAATGATGGGCTGTTCCGCAGCCTGGCCAAGGTGGTCGGCCACCCCGAGTGGGCCCAAGACCCCCGCTACGCGGACAACCCCAGCCGCGTGGCCAACCAGGCCGAACTCTACGGGGCGCTGGACGCCATCTTCGCGCGCCAGCCTACCGCCTACTGGCTGGAGCGGTTGGAGGCGGCCGGCCTGCCCTGCTCGCCGGTCAACGACATGAACCAGATGCTGGCGCACCCGCAGACCCAGGCCCTGGGCCTGGTGCAGCGCGTGCCCGGCACCGGCATGGATTTCATCGGCCTGCCCCTGAGCTTCGACGGCCAGCGGCCCCGGCCCCGATCACGCCCGCCGATGCTGGGCGAACACACCGCGACGCTGCTGGGACAGACCCCGGCCACCCTGGAGACCCGCACATGAGCCCGACCCCACCGCCCCTGCCCGACTACGAGACCGTGACCGCGCGGTCGCATGGCGAGCACGTCCTCGTGGTGACACTGAACCGCCCGCAGGCGGGCAACGCCATCAACACGCAGATGGGCCGCGACCTGCTCGACCTCTGGAACCGCCTGACCGAGGATGCCGGTCCGGTGCGCTGCGTGGTGCTTACCGGCGCGGGCGAGCGCATTTTCTGCGCCGGCGGCGACCTCAAGGAGCGCAACGGCATGAGCCGTGAGACCTGGCAGCGCCAGCATGAACTCTTCGAGCGCATGTACTGGACCCTGGTGGACCTGCCCCTGCCGGTGATCGCGGCCGTCAATGGCCACGCCTATGCCGGCGGCCTGGAAATGGCGCTGTCCTGCGACTTTCTGTACGCCAGCCGCGAGGCGCGCTTCGCGCTGACCGAAGTCACGCTGGGCATCATGCCCGGCGCTGGCGGCACGCAGAACCTGCCGCGCGCGGTGGGCGAGCGCCGCGCCAAGGAGATCCTGATGACCGGCCGTCCCTTCGACGCCGCGCAAGCCTTGAACTGGGGGCTGGCCAATGCGCTGCACGCGCCGGCCGACGTCCTGCCGGCGGCGTTGGCCACGGCCGGGATCATCGCTGGCAACGCCCCCTTGTCGGTACGCCAGATCAAGAAATCCGTGCGCTACGGCGGCCAGATGGAGCTGCGCACCGCCTTCCGCTTCGAAATCGAGGCCTACAACCACCTGGTCGATACCGACGACCGCCGCGAGGGCGTGCTGGCCTTCAACGAAAAACGCAAGCCCGTCTTCACGGGCCGCTGAGGAGAACATCATGGCAAGAGACGTCATCCTGCGCGAGGTGGGGCTGCGCGACGGCCTGCAAAGCGTCGCCACCTTCGTGGCGACCGACACCAAGCTCGAATGGATACGCCGCGAGGCGGCCGCCGGCGTGGCCGAGATCGAGGTCACCTCCTACGTGCCGCCCAAGCTGCTGCCGCAGTTCGTCGATGCCGCCGAAGTCACCGCCGGCGCCCTGCGCGTGGGCGGGCTGACGGTGGCCGCGCTGGTGCCCAACACGCGCGGCGCGCAGCGCGGGCTGGAACTGGGCGTGCACAAGATCAATTTCGTCATGTCGGTGAGCGAGACGCACAACATGAAGAATGTGCGCCGCAGCCGCGAAGCGTCGCTGGCAGACTTCCGCGACATGGCCGGGCTGGCCCGCGCCCAGGCCCGCCGTCCCATCCTCTGCGGCGGCCTGGCGACCGCGCTGGGCTGCTCCTATGAAGGGGAGGTGCCCGTGGACGACGTGGTGCGCTACGCCGTGGCGCTGGCCGAGGCCGGCGCCGATGAGCTCATCATCCCCGACACGGTGGGCTATGCCAACCCCGCGCTGGTGCGCCGTGTCTTCAAGGCCGTGCTGGCCGAGGTCGGCTCGCTGCCGGTCGCGGCCCACTTCCATGACACGCGCGGCACCGGCCTGGCCAATCTGCTGGCCGCGCTGGATTGCGGCGTGCGCGCCTTTGACGCCTCGCTGGGCGGGTTGGGCGGCTGCCCCTTCGCGCCCGGCGCCACCGGCAACATCGTCATGGAAGACGCCGCCTACATGCTGGAATCCATGGGCGTGGACACCGGCATCGATCTGAACGCCCTGTTGGACGTGCGCCAGCTGCTGCAGGCCGCGCTGCCCGAGACCCCCCTCTACGGCGGCCTGGCGCGGGCCGGCCTGCCGCGCGGCTTCACCCCGGCCCGCGAGGCCCTGGCCGCCTGACCCCTTCATCCGAGACACCATGGACACTTGTTCCCCCCCGCTAGCCATGCCCCTGGGCGAAGACTTCCCCGATGTGCGCGACAGCGTGCGCCGCATCTGCGAGCAGTTTCCCGGCGAGTACTGGCGCCGCCTCGAGCAGGACGAGCGCTACCCCGACGAATTCGTCGCCGCGCTCACCGAATCGGGCTTCCTGGCCGCCCTCATCCCCGAAGAATACGAAGGCAGCGGCATGCCGCTGCGCGCGGCCGCCGTCATCCTGGAAGAAATCCATGCCGCCGGCTGCAACGCCGGCGCCTGCCACGCCCAGATGTACACCATGGGCACCTTGCTGCGCCATGGCAGCCCCGCGCAGAAAGCCCGCTATCTGCCGGCCATCGCGCGCGGCGAACTGCGGCTGCAGGCCTTTGGCGTGACCGAACCCACCAGCGGCACCGACACCACGCGCCTGAAGACGCGCGCCGTGCGCGAGGGCGACAGCTATGTCGTCAATGGCCAGAAAGTCTGGACCTCGCGGGCGCTGCAATCCGACCTCATGCTGCTCCTGGCGCGGACCACGCCCTATGACGACGTGCAGAAAAAAAGCGACGGCCTGTCGGTCTTCCTGGTCGATATCCGCGCCGCGCTCGGCCACGGCATGGAAATCCGGCCGCTGAAGGCCATGATCAACCACAACACCACGGAAGTCTTCTTCGACAACCTGCGCATCCCCGCCGACAGCCTGATCGGCGAAGCCGGCAAGGGCTTCCGCTACATCCTGGACGGCATGAACGCCGAACGTATCCTGGTGGCCTCCGAGGCCATCGGCGATGCGCGTTGGTTCACCCGCCGATCGGTGGCCTATGCCAGCGAGCGCCGCGTCTTCGACCGTCCCATCGGCCAGAACCAGGGCATCCAGTTTCCCATCGCGCGCGCCCATGCCGAAACCCAGGCCGCGGACCTGATGCTGCGCAAGGCCGCCACGCTGTTTCAGGCCGGCCTGCCCTGCGGCGACGAGGCCAATATGGGCAAGATGCTGGCTTCCGAGGCGGCCTGGCACGCCGCCGAAGCCTGCCTGCAGACCCACGGCGGCTTCGGCTTCGCGCGCGAGTATGACGTCGAGCGCAAGTGGCGCGAGACGCGGTTGCTGCAGATCGCGCCCATCTCCACCAACCTCATCCTTTCTTACATCGGCCAGCACATGCTGGGCATGCCGCGCTCTTTCTGAGCGCGCGGACGGAGATCCTCATGACAGGACTGACCCAGGCGCTGGGCGCCTATATCGCCCACCCCGATTTCGGCCCGCGCCAGGCGCAGGCCGAAGCCATCGCCCGCCAAGGCATGACCGACACCATCGCAGTGGCGCTGGCCGCGCGCGGCGAGACCGTCACCCGCATCGCGCTCGAACATGCCCGCGGCCTGGGCGGCGCCGGCCAGGCGCCCCTGTGGTTCGCCTCCGACTCGCTGCCGCCCGCCCAGGCCGCCTTCGTCAATGGCGTGGCCGGCCACGCGCTGGACTACGACGACGTGGCGCTGTCGGGCCACCCCAGCACCGTGCTGACGCCGGCCATCCTGGCCCAGGCCCACGTCCAGGGCGCCTCGGGCCAGGATTGCCTGCGCGCCTATATCGTGGGCTACGAAGTCTGGGCCGAGCTGACTTCGCGCGAACCCGATCCCTATCACATCAAGGGCTGGCATCCGACCGCGGTATTCGGCACCGTGGCCGCCACGGCCGCCCTGGCCCATCTGCGCGGCCTGTCCCCGGCCGACGCCGCCCGCGCACTGGCCATCGGCGCCAGCCTGGCCAGCGGACTGGTCGCCAACTTCGGCACCATGACCAAGCCCCTGCACGCCGGCCGCGCGGCCTCGCTGGCCTTCGAGGCCCTGGCCCTGACCGGCCTGGGCCTGACCGCCGCGGCCGATGCACTGGAACATCACGCCGGTTTCCTGGCGGCGCTCTCGCCCCAGGGCCGCGCCGACCGCGAGCGCCCCTACACGCCGGGCGAACCGCGCATCCTGGCCACCGGCCTGTCGATAAAAAAATACCCCGTCTGCTACTCAGGCCACCGGGTGATCGACGCCGTGCTCGACCTGGCGCGCGAGCATGCCCTGGATGCCTCGCAGGTCGAGCGCGTGGCCATCGGCATCGGCCGGCCGCAGGCCTCCATGCTGCGCAACGCCGCCCCCGTCACGGCGCTGGAAGCCAAGTTCAGCGCCCAGTTCGCCGTCGCCGCGGCGCTGGCGCGCGGCAAAGTGGGCCTGGCCGAGCTGGACGATGACCTGGTCAATGAACCGGCCCTGCGGGCGCTCTACGGCAAAGTGGATATCGGCATCGTCGAAGCGCCCGATCCCGAGGATGCCGCTTTTTCGCGCTACGACACCGTAGCCATCACCACGCGCGACGGGCGCGTGCTGCGCTCGGGCGAGATCCGCTATCCGCGCGGCCACGCGCACCTGCCCCTGCCCGAAACGGAGCTGCGCGCCAAATTCGAGGATTGCCTGGCCATCTGGCGCCGCCAGTCGCCGGACGCCGACCTGCCTTCCGGCGGCGCCCTGTACGACCGGCTGGCCAGCCTGGCGCGGATCGATGACGTGCGCACCCTGTTCCGGAGCTGAGCATGGCCGACACCATCCCCTGGTCGCTGGAGCTGCATACCCTGGCCCAGCGCTTTGCGCAGGGCGTGGCCGTCGATGACGGCCAAGACCGGCTGAGCTTTGCCGAACTCAATGCCCGCGCCCATGCGCTGGCCTGCGCGCTGCACGCCGCCGGCGTGGGCGCGGGCGGCTGTGTCGGCATCTACCTGCCCAACGGCTGCGCGGCGGTCTGGGCCGACTACGGCGCCACGATCAGCGGCGCCTGCCTCGTGCACCTGAACGCGGCCTATACCCGCGATGAGATCCGCTGGAGCCAGCAGCTCACGCCCATGAGCCACATCATCACCGACCGGGCCCATGCCCAGGCCATCCAGGGCCTGGGCGCGGCGCTCATCCTCTGTGAAGACATCGCCCCGCTGGCCGCGCCGCCCCTGTTGCCCGCCGTCAACGCCGAGGACTGGGGCCGCGTCATTTTTTCCTCCGGGACCACCGGCAAGCCCAAGGCCCTGGTCTATGACCAGGGCCGGCGCTGGCTGGCCGCCGTCATGCTGCGCGCCGTGCTGCCCTTCACCCCCGGGCCGGGCTCGCGCGTGCTCTTGATGACGCCCTATGTCCACGGCGCGTCCATGCAGGCGCGCGCCTGGATAGACCACGGCGGCACGGCAGTGCTGCTCAAGGGCGTGGACCTGGAAGCGGCCGGGCGCGAACTGCGCGCCGGCGCCGCCGTGTTCGCGCCTCCGACCGTGCTGGCCAAGCTGGCCGCCGCCTTCGAGGGCGAGCATTTTCCCGGCGTGCGCTGCGTCTTCACCGGCACGCAGACCCTCATGCCCGGCCTCTACGCCAAGGCCCGCGCCCTGTTCGGCCCGAACGTGCGCATCACCTACGGCAAGAGCGAAAACGTCAATCCCATCACCGTGCTCGACCCGGCCGCCACCGAAGCCTGCTTCGCCGAAGGCGGCGGCGAAGGCGCCTGCCTGGGCTGGCCGGCGCCCGGCGTGCAGCTGCGCATCAACGCCGACGGCGAAATCGAACTGCGCTCGCGCCATATGTATATCGGCCATGTCGACCAGGATGGCTTTCACGCTCCGGACGCCGACGGCTGGCATCGCACCGGCGACCTGGGCCGCCTCGACGACCGCGGCCGGCTCTGGCTCCTGGGCCGCATGGCCGATGTCATCAAGAGCGGCGGCTACAAAATCTATCCCGACGAAATCGAAGCCGCGTTGGCCGGCACGCCCGATTGCGGCGAGATCTGCGTGGTCGCCCTGCCCTCCGATTACTGGGGCGAGGTCATCATCGCCGTGGCCGAGCACGCCGGCGCGGGCTGGATAGACCAGGCCCGCCAGCGCGTCCAGGGACTGGCGCGCTACAAACATCCGCGCGCCCACATCGCCGTCGAGGCCTTGCCGCGCAATCCGCAGGGCAAGATCAGCCGCCGCGCCGTGCGCGAGCAGGTGCTGTCGGCCTATGCCCTGGTCGACGGCCCGTATCCCGCCCTGCGGGCGCGCTGAGTCAATCCACGCGCGCGTTCGAGGCCTTGACCGCCTGGCCCCAGACCGTGATTTCGCGTTGGATGAACTGGCGCGTGTCGGCCGGGCTGACCGACACCGTCTCGGCGCCCAGGCCCGCCAGCTTGTCCTGCAGATCGGCGCGGCCCAGCGCCTTGCGCGTGGCGGCATTGAGCTGGTCGATGACGGGCTTGGGCGTGCCCGCCGGCGCCAGCAGCGCAATCCAGGCCTGGGCCTCATAACCGGGCACGCCCTCGGTCGACACCGGCCGCGCCTTGGGAAAAGCGCGGGCGGGCTCCTTGCCGCCCACGGCCAGCACCTTCAGGGCGCCCGACTGCACATGGGGCATGATGGCCGGCCCGGCCTCGAACATCATGGCCACATCGCCGCTCATCAGGCCCGTGAGCGCCGCCGACGCGCCCCGGTAGGGCACGTGCGTGATGTTCAGGCCCGCCTGGCTTTTGAACATCTCCATCGCCAGATGATTGGTCAACCCGCTGCCGCCCGAACCATAGTTCAGCTCGCCGGGGTGACGCTTCACATAGTCCAGCAACTCGCGCACATTATTGGCCGGGAAATCCGCCCGCACCACGAGGAACAGCGGCACCATGGCCACCAGGGCCACGGGCTCGTAGTCCTTCTCCACGTTATAGGGCAGCTTGCGATAGAGCCCGGGATTGATCGCCACCGGACCGCTGGCCGTCATCAGCAGGGTATAGCCATCCGGCTCCGAGCGCTTGGCCGCCTCCATGCCAATGATGCCGCCGGCGCCGCCCCGGTTATCCACGAAGAAAGCCTGGCCCATGGCCTCGCCCAGCTCCTGCCCGATGGCCCGGGCAATCACGTCCGTGGTCTGCCCGGCCGGATAAGGCACGATGATCTTCACCCCGCGCTCCGGATAGGCGGCCTGCGCCGCCGTCACCCCACACGCCGCGCCCAGCAGCAGACCTGCAATCCAATTGCGCATCCTTGCTCTCCTTTGACGGTCACGGCGCAGGTCTCCGCCTACATCCGTACATAAAAAACACAATGAATATTTATTATGTACGTACATTGATAGAAGGCCAATCAAAATCGCGCCTCCCTCCGGCGATTTGATTCCTCGCGCCGTAGCGGCTAGGCTTGCCCCTCCTCCTGCCGCCCCGATCCCTCATGAGCCGACGCACCGCGACCTTCTTCCTGCTCATCGTCTGCGCGATGCTGTCCCTGGCCGGCACCGACCTCGTCCTGCCCGCCGTGCCGGAACTGCCGCGCCTGTTCGGCAGCAGCGAAGCGGCTGCCCAGCTCGTGCTGGCCGCCTATGTGGGCGGCTGCGGCCTGGGCCTGCTGCTCTTCGGCCGCCTGGCCGACCATATCGATCGCAAGCCGCTGCTGCTCATCTCGCTGGCCGCCTTCGCGCTGGCCTCCCTCGCTTGCGCCCATGCGCCCGGCATTGGCACGCTGATCGCCCTGCGCCTGGTCCAAGGCGCGGCGGCGGCCGCCGCCCCCGTGCTGGGTCCGGGCATCATCCGCCAGCTCTTCAGCGACCGGGGCGCGGTGCGGGCCATCGGCTTTCTGGGCAGCACCGAATCCCTGGTGCCCGCGCTGGCCCCCATCGCGGGCGCGGCCCTCCTGGCCCGCTACGGCTGGCAATCCTCATTTGAATTACTGGCCGCGCTCGCCCTGGCCGCGCTCGCGCTCCTGGCCCTGATCGGCCTGCCGCCCCAGCCGCGCGCCGTCCGCGCCCGGGGCAACTACCGCGCCTTGCTGGCCAGCCCCGTCTTCATGCGCTATGCCCTCAGCCACGCCATGACCCTGGGCGGCCTCATCACCTTTGTGTTCGGCGCGCCCATCGTCATCATCGAAAGCATGGGCGGCCGCCTCGCCGACTTCATCGTCATGCAGGTCATCAACGTCGCCGGCTTCATCATCGCCGCCAACCTCAGCGCCCGCGCGGCCGAACGCCATGGCGCCGAAGCCATCATCCTGGCCGGCACCCTGCTGTCGGCCGCCAGCGGCCTGGCGCTCGCCGCCTATGGCCTGGCCGGCGGCCGGGACGCCGGCATGCTGCCCTGGCTCTTCACCCCCATGGCCATCGGCCTGGGCCTGCGCGGGCCCATCGGCTTTTACCGCGGCATCGTCGCCGCCGGCGACAACAACGCCCGGGGCTCGGCCCTGATCATCTTCTTCATCTTCTTGATGAGCACCCTGGGCACCGTCATCGCCGCCCCCTTCATCACCCTGGGGCTGGGCGCGCTGGCCGTGGTGGCCAGCGCCATCCATCTCCTCTCCGTCGCCCTGCTGCTATGGCTGCCCGCCATGGACCCGGCGGCGCCCGAAAACGGCTCCTGACCCGCGCATCAACGCTGGCGCAGCGCGTCCCGGATCATGAATGCCAAGGTCAGCAGACAAGCGCCGGCCGGCGGCCCCCAGTCGTACAAGCGCAAGGGCCGCTCGCCCATCGAAGTCGAAAATCCAATCACGATAAGGGTCCAGGCCAACGCCACCGCGATGACAATGACAAACGGCTTGACGCCGAGCGGGGTCTTCATATGCGTGACTCCGACGAAACCGGCTTCTGCCACAAAAACGCCGGCATGGCCTTCAGCCTCAACATCCCGGCATAGCTCTTGCCATAGGCCAGGATCAGCAAACCACAGAGCAACACCTCCTGCGTGCCCGTGAACAACTGCCTGGGATGGGGGGACACGAAGAGATTCAGATAGGCGATCTGGAAAGCAATCCCGGCCATGACCGCCAACACCAGGGGCGTCAGGATATTGAACAGCAGCATCGTGCCCAGCACGATCTCCAGGTACTTGATGAAGGGATAGAACCCGACATCATTCATCGCATTCAGGTAGGGCCCCACCGCCCCCGCCTTGCTGAAGTCCGGGATCACATCAAAGACCGCGTAATTGATCCCCGACTTCAGGAAGTGGATGGCATAGTAAAAGCGCAACCATAGGATCAGGTACTTCCAGGGTGAATGCTCGGCGTGCACCGCTCTGTCTCCGTTATATGGACTGCCCACGAAGCGTGGACGAACCATTGGACGACAGGCCTTGCCCGGCAACAATACCGATTTGCGAAATCCAGCTATGCACGATCCGTGCTGGCGGACCCTCGTGGCGCGGCGCGAAGACCCGCGGGCACGCCCCGCCTAATCCGTGCTTTGCGAACTCAGGTTTCTTCGCAAAGCGCCCGCCGCGGGCGTCGGGAAGTGGAGCAACAACTCGTCCACTTCCTTGCCCCATAGCGGGCCGATACGCTCGCTGAACTTCATATACTCCTGGATAGAGTCAAAGTAGTAGAGAATGTCGCGCGGCTTGTATTTCCCAAGCAGAATCGCGTCATATACTTTTTTGACAAAGAAATCCAAGTCCGGCTGCTCATGCTGCCGGAAGATGACGATCTGGCTACGATCCAAAGGTTTGCCTTGCAGCAAGTCATCGAAGCCGATGCGCGCGACCAGGCCGATCGTCGGGTCGAGCAAAAGCCCTTTTTCCGTGTTGACGAATAGCTGCGCATGATTGCCCACCGCGCCGCCATCAAAGCCCGCGAACTTCAGCTTGCTCGTCCTGCCGGCGAACAGATCATTGAAGTAGCCCGTCAAGATTGCGTAGTTGTCGCAATCCATCGAAGTGTCCGCCAGCAGATCCTCGAGCTTCAGTGAACGGCTCGCGCCATACGGCGCCAGAGAATGCGCAAGGACGGAAAGGAACGCTATCCTTTCTTCTTCCGCGGTCAAGTCCAGAGGGCCCAGCTTCTGGTCTACTTCCGAGGCACAGCTCTCGTAGAGTGCCGGGATCGCTTTCCTGGGGTCCGCCCGGACACCCGCCAGCTTATCCGGGCTCAGGCAAAGCAAATGATCGCTCGATCGCGCATCCGCGGGCTGATTGACATGAGAAGCCGCGGCACCGCCCAGTCCCGCGACGGTGACACAGCCCAGCACCGCTGAGGCCCACCTTACCTTCCTTTTCATACCGCCAAAATTTCCGGTCAATACCGCGATTTCCCAATGCGAGCCTCGGGCTGCCTCCCCAGGAAATGCTTCCAAGCTCGCCCATCGACCGTCATTTTACTGTCATATATAACCGGCCTTTGCCAGCCAGGGCACGCGGCAAGACAGCGGCGGCTTCATCCGCCGCCATGAATCATCCGGCCTGGCCTCGGCAAACACCCATGTGGGAATGCCGCGGCCAATCTGACAGTACAGCCCGATTGACCGTCCGAGCCGCGCCTGCGAACGCCGCCGAGATCCAGCAAAAATCGTCAGACGTTGATCACACGTTTAAACGTTGATCGGTCGGCAAAGGCCCGTGAGCCTAGGTTTCGCGGGGAAACATTCCCGGGCCTCTCATGCCTCTCTGCAAAGATTCGGCTCCCGGACTTTTAAATAGAGATGACCCATTGATCTATATGATATTAAATAAAAACCTCTCTGCAGCCCTCTAATTTCTCTCCGCAATTTTCTCTGTCAGCCGCGAGCAAGGGCAGTATCGGAACCGGTGTTCACGATCACCCCACGACGGCGCAGCCTGGTCAGCAGGCTGCTATCCAGCCCCAGCGAAACCAGGCTTTCGCCCGCGCGAGCATAGTAGTCTCCCTTTCAGGCAATCGGGATACCCTGTGGCGCAGCAGAGATCTCAAACATCAACACGCGGCCATCGGTGTGTTCCAGTTCATGGATTTCACGGAAGGTGATGCGAGGTTCTGCATTTTCCGCAACCTGCATCTTCAGCGAATGCAAGCGTTCGGATTGCAGGCGGTAGTCCGTGCCGACCACGCGACGGGTTTTTTTGTTCACCATCGACAGACGCAAAAAATCGCCGCTATCGGCGATCTCGTTGCATCCATTATTCAGCCACCACCAGGCGCTGGGCCGAGCACCAGCCAGTCGCCATCGCGTCCGTGCAGGTTGGCTTAGTTTGCTAGCGCAGAGAAGTACTTGCCGATATCGTCGGTGTTGTAGTTATCGCCAGCCTGCTTGAATTCCACCACCTCGTTTTCCCAAGTAGCGACCAGGCTGTCCAGCCGTTGACTCAAGTCTGGTTGGGTCATCGTTTCGCCTCTGTCCGCCTTATCACTTCGACCAAGCGTTCGACAGTGATTCCGCTTGCTTCAGCACCAGTTCGATGGCGGCATCCTCACCCACCGGTGGGTACTTCCACTTCTTTAGCGTACGCCGTACCAGAATCCGCAGCTTGGCGCGTACGCTCTCGCGTACTTGCCAATCTACCGTGGTGCTGTTGCGCAGCTTCTCGGTGATTTCGACGGCAATTTTCTTGAGAATGTCGTCACCCAGCTCCCGCACGGCGCTTTCGTTGTTGGCCAGCGCATCGTAGAAGGCGATCTCGTCCGGATTCAGCCCCAGCGCTGCTTCACGCTCCAGCGCTGCCTGGAAGTCCTTGGCCATCTGGATCAGTTCCTCGATGACCTGAGCCGTCTCCACCGCCCGATTGTGGTACCTGCGCAGGGTTTCTAGCAGGCGGTCGCCGTACTTCTTCTCCTGCACTACGTTGTTGCGGACGCGGGCCCTGATCTCGTCGCGCAACAGCTTTTCCAGCAGTTCCACCGCCAGATTGCGGCTCCGCATCTGTCGCACGTCTTCCAGGAACTCGTCCGATAGCAGGCCGATGTTGGGCTTGTCCAAGCCCGCCAGGGCGAAGATGTCCGCCACCCCGTCCGCCACGATGGCGTTGTCCAGAATCTGCTTGAGCGCACTGTTCTTGTCCGCGTCGGAACGCTTGCGATCCACCGTGGTGAACTTGACGATGGCGGCCTTGACGGCAGCGAAGAAGGCAATCTCCGTGCGCAGGGCGGCGGCCTCGTCCAGCGTGCTGCACAGGGAAAACGCCTTGCTCACCGCCAGCATGGCATCCAGAAAGCGCTGCTTGCCGTCCTTCAGCCCCAGGATATGGTTGGCGACCGGCACCAGCAGCTTCATCGCATCGGTCTCGAACCCGCTGTAATCGAAGCCGTGCATAAGCCCACGCACGATGTCGAGCTTCTCCAGCAGCACGGCCAGGGCCTCGGCTGCGTTGTGCGCCGGGTCGCCCTTGCCCTTGGATTCGGTGTAGGTTTTGAGCGCCGCCTTCAACTCGTTGGCAATGCCGATGTAATCCACCACCAATCCGCCAGGCTTGTTGCGGAACACCCGATTGACGCGGGCGATGGCCTGCATCAGGTTGTGGCCCTTCATGGGCTTGTCCACGTACATGGTGTGGCAGCAGGGCGCGTCGAAGCCGGTAAGCCACATGTCGCGCACGATCACCAGCCTCAATGGGTCCGCCGGATCCTTGAAGCGCTTTTCCAGGCGCTTTTTCACCTGCTGGCTGTACAGGTGCGGCTGCAGCAAGGGCTTGTCCGCTGCCGAGCCAGTCATGATCACCTTGATTGCACCCTTTTCCGCTTCGGCGTCGTGCCAATCCGGGCGCAAGGCAACGATGGCGTTGTACAGCTCGGCGCAGATGTCGCGGCTCATGCACACGATCATCGCCTTGCCTTCCAGCGTGGCGTTGCGTGTCTCGAAGTGCTGCACCAGATCTGCTGCCACCTGCTCCAGGCGCGGCTGTGCGCCCACCAGCTTGGTCAGTGCCGCCCAATCACTCTTGGTCTTTTCCCGGGCGGTGATGTCTTCCTCGTCCTCGATGACTTCATCCACCTGGGCATTGAGCGCGTCGATCTCGGCCTGGTTCACATCCAGCTTGGCCAGACGGCTTTCATAGAAGATCGGCACCGTGGCGCCATCGTCCACCGCGTCCTGAATGTCGTAGATGCTGACGTAGTCGCCAAACACCGCCCGTGTGTCCTTGTCTTCCAAGGCGATGGGCGTTCCGGTGAAGCCGATGAAGGTGGCGTTGGCCAGTGCGTCGCGCATGTGCTTGGCATAGCCGAACACGTACTTGCCGGTCTTGGTATCCAGCCGCCCCTTCATGCCGTATTGGCTGCGGTGCGCCTCGTCGGAAATCACCACGATATTGCTGCGATCCGACAGCAGCGGGTGCTGCTCCTCATCGTCCAGCAGGGCGAACTTCTGCACCGTGGTGAAGATGATACCGCCCGCCTCGCGTGAGGCCAGCATCTCGCGCAATTCTTCGCGGCTACCGGCCTGCACTGGCGTTTGCCGGAGCAGGTCTTCGGCGGCGCAAAAGGTGCCGTACAACTGCCCATCCAGATCATTACGGTCAGTCACCACCACCAGTGTAGGGTTCTTCATCTCCGGCTGCTGCAATAACTTGCCCGCGTAGCAGGCCATGGTGATGCTCTTGCCCGAGCCTTGCGTATGCCAAACCACGCCCGCCTTGCGGCTGCCGGGCTGGACTTCCTTGCCATACGTGGCACGTGGCTCCTGCACTTCCAGCAAACCTTTGTTCGAACTGCTGGCGGCGATCACCGTGGCCTTCACCGCCTCGCGCACGGCATGGAACTGATGGTAGCCCGCGATCTTCTTGATGATATGGTCGGCGTCCTGCTCGAACAGCACGAAGTGGCGCACATAGTCGAGAAACAGCGCAGGCTCGAAGAAACCGCGCACCAGCGTTTCCAGCTCGAATTCCAGCAGCGGCCGATCATCCTCGTTGGCAATCGCCCGCCAGGGCTGCATGCGTTCCTGGTTGGCCGTGAGTGAACCCAGCCGCGCCGTGAAGCCGTCGCTGACCACTACTGCGACATTGCTGTTGAACAGGTCGCTAATCTCATCCTTGTAGGTCTGGATCTGGTTGAAGGCATCCCAGATGTCAGTCTGCTCGTTGGCCGGGTTCTTCAGCTCGATCACCGCCAGCGGCAGGCCGTTGACGAAGGCCACCAGATCGGGACGGCGCGGCTGCTTGGTGCCGGTCACGGTGAACTGGCTGACCAGAAGGAAGTCGTTGTCGCGAGGATTGGCGAAGTCGATCAGGCTGACCAGGTCGGTGCGCTTTTCGTCGCCGATGGAGAATTCGACCTGAATGCCGGACAGCAGCAACCGATGCACGCGGCGGTTGCGGGCGATCAGCAGTGGCTCGCTCACTGTCATCAGTTCATGCGCGGCTTGCTCCAGCGCGGCAGCCGGAATATGCGGATTGATGCGGGCCAGCGCCGCCAGCAACTGCTCGCGCAACACCACTTGCCGGTAATCCGTGCGCGCAGGCTGCGCACCATCGGGCGCAATCTCCGGCCCGTTGGCGTAGCGCCAGCCCAGCTCGCCAAACCAGCCGATGGCGGCGTCTTCGAGTTGTTGTTCAGTAACGCTCATACCATTTTCCCAAGGCAGTAAATCACTTGATCGCTTTTCTGCTACCCGCTACAAATTTTTCCGGCTTGTCTTTCACAAGTTCTAACTGATATCGACGACGATCAAGGACTTGCAAAAATGCCATTTCATGGCCGTCGGCAATGATAACTTTCCCTTTTGATTCTGAAATATCAACACCGGTATTCTTGCAAAGCTTCTTGAGCGAACTCTTGTCAATATTCTTCATCGCGAATGGCCCAAAGCATGAACAGCGGAGAGATGCTGCTCATCACCATCAGTAGCCGCGCCGTCTTGAGCCCTTCGCCGCAGCTCTTGTTGGGAACGTTACTCATATCTCCATCCCTGCAAGGAACTTCTCAGTATTCGATACATGCAATTCACCAGAGAGGAGTTTGGGAAGGAGGGTGTCGCGGAGTTCGGCGAGCGTCTGCGACGATTCAGCATGCGCGTTAATCACTCTGAAAATTGGCTCAACAAAACCCGAAAACGCAGGCCAAGTTGAATTTTCCGACGGCGCGGTAATTTTGAATTTCTCAACGGCTTCGACTTGCGCACGCTGGCGACCAGATGTACCCGTCATGCTGCGTATGGCGTGTTCACGAAATGGCGCATGCCGCACCAGCAAATAGGCGTACTCCTGCGGCACTGGTTTTTTCGACCGCATGACAATGAACTCCGTTGAACCCCATCCCACCGTTTCATCGGGCAAATTCTGTACGAAAGCCGATTTACCGTTCTCCAGGCATGGTGTGATGCGTGCCAACAAGGCGTCGCCGTTGCGAAAGCGCATGCCGCTGCCAAATTCTCTGGGCGTCGGTGGCTCTGCCCAGCTACCAGATGTCGGCAATGACGCCATATCCAGATAAGGTGCAACAGTACCTTTACGCAGCGGCTCTTTGGGGTTGAATTCAATTAATTCACTGGCAGGAACCACCTTCCACCCCTTCGGAATCTCCCCCAACTCCGACTCTTCCATGGCATCGGGAAACAGCGCGGCGGTGGTGGCGAGTTGGTCGTGGTGTTCGCGGGGCATCTGGTCGAGTTCGGCGTCGGTTTTGCCGCTGATGGCGCGCATGGCGGCGCGCAGCGGGTCTTCGCCCTGTTCGATGGCGGCGATCTTGGCCTTGACCGGGTCGAAATCGACAAACCAGGATTTGAAGATGGCTTGCGCCATGGCTTCGAGAGTTTGGTTGATACGGCGGTTGAGGTCGATCTTATCGTCGAGGGATCTCAACACCTTTGCCAAACCACGTTGCCTCTCAATCGGTGGTAGCGGAATCTTCAATTCGGCTAACGCCTTCCCGGTCAAATGCTTGATGGTCGTCCCGGTGAAATACGGTTCAAGCGCTCCGGTCTTGCCAGCATGCAAGAACCAGTAGTAAAGAAAGTAGTTGTCGAGGCCGCTCTTCACCCTGATTCTGTGCAGCGCCTTTTGAATCTTCATGTTGGGCACTTCACCCTGCCAGATCGCACACCGCCCTGGCTCTCCTCCCTCGCAAACTACCAAATCTCCGTCACGGAGTCCGTACCGCTCTTCTTCTTGCTGTTCAAAGCGCATTACAGCGAGGTCTTGAAGATCAAACGCTCCCCATCGCACGTTGCTATTCCCAAGATAGGGCTGGAAAGCCCCCCGATTCTTCTGGGCGTCTAGCATCTTCCCGAGACACGCTTCCACGTAATCCCCGAGACGTACCACAGGGTCGTTAAAAGCCATAACCCAACCCCGCCAAATTCTTCTTGATCTCCGCTTCCAGCTTCGCATTCTCCGCAAGCTGCTCCGCAAGTTGCGACGTCAGTCGCTGCATCTTGTCGGCAAAGGGCTCGTCGTCATCTTCCTGCTCTACGGCGCCCACGTAGCGCCCCGGCGCCAGCACATGCTCATGCTTGCGGATCTCTTCCAACTTGGCGGAATAGCAGAAGCCAGCCACATCCTCGTACCCTTCGCCCTGCTGCCAAGCATGGAAGGTATCGGCAATTTTCTGGATGTCTTTCGGGGTAAAGTCGCGCAGTACACGGTCTTTCATATAGCCCAACTGGCGGGCATCGATGAACAGGAATTCACCGCGCCGGTCGCGCTTCTTCTTGTCCAGCGCGAAGCCGTTCTGCTTGTCGCGGGTCAGGAACCAGATGCAGGCCGGAATCTGGGTGTTGGTGAACAACTGGCCGGGCAGCGCCACCATGCACTCCACGTAGTCGTCCTCGATCAACCGTTTGCGAATTTCGCCCTCGCTGTTGGTGTTGGAACTCATCGAACCGTTGGCCAGCAGTAGCGCCATGCTGCCGGTGGGCGTCAGGTGCCAGAGCATGTGCTGCAACCACGCGAAGTTGGCGTTGCCTTGCGGCGGCGTGCCGGCAATCCAGCGCGGATCGGCGGCCAGCTTTTCGTTCCACCATTCCTTCATGTTGAAGGGCGGGTTGGCCATGACAAAATCGGCACGCAGGTCCGGGTGCAGATCGTTGAGCAGCG
Source organism: Bordetella hinzii LMG 13501 (assembly GCF_001548475.1). Lineage (GTDB taxonomy): Bacteria > Pseudomonadota > Gammaproteobacteria > Burkholderiales > Burkholderiaceae_B > Bordetella > Bordetella hinzii. Next base: position 34,607 of record NZ_LRUJ01000025.1, read on the forward strand.
TGTCCGCCGGGCCTGTACCGAAGTTGAAGTCGATGCCACGAATGGCCATGTTCATCGCGGCCAGCCGCCAGGTGGTAGGGTTGCTCTCCTGCCCATAGACGCTGATCTGCCCGCTCCTGCCGTTGGCTGCCTTGCCGCCGTGCTGTTCGATGAACTCCTCGCTTTGCACGAAGAAGCCGCCGGAGCCCATGGCCGGGTCGTAGACGCGCCCCTTGAACGGCTGGAGCATTTCCACGATCAGGGTGACGATGCTCTTGGGCGTGTAGTACTGGCCGCCCTTCTTGCCTTCTGCCAGGGCGAACTGGCCGAGGAAGTATTCGTAGACGTGGCCAAGGATGTCCTTGGATTTCAGGTCCAGCGGCTGGCCCTTGTACTCCTTGGCGCTGAAGTCGGTATCCGAGAAGTGGCTGATCAGCCCGGCCAGCTTGCTAGAGTCGAGTTGCACGCGGGAAAAGTCCTTGTTCAGTACGTTCTTCAGGCGGGCGTTCTCGCGCTCGACGGCTTCCATGGCGTTGTCGATCAGCCAGCCGACCGAACGCATTTCCTCCGGCTCGTCCTTGCCCGGCTTGTTCCACGGCAGCGCGGCCTTGGGCGGCAGTTGCGCACAATCGCGCAGGGTTTTCCAGCGCGCTTCCATCGGCACCCAGAACACGTTCTTCTCGGTGTAGTAGTCGCGGACTTCCAGCTCGGCGGCAATGTTTTCTTCGTACTCCTGGGTGCCTGCGCCGCCGTATTCGTCCGGATCCAAGTAGTAGTCATGATCCGGGTTGGTGAACTGCTCGCGCAGTTCGCGCTGCCGTTCTTCGAAGGCATCGGAGACGTACTTGAGGAAGATCAGCCCGAGCACGACGTGCTTGTACACGGCAGCGTCGAGATTGGAGCGCAGCTTGTCGGCGGCGGTCCAGAGCTTTTTTTCCAGGGCGTTGAAGAATTGTTGCTCAATGAGATGCATACGAGTCTATTTAATGATTGTTTAACTCAGGCAGGCCAATACAGACGTTTTAAGGGAACGATGCGTTTGGTTTCGGCGTCGGTGGTGTCGTAGTGCTCGATCAGGGCGCGCACCACATGGTCCAGCGTCCACATCGCCAGGGGGATGGAGGCGCGGTCTGCTTCATACTGGGCATCCTTGGTGAAGCCGCCGGTGCTGACATACAGCCCACGATCATCCTTGTGGCGACCGCCGAGGAAGCTACGGATTTCCTGACTGCCCATTTGGCCCTTGCGGTGCTTGACCTCCACGACGATGCGCGGGTGTTCGAAGCCAAATCCGTCCGGCGAAGCCACGATGTCTTTGCCCCGATCCGAGCCGGGTGGCGATACTTGGGTCTTGTAGCCCATGGCGCGCAGAATGCCGGCGACCAACTGCTGCATGTCGTCCCAGTCGAGTTCGTTGACCCGATCCTTGATGCGCTCCAGCGCCTGGGACTCGATGTCGGCCAGTGGGTCAGCGATGACGTCCTCTGTTTCATCTTCCACGGCCGGTGCCGGTTTACCCTTCAGCGCCGCCAGCACTTCAGCTGCCGCGCTGGACGGCACCTCGAACAGAGTCAGGGTCGAACCCAGGCTGTTCTTTGTGCTGGTGCCCAAGCTGTCGCGCAGTAGTTCCTGCGTTTGCCACTGCACCTTGCGCGTCAGTGGCATGCCTCGCTCGGCCCACTCTGGGTGATGCTCGGCTGGTCCTGTGATCTTGCCGATCGAATACAGGCGATTGGCTGGCGAATAGGTGATGACCCAGTCGCCATCCTGGATGTCGTTAACGAAACGCCAGACCTGCGATGCACCCGATACCACTGTGCCTTGCTTTGCCTGTGGCTCGACAGACTGGTACAGGGCGATTAGCTGCTTGCGTCCGACGCCGGGTTTGGCATGGGCTGCCAATTGATTCCAGCCCACAGCGGCTACGCCGCGTTCTCGGAAGGCGTCATACAAGCTTCCGCCTTCGCCTCGCACCATCCACATCCGTGCCATTGCATTCCCTCTCTTATTCGTAGCCATCAATCCAGCACCACCAGAAACTCCGTCGCCAGCGCTGTCGGCTGAACATCCCGAACATTGCGTCGCAGCGATACCAGGCCGTAATTGGCCATCATTCTCAGAGTGCGTGACAGGTTCGGCACCTTGCGGCCGCTGAGTTCGGCAAGTTCGGTCAGGGACTTGGGTTGCTTGTCATGGATCAGGCGCAGCAGGTGGCGGTTGTCGTCCGACAGCACCGCTGCCAGTGATGCCAAGGATGGAAACCAGATGCTGGGAACCCCACCTCCTTGCGGAGGAGGCGAACTATCCGGTTGTCGAACACCGACAATGCAGCGTTTCATGATCACAAGCCCAAAGACACGTTAACTTACAATAATATCAGTCCCTGATAAGCACTATCGGTCCCTGATAAGCACTGTTTGGCGAACCAGGAAAACCTGCCGCGCCCCGCGAGGAAATGGAGCAATTCAACAAAAATTACCCCAATACTCTCAAGCGATTACCCCATTTTCCAACGCTCCGCACGCGGCAAGGGCAAATGACAAGGGAAGGGCACTCCACGGACAACGGCCCTATCCAGAAAAGGAAAAGGCCGCAAATGGCCTGCGTCGACAACGGGCTGACATGGTCGCGCCGCGCTTTCATCTTCGTCGCAGGCCGACGCCACAGTGCATCCTCAAAGTCGAACTCCTCCCACTCGGCATCCGCCGCTTCCCCTGGACGGCAGGCGGTCAGCGCAATCAGCCGCAGACACAAAGAGGTTTCCGGATAGCCGCGGTAGCCACGCAACTCCTGATAGAACTTCTGGATTTGCTCTCGCTGAACGGTACGCGCAGTAGCCCACGCAGGCTGGGAATCGGATTGGGCTCGACCAGACCACGCACCACCGCGAACTCGAAGATGGCCGAAAGATCGCCACGTGACATGGATGGCCGCCCCCGCGCCGTGGGCCTTGCACTCCTCCAGCAACGGGCAGATATGCTTGACGCCAATGTCGCCCATCGGCATCCCATCGAACTTGGGCGACAGATGCTTCCTGGTGCGGGATTCTTTCGTGCGGTGGGAACTGAGCGCGAAGACTGGCTTCATCTTGGCCAGGTACGTCTGCGCTACTTTGGCGAACGAGCTTTCCTTTGCGCGCTTGCGTTCCTCTAGCACTTCCAGGTTGCGCTGCTTGACCTGTCGCCGCTCAGCGCAGGGGATACCTTGCTTGACCAAGGCACGCGCTTTCTCGCGGGCTGCACGCGCCTCGGCATGGCTTACTTGAGGAAAGCCCCGGGGGCACGCCCCGCCTAATCCGTGCTTTGCGAACTGAGGTTTCTTCGCAAAGCGCCCGCCGCGGGCGTCGGAAGCCTGGCCTCGGCAAACACCCATGTGGGAATGCCGCGGCCAATCTGACAGTACAGCCCGATTGACCGCCCGCGCCGCGCCTGCGAACGCCGCCGAGGTCCAGCAACAACCGTCAGACGTTGAACAAGAAGTTCATCACGTCGCCGTCCTGCACGACATATTCCTTGCCTTCGGCGCGCATCTTGCCGGCTTCCTTGGCGCCCTGCTCGCCCTTGCAGGCGATGTAGTCGTCGTAGGAGATGGTCTGGGCGCGGATGAAGCCGCGTTCGAAGTCGGTGTGGATGACGCCGGCGGCCTGCGGGGCGGTGGCGCCGATGGGGATGGTCCAGGCGCGCACTTCCTTCACGCCGGCGGTGAAATAGGTCTGCAGGCCCAGCAGCTTGAAGGCGGCGCGAATGAGGCGGTTCAGGCCGGGCTCTTCCATGCCCATGTCGGCGAGGAAGGCCTGGCGGTCGTCGTCGGCCAGGTCGACGATCTCGGATTCGATGGCCGCGCAGATGGCCACGACGGGCGCGTTGCGCTGGGCGGCGAATTCGGTGAGGCGGTCCAGCAGGGGGTTGTCGGTGAAGCCGTCGTCGCTGACGTTGCCGACGTACATGGCGGGCTTGGCGGTGATGAAGCACAGCGGCTTGATGAGCGCGAATTCTTCATCGGACAGGCCCAAGCCGCGCACGGGCTTGGCCTGGTTCAGGTGGGCGATGCATTTTTCCAGCACGCTGACCAGGCGCTGGGCTTCTTTGTCGCCGGAGCGCGCGGTCTTGGAGTGGCGGTGCAGGGCCTTTTCGGCGGTCTGCAGGTCGGCCAGGGCCAGTTCGGTTTCGATGACTTCGATGTCGGCGATGGGGTCGACCTTGCCGGCGACGTGGATCACGTTGGGATCCTCGAAGCAGCGCACGACGTTGACGATGGCGTCGGTCTCGCGGATGTGCGAGAGGAATTGGTTGCCCAGGCCCTCGCCTTGGCTGGCGCCAGCCACCAGGCCGGCGATGTCGACGAATTCGACCGTGGCCGGCAGCACGCGCTCGGGCTTGACGATCTCGGCCAGCTTGCCCAGGCGGGGGTCGGGGACTTCCACCACGCCCACGTTGGGTTCGATGGTGCAGAAGGGGTAGTTCTCGGCCGCGATACCGGCGCGGGTCAGCGCGTTGAAGAGGGTCGATTTGCCGACGTTGGGCAGGCCGACGATGCCGCATTGCAGAGCCATGGAAATCCTTGAGTGATGATGTCCCGGCGCCGCCGGGTGCGCGGCCGATTGCGCCTGCGCCTGTGTTGGTTCATCCGGGACGCCGCGCCTGCCTGGCGGGCACCCCGTGATCGATCCGCGAAAACCGTGATTTTACCCGGTTGGCCGGGAGTCGGCCCGGGCCGGCCGTTCAGAGCGTCATGTCCGGCACCAGCTTGAGCAGGAGCCAGATCATCACCATGGGGCCGGCGTTGAACAGGGCGTGCAGGGCGATGGAGGCGGCGATGCCGCGCCGCACGCGCATCCAGCCCAGCACCAGCCCGGTCAGCCATTGCGGCAGCACCAGGAGCGGCAACATCCACCAGGGCATGCGGTTGAAGGAGAAGTTGCTCAGGTGCACGGCGGCGAAGGTCAGCGCGGCCAGGTGGAAAACCAGCCCGAAGTGGCGGTGGTAGAACCGCCGGGGCGCGCGCTTGAAGCCGGCCATCCGCCGCGTGCCATGGATGGCCAGCAGGATGACGGCCGCCGTGATGCAGCCGGTCCAGAATTTGGGTCCCCACAGCACGGCCGGCAGGATGGCCGGCACGACCCACAGCGCCTGCACGGGCCGGCGCAAGCCATAGCGAAACAGCAGTTCTTCGACCAGGGGCGCCCAGATGACGGCGGTGAGCCAGGGGATGTTGTCCGGGTCCATGCGGTGCTGGGCGCCGCCCAGGGTGGCCGCGCCCACGGCGATGGGGCCCAGTACGACGAGGTTGATCAGCCACAGCAGGCCGGCCCAGGCCAGCAGGCGGCCGGGGCGGATGTTGAGCCGCCAATCCGCCATGGCGCCGCCCTGGCGCGGGCCCAGGCGGCCGGCCAGCGTGGGACGGCGCAGAAAGCGCCACCAGTCGGCGACCTCCTGGCGCAAGGTCGGGCGCGTCATCAGGCAGCGTGCAGCTGGCGGGTGGCCAGCGCGAAGTCGCCGCGCAGCAGGGCCGGCACGACGGCACGGCAGCGGTCGATGACTTTCTCGATCTCCGCCTGTTCGTCGCGGCGCGGCGGGTGCAGCACGAAGTCGGCCACCTGCTGGGCCAGGTTGAGCGTGCGCGGATGGCCGATGCCGATGCGCAGGCGCCAGAAATTGGGCGTGCCCAGCGCGGCCTGGATGTCTTTCAGGCCGTTGTGGCCGGCATGGCCGCCGCCTTGCTTCATCTTGACCTGGCCGGGCAGCAGGTCGAGTTCGTCATGCAGGACCAGCACCTGTTCGGGCGCCAGCTTGTAGAAGCGCGCCAGCGCGCCCACGGCCTGGCCGGAGCGGTTCATATAGGTGATGGGCTTGAGCAGCAGCACGTTGTCGCCTTCGAAGCGCGCTTTGGCGACCTGGCCCATGAAGGCCTTTTCGAGCGTGAAGGACGCGCGCAAGTCATCGGCCAGGTGGTCGGCTAGCCAGAAGCCGGCGTTGTGCCGGGTGGTTTCGTAGTCGGGGCCGGGATTGCCCAGCCCGACGATCAGGCGGATCGGTTCGGACATGATGGCGTGTTTAGAACATAAAAAACCCTGCGCATGCAAATCGCAGGCGCAGGGTTCGGGGCTGTGGCGGGCGCGGGCCCGCCCGGCCTATCAGGCGGCCGGAGCTTCTTCGGCTTCGGCGGCGCCGCCCTTGACGACGGCGGTGGCGATCACCAGCTCATCGTTGGGGTGGGTGAAGGTCACGCCCTTGGGCAGGACGATGTCCTTCTGGTGCACCGAAGCGCCGCCCAGCAGATCACCCAGGTTGACTTCGATGAATTGCGGCAGGGCTTGCGGCAGGCAGGTCACTTCCACTTCGGTGACGACGTGGGAAATGATGGCGCCGCTCAGCTTGACAGCCGGCGAGGTCTCGGCGTTGACGAAGTGCAGGGGCACCTTGGTGTGCAGGGCCTGGTTGGCGTCCACGCGCTGGAAGTCGACGTGCAGGACTTGCGGCTTGTAGGCGTGCCATTGGACCGAGCGCAGCAGGACCTGCTCGCTCTTGCCGCCTTCCAGGGCCATCGTCAGGATGGAGGCGTGGAATTGTTCCTTGCGCAGGGCATGGAAGATTTCGTTGTGGTCCAGCTCGATGTTCAGCGGGGCAGCCGTACCGCCATAGACAATGGCGGGAACGCGGCCCGCGCGGCGCAGGCGGCGGCTCGCACTCGAACCCTGGACGCTACGCGCAGTGGCATTGAATTTCATGGAAAAACTCCAAACAATCTGGCGAGCGGACTCGCCTGTTAAAACACGCCAGGCGACATGCCTGGCGCGGCATCCGCCCATCGCCGCGACCAGCGACGGGCAAATTCTGGGGTGCGGCTCAGTCCGCGAACAGCGAGCTGACCGATTCGGCGTTGGAAATACGCAGGATGGTCTCGCCCAGCAGCGCGGCGCAGGACAGCTGGCGGATCTTGCCGCAGGCCTGGGCCTCTTCGGACAGCGGAATCGTGTCCGTGACGACCAGTTCGTCCAGCGAGGACGTGGAAATCCGCTCGACGGCGCCGCCGGACAGCACGGGGTGGGTGCAATAGGCGTACACGGCGCCGGCGCCGCGGTCCTTCAGGGCCTGGGCGGCCTTGCACAGCGTGCCGGCGGTATCGACCATGTCGTCCATGATGATACAGGTGCGGCCATCCACCTCGCCGATGATGTTCATCACCTCGGAGACGTTGGCGCGCGGGCGGCGCTTGTCGATGATGGCCAGGTCGGCTTCGAGCTGCTTGGCCAGCGCGCGGGCACGGACCACGCCGCCGATGTCCGGGGACACGACGACCAGGTTGGACAGATTGCGGCGCCACAGGTCGCCCAGCAGGATCGGACCCGCGTAGATGTTGTCCACGGGGATGTCGAAAAAGCCCTGGATCTGGTCGGCGTGCAGGTCCATGGTGAGGACGCGGTCGACGCCGGCGACTTGCAGCATGTTGGCCACGACCTTGGCCGAGATGGCGACGCGGGCCGAACGCGGACGGCGGTCCTGGCGGGCGTAGCCGAAATACGGGATGGCGGCGGTGATGCGGCCGGCCGAGGCGCGGCGCAGGGCATCGACCATCACCATGATTTCCATCAGGTTGTCGTTGGTCGGCGCGCAGGTCGGCTGGAGCACGAAGACATCCTTGCCGCGGACGTTTTCATTGATCTCGACCATCACCTCGCCATCCGAGAAGCGGCCCACGGTCATTTTGCCGAGGGACATGTCCAGATGGTTGACTACGTCCACGGCCAGGCGGGTATTCGCCGTGCCCGTGAAAATCATGAAGCTGTCGTTTGCCATGATGCAGATGATGGTCGTTTAACACTGAGCGGGACGCGGCAGGCCGCGGGATACCCGCAAAACAAAAAAGCTGCTGAACCTGAGCCAGTCTGAAGGCGGAGTTCAACAGCTTTTTTATATATTGGTTTGGCTGGGGAGGAAGGATTCGAACCTTCGCATGCCGGAATCAAAATCCGGTGCCTTAACCAGCTTGGCGACTCCCCAACTAGCTTGCAATCCAACTTCGCAGCGGATGCTCGTTCAACCCGGCGCATGCCTTGATCAAGCGAAAACCCAGCTGAAATTCGGGCTGCGTTTCGCTGACTGTTTTGTCAGCGCCGCGCATTGTAGCGGTATTTTCGAACTTTGCCAAAACGCCTTCAGCTTGACTGGCGGCGGACAGTGTAGGGTACTCGGCGAATAGACATGCGCCAGACCCCGACATGCGAACCCGGATACCGAGCCCTGCAAGCTCCCGGACGCAGGCCTCGATCTGAGGATACAACCGGAAAACCACCGCTTCCATGTCATTCCGGCCGAAACCGAAATTAGGCAAAGCAAGAAAGTCCGTAATTCTGACGTGTTTTGAGTCGCGTGTCAAATCGGGGGCGGAAAAAATCTCCGCGGTCGGCACGCTGGCCTCGGGCTGCAGCACCAGGTAGGCGGCCGGCGGCAGCGCCACGGCCTGCAGATCCTCGCCCACGCCCTCGGCGAAGGCCGATTGGCCGAAGATGAACACCGGCACATCGGCGCCCAGCGGCAGGCCCAGGGCCATGAGCTCGCGGCGCGACAGCCCGCAGCCCCACAGGCGGTTCAGGGCGATCAGCGTGGTGGCGGCGTCGCTGGACCCGCCTCCCAGCCCGCCGCCCTGCGGAATACGCTTGTCCAGGCCGATGCGCGCGCCTTGCTTCGTGCCGGTGGCCGCCTGCAAGGCGCGGGCGGCGCGGACCACGAGGTCTTGCCCGGGCGCCACGCCCGGCAGCTCGTAGGCGCGCTCGATGACACCATCGGCGCGCGCCTCGAAGGAGAGCGTGTCGCACAGGTCGATGAAGCGGAACACGCTTTGCAGCAGGTGGTAGCCGTCGGCGCGGCGGCCCACGATATGCAGGAAGAGATTGAGCTTGGCGGGCGCCGGTACGTCGTAGAGCGTCACGGTGCGCAGGCTCAGCCGGGATTGACGACCAGGCGCACCACGATGCGGCGGCCCGGCTCCTGGCGCTCGAGCATGAGCAGCTGGGGGCCGGCGTTGTCGTAGCGCGAAAGCTGGGCGGACCAACCGCCCTGCTCGAAGCGCGTGAGACGGCCGGCGTCGTCGCGCTGCACCGATCGCGCCTCGGGCTGGCTGGCCAGGCGGCCGCGCAGCCAGTCGCGCAAGCCCGAGACGGGCACCGGACTGCCCAGCGCGTCTTCGGCCAGGGTGTCGGGGTCCGCCGCCTGCAGGCGGGTGCCGTTGGCCCGCGTCAGCAGGGCCGAGCCCGGCCCGCCCTGCACCCGGGCTTCTGTCGACCCCAGGGGGCTGGTCAGGTCCAGCACATAGTCGCGGCCGTTGTCCTGCCAGCTGAAGCCGCCCTGCACCGCCTGCTGGCGGCCGTCGACCTCGGTGGCGGTGATGGCGAAACGGCCGGCGCGGGCAAAGGTGTCGCCGGCCACGCCCTGCGACTTGGGCAGGCTGCTACAGGCGGCGATGACGCTCAGCGACAGGACCAGCCCGAGGCGGGCGCCGCGCGCCAGCCAGTCACGGCGCGTGCTCACGGCTGCACCCCCAGGCGCTTCATGGTGTCGGCCACGGTGCGGTTCTTGGGATCCTTGCGATAGGCGCCGCGCAGCATCTCCTCGGCCTGCTGGCGCTGGCCCTGGGCATACAGCACCTCGGCCAGGTGGGCGGCGATATCCGGTTCCGGCCGCTTGGCATAGGAACGCTTGAGATATTCGGCCGCGGCCGGCAGGTCACCCATGCGGAATTTGACCCAGCCCATGCTGTCCAGGATGAAGGGATCGTCCGGGGAGAGCTCCAGGGCCTGGGTGATCAGGTCCAGGGCCTCGGGCAGCCGCTGGTTGCGGTCGGCCAGCGTATAGCCCAGCGCGTTATAGGCATGGGCGTGCTCGGGGTCGAGCGCGATCACCTGGCGCAGCAGTTTTTCCAGCAGGTCGATCTGGCCCTTGCGTTCATACAGCATGGCCAGCTCGTACTTGATCTCGACCGTGTCGGGCAGCGCCTGGTCGGCCTTGGCCAGCAAGGCGATGGCCTGGTCCAGGCGGTCGGCATCGCGCAGGATCTGCGCCTTGGTCAGCACGCCCAGGGTGCGCTCTTCGTCATCCTGCGGACCGGCCGCATCGACCAGCGCCAGGGCGTCGTCGATGCGGCCCTGGCGGGCGCGCAGCGTGGCCTGGCGCATATGGGCGGCATAGCGCATGGACGGATCGTCGACCCGGCCCAGCTCGGCGATGGCTTCGTCATAGCGCCCCTGGTCCTCGGCGATGCGCGAGAGCAGCACATGGGCGTCGGCCGCCGCGGCGCCGGCATCCGAGGCGCCGGGCGCGGTGGCCTGCTTGCGCTGGTCCTGGACGTCGAGGTACTGCATCAGCAGCGAACGGGCCTGGTTCAGGTGGTTGGCCTTGTAGGCCAGCTGCGCCTGCATGAAGAGCAGGTCGAAGTCCTCGGGCGAGCGGCGCGACATGGCCGACAACTCGGCCTGGGCGCCGTCGTAGTCGCCACGCTCGGCCATCTGGCCGGCCAGCATCAGGCGCAGCTTGCGGGCATTGGGATTGCGCGCGATGAAGGCGCGCGCGGCCTCTTCGGCGCGCGCCGGATCGACCTTGGAGCCATATTCGAGCACGCGCTGGGCGGCTGCCTCGGAACGAGGGTCGGCGGCCAGCGCGGCGCGCGCCTCGCTGTCGGCGCGCGGGAAGTCGCCCGCGGCCTGCGCCACGTCGGCCAGGGCCAGGTGGGCGGCGGGCAGCTTGCGCACATTGTCGGAAAGCGCTTCATCGAGGATGCGCAAGGCCAGGCGGCGGTCGTTCAGGCGGCTGAGCACGCCCATGGCCTGGGTGATGCCGGCCACCTTGTCGGGCGTGGCGTCGATGCGCTGGCGCAGCGCCTGGGCCAGGCCCTTGGTCTGTCCGTTGGCCGCGGCCAGGGCCAGCTCGGTGGAATTGGCTTCGATGTCGCCCGGCGACAGCCGGGCCCAGACGCGCGAGGCGTCCAGCGCGCCAGGCAGGTTGCCGCCGGCCAGCTGGAACTCCAGCGCGCGGCGGGCCAGGCGGGGATCGCCCGTCTCGCGGGCCAGGTTGAGCAGCGTCGTGGCCGCCGGACCATACAGCCCGCGCTGGGCGGCGATCTCGGCGGCAACGATACGGTAGAAGATGTCGCCGGTCAGCGTGACATCAGGCAGGCGGCCCGGATGCAGGCGGATGACCTGGGTTTCCGGTTGCCGCGGCGCCTCGATCAGCCGGGGGCCGGTGGCGTCCCTCGAAGGACGCGGCTCGGCGGCCTGGGCGGTGACCGCCTGCACACTCGCCAGCGCCAATGCCAACGAGGCCAATCCGAAATTAATGTGTTTGAGCGACAACTTCACGCGGCCCGTCCGGTTGATGGCACAATCTTTGTACACGTAATTGTCCATCTTACACTGGCTCATGCCGGAACTGCCTGAAGTCGAAACCACGCGCCGAGGAATCGACGCCGTCATCACGGGCCAGGCCCTGCGCCGCCTCGTGGTCCGGGAACCCCGCATGCGCTGGCCCATTCCCGCCGACCTTCCCGCCCTGTTGGCCGACCGCCCGGTCCTGGCCACGGACCGCCGCGGCAAGTACCTGCTGCTGCGCTTCGAACACGGCGTGCAGATCGTCCACCTGGGCATGTCGGGCTCCTTGCGCCGCGTCGCCATGGATGAGGCGCCGCGCAAGCACGACCACGTCGATTGGGTCTTCGACCACGCCATCCTCCGGCTGCACGATCCGCGCCGCTTCGGCGCCGTGCTCTGGCATCCGGCCACGACCGGCCCGGTCGAGGCGCATCCGCTGCTGGTCGGCCTGGGCATCGAACCCTTCGATCCGCGCTTTGACGGCAAATGGCTGCACGACCACTTCCGCGGCAAGCGCGTGGCCGTCAAGCAGGCCTTGCTGGCCGGCCACGCCGTGGTCGGCGTGGGCAATATCTACGCCTCGGAAAGCCTGTTCCGCGCCGGCATCGACCCGCGCCTGCCGGCCGGCAAGGTCTCGCGCCCGCGCTGCGACCGGCTGGCCGACGCCGTGCGCGCCACCCTGGCCGACGCGCTGGCCTCGGGCGGCAGCACCTTGCGCGACTACGTCGGCGCCACCGGCGAACCGGGGGCTTATTTCACCATTCATGCCGCCGTCTACGAACGCGCCGGCCAGCCGTGCCGGGTCTGCGGCACGCCGGTCCGGCGCATCGTCCAGGGGCAGCGGGCCACTTACTTCTGTCCCCATTGCCAGAAACGCTGAGCCCAGGTATTTGTCTATAACAAACGTATTGCACAAAAACTAACGCCTGGCTATAGTCTCCCTCAGACGCGCCCGCCCGCAGAGCGCGCGCCCCCTATCAAGGTAAGGAGACAAGATGAGCAAGCAATTCGCATCGCATGCCGATCTTCAGGACAAGGTGGTGTCCTTCGAGAAGCTGTCCGACAACGCCTATGCCTACACGGCCGAAGGCGATCCGAACACGGGCGTGATCATCGGTGAAGACGCGGTGATGGTGGTCGACACGCAGGCCACGCCGGTCATGGCCCAGGACGTGATCCGCCGTATCCGCGAGGTCACGGACAAGCCGATCAAATACATCCTGCTGTCGCACTACCACGCGGTGCGGGTCTTCGGCGCCTCGGCCTACCAGGCACAGGAGATCCTGGCCAGCCGCGACACCTGGGACCTGATCGCCGAGCGCGGCGAGCAGGACAAGGCCAGCGAAATCGGGCGCTTTCCGCGCCTGTTCCGCAATGCCGAATCGATTCCGCCGGGCCTGGTGTGGCCGACCATGACCTTCAAGGGCGAGATGACGGTCGACCTCGGCAATCTGGAGGTCAAGCTGCTGCAGGTCGGCCGCGGCCACACCAAGGGTGACACCATCGCCTGGCTGCCCGGGCAGAAGATCCTGTTTGCCGGCGACCTGGTGGAGTATCAATCCACGCCGTATTGCGGCGATGCCTATTTCCGCGACTGGCCCACGACGCTGGACACGCTGGCCGGCTTTGGCGCCGAGAAGATGGTGCCCGGCCGTGGCCCGGCGCTCAAGAATGCCGAGGAAGTGCGCCGTGGCCTGGCCGGCACGCGCGCCTTCCTGACCGACCTGTATGGCGCGGTCAACCGCGGCGTGGCCGAGGGCAAGGACCTCAAGACCATCTACCGCGAAGTCTATGACTTCATGAAGCCGCGCTACAGCGACTGGGTGATCTTCGATCACTGCATGCCCTTCGATGTGTCGCGCGCCTATGACGAGGCCCAGGGCATCGTCGATCCGCGCATCTGGACTGACAAGCGCGATCTCGAAATGTGGCAGCAGCTCGAAGGCTGACCGCCGCGCAGGATCCGCCGGCGCCGGCTCGCCGATAGCGCGGGCCGGGCCGCGCCATGCTCAATACAAAATAAAAAAGCCACGCAGGAGACCGTCGTGGGAGACATTGATTACCAGGCGCTGGAGTTCGCCTATCAAGCGTGCGCCGACCAGCAGCCCGGCGCCTCGGCCGCGCATCGCGCGGTGATTGTCGGCGCGGGGCCCGTGGGCCTGTCCACGGCCCTGGACCTGGCCCGGCGCGGCACGCGCGTGGTCGTGCTGGACGATGATTGCCGGCTGTCCACCGGTTCGCGCGCCATCTGTTTTTCCAAGCGCACCCTGGAGATCTGGGACCGCCTGGGCGTGGGCCAGCGCATGGTGGACAAAGGCGTGTCCTGGAACGTAGGCAAGGTGTTCTTCCGCGAGGGCGAGGTCTGGCGCTTCGACCTGCTGCCCGAAAGCGGCCACCGGCGCCCCGCCTTCATCAATTTGCAGCAGTACTACGCCGAAGGTTATCTGCTCGAGGCCGCCCGTGCCGAGCCCAATATCGAACTGCGCTGGAAGAACAAGGTGACGGGCGTCGCGCCGCGCGAGGCGGGCGTGACGGTGGACATCGATACGCCCGACGGCCCCTACTCGCTGCAGGCCGAATGGCTCATCGCCTGCGACGGCGCCCGCTCGCCGGTGCGCAAGCTGCTGGGCCAGGAAGCGCATGGCCGCATCTTCAAGGACCGCTTTCTCATCGCCGACGTGAAGATGAGCGCGCCCTTCCCCGCCGAGCGCTGGTTCTGGTTCGACCCGCCTTTCCATCCCAACCAGTCGGTCCTGCTGCATATGCAGCCCGACAATGTCTGGCGCATCGATTTCCAGCTGGGCTGGAACGCCGACCCGGCCGAAGCGGTCAAGCCCGCCAACGTGCTGCCGCGCATCCGCGCCCTGCTCGGGCCGGACACGCCTTTCGAGCTGGAATGGGTCAGCGTCTACACCTTTGCCTGCGAGCGCATGGACACATTCCGCCATGGCCGCGTCCTGTTCGCCGGCGACGCCGCGCACCGCGTCTCGCCTTTCGGCGCGCGCGGCGCCAACAGCGGCGTGCAGGATGCCGAAAACCTGGCCTGGAAGCTGCAGTTGGTGCTCGACGGCCATGCGCCCGACAGTCTCATCGACAGTTATGCGAGCGAGCGCGAATACGCCGCCGACGAGAACATCCTCAACTCTTCGCGCTCGACCGATTTCATCACGCCCAAGAGCGAGATCAGCCGGAACTTCCGCAATGCCGTGCTCAACCTGGCGCGCGACCATGCGTTCGCGCGCGGCCTGGTCAATAGCGGCCGGCTCTCGCTGCCGGCGCGCTATGCGGACTCGCCGCTGAACACGCCCGATGCGCATGCCTTCGCCGGCGCCATGCTGCCCGGCAGTGTGGCGGCCGATGCGCCCGTGGCCGACGAGGAAGGCCGCCAATGGTGGCTGCAGGTGCTCGACGGGGCCTTCACCCTGGCCTGGTTCGGCGGCGAACAGGCGCCCGATGCCCAGGTGCTGGCCGACCTGCGCGCCGTGGCCGACAGCCCGTTGGCGCCGCGCATCGTGCTGGTGCGCCCGGCGGGCGCGTCCTGGTCCGCCCCCGCCGGCACGCGCTGCGTGAGCGATACGGCTGGACTGCTGGCCGCCCGCTACGACGCCCGGCCTGGCAGCTGCTATCTGATCCGCCCGGACCAGCACATCGCCGCGCGCCGCCGCGATACCGATGCCACCGCCCTGCGCGCCGCGCTCGCCCGCGCCGCCGGCCTGCCCTGAAGGAAACGCCATGCCCTTGAACCTGACTCCCAATCTCGGCGCGCCGGACGCCTTCTACCAGGCCTTGATCGACGCGCACCAGGACCTGAGCGACGAGCAAAGCCGCGAGATGAACGCGGCCCTTATCCTGGTGTTGTCCAACCATATCGGCGACATGGCGGTGCTCACCGAGGCGCTGGCCGTGGCCCGCGCTTCGGTGGCGCGGCCTGCCTAGGCGCGGCCTGCCTAGGCGCGGCCAGCTCAGGCGCGGCCGGCTCAGGCGCGGTCCGCGAAGGTTTCGATGATGAGCGCGCGCAGCCACTGGTTGGCGCCGTCGCGCTGGAAGCGGCGGTGCCAATACAGATTGGTCTGTAGGAATGGGACCTTCACCGGCGGGGTGAGCACCTGCAGGCCGAAGTGGGGCGCGGCGCTGGCGGCCAGCTTCTGCGGCACGGTGGCCAGCAGATCGGTGGTGCTGACGATATAAGGCACGGCCGCGAAATGCGGCACGCTGAACTGGTCGGCCAGCACGATGCCGGCGCGCTCCAGCGCCTGGTTGACCTGTCCGTCGGGCGCCGCCCGCGAGACGACCAGATGCCGCTCGGCACGGAAGGCGCGCAGTGTCATCCCCGCATGAGCGCGCGGATGGCCGGCGCGGAACAGGGTCGCGTAGCCCTGGCGGAACAGCATGCGCTGCACGATGCCGCCGCCGAGACCCTCGAATGCGCCCAGCGCCAGGTCCACGCGCCCGGCATCGAGCTCGCGCTGCAGATCGGCGCCGGCCAGGCGCAGCGAATCGATGCGCGCGCCGGGCGCATGCCGGGCGCACAACTCCATCAGGCTGGGCATGAAATGGATCTCGCCCACATCCGACATGGCGATGCGCAGCCGCCGCTGGGTGGTGGCCGGCTCGAACGGCTGGGCCGCGTCCGTCAGGTGGGACAGCAGCGACAGCGCCTCGCCCACCGGCCCGCCCATGCCTTCGGCCAGCGGCGTGGGCAGCATGCCCTGGGCCGTGCGCACAAAGAGCTCGTCGCCGAAGGCCTCGCGCAGCCGGCGCAGCGCATTGCTCACCGCCGGCTGCGACAGATCCAGCCGGCGCGCGACAGCCGAGATGTTGCGTTCCTCGAGCAGGTGCTGAAAAACCACCAGCAGATTGAGATCCAGTTTGCGCAATTCGTGCATATCGGCCGCATTATTCATGAAATTTATAGTTTGTATTTATACATTCCCATTTCCACGCTAGGCAATTTTGCGCAAAATCGACTCAGCTGCCGGCGTCTTGCCCGGCATCCATAACGATCGGGCCCATGCGCGGCCCACCGGAGACAAACCATGTCCCTGAAATACCAGTCCGGCTTTGGCAACGCCTGCGCCACGGAGGCGCTGCCCGGCGCCCTGCCCGCCGGCCGCAACTCGCCCCAGCAATGTCCCTACGGCCTTTACGCCGAGCAGCTATCGGGCACGGCCTTCACCGCCCCGCGCGGCGAGAACCGCCGTTCCTGGCTCTACCGCATCCGTCCGGGCGTGGTGCACCGCCCGTTCGAGCCCTACGGCGGAGCGCGCCGCTGGCTGTCCGACTTCGGCCATGGCCCCGTCACGCCCAACCAGCTGCGCTGGAGCCCGCTGCCCTTGCCCGCCGAACCCACCGACTTCATCGATGGCATGCAGACCTGGGGCGGCAATGGCAGCCCGGACGAGCACAGCGGCGTCGGGATCCATCTGTATGCCGCCAACCAGAGCATGCAGGGGCGCTTCTTCTATAACGCCGATGCCGAAATGCTGCTGGTGCCGCAGCAAGGCCGGCTGCGCCTGGCCACCGAAATGGGCCTGATCGACCTGGAGCCGCTGGAAATCGCCGTGCTGCCGCGCGGCGTGCGCTTCCGCGTCGAGCTACCCGATGGCCAGGCGCGCGGCTATGTGCTGGAGAACTTCGGCACGGCCCTGCGCCTGCCCGAACTCGGCCCCATCGGCTCCAACGGCCTGGCCAATGCGCGCGACTTCCTCACGCCCGTGGCCTGGTATGAAGACGTGGAGGGGGATTTCGAGCTGATCGGCAAATTCAGCGGCGGCTTCTGGCGCGCGCCGCTGGCCCATTCACCGCTGGACGTCGTGGCCTGGCACGGCACGCACGCGCCCTACAAATACGATCTGCGCCGCTTCAATACCGTCGGCTCCATCAGCTATGACCATCCGGACCCGTCCATCTTCACGGTGCTGACCTCGCCTTCGGACACGCCGGGCACGGCCAATATGGATTTCGCCATCTTCCCGCCGCGCATCCTGGCGATGGAAAACACCTTCCGTCCGCCCTGGTTCCACCGCAACATCGCCAGCGAGTTCATGGGCCTGATCCAGGGCGTCTACGACGCCAAGGCGGAAGGCTTCGCGCCGGGCGGCGCCAGCCTGCACAATTGCATGAGCGGCCACGGCCCGGATGCCGACACCTTCGAGAAAGCCAGCGTGGCCGACACCAGCAAGCCGCATTACATCCGCGACACCATGGCCTTCATGTTCGAGACGCGCCGCATCATCCGCCCCACCGAACAAGCCCTGAAATCCCCGCAGCTGCAGGGCGATTACTATCAGTGCTGGCAGGGGCTGAAGAAGCATTTCAACCCCGAGCGCGCTTAACGCGCCTCGTCAGAAGAACAATACCCGGCCGCCGCCGGTGGCCGGCAACCGAGATCCAAGCGAAATGACCCTGAACGAAACCCATGATCCGGCCTTGAAGAGCTGGGTCGCCAGCGCCAACGACGGCCAGACCGACTTCCCGATCCAGAACCTGCCCTTCGCGTCTTTCCGCCGCCGCGGCTCGCAAGAGGCCTTCCGCCCCGGCGTGGCCATCGGCCAGGCCATCGTGGACCTGGGCGCGCTGCGCGCCGCCCGCCCCTTCGACGGCGATGCCGCGCTGGCCCTGGAGGCCTGCGCCGACACGCATCTGAACGCGCTGATGGCCCTGGGCCCCAAGGCCTGGAGCGCCCTGCGCCTGGCCCTGTCGCGCGCATTGCGCGAGGGCGCCGCGCAGCGCGCCCTGATCGAGCCCCTGCTGCTGCCCCAGGCCGAGGCGGAGTTCACCACGCCGGCGCGCATCGGCGACTACACCGATTTCTATATCTCCCTGCACCACGCGACCGCCGTGGGCAAGCAGTTCCGTCCGGACAACCCGCTGCTGCCCAACTACAAGTGGGTTCCCATCGGCTATCACGGCCGCGCCTCCTCCATCGGCGTCGAGCAGCGCTTTGCCCGCCCGGTAGGCCAGCAACGCCCCGCCGCGGAAGGCGAAGCGCCGCAGTTCGGGCCCTGCAAGCGCCTGGACTATGAACTCGAATTGAGCATTTTCGTCGGCCAGGGCAACGCCCAGGGCGACCGCATCGCCCTGGCGTCGGCCGAACAGCATGTCTTCGGCCTGGGCATCTTGAACGACTGGTCGGCGCGCGACATCCAGGCCTGGGAATACCAGCCCCTGGGGCCTTTCCTGGCCAAGAACTTCGCCTCCACCATCTCGCCCTGGATCGTCACGCTCGAAGCGCTGGAACCCTTCCGCACCCAATGGAAGCGTCCCGAAGGCGATCCGCAGCCGCTGCCCTACCTGACGTCGGAAACCAACCGGGCCGAGGGCGCTTTCGATGTGCAGATGGAAGTGCTGATCACCACCGAGGCCTCGCGCGCGCGGCAAGCGCAGCCCGCCCGCCTGTCGCGCAGCAACTTCCGCGACGCCTACTGGAACGTGGCCCAGCTCATCGCCCACCACACCGTCAACGGCTGCAATCTGCAAGCCGGCGACATGCTGGGCACCGGCACGCTGTCCGGTCCCAGCGCCAGCGAGGCCGGTTCGCTGCTGGAACTGAGCCAGGGCGGCAAGACGCCCGTCGAACTGCCCTGGGGCGAGACGCGCGCCTTCCTGGAGGACGGCGACCAGATCATCATCCGGGCCGAATGCATCAAGCCCGGCTATCCGCGCATCGGCTTCGGCCAGTGCGTGGGCACCGTGGCGCCGGCGCGCCTGTAGGCGCGACGCAAAAAAACAGGGCCTTGCGTAGGCCCTGTTTTTTCACCGCGCCGGCGCTTGCGGCGGGGTCTTGTAGCGCTCCTCCCGATAGGCCCAGCTCGGCCACAAGGCATAGGCCAGCGCCTCTTCGGTCAGCGCGGCGTCGTCGGCCACGGGCTCGAACCTGTCCTGCTGGTCGCGCGGCAGCCGCACATAGCGGAAAGACGCCGGCGCCTTGCGCGGCTCGATGACCACCAGCGAATCGCCGCGCAGATAACCGTAGTTGTCGCCATACTGCATGATGGCGCGATTGGGATCGCGCTGCGTCAGGTCGCTGCCCAGCATGGGGTTGACGTTGTCCACGCCCATGAGCGAGAGCAGGGTCGGCGCCATGTCGATCTGGCTGACCAGGCGCTCGTCCTGGCGCGGCAAGATGCTGCCGCCCAGGATCAGCGCCGGGATCTGGAAGTGCCGAACGGGCACGAGGTTGGCGCCGAAGACGCGCGAATCATGGTCGGCGATGACCAGGAACACCGTGTTATCCCAGTAGGGCGCCTTGCGCGCCTTTTCGAAGAACTGCCCGATGGCCCAGTCCGCATAGCGCACGGTATTCTCGACCGAGGCCGGCTCGCCCTGCGGCTGGATGCGTCCGGCCGGGTACTCCCAGGGAGAATGATTGCTCACCGAGAACGCCAGGGTGAACACCGGCTTGTCGCCGTCCTGGCGCAGCAGGCGGTCCACCTGGGCGAACATATCCTCGTCCGAAGCGCCCCAGGAGCCGACGAACGCCGGGTTGACGAAGTCCTTGCGATCGACGATCTGGTCGAAGCCATTGCCCAGGAAGAAACCGCGCATATTGTCGAAGTGCGACTCGCCGCCGTAGACGAAACGCGACTGATAGCCATGCGCGCGGAGCAGGGATGCCAGCGTGAAGAAATTGGTCTGCGAGCGCGGCAGCTTCACCACGGCTTCGGCCACGGTGGGCAGGTAGCCCGCCGTCACCGCCTCGATGCCGCGCACCGAGCGGGTGCCGGTGGCGTACGCGCGGTGGAACATCCAGCCTTCCTTGCCCAGCTTGTCCAGCTCGGGCGTCAGATTGGCGCCGCCGAGGCTGCCGACATACTGCGCGCCCAGGCTCTCCTGCAGGATGATGACCAGGTTCAGCGGCTTGTCGCGCCGCACCGAGGCCTTCTGGACGTGCACGCTGGGGTATTTGGCATCCAGGGGCGGGCCTTCGATGCCGGCGGCCCGGCGCACCACGTCGTTCATGCGCTCGACCGGCATCTTGGGATAGAGCGCGGCCGATGAGCGCTCATCCTGCAGCCGGTAGGCCGCGTCCAGCACGTTGTAGAGCGAGTTCAGCGGCAGGGTGTTGACCATGGCGTCGCCGCTGAAGGCAACGACCGAGGGATTGATGGGCCGGTGTTCCAGCGTGCCGCGTATGGCCAGCACGACGACGGCCAGCGTGACAACACAAGCAATGGGCCGTTTCCACCAGGGCATGCGCGGATCGGTCTTACCGGTGGGGAAGAGGCGCCATGCCGCCCAGGCCGCCAGCAGCAGCACGAGCAAGGCGGCCAGCAGCACGCCCTTGTAACCCTCCCAGAGCATGCCGGCCACCTCGCGCGGATGGACCAGGTATTCAAAATACAGGCGGTTCGGGCGGGTATCGTATTCGGCGATGAACTGCGGCGTGGACACCTCCAGCAGCACCAGCAGCATCCACCAGAGGCGGAACCACCAGGCGGTGATCCGGGCGGCCAGCGGCCGATGGCCGAACCAATAGGACAAGACCGCCGGGATGGCGATCACCATGCCCACCATCACCAGATCGATGCGCCAGCCGCCGAACACGACCGGCCAGAGGCCGCCGGCCGCCTGCACCCGGTCCCATTGCCAGCAGGCCAGGCCCAGCCGGCTTGCCGTGAGCAACAGCAACACCGCGATCACGAATCGTAAAGTCAATCTGCGCAAAATCACGCTCCGTAGACAAGCCGGCCGAAATCTGGTCCGGATGAAGTCGGCGGGCGGCGCCCGCCGGATTTGAAGAGGGTCAGCGGGGCCCTTCCATGCGGCGCAGGCGCTCCCGGCTATTGCTCAGGTGCGTGCGCATGGCCGCGCGCGCGGCCTCGGCATCCTGGCGGCGGATGGCCTCGAAGATGGTTTCGTGCTCCAGATTGACGCGCACCAGATAGGGCTCGTTGTCATCGCCGGCCATGCGCGCCGCGTTGATGCGGGTGCGGGGAATGACGGCCGAACCCAGATGCGACATCAGCTCGGCGAAATACCGGTTGCCGGTCGCCTGGGCGACCAGGAGGTGGAACTCGAAGTCGGGCGTGACCGTGTCGCCCTCGGCGCGCAGGCGGGCCTGGAAAGCGTCGAGCGTGCGGCGCATGGCGGCCAGCTGCTCCGGCGTGCGGCGCTGGGCCGCCAGGCCCGCGGCCTCGGTCTCCAGGCAGATGCGCAACTCCAGCAGCACAAGCACATCGTGCACCGTGGCGAGCCCGGCCGGGTCGACGCGGAAATCGTCGTTCCCGCTGGGCCGCAAGGCATAGGTGCCCACGCCATGATGGGTCTCGACCAGGCCGCAAGCCTGCAGGCGCGACAGCGCCTCGCGCACGACCGTGCGGCTCACGCCGAACTGGCGCATGATCTCCGACTCGGTCGGCAGCTTTTGCCCCGGCGCGATATCGCCGGCGCGGATGCGCCCGGTGAAGCTCTCCACCAGCCCCTGGGCCAGGTTGCGCGGGCGCCGTTGCACGGCCTGCGGTTCGTTGGGAACAGTCATCGAGAAGGCCCCGGTGGCCGGCAGCCGGGCGGAGAAAAGACCACGCCCATTATACCGGCGGGGTACGGCGTCACCAACCTGCCCCCCGGTCCCCGGCGGGATTGCGCCGGAGCCGGCCCGCGGCGCCGCTATCGTCCCGGGCGCTCCCCGGTCGGCCCCTGGCGCGATCCGGCCGGCTCAGGCCTGGCCACCCAGGCGCAGCGTGAAGCGCGTGCCGCGCTGCGGGCCTTCGCGCGCGGAGTCCACGCTGAGCACCCACCCCTGCATATCGCAGACCTGCTTGGCGATGGCCAGGCCCAGTCCGCGCGGCAGGTCGCTGTCATTGGGCTTGCCGCCGGTGTCGCGCAGACGGCTGCTGTAGTAGCGTTGGAACACAAAAGGCAGCTCTTCGGGCGCGATGCCGCGTCCGTCGTCGGCCAGCACCAGGTCGCCGCCCTCGTCCAGGCTGGCGCGCAGCTGCGCGGGCGCGGCATGCTCGATGGCATTGCGCACCAGGTTGCGCAGCACGGTCAAGAGCGCATAGCGGTCCAGCTGGCGGACCGCATCGGGATCGATGTCGTTGGCAAAACCCAGCCCGGCCAGCTCGGCGCTGCCGGCAAATCCCTGCCAGGCCGCCTGCATGCAGTCGGCCAGCTTGACGCTCTCGGCGGCGCGCGGCTCTTCGCGCGCCATGGCGCGGGCGCTTTCCAGCGACGCGGAAATGCTGTCCACGCCATCGACGATGCGCGCCAGGCGGCGCTGCGTGTCGGCCGACAGGCTGCCGTCCATCTGCATCATCTCGCTGTCGGAACGGATGCTGGCCAGCGGGGTGCGGATTTCATGGCTGAGGTTGGCCGCGAACTCGCGCTGGCGGGCGATGGAGCGGTCCACCTGGTTCTGCACCCGGTTGAAGGCCTCGACCAGCCGCCCCGCCTCGTCGTCGCGCGTGACCGCCATGTCGGGCGCGCCCGGCGCCCAATTGGCAAGATGGTCCGTGACCTCGACGAGGGGCCCCACGACATAGCCGGCCAGGCGGCGCGCCAGGCCATAGGCCACGACGATACACACCGCGCCCACGCCCAGCACGAACAGGCCGAAATCCTGTACCCGCTCTTCGTTGTCCGTGGCGTCATACATGACGTAGACCTTGCCCCTGCCGTGACTGGCGTCGGCCACCATCACATGCCAGGTGTCGGGGCCCGGCTCCAGCAGGTGCAGGCCGTTGCCCAGGCCGCGCAGGGCATCGGGCATATCGTCGTCGACCTCGCCCGGCACATGCAGCCAGGCATGCATGGACCCTCCCAGCTCGCGCGAACCGCGGTCGGGCACATAGGCCGGCTCGGAAGCCAGGTGCTGGATGACGCGCTCGGTTTCAGTGGTGAGAATGTCATTGACCAGATCGTCTTCCATCTGGTCGAAGGTGAGATACGACAGCAGGGCCAGCACCGTGACGAAGACCGACACAATGCCGGTCAGCGCCCAGACCACACGCTGGGTCAAGGTGCCGCTTCCGGTCATGACGGATCCGCTTGCACGAGACGCCATCCGGTGCCGTGCACCGTCTCTATGCCGTCAAAGCCGGCTTCGGCCAGCGCGCGCCGCAGCAGGTGGACCTGGCTGCGCAGGGCGTCGGATGCCGGCGGCTCATCGCCCCACAACGCGGTCTCCAGGGTTTCGCGCGAGACCACCTTGCCCGGGTCGCGCAACAGCATCTCCACGATGAGCACGGATTTGCGCGCCAGGTGCACGGGCTTGCCGTTGACGCTCACCTCGCGGCTGCGGCTGTCCAAGGACAAGGGGCCGTAGCGGTAGACCGCGTCCACCACGTTGCGGCGCGAGCGCTGGATGAGCGCCAGCAGGCGCGCCTTGACTTCGGCCAGCGCGAAAGGCTTGGTCAGGTAATCGTCGGCACCGTGCGAGAAGCCAGCCAGCTTGTCGTCCAGGCCGTCGCGCGCGGTGAGCACCAGCACGGGAACGGGCTTGCGCAGGTCCACGCGCAAGGCGTTCAGCACGGCATAGCCGTCCATGCCCGGCAGCCCGACGTCCAGCAGCACGGCGTCGAATTCCTGGCGCTCCAGCATGCCCAGCGCGGCACGCCCGTCGTAGGCCACATCGGGCATGAAACCCTGCGCCTGCAGGTAATCGTAGAGATTGCCCGCGATGGTGAGGTTGTCCTCGACGATGAGCACGCGCGCGGTCGTCATCGCCGTCAGGCCTGCAGGACTTTGCCGGGGTTCATGAGGCCCCTCGGATCCAGCGCCGCCTTGATGCGCTTCATGAGGGCGAGTTCCACGGCGCTCTTGTAGCGCGGCAGTTCATCGCGCTTGAGCTGGCCCACGCCGTGCTCGGCGCTGATGGAGCCGGCATGCGCCTGCACGCTCTGATGCACCACGTCGTAGATGGCCGGCTGCAGGGCCAGGAGATCCGCTTCGGTCTGGCCGGCGCTGCGCGCCACGTTGTAGTGCAGGTTGCCGTCGCCCAGATGGCCGAAGATGACGTTGCGCACGCCCGGGAAACGCTCTTGCAGCTCGGCATTGGTCACGCGCACGAAATGCGCGATGGACGAAATCGGGATGGACACATCGTGCTTGACCGACTTGCCCAGCTCGGCCTCGGCCAGCGGGATGCTTTCGCGCAGGTGCCACAGCGCCTGGCTTTGCGCCAGGTTCTCCGCGATGGCGGCATCGCCCGCCAGGCCGTCCTCGATGGCCGCGCCCAGCACGGCCTCGAAGCGCTCGCGCGCGTGCGCTTCGCTCTCGCTGTCGGACAGCTCCAGCAGCGCGAACCAGGGCGCCTTGAGCGACTCGCCCTCGAAAGGCAGGCGCTGCTGCGGAAACAGCCGCAGCACGGCCTGCAGGCAGTCCGCCGCCATGAGTTCGAAGCCGGTGAGCGAGGCGCCGAAGCCGGCGCGCGCGCGCGACAGCAGCTCGACGGCGTCGTCCACGCTGGCCAGGGTCAGCAGCGCCGTGCAGCGGGCCACGGGCAGGGGATAGAGTTTCAGGGTCGCCGCGGTGATGACACCCAGCGTGCCCTCGCTGCCGATGTAGAGGTCGCGCAGGTCGTAGCCGGTATTGTCCTTGCGCAGGCCGCGCAGGCCGTTCCAGATCTCGCCCTCGGCCGTGACGACCTCCAGGCCCAGGGCCAGCTCGCGCGCATTGCCATAGCGCAGCACCTGGGTGCCGCCCGCGTTGGTGGCCAGGTTGCCGCCGATGGTGCAGCTGCCTTCGGCCGCCAGGCTCAGGGGAAAGAGGCGGCCGGCCTGTTCGGCGGCCTCCTGGACGGCCTGCAGCACGCAGCCGGCCTCGACGGTGATGGTGTCGTTGTCGGTGTCGATGGCGCGCACGCGGTTCAGGCGCGCCGTGGAGAGGATCACGGCCGTGCCGCTGTCATCCGGCGTCGCGCCGCCGCACAGCCCGGTGTTGCCGCCCTGCGGCACGACCGGCGCGCCGTGCCGGTGGCACAGGCGCAGCACGGCGGCGACTTCTTCGGTGGAGCCCGGCCGGGCGACGGCCAGCGCGCGCCCGCGATAACGGCGGCGCCAGTCCAGGGCATAGGGTTCGGCGTCTTCGCCGGCCAGCACATGTGCCGGGCCCAGCAAAGACTGGAGTTCTTGCAGCAGAGTCATGTCAGGCGCACTCGCGGTTGCGTCCGGCCCAGGCCGGTCCAGGAATAGCGCCTTTATTGTAGGATCATCCCGACTCAACTGGCGGCGCGGTGATCGCTCCAATCGGAAATCCGCGCCAAGCGCGCGCCGGTCAGGCCGGAACAAAAGGCCGGCGAGGCGATGCGGTTAAGCAGGAAGGCGCGCTCGGGCACCGCCAGGCCGGGCATGTCGCCGATCGCCTGATAGGCGCGCCGCAGCGCGTCGCCGCGCGTGACACCCCACACCAGCAGGTTGGCGCCCGGCCGCCCCGAGGCCGCGCAGGCGCCGATGCCCACCTCCAGCGCATGGGCGGCCAGGGGGTCCATCAGGGCCGCCTTGCCGCTGCGCCCCTGCAGCTTGGCCTCGATGAGGCGGAACAAGCCGCTTTCGTCATCCAGCGAGAACACCACCGTGCCCAGCCCCAGCCAGCCGCGGTCCAGGGCGATCCGCGAGGCGACCTCGCGCAGCGTGGCCTCCATGCGCGCCGACAGCCGCGGCGCCGGGCACTCGGCGATCAGCACGCGCTGGTCGCGCCAGACGCAGCGCTCCCAGGCCCGCCCGGTTTCGGCGCGGCCGTCTTCGTGGACAAGCACATGAATGTCCAATCTGCGCTCGGCGCCGCCGGCCGGGCCGCCCGGCGGACCGCGGCGTTTGCCAACGGCATCGGCCGAGGGTGTGACGAACGAAACCTTGGCACCCATGAGCCACCTCCCGTTCAAGTTCGTACAGATAAGCGTAGCACTTCTGCGAGGACGCAATATCCGTGCCGGGCCGGAATCCGCCGCCCGCCGCCCCGGCCGGCGCCGGCATGCCCTCCGGGGGCACCGCCATGAGGCATGGCCGGCGCACCATGAACGCCCCCGGACGGAAATGGGGGATAATCCTTTCCTGGCTGCCGCTGGCGGCCCAGCTCGTCCGTGCCAGAAGGAAGCCTCGTGAAAAAACCATACCCCGCCTCGGTATTCAAAGCTTACGACATCCGCGGAACCGTCCCTGATCTCATCGATGCGCGCTTTGCGCGCGCACTGGGATTCGCCCTGGCCGGGCGGGCGCGCCAGGCGGGCAATACGGAACTCGTGGTCGGCTACGACGGCCGGCTGAGCAGCCCGGAACTCGCCGTCGCGCTCCAGGAAGGCCTCCTGGAAGGCGGCGTGAACACCCTGGACATCGGGCGTGTGCCCACGCCGCTGGTGTATTTCGGCGCCTATACCGGCCAGCTCGGCGCCGGCGTGGCCATCACCGGCAGCCACAACCCGCCCAAGTACAACGGCTTCAAGATGATGCTGGGAGGCCGCGCCCTGTACGGCGACGATGTGCAGTCCCTGCGCCAGGACATGGACGCCCCCGAGGGCCTGTCGGCCACGCGGCCGGGCACGCGCCGCAGCGTCAACCTGGTGCCCGACTACATCCAGCGCATCGTCTCCGACATCAAGCTGGCCCGCCCCATGAAGATCGCCATCGACTGTGGCAACGGCGTGGCCGGCGCGGTCGCGCCGCAGCTGTTCCGCGCGCTGGGCTGCGAGGTGACCGAGCTGTTCTGCGAGGTCGACGGCAACTTTCCCAATCACCATCCCGATCCGGCCGACCCGCACAATCTGCAGGATCTCATCCATTGCCTGGCCACCACCGACTGCGAGATCGGCCTGGCCTTCGACGGCGACGGCGACCGCCTGGGCGTGGTGACCAAGTCCGGGCAGATCATCTGGCCCGACCGCCAGCTCATCCTCTTTGCGCGCGACGTGTTGCAGCGCTGCCCGGGCGAAACCATCATCTATGACGTGAAATGCAGCCGCCATGTGGGCCTGGCCGTGGCCGCCGCCGGCGGCAAGCCGCTCATGTGGCAGACCGGTCATTCGCTGGTCAAGGCCAAGCTGGCCGAGACCGGCGCGCCGCTGGCCGGCGAGATGAGCGGCCACATCTTCTTCAAGGAGCGCTGGTACGGCTTCGATGACGGGCTCTACACCGGCGCCCGCCTGCTGGAGATCGTCTCGCGCCAGGCCAATCCGTCCGCGGTGCTCGAAGCCCTGCCCACGGCGGTCTCCACGCCCGAGCTCAAGCTCGAAATGGAAGAAGGCCAGCCCCACGCCCTGGTGCGCGAGCTGCAGGCGCGAGGCCGCTTCGACGACGCCACGCAGATCATCACCATCGATGGCGTGCGGGCGGAGTTCGCCGATGGCTTCGGCCTGGCGCGCGCCTCGAACACCACTCCGGTGGTCGTGCTGCGCTTCGAAGCCGAAAACGCCGCGGCCCTGGCCCGCATCCAGGATCAGTTCAAACGTGAACTCCTGCGCCTGGCTCCCCAGGCCCGCCTGCCCTTCTGAACCCATCCATGACCGCGTCCCTATCTTCGAGTCCCGCCTGGCAGGCGTTCGCGGATGCCGTGCACGGGGCTTCGCACCGTGGCGACCATCTGCGCGTGATCGAGGCCGCCGGCCTGTCCGTCGACCTGACCGCCCAGGCCTATTCGCCCGGACTGGAGCAGGCCTCGCTCGCGCTGTGCGCCCAGCAAGGCTTGACGCAGGCCATCCACCGGCTCTTCGATGGCGGCGAGGCCAATTGGACCGAGCACCGCCCGGCCTGGCATACCGCGCTGCGGGCCGCCGTGCCGCCGCCGTCCGTGGCCGAGGCCGTGCTGGCCGAACGCGAGCGCGTGCGCCGCTTCGTCGAGGCGGCCGACGCTCGCGGCGACTACAAATACATCCTGCACCTGGGCATCGGCGGCAGCGATTGGGGGCCGCGCATGATCGTGCGCGCCCTGCGCCACCAGGGGATCAAGCGCGAGGCGCGCTTTGCCTCCAACGTCGATTCGCACGCGGTGGCCGATTCGATGCACCAGCTCGATCCGCACAGCACCCTGGTCATCATCGCCTCCAAGTCCTTCACGACGACCGAACCGCTGGCCAATGCGCAGGTGGCCATCCACTGGCTGGAAGAAGCCGGCGTGGCCGATCCGCTCAAGCAGGTGGTGGCCATCACGGCCAATGTCGACGCGGCGCTGGCCTTCGGCATCGCCCCCGAGCGCATCTTCCGTTTCTGGGACTGGGTGGGCGGCCGCTATTCCCTGTGGTCGGCCATCGGCGCCCTGCCCGTGGCCCTGGCCCTGGGCTGCGAGACTTTCGACCAGCTGCTGGCCGGCGCGGCCGACATGGACGAGCACTTCCTGCATGCGCCGCTGGCGTCCAATGCGCCGGTGCAGATGGCGCTGGCCGGCATGGCCAACCGCAGCGTGATGGGCTTCGAGACGCTGGCCATCACGCCCTACGACTCGCGCCTGACCCACCTCGTCCCCTGGGCCCAGCAGCTCGAAATGGAATCGCTGGGCAAGGTGGCCACGCAGGACGGCAGCCCGGTCGGCGTGCCCACCGGGCCGGTGGTCTGGGGCATGACGGGCACGGACTGCCAACATACTTTCTTCCAGTGGCTGCATCAGGACACGGCCGGCGCGCCGGTGGACTTCATTTTCTGCGAACGGCCGGACCACCGCTATGAACACCATCACCGCCTGCTGATCGCCAACTGTCTGGCGCAGCGCGCGGCGCTGTTGCGCGGCAAGTCCTTCGACGAGGCCCTGGCCGAATGCAGCGCCCAGACCGACGACCCGGCGCAGGCGCGCATCCTGGCGCAGCACCGCATCCACCCGGGGCGGCGCCCGTCCACCCTCATCGTCCTGCCGCGCCTGACGGGCCACGCCATGGGCGCCCTGCTGGCGCTCTATGAGCACAAGGTTTTCGCGCAGGGCGTGCTGTGGGGCATCAATCCCTTCGACCAATGGGGCGTGGAGTTCGGCAAGGCGCTGGCGCGCGGCATCATCGACGAGCTCGACAAGCCCGGCGACACGCCGGGGCTCGACGACCCGTCGACCCGCCACTGGATCGACGTCCTGTCGCGCTCGGGCCCGAAGGCCTAGCGGCCGACCGCGGCCAGCAAGCTGGCGTAGATCGCCAGATGCCGGCCGCAGACGTCCTCGATCGAAAATTCGCGCTCGGCCAGCGCGCGCCCTGCCTGGCCCAGCCGCCGGCGCTGCGCCGGGTCCATGGCCAGGCGCGCGAGCGCGGCGGCCAGCGCGGTCGCGTCGCGCGGCGGCACGAGCAGGCCGGTTTCTCCCGGGTCGATGGCATCGCGGCAGCCCGGCACATCGGTCGTCACCACCGCCCGCCCGCAGGCGGCGGCCTCGATCAGCGACTTGGACAGGCCCTCGCGATAGGAGGGCAGCACCGCGATATGCGCGGCCGCATAGAGCTCGGCCACATCCTGGCGCTCGCCCAGCAGTTCCACCAGGCCCTCATCGCGCCAGGCCTGCACTTCTTCGGCGCTGATGGAGGCGGGATTGCCCGGATCGAGATCGCCGGCCACGCGCATGCGCACGTTCAGGCCCTGCTGGCGCAGCAGCGCGGCGGCCTCGACGAATTCGCGCACCCCCTTGTCGCGCAGCAGGCGCGCCACCATCAAGGCCACCACGGGAGGTTCGGGCGGCTCGGGCTCGGCGCGGTACTGCGCCAGGTCCACGCCCGAGCCGCGTATCAGTTCGACCTGGGCGGCGCGCACCACGCCCAGCTGGCTCAGGACGTCGCGGTCATTGGTGTTCTGGAAGATCACGCGGCTGTTGCGATGCCCCAGCGCCAGGCGATAGAAGCCGCGCACCACGGCGCGCACCAGGCGGGCGCGCAAGCCCTCGGCCACGAAGACATAGCCCAGGCCCGAGATGGCCGCCACCATGGCGGGCACGCCGGCCAGGCGGGCGGCGATGCCGCCATAGAGCACGGGCTTGATGGTCACCAGATGGACCAGGCCGGGGCGCAGTCGCTTGAACAGCCGATACAGCGCCCAGAGGGTCTTGAGCTCTTGCAACGGGCGCTTGCCGCTGCGGCTCATGGGAATCACATGGTGCGTGACGCCCATGGCCTGGATGCGCGGCACCGAGGGCCCGTCCATGGTGGCGGCGTGCACCTCATAGCCCGCGGCCAGCGCGGCCTCGGCCAGCGCCGCCCGATGGGAAAGAAAGAAAGCCGGGTTGTTCACCACGAACAACAGGCGTTTGGCGCGAGCCTCCATCAGCGTTCTCCGGCAATGCGGCGCCACACCGCCTCATAGGCGCGCACCATGCGGCCCAGGTCAAAAAGCGCCAGCACCCGTTCGCGTCCGGCCGCGCCGGCCGCGGCGCGGCCGCGCGCGCCGACCTCGCGCAGCGCCTGCGCGATGCCGCGCGCCAGGGCGGCGGGTTGCTCGGCCGGCACCACCACGCCCGTGTCGCCAACGATATGGGCGGCATCGCCCACGTCGGTCACCACGCAGGGCGTGCCGCAGGCCATGGCCTCGGCCACCACATTGGGGAAGCCCTCGGCGCAGCTGGACAGCACATGCAGGTCGAGGCTGTTCATCACGGCGGCCACATCGTCGCTGGGACCGGTCAGGAGCACGCGGCCCCGCAGCCCCTCGGATTCGATCAGCGCGACCAGATCGGCGTTGCCCGGCGTCATGCCGCGCCCGACCAGCACACATTTGAGTTCCTGCCCCTCGCGCAGCAATTGCCCCATCGCGGCCAGCAGATTGCGGTGATCTTTGAGGGGATCCCAGCGCGCCACGCAGCCGATGAGCGGCACATCGGCGCCTACGCCCCATCGCGCGCGCATGCGCGCGCCGGCCTCGGCGTCCGGCGCATAGCGCGACAGGTCGTAGCCATTGGGAATAACGACCATGCTCCGTCCGTCATAGCCCAGCGCGCGATGGCGCTGGGCGGCGTCCTGGGCGGCGCAGACGATGGCGCGCGGCACCCAGCGCGACAGCGCCGCGCAGGCGCGCAGCACCATGCGGGCCGAGCGGCTGCTGCGGTCCAGGTGATTGCCGGAATTGCGTATGCCCCAGGCTACCGCCTTGATGCCGGCCAGCCTCGCGGCCAGGCCGCCGATGAGATCGGCGTGGTACATCCAGGTCTGCACGGCATCGGGCGCCTCGGCGCGCAGCAGCGCGCGCAAGGCCCGCACGCCGGACAGCGTCACGCGGCCGCGCGGCATGCCCAGGGCGTGCACGGTGATGCCGGCCGCGCGCAGGCGCGCCCCGTAGACGCCTTCATCGGTCAGCGAGATCACCACATGCCGGGTCGGGGTGTCGGTGTAGCAGGCCAGTCGGTAGAGGACGGACTCGGCCCCTCCCTGTCCCAAGCCCGTGATGATGTGAGCAATACGCATCCTGGCCTCACCGGCGCGCAAGCGCAAACAGGTCATCCCACTGCGCCAGCACCTTGGACAAGGCGTAGCGTTCGCGCACCGACCGGGCTCCGCGCCGCCCCAGTTCCTCGCGCAGGGCGGCATCGCTCATGAGGCGGCCCAGCGCATCGCGCATGGCCGCCGGCTCGCGCAGCAACAGGGCATCCGCCCCATCGCGCGTCATTTCGCGCGGCCCGCTGGGACAATCGAAGGCCGCGCAGGGCAGCCCCTTGGCCATGGCTTCGAGCAGGACATTGGGAAAGCCTTCCACGGCTGAGCTGAGCACAAAGGCGCTCGATTGCGACAAGGCTTCCCAGGGCTCGCTGGTGCGTCCCGGCAGGCGGATGCGCTGCCGCAGGCCCAGCTGCGCCACGCGCGCCTCGAGCGCTTGCCGCTGCGGCCCTTCGCCCCAGATCCAGAGATCCCAGTCGGGATGGGCGGGCGCCAGCTCGGCGAAGAGGTCGATCAGCAGGCCGAATTGTTTGTCGGGCACCAGCCGGCCCATGGCCATCAGGCGCCGCCTTCCCTGCGCATCCGGCGCAAGCGCGGCCAAGGGCGCGTCCAGCAGCTCGGCGGGCAGCGGATTGGGGATCACGGCCAGGTGGCGGATGCCCGGCACCTGTGCGGCGAAAGGCGCCACCGTGTCTTCGGCCTGCACGGTGACGACATCGGCAAGAGGATAGAGCCAGCGCCGCAGGCGGCGCCAGACCTTGCCCGTCGTGGTGTCGACGACCGGATTGGTGCGCTCGCACACGATGAGCGGCTGCCCCAGGCCCCGGGTGGCCAGGATGGCGCCGACATTGACGTTGGTCAGGAAGGACACCAGCACATCGGGCCGGCGCGCCCGGACCAGCCGGCGCAGGCCGAGCAGGCGCTTAAGCGGCGCCAGCGCGCCGCCGGCCGGCACGGCCCGGGCCAGCCACAGCAGCTCGACCTCCGGGGCCAGCGGATAGAAACAGCTGCCGCCCCCCGAAAAGGTCGGCAGCAGCGTGACCTGGTCGCCCCGGGCAGCCCAGGCATTGGCCAGGGTCGCCGCCACGCGCTCGGCGCCGCCGGCATTCATGGAGCTGACCGCCAGCACGATCTTCATTGCGCGCCGTCGCGGTGATAGCGATCCAGCCAGGCCTGCATCATCAGCACGCCCCACAGATGGCTGTCCCATTTGCGGTGGCCGCTCAGATGCTCGCGCCATTTGCGCAATATGGGCTCGGGTTCGAACCAGCCTTGCTGGCGCAGGCGCGCCGGATCCAGCAGCGCCTCGGCCCAATCGCGCAGCGGCCCGCGCAGCCA
The DNA here is from genome assembly GCF_001548475.1 of Bordetella hinzii LMG 13501. Taxonomy (GTDB): domain Bacteria; phylum Pseudomonadota; class Gammaproteobacteria; order Burkholderiales; family Burkholderiaceae_B; genus Bordetella; species Bordetella hinzii. The sequence continues at coordinate 67,540 of NZ_LRUJ01000025.1, forward strand.
GGCCGCCAGCGGCACGGCAAAGCCGCGCTTGGGCCGCTCGACCAGGCTCTGCGGCACATGGCGGTGCAGCACCTGGCGCAGCAGCCACTTGCCCGTGCCCCCCCGCACCTTGTACTTGAACGGCAGGCTCCAGGCGAACTCGTAGACGCGGTGATCGATGAGCGGCACCCGGGTCTCCAGGCTCACGGCCATGGCCGCGCGGTCCACCTTGACCAGAATGTCGTCGGGCAGATAGGTGATCGTGTCCAGCTTCATCATGGCTTCGTACAGGGGGCCGGCAAGCGGCGCCTCGAAAGGCGACGGCGGCTCGGTGGCGCCTTTGACCACACTGCCCGGATCCGACCAATACGAAACGAAAAGGCGGTAGAACTCGCCCTCGGAGTCGGCGCGCAGCAGTTCGCCCATCTTGCCGACCTTGCCGCGCCAGGCGCCGGCGCCGGGCAGCGTGGCCGAGCCGCGCAGCACGCCGCCGGCCAGGTGCCGCAGCGGCGCGGGCAGGCGCGCGCATTTTTCCCACCAGTTGGCGACACGCAGATAGCGCGAATAGCCGCCGAACAGCTCGTCGCCGCCATCGCCGGACAAGGCCACGGTCACATGCTGGCGCGCCATGCGCGTCACCAGCGCCGTGGGGATCTGCGAGGAATCGGCGAAAGGCTCGTCATAGATGTCCGCCAGGCCCGGCACGACATCCAGGGCATCCTGCGCCGTGACGTAGAGCTCGGCGTGATCCGTGCCCAGGTGCGTGGCCACCGCCTTGGCATGCGGCGCCTCGTCGTACTCCTTTTCGTGAAAACCGATGGCGAAGGTGCGCACCGGCACATTGCTCTGGCTTTGCATGAGCGCGGCGATCGTCGACGAGTCGATGCCGCCGGACAGGAAGGCGCCCAGGCTCACATCCGAGATCATCTGTCCGCGCACGGCCTGGGTGAGCACGGCCTGCAAGGCATCGGCCGCTTCGTTATCGGTGGCGAACTGCCGCGGCTGGCGCTGGCCGGCGTCGGCCACCTGCATCGCCGACCAATACGCCTGGGGCGCCGGCATGTCGCGCGCGCCGAGCTGCGCTTCGCTGATCACCACCCAGCTGGCCGCCGGCAGCTTGCGTATGCCTTCGTAGATGGATTGCGGCGCCGGCACGTAGTTGTGCCGCATGAAGGAGGCCAGTGCATTGCGGTCGATCGTGCGGCCGAAGCCCGGCACGGGCGACAGGCCCTTGAGCTGGGAAGAAAACACCAGGGTGGCGCCGACGTAGCCGTAGTACAGCGGCTTTTCGCCCATGCGGTCGCGCGCCAGCGTCAGGCTGCGGGTCTGGCGGTCCCACAGCGCGATGGCCCACATGCCCACCGCGGCGCGCAGCATGGCCTCGACGCCGAAGGCGGCCGCATAGGCCAGGATGGTTTCCGTATCGGAGTGGCCGCGCCAGGCGGGCGCGTGGCCGGCTTTCTCCAGCTCGGCGCGCATCTCCAGGTGGTTGTAGACCTCGCCGTTGTAGGTGAGGATGTAGCGCCCGCAGGCCGACACCATGGGCTGGTGGCCGGCCTCGGTCAAGTCCTGGATGGCCAGGCGCACATGCCCGAACGCCACGCCGGCCTGGCCGTCTTCCCAGAAGCCTTTGCTGTCCGGGCCCCGCAGGCGGATGCGATGGCAGCTTTCCGCCAATATCTGCGCCTTGCCTTCAAGAGGTCCCCAAAGACCGACGATTCCGCACATGATTTTTCTGTTCTCTAGGTAGAGGAACGCCCGAGGGCGTCGTCAAAAAGTTGTTGCCACAGGCCGAGCACGCGGGAGGCCGAAAAGCGCTCGCGCGTGGTGACGGCCTCGGCGGCCAGGCGCGCGCGCGCCTGGGGATCGCTCATCAGGCCGGCCAGCGCATCGGCCAGCGCATCCGCCTGCCCGACCGGACGCACGAGCAGGCCGTCGACCCCCTCGCGCACGATTTCCCGGGGCCCAGTATCGCAATCAAAGCTGACGGGCGCCAGTCCGCTGGCCATGGCCTCGAGGAGGGTGTTGGACAGCCCTTCGAAACGGGAACTGAGCACATACAGGTCGGCGGACTCATACCAATCGGCCACGTTGCCGCCGCGCCCCGGCATGTAGACCCGGCCCGCCAGCCCGGCCGCCTCGACCTGGGCGCTCAGGCGGGCGCGCTCGTCACCCTCGCCCAGAATGAGCAGGTCCCAGTCGGGGAAACGCCCGGCCAGCCGCGCGTAGGCGTCGATCAGGACGTCGAAGCCCTTGTCCGGATGCAGGCGCCCCACGGCCAGAAGATAATGGCGGCCGGGCACGGCCGGCGGCGCCAGCCGCGGTTCGCTGCGCGGCAGCGGCCAGTGCACCGGATTGGGGATCACGGCCAGGCGCGAGCCCGGCACATGCCGGGCCAGCCAGTCCGCCGTGCCGCGCGTGAGCGCGACCACGCGCGCGGCATGGGGATACGTCAGGCGGCGCAGGCGCCGCCACATGCCCGGAAGCTGTTGCGAAGGCGGATGCGTGTGCTCGGTGGCAATCACCTTGGCCGGCAGCCCCCAGGCGGCCAGCACGGCGAGGATGGACGAGGTCGTCATCATGCCCAGCACGATCTCGGGCTTGAAATCGCGGATCACGGCGCGCAGGGCGCGCACCCGCCGCAGATTGTCCAGGATGCCGCGCAGGCCCCCGCCCCCGCCGCCATCGGTGCCCAGCGCGCAGCGCTGTACGCCGGCCGGCACCGGATAGGCGTCGCCCTCGGCCTGGGTGAGGATCATGACTTCGCGCCCGGCGGCCGCCCAATGACCCGCCAGGTCCACCGCCACGCGCTCGGCGCCGCCGCCGTGCAGCGAGTGGATGAAAATCAGGGTGCGCGGGCCGGACATCTAGGCAGCCTCCTCGGAGTCGGCGACCGGGCGCAACGCCACGGCCGTGTAGCAGACGAAGGACAGGAAATACATCAGGCTGGTGGCCAGCATGATGCCTTCGGTGCCCATGCGCGGCGCCAGCACCGCGTTGAGCACCGCCTTGAGCAGGAAGTTGGCCACTGCGATGAGCGCCATGATGCGGTAGCGGTTCTGGCTGGCAAGCAGCTGGACCAGGATCAGCACGCCGAAATAAAAGGGCAGCTGCAAAAGGCCCCAGCGCAGCACGCCGGCCACCGCCTCGGTATTCTGCGCCGTGAAGGCGCCACGCTCGAACAGCAGGGCCACGCCCCAGGGCGCCAGCGCCCAGCCGAGCGCCACGGCCGCGATGCCCGCGCCGACCATCATCCATGACCACTTCAAGGCCATGCTGCGCGCGCGCCTGGCGTCGCCGCGATGCTGCACGTCGGCCAGCACCGGCAAGGCCGCGCGGCCCACGGAGACCGCGCCTATGCCCAGCACCAGCGACAGCAGCCGGCTGGCATAGCCGAGCGTGGCGTTCGCGTTGCTGCCCAGGTTGGCCGCGGCGTACTGATCCAGCGGATTGACGAAACTCATGGCCACCTGGCCGATCAGCATCACACCGGCCGCGCTCATCAGCTCGGGCCAATGCGGCGACCGCAGACTCAGGCGCGGCGCGCCCCAGAAGCCCTGGTCGGCGCGCGCGGCCAGCCAGGCCAGCCAGACGGCCTGGATGATATAGCCCACTAGCGTGCCCCACAGCAGCGGGCCGACCTGGTCGCCCCCGGCGGCGGCCAGCATGACCCAGCCCAGCGTCGTCACCGCCGGCACGCTATCGAGCAAGGTGTTGACGTGGCGTTCATGCGAGCGCAGGCGCGCGGCGCTGATGCCGGCGATCAGCAGAATGGCGCTGACCGGCACGAAGGCCCAGAGCAGCTCGTGGGTCATGCGCGCCACGGCGCCCGGCAGGCCCGGGCCCAGCCAGGCCAGCACATAGGGCCAGGCCAGCCAGGTCAGGCCGGCCAGCACGAGCCCGCCCAGCAGGGTCCAGCCCTGCAGCTCGCTGACAAAGACATCGCGCTCGGCGCCGCCCTCCCGGCGCAGGCGCACCAGCACCGGGATCAGCACGACCGACAGCACCCCGACGATGGTGACGGGCAGCCAGGTGGCCATCGTCATGGTGAACTGATAGGCGTCCACGGCATCGCTGATGCCGTAGCGATAGGCCACCGCCATCTCCTTGATGGCGCCGGCGGCCTTGCCGAGGATGAGGAAAACGGCTACCCGGAACGCGCCCTTGAAGATGCGCTGGTGGTCCGGGTGCAGGGTGCCGAGTTTGCGTAGCAGGGCTTTCAACTCAACGCAGGAATTGCGTGTACCAGGGCATGGCGGCATCCAGGCCACGCAGGATGTCGAAGGCCGGCTGGTAGCCCAGCAGCTTGCCAGCCTTGCCGATGTCGGCCTGCGAGTGCCGCACGTCGCCGGCGCGGAAATCGGCGTGCTCGGCCGACTTCTCGTAGCGCACGCCCTGGCGGCCCAGGGACTCCTTCAGGAAGTCGAAGAGCTGGTTGAGCGTCGTGCGCCCGCCAAAGGCGACGTTGTAGACCTGGTTGCGGCCTTCCTCGGGCGCCATGGCGCCCAGGATATTGGCCTGCACCGCGTTGTCCACGTAGCAGAAGTCGCGGCTGGTCTCGCCGTCGCCGTTGATGACCACGGTTTCGTCCTGGATCATGGCGGCGGTCCATTTGGGAATCACCGCGGCGTAGGCGCCGTTGGGATCCTGGCGGCGGCCGAAGACGTTGAAATAGCGCAGGCCCACCGTGGCGAAGCCATAGGAACGGGCGAACACATCAGCGTAGAGCTCGTTGACGAATTTGGTCACCGCGTAGGGCGACAGCGGCCGGCCGATATTGTCCTCGACCTTGGGCAGGGCCGGATGATCGCCATAGGTAGAGCTGGAAGCCGCGTAGACAAAGGCGCCCGCGCCGGCGTCGCGCGCGGCCACGAGCATGTTCAGAAAGCCATCGATGTTGACGGCATTGCTGGTGATGGGGTCTTTCAGCGACCGGGGCACCGACCCCAGGGCCGCCTGGTGCAGCACCTTGTCCACGCCCTCGACGGCGCGGCGGCAGGTGTCCAGGTCGCGGATATCGCCCTCGATGAAGGAAAAGCGCGCCCACTGTTCGGGCGTGACCAGGCCGCGCACCTCGTCGAGGTTGCGCTGGTGGCCGGTCGCAAAATTGTCCAACCCCACAACGGTCTGATCCAATTTGAGCAAGGTTTCCAACAGGTTGGAGCCGATGAATCCGGCGCAACCGGTCACCAGCCACTTGCGTGGCTGGGCTTGCAACTCGGCGCGGACGACTTCGTAGCGGTTGGTCATTGTGGCTATTCCTCCAGCGTAAAACTTACAGGCGCAGATCCGACTCTTCGGCGGTCAGCACGTATTTCAGGTCGTAGAGCACGTGATCGGGCTTGCCGAGCTTGCGGATGGCCGCCGCGCCCATCTCCACGAACTGGTGATGCGACACCGCCAGAA
>NZ_LRUJ01000026.1 GCF_001548475.1 Bordetella hinzii LMG 13501
CGGCGCGCGGCGCGCGCGCCGGCCGGGCCGCGCAGCCGGCCAGGGCCAGCGCGGCCGAAGCGCCGGCCAGGCCAAGAAAACGACGGCGATCCCAGGCATCGATCATGACAACTCCCGCGGTGCGAATGCCGCGATTATGCCAAGCGCGCCCTTGGCTTGGCCAAACGGCGCGGCTGCACTTTCCGGCGCGGCCTTGTACAATGCCGGGCCATGACCCGTCTCGTGTATGCCGCCCGCTTTGATTGCACGCCCGCCCTGCTGCGCGGCGCGCTGCTGCGTGGCCGCCAGGCTGGCACCACGCCCACCCTCGCCGCAGATGATTAAGCCCGGCGACCTCAGCACCCTCCCCTAACAGCGCATTTCCTCCAGGTCGTCGGGCATAGCCCGCGCCCAGCCGCGTGCCCTCGCCGGCGCGCGTGTCGTCCCGCCCCGAGGCGGGCGGTAGGAATACGCATGGACATCACCAAGGCCTTCATCAAGGCCAAACAACCCTGCGCGGACGGCTTTCGCTGGTACGTCCGCAATGCCCGCCAGGACAGCAGCTACCAGGAACTGCTCGACGCGCTGGTGGCCGACGGCCGCGTCAACGACGCCGGCTGGCTGCTTGACCAGTTCGGTCCCACCGACGCCGTCCTCACCCTGGACCACGTCAATGCCGAGGCCCTGGTCTTTGCCGGCACCATCCGCGTGCGCGGCGGCATCGAGGCCGGCAGCCTCGTGCGCGCCGGCCGCGACATCCACGCCGGCGACGGCATCACCTGCGGCGGCGCCATCGTCGCCGGCGGCGACATCAAATGCGGCGCCTCGCTGCGCGCCGAAGGCAAGCTGCAGGCAGGCGGCCTCATCCAGGCCGAATGGAATATCGAAACCGGCGCCGAACTGGCCTGCGAAGCCCTGCGCGCCGGCTGGGAACTGCTGTGCCGCGGCGCGGCCGAGGTGGGCGGCGACTGCATCGTGGGCGAATCGCTCACCGCGCTGGACGATTTCTATTGCGCCAAAGGCCTGCGCGCCGGCGGCGGCATCGACGCGGCCCAGCGCCTGCAGGCCGGGCATGGCATCGAGTGCGGCGCCGATGTGCGCGCCGGCGGCCATCTGGGCGCGGGCTGGGGCATCAAGGCGCGCGGCGACATCCTGGCCGAGGGCAGTATCCGCGCCGGCGAAAGCCTGGCGGCCGAAGGCCGCATCCAGGCCGGCGACGGCTATGGCGTCTATGCCGGCGTGGAAGTCTGCGAACACGCCTGGGAATCCAGCGCGCGCGTGCACGCCAACCGGCCGCCGCGCGAGCTGCGCAGCGGCTGGTGGGCCGGCCCCCTGCCCGGCCTGGGACAGGCGGCATGAGAATCGATGTGCATTGGGATATCGCCACCGTCGAGACCGAACTGGACGCCCTGGAAACCCGGCTGCGCGACGCCGGGCGGCTGGACCCGTCCCTGGCCCTGCCCGCGATCCTGCCCGCGCCCCTGCGGGTCTGGCGCCAGGAGGCCGATGGCGAATTCTTTTTCTATATCGAGGATGCGGACCGCGGCCTGCTGGCGGGCTGCATCATCTTCAACCGCCTCATCGAGGTCAACCGGCGCATCGACGCGGTGTTGCGCTCGCCGCACGCCCGCCTGCGCGCCGCCTACCAGCGCCGCGGCCTGGCCGCCAGCCTCTACCAGCGCGAGCTGCAAGCCGGCTATTGCCTCATGAGCGGCGCGCGCCAGTCGCCGGGGGCCCACGCACTGTGGCAGTCCCTGGCCGCCCGCCATGAGTCCGGCTATGTCCGCGTCGCCGACAAGCGCCTTTACGGCCTGCCGTGCCGTCCGGACCCGGCGACCCTGGACGACCTGCACACCCGGCGCGTCCTCTGCGGCCGGGGCTGGACGCTTGAAACCCTGCTGCGCCTGACGCCGCGGCGCGGCCAGGCGCAGTCCGGCCGGCGCCGGCAGCCCGCGCCACGCGCCGGTATCCGTCCCTGAGGCTGGCCGGCCCGGCGGGGCTGGCCGCGCGCGAGCGCGGCGCAGGTATTACAATCGGCAGATGTGGCGGCCCCGCAGCTCTCCAACCCAATAAAGGAAGCGCGTGCCGGCATGGAAGGGACGACGCTGCCCGTTCAGACGGGAGGCGCCCGCTTTTCCGCTCCCGCCGGAGCGGCCAAGCGCGCGCCGCTCGATCCGCGGCGGTTAGCGGCGGCGCGTCGACCTGCTTAACACTCCCGACAAACTCTACAGCGTATTGCGCAAAGTATGTCCGGATGCGCGCAGCGCACACGGGCAGTCAAAAAGACTATGTCTAACACTCCGAAGATTATCTATACCTTCACCGACGAAGCCCCGGCCCTGGCCACCCGTTCGCTGCTGCCCATCATCCAGACCTTCGCCAAGCCCGCCGGCATCACGGTCGAAACCCGCGACATCTCGCTGGCTGGCCGCATCATCGCCGTATTCCCCGAATTCCTGACCGATGCCCAACGCATCGGCGATGCGCTCTCCGAGCTGGGCGCGCTGGCGCTCAAGCCGGAAGCCAACATCATCAAGCTGCCCAACATCAGCGCCTCCATGCCCCAGCTCAAGGCCGCCATCAAAGAACTGCAGGCCCAGGGCTACAAGCTGCCCGACTACCCGGACGAGCCCAAGACCGACGCCGAGCGCGACATCAAGGCCCGCTACGACAAGGTCAAGGGCAGCGCCGTCAACCCGGTCCTGCGCGAAGGCAATTCCGACCGCCGCGCGCCGCTGTCGGTCAAGAACTACGCCCGCAAGCACCCCCACAAGATGGGCGCCTGGTCGGCCGGCTCCAAGTCGCATGTCGCCAGCATGGATAGCGGCGACTTCTACGGCTCCGAAAAATCCACCACCATCGCCGCCGCCGGCGATCTGTCCATCGAACTGACCGCCGCCGACGGCAAGAAGACCGTCCTGAAGGACAAGGTCGCCGTCAAGGCCGGCGAAGTCATCGATGCCGCCGTGCTGTCCACCGGCAAGCTGCGCAGCTTCCTGCAGGCCCAGATCGACGACGCCAAGAAACAAGGCGTGCTGTTCTCCGTCCACCTGAAGGCCACCATGATGAAGGTCTCGGACCCGGTCATCTTCGGCCACGTGGTCTCGGTCTTCTACAAGGACGTGCTGACCAAGCACGCCGACGCCCTCAAGCAGGCCGGCTTCGATCCCAACAACGGCATCGGCGACCTCTACGCCAAGCTGGGCAGCCTGCCCGCCGACCAGCAAGCCGCCATCAAGGCCGACATCGAGGCCCTGTACAAGACGCAGCCGGCGCTGGCCATGGTCAACTCCGACAAGGGCATCACCAACCTGCACGTGCCCAGCGACGTCATCGTCGACGCCTCCATGCCGGCCATGATCCGCGACTCCGGCAAGATGTGGAATGCCGCCGGCCAGCTCGAAGACGCCAAGGCCGTCATTCCCGACCGCTCCTATGCCGGCGTCTACCAGGCCGTCATCGAGGACTGCAAGCGCAACGGCGCCTTCGACCCGGTCACCATGGGCAGCGTGCCCAACGTGGGCCTGATGGCCCAGGCCGCCGAAGAATACGGTTCGCACAACAAGACCTTCATCATCCCGTCCAATGGCGTGGTGCGCGTGCTCGACGCCAGCGGCGCCGTGCTGCTGGAGCAGCCCGTCGAAGCCGGCGACATCTGGCGCATGTGCCAGACCAAGGACGCCGCCATCCAGGACTGGGTCAAGCTGGCCGTTGCCCGCGCCCGCGCCACCAGCACGCCGGCCGTGTTCTGGCTCGACGAGAACCGCGCGCACGACGCGCAGCTCATCGCCAAGGTCAAGCGCTACCTGAAGGACCACGACACCAACGGCCTGGATCTGCGCATCCTGTCGCCCGTCGAGGCCACCAAGCTGTCGCTCGAACGCATCCGCGCCGGCCAGGACACCATCTCGGTGACCGGCAACGTGCTGCGCGACTACCTGACCGACCTCTTCCCCATCATGGAGCTGGGCACCAGCGCCAAGATGCTGTCCATCGTTCCGCTGATGGCCGGCGGCGCGCTGTTCGAGACCGGCGCGGGCGGTTCGGCGCCCAAGCACGTGCAGCAATTCCTCGAAGAAGGCTTCCTGCGCTGGGACTCGCTGGGCGAATTCATGGCCCTGGCCGAGTCGCTGGATCACCTGGGCACCACCTATGGCAATGCCCGCGCCCGCGTGCTGGCCAAGACCCTGGACCAGGCCACCGGCAAGTTCCTGGACACCAACAAGTCCCCCGATCGCAAGGTCGGCGGCCTGGACAACCGCGGCAGCCACTACTACCTGGGCATGTACTGGGCCCAGGCCGTGGCCGAACAGACCGAAGACAAGGAACTGGCCGCGCTGTTCGCGCCGGCCGCCGCCGCCCTGGCCGCCAATGAAGCCAAGATCCTCGACGAGCTGAAGGCGGCCCAAGGCAAGCCGGTCGACATCGGCGGCTACTACCAGCCCAACGCCGACAAGGCCAGCCAGGCCATGCGCCCGAGCGCCACGCTCAACAGCATCCTGGCCTCCATCGCCTGAAGAACACTCTCGGCATGACCCCAAAGCGGCCCTCGGGCCGCTTTTTTTTGCGCCGTGTTTTTCGGCGCCGCCCTTCACGTCTTTGCACGCGGGCTTTCCCGCCCGAAACCTGAAAGAAAGCTGAATGAAAGTTATAGGTATTTTCCCGTAAATTGCCGTCAATTAGGCACTGATTGAAAGCGGAACGGAAGTTTCGGCTTTTAGACTGCACGCCTTTTCAACCTAACGTCAGCTTGGCTTAAGACGTCCGTCAGCCAAGCAAGAGGAGAGACGAGGATGCAGCAAGAGCCAAGGCCTGCCCGCCGGGAGTGGGTGGCAGGCGGAACCATGATCGTGTTGGGATTGGGCGCCTTCGCCCTGGCCACCACCTACCAGCTCGGAACACTGGCCCGGATGGGCCCCGGCCTGTTCCCCGCCATTCTGGGCGTGTTGCTGGCGCTGCTGGGCCTGGCCATCGCCCGCAGCCCGGAAGAAGACCCCGCGGAGGCCGCCGAACACCAGGCGCCCCCCCAATGGCGCGGCTGGGGCTGCATCACTGGCGGCCTGGCCGCCTTCATGCTGCTGGGCCAGTACGGCGGCCTCGTGCCCGCCACGCTGGGGCTGGTCTTCATCTCCGCGCTCGGCGACCGCCAGCACACCATCAAGAGCGCGGCCCTCCTTGCCGTCGGCGTGACCCTCCTGGGCGTCGCCATTTTCTCCTGGGGCCTGCAGCTGCAGTTCCCGCTGTTCCGCTGGGGCTGAGCACAACATGGAAATCCTCAACAACCTGGCCCACGGCTTCAGTGTGGCCTTCGCCCTGGACAACCTGCTCTGGGCAGTCTTCGGCGTGTTCATGGGCAACCTGATCGGCGTGCTGCCCGGCATGGGCGTGCTGGCCGCCATCTCCATCCTGCTGCCGCTGACCTACACCATGACGCCCACGGCGGCCCTGGTCATGCTGTCCGGCATCTACTACGGATCGCAGTATGGCGGCGGCATCACGTCCATCATGCTCAACCTGCCCGGCACGGCCTCGCACGCGGTCGCCTGCCTGGACGGCAATCCGCTGGCGCGCAATGGCAAAGCCGGCTCGGCGCTGTTCATGCTGATGTTCTCGTCCTTCTGCGGCGCATCGGTGGGCATCCTGGCGATGATTCTGTTCTCGCCCATGCTGGTGGACGTGGCCTTCAAGTTCGGCCCGGCCGAATACTTCTCGATGATGATGCTCGGGCTGCTGGCCGGCGCCACGCTGGCCAAGGGCTCCGCGCTCAAGGGCGTGGCCATGGTGGTCGTGGGCCTGCTGTTGGGCGTGGTCGGCACCGACGTCAATACCGGCACCATGCGCTTTCACTTCGGCATCCTGGAGCTCAGCGACGGGCTGCAGATCGTCGCGCTGGCCATGGGCCTGTTCGGCGTCGCGGACTTCCTGAAGAACATCAACCGCATCGGCGACGGCGGCAGCGTCGCGACCACCAAGATCAGCATGAGCGCCATGCGCCCCCAGCCCGGCGACATCAAGCAGTCGCGCGGCGCGCTGGTGCGCGGCACGGCCATCGGCGCGGCCTTCGGCATCCTGCCGGGCACGGGCCCCACGATCGCCTCCTTCATCTCCTACGCCACCGAGAAAAAAGTGGCGCGCGAACCGCAGCGCTTCGGCCGCGGCGCCATCGAAGGCATCGCGGGCCCGGAAGCCGCCACCAGCGCATCCACCCAGACCAGCTTCATCCCCACCATGAGCCTGGGCATCCCCGGCGACCCTGTCATGGCGCTGATGCTGGGCGCGCTCATCATCCACGGCATCCAGCCGGGTCCTCAGATGATGGTCGAGCATGCCGACATGTTCTGGGGCCTGATCGCCAGCTTCTGGGTCGGCAACGTCCTGCTGCTCCTGCTCAACCTGCCGCTGATCGGCATGTGGGTGCGCATGCTGACCGTGCCTTTCCGCTATCTCTTCCCGGCGGCCCTGTTCTTCGTCTGCGTGGGGGTCTACAGCACCAACAACAACCTCTTCGACGTCGGCATGGTGACCTTCTTCGGGGTGGCCGGCTACTTGCTCATGCGCCTGCGCTTCGAGCCCGCGCCGCTGTTGCTGGGCTTCGTGCTGGGCCCCATGGTGGAAGAAAACTTCCGCCGCGCCCTGCTGCTGTCGCGTGGCGAGCTGTCGGTCTTTGTCACCCGCCCGATCAGCCTGGGCTTTATCCTGGCCTGCGCCGCCTTGATCGCGTTGCTCGCCGTCTCGGCCCTGCGCCAGCACCAGCGCCGCAAGGAGCTGGCCTTGCAAGGCTGAAAACCCTGACACCTTGCGGTCGCCGTCCCTGCGCGCAGGGACGGCTTTTCAAGCGCTCCTCAGGGAGCGTTTTTTTTCGCGTGGATCCCGCCACGAGGCGGTCGATTACGGCATCCGCCGGCGCGCCTCAGAGCATCTGCCCCAGGAAGGCCTTGGTGCGCGACTGCTGCGGCGCGTCGAAGAAGGCGTGCGCCGCAGCCTCCTCGACGATGCGGCCCTGGTCCATGAAAATCACCCGGTGCGCCACTTCGCGCGCAAAGCCCATCTCGTGCGTGACCACCAGCATGGTCATATGCTCTTCGGCCAGCTGGCGCATGGTGCGCAGGACCTCCACCGTCAGCTCCGGATCCAGGGCCGAGGTCGGCTCGTCAAAGAGCATGATGTCAGGCTCCATGGCCAGCGCCCGCGCGATGGCCACGCGCTGCTTCTGGCCGCCCGACAGCCGCCCCGGGTAGTTGTCGCGCTTGTTGATCAAGCCCACCTTGCGCAACAGTTCCTCGGCCTTGGGCACGATGGCGTCGCGCTTCATGCCCTTGACCGTCATGGGCGCCTCGATCACATTCTGCAGCACCGTCATGTGCGGAAACAGATTGAACGACTGGAACACCATGCCCATCTTGCGGCAGATGCGGCGCACCTCGGCGTCCGCGGCATACTGGCTTCTTCCGCCCGGCACGGCGCGCGCGAGCGCCTCGCCCTCGACCTCGATGCTGCCTTCGTCGATGGTCTCCAGGTGATTCAGGCAGCGCAGGAAGGTGCTCTTGCCCGAGCCGGACGGACCGATCACGGCCACGACCTCGCCTTTCTGCAGGGTCAGCGACACCCCATCGAGCACCCTGGCCGCGCCAAAGGACTTGACGATGCCTTGGGCGCGGATCATGGGCGGGCTATTCGTCGTACTTGGCATAGCGTTTTTCCAGGTGCTGGAAGAACCAGGTCAGCACCAGCGTCATGATGAGATAGAAGGCCGCCGCCACCAGGAAGGGCGTAGTGCTGAAATCGCGCTGCACGATGCCGCGCGCCGTGCGCAGGATGTCGTTAAGCGCGAGCACGTAGATGAGCGAGGTGTCCTTGACCAGGGTGATGGTCTCGTTGCTCATGGGCGGCAGCACGCGCTGCACCATCTGCGGCAGCACGATGCGGCGCAGTGTCTGCAGATACGTCATGCCCAGCACCTTGCTGCCCTCGTACTGCCCCCGGTCCACCGACAGGATGCCCGCGCGGAAGATCTCGGCGAAATACGCGGCATAGTTGAGCGCGAACGCCACGATGGCGGCCGGGAAATCCGGCAGGCGCACGCCGACGACCGGCACGAAAGGCAAGGCAAAATAAATGAACAGCAGCTGCAGCATCAGCGGCGTGCCGCGCATCAGCCAGATATAGCCATTGACCAGCCTGGACAACAGCTTGAACTGGGAAATGCGCGCCAGCGCCAGGGCCAGGCCCAGGGGCACGGCCAGGGCCAGGGTAATGAAGAACAGCGAGAGGGTGACCTTGGCCCCCTCGGCCATCGGTCCCAACAGGGATATGACGTAGTCCATGCGGTAAGCGGGCGCGCGCCCGCCGGCCTTATTTGATGATGTCGGCGCCGAACCACTGGGTGGCGATGCGGCCCGAGGTGCCATCCTGCTTCATCTCGGCCAGGGTCTTGTCCAGCTTGCCCAGCAGCTCGGTGTCGTCCTTGCGCACGCCCACGCCATAATCCTCGGTGCCGAAGTTCTCTTCCAGCACGCGGTACTGCCCCTCGCGCTTGGAGGCCAGGTAACGGCCGACCACCTCATCGACGACCACGGCGTCCAGGCGCATGGCCGACAGATCCATCAGCGCGGTCACGTTGTCGCCGAACATCTTCAGTTCTTTCAGGCTCTTGAAGACGGCCTCGTCTTTCTTGATGGCGTCCACGGCGCTGCTGCCGTCTTGCGCGCCCACGACGTGGCCCGCCAGGTCGGCACGAGTCTTGATGGGCGAATTGGCGGCCACCAGGATGATCTGGTGATTGGCCATGTAAGGCGCCGTGAAGGCAATATTCTTCTTGCGCTCCTCGGTGATGGTCAAGCCGTTCCAGAGCACGTCGACGCGCTTGCCGTTGAGCTCGGCCTCCTTGGCGCTCCAGTCGATCGGCTTGAACTCGACCTCCACGCCCAGGCGGCGGGTGGCCTCCTTGGCCATGTCGATGTCAAAACCCACCAGCTGGTTCTTCTCGTCCCGGAAACCCATGGGCGGGAAATTATCGTCCAGGCCGACCACGACCTTCTTGGCCACGGCCGCGGCGGGCGCGCTGGCCTGCGGGGCGTTATCGCTCTGGCCGCAGGCGGCGAGCAAGGCGGACATCATCAAGACAGCACTGAGTTTTTTCATTTGGATAGGGCGCAAAAACGGATGAACGCCGAAGCCCCACGCTCCGGCAGCGGACCGAATCCGCCATTATATCGGTCCGGCCCCATCCCTGCCCCGGCTACGGGCGACGCAAGGCCTCGACCTGGATCTTCAGCTCCACCTCGGGCTTGAAACCCATGTCCAGCCCGAAATCCAAGCCGAAATCGCGCCGGTTGAACTCGGTGGACACATCGGCGCCGCAGACCTCGCGCTTCTCCATGGGATGCGTCATGCACTTGAAGTCGTCGATGTCCAGCGTCACGGTGCGCGTGACGCCGCGCAGCGTGAGCTCGCCCCGCGCCTTCTCCGGCTTGTCGCCGTCAAATTCCGTAAACCGCCCCTTGAAGGTGGCCGTCGGGTATTTCCGCGCATCGAAGATATCCGGCGCCACGGCATGCTTGTTCATCTCATCGTGGCCGAAATCCACCGAATCGATCTCCACGGTCACGTCGACCGTGCCGCTCCTGGCCTGGCGGTCCAGCACGATCACCCCGCTGGAGCGATTGAACTTGCCCCGCCATGTCGACAGCCCGCCCATATGGTCGGCCTCGAAACTCGGATAGGTATGGGAAGGATCGATGTCATAGGTCACGGGCGCGGCCTGCGCCGCTTGCATTGCGAAGGCCAGGCCGGCGGCCACCAAAGCCAGGGATTTCATGCGGACTCCTCGTTGGGAGGGCGGCCCCGCGGCCGCCCTTGCTCTTGGTTCAGTTTATCGTCAGACAAGTTCCCTGGGGCTTGCGCCGGGTCAAACCGGCTTTCAGTCAAAGATATCGATCATCATGCCGGCGCCCGCGCCTATCATGGCGCCCGCCGTGCCGTCGCCGCCCGAGGCCCGGTCCACGCCTCCGCCGATCAGGCCGCCGGCGGCCGTCGCGCAGCCGGCCAGCACCAGCACCAGGAGGGCCGCCGCGAATTTGGCTTTCCGCTTCATAGTCTGTCCTCCTTGCTCAACGAGCCTGCTTGACGAGATCGCGCCAGATGACGCCCATGACCGGCGTGGACTGCTTGTCCGGATGGGCGCGATACCAGGCGGTCACCCGCTCGCTCCACTGCCAGAGATTCATGCCGCTGACCGCCTCGGTAATCGCCTTGGCCGCCCCGGGCTCATCCTGGTTGCGCCGCTTGGCATAGGCGTTCTCGGCCACGATCATATTGGCCACGCCGACCAGGAAAGCGCGCCGCTCCAGGTCGGACGCCGCCAGCCAGCCCTTGCCGTCGACCACGATGGCGCTGCGTGGCGCCGGCTTGGCGGGCGCGGCCGGCGTGGCGATCTGCGCCTGCGCCGGCCCCAATACGGCGGCCAGGCAAGCGGCCCCCAGCCAGCATTGCATTCGTTTATGCATATGGACCTCCCTCTATGGACGTTTCCGGGGCGGAAACGGATAGGCCGGTGACCCGGCCCGCGAGGGGCAGCCGGCGCCGGGGCCGACCGCCCAGGAACCAGCGTGTTACCTAGGGGTTAGCCCCACTATGCCATATCCGGCCGCCAGGGCCAAAGGCCGGCGCCTGGCCGCCGGGCCCGGCCATGCCAGACGGTCCGGGGCCTTGGGGCGGC
The DNA here is from genome assembly GCF_001548475.1 of Bordetella hinzii LMG 13501. Lineage (GTDB taxonomy): Bacteria > Pseudomonadota > Gammaproteobacteria > Burkholderiales > Burkholderiaceae_B > Bordetella > Bordetella hinzii. Next base: position 10,697 of record NZ_LRUJ01000026.1, read on the forward strand.
TGGGCGAATCCATGCGTTTCTGTTCGAAATCGAAACGCCCCCTTCGAGAGGCAGCGCCGCGCATGAGGCATGTGTTATCCGTCCCCTGGAAATGATCAGGCTAATTCCATTACTATCGATTCAATAGTCAGACTAAACAGTTATTACATCCATAAATGGAATAATCTTTTCAAGATTACCGGGTTTATCCTAGGTCAATGCAAGTGCACAATGCAGTCATTGGGAAACAAAAACGAACTTTGACGGTAGCTCCGCCAGGTCCGCTCCCAGGAACCTAGACCTAAAGGAAACCGCTATGAAAACCCTGACTTCCGCCCTGTTGATGTCCATGGCCATGTTGAGCGCCGGCGCCTATGCCTCGCAGAACATCGAGCCCAACAACGTCCCCTTCCAGGGCGTCTACGGCCAACAAGACCAGGCCAAGAGCAGCGCCCAGGTGAAGGAAGACCTGGCCCAGGCCAAGGCCAACGGCCAATACACCTTCGGTGAAAACGACTACCCGCCCGTCGCCGCCGTGAGCACCTCCGGCAAGACGCGCCAGCAGGTCAAGGACGAGCTGGCCCAGGCCAAGGCCAACGGTGATTACACCTTCGGCGATCTGGACTACCCGCCCCACGCCAACTAAGCGCGAGCCACGCGCGATGCAGTAGCGAGCCAGAGCAACGGCTCGCGCAGTACCTGGACCAGAGCATCGGTCCAGCGCAGTAAAAGGCCAGAACATCGGCCTTGGCCGGACGCGCTCCGGCCGGAAACGCCGGCTCCTCCGCCGGCGTTTCTTTTTGGGCGATCTGCTCTACTATGCGCGCTTGCCTGGATTCACCGAGTCGTCTCTTGCCTTCCTCTTCCCCGCCGTCCAGGGCCACGGCCATCGGCCTGCTCGCCATTGTGTGCTGGAGCGCCGCCGTCGGCCTGATACGCAGCATCGCCGAAGCCCTGGGGCCGGCAGGCGGCGCGGCCTGCCTGTTCACCGCCAGCGCCCTGCTGGTCTGCCTGGTGCGCGGCCTGCCCGCCCTCTCGCGCTTTCATCCCGTCTATCTGTATGGCTGCGGCGCCCTCTTTGCCGCCTATGAAATCTGCCTGGCGCTGGCCATCGGCCTGGCGCATACCCGGGCCGAATCGCTGGAACTCGGGATGATCAACTATCTTTGGCCCAGCCTGACCATTGTCGTGGCCGTGCTGGCGCGCCAGGCCCGCGGCAATTGGCTGCTGTGGCCGGGCGCCGCGCTGTCCTTTCTGGGCATTGTCTGGATCACAGGCGAGGGCCAGGCCCTGTCGTTTGCCCGTCTGCAGGCCAATATCGCGGGCAACCCGCTGGCCTACGGCCTGGCCTTCGCGGCCGCCGGCCTGTGGGCGGCCTATTCCGTGCTTACACGCCGCTACGGGCGCGGCGAAAACGGCGTGGCGCTGTTCCTGACGGTCTCTGCCGCGCTGTTGTGGATCCATCATGGCCTGGGCGACGAAGCCAATGTGCTCGCCGCGCTGGTGTCCCATCCCGGCGCGGCCGGGCAGGTGCTGATACTGGGGGCGCTGGTCGCCACGGGCTATAGCTGCTGGAACCACGGCATACAGAAAGGCAATATGGCCTTCCTCGCCGCGGCATCCTATTTCACGCCGGTGCTCTCGGCGCTGCTGGCCGCCGCCTGGCTGCAGCAACAGCCCGGCGCGGCGTTCTGGCAAGGCGTGGCCATGGTGACGCTGGGCTCGCTGGTCTGCTGGCAGGCCACGCGGGCACGCGCCTGATTCACACGCTCAAGTAGGCACGCCGCGCGGCCTCGTCGGCGATCAGTTCGCGCATGCTGCCCTCGAAGCGGATCTGGCCTTTCTCGAGCACATAGGCGCGGTCGGCCACCAGGGCGGCAAAATGCAGGTTCTGCTCCGACAACAGAATGCTGGCGCCCAGGGATTTCAGGCGCAGGATCATCTGCGCCATCTGCTCGACGATGACCGGCGCCACCCCTTCCGAAGGCTCGTCCAGCAGCACCAGATAAGGATTGCCCATCAGCGTGCGCGCCACCGCCAGCATCTGCTGCTCGCCGCCGCTCATCTGGCCGCCCAGCCGCCGCGGCATGGCGCCCAGGTTGGGAAACAAGGCGTAGAGGTCCTGCGGCTGCCAATTCGGCGCCGCGCCGCCATCCGGCCAGCGGCGCGGCGGCTGGCGGCCCATATCGAGGTTCTCCTCCACGCTCAGGTCCGTGAAAATGCGCCTGTCCTCGGGCACATAGCCCAGGCCCAGGCGCGCCACCTCATACGGCGCGAGCGGAGCAATATCCCTGCCCATGAAACGCAGCTCGCCGCGCCGCCGCGCGACCAGGCCCATGATGCTCTTGATCGTGGTGGACTTTCCCGCGCCATTGCGTCCCATCAGGGCCACCACTTCGCCGCGGCCGACCTGCAGGTCGACACCGAACAGGATGTGGGCCGCGCCATACCAGGCATCGAGCCCGCGCACCGAAAGCAAGGGCGTATTCACTGGCCGTCCCCCGCGGCTTCGAACGTCCGGCCGGTGCCGAAATACACCTCCTGCACCTTGGGATGCTGGCGGATTTCCTCGGCCTGTCCCTGGGCGATGAGCCGCCCGCGCGCCAGCACGATCATGCGGTCGGCATAGGCGAAGACCACGTCCATGCTGTGTTCGGTGAAAAGCACGGCCAGGCCGCGCTCCACGACAAGGCGCTTGGTCAGCGCCATCAAGGCCTGCCGCTCGCCCGGCGCCATGCCGGCCGTGGGCTCGTCCATCAGCAGCAGCTTGGGGTCGCCGCCCAGCGCGATGGCCAGTTCGACCCGTTTGACGTCGCCATAGGCCAACTCGCTGCAAGGACGGTCGGCCTGCTCGGCCATGCCCACCTGGGCCAGCAAGTCCAGCGCCTCGCCGCGGTAGCGCCTGGCGGCCGCCCGCCCGAAGGCAAAGACCTGGCCATGATGCGACAGCAGCGCCATCTGCACATTCTCGGCGACCGTGAGCGAGGCAAACGTGGCGGCGACCTGGAAGGTGCGCCCCACGCCCAGCCGGCAGATCTCGCGCGGCTTGCGGCCAAGCAGTTCCTGCCCGTCCAGGCATACCGACCCGGCGCTTGCGCGCAGCTGCCCGCCCACCAGGTTGAACAGGGTGGACTTGCCCGCGCCGTTGGGCCCGATCAAGGCCAGGAGCTCGCCGGCCCGCAGATCGAAACTCACGCCGTCGACCGCGCGCACGCCCCCAAAGGCCACCGCCAGGTCACGCACCCGCAGCATCATGGCCGCGCCCCCTGCCCGCGCCGCGCCAGCTGGCCGCAGAACCCGGCGATGCCCTGCGGGAAGGCCAGGACCAGCAGCAGGATGATGCCGCCGAACAGCGCCCGCCAATATTCCGTGGCGCGCATCACGTAATCCTGGAGAAAGGTGAAGCTGGCCGCCCCCACGATGGGGCCCGCCAGGGATTGCACCCCGCCCAGCAGCACCATGACCAGGCCATCGACCGACTTGCCCACGGCCATGACGTCCGGCGAAATACTGCCCTTGGAAAACGCGAAAAGCGCGCCGGCCAGCCCGCCGAACAGGCCGGCCACGACGAAGGCGGCCCACTGCACCCGCCTGACGTCGATGCCGATGGCCTCGGCGCGCAGGGCCGAATCGCGCGCGGCGCGCAAGGCGTAGCCGAAAGGTGAAAACAGGATGTGGCGCAAGGCCCACAGCGACAGCCCGGCCAGCGCCAGGACGGCATAGTAGAAGGCCGTGCCGGACAGCCAATCGGCCGGCCAGACGCCGACCATGCCGTTCGAGCCGCCCGTGAAGGCATCCCACTGGAAGACCACCGACCACACGATTTGCGAGAATGCCAGGGTCAGCATGGCGAGGTAGACGCCGGACAGGCGCACGCAGAACCAGCCGAAGACCAGGGCGCCCAGGCCCGCGGCCAACGGCGCGAACAGGAGCGCCGCCTCCATTGGCAAGGCGGCGGCCTTGAGCAGCAGCGCCGCGCCGTAGGCGCCCAGCCCGAAATAGGCGGCGTGGCCGAAGGAATGCATGCCGCCCGGCCCCATGATGAAGTGCAGGCTGGCGGCAAACAGCACGGCGATCAGGACGTCCTGGGCCAGCACCACCGCGTAGGGCAGCGCCTGGGCCGCCAGCGGCAACAGCGCCAGGACGGCCAGCACGGCGGCAAAGACGGCCAGCATGCGCGGCGAGGCGAAGGCCAGCGGCGCCTCCACCGGCCCGGCGCCACGGCCGGCCGCCTGCGGCTTGCCGAACAGCCCCCAGGGCCGCACGACCAGCACCGCGGCCATGAACAAAAACTCCACCACCAGCGTCAGCTTGGAAAACGACAGGCTGATGCCCAGCCATTGCACCGTGCCCAGGCCGATGCACAAGGCCTTGATCTCGGCGATCAGCAGGGCCGCCACGTAGGCGCCCGGCAGCGACCCCATCCCGCCCACCACGACGACGACGAAAGCATCGCCGATGATGCGCAGGTCCAGGCTCAGGCTGGCCGGTTCGCGCGGCAGCTGCAGCGCGCCGCCCAGGCCGGCCAGCATGGCGCCCAGCGCGAACACGCCCGTGAATAGCCAAGCCTGGTTCACCCCCAGGGCGCCGAGCATTTCCCTGTCCTGCGAGGCCGCGCGCAACCGCCGTCCCCAGCGGCTGCGGGTCAAAAGCAGCCACAACAGCCCCAACACCACGGGGCCGATCACCATCAGGACCAGGTTGTAGACGGGATAGCGCCGGCCCAGCAGGTCGACCGCCCCGCTCAAGCCCGGCGCCCGCGGGCCCAGCAGGTCCTCCGCGCCCCAGAGCCAGAGCGCGGCGTCATTGATGACCAGCACCAGGGCGAAGGTCGCCAGCAGCTGGAAGAGCTCCGGCGCGCGGTAAATGCGGCGCAGCAGGAAAATCTCGATCAGCGCGCCCAGGGCCCCCACGGCCAAGGCGGCGGCCAGCACCCCGAACCAGAAGCCCAGCGCGCCGCCGCCAATGCGCTCGACCAGGGCATAGGCCACATACACGCCCAGCATATAAAGCGAGCCGTGCGCGAAATTGACCAGCCGCGTGACCCCGAAGATCAGCGACAGCCCGGCCGCCACCAGAAACAGCGAAGACGCCTCGGCCAGTCCGTTGAGCAGCTGCGCCAGGAAACCCGTTACATCCATGGGCTTTGCCGCGGCCTCAGTCCGCCCGGCGCAACTTGCGCACTTCGTCGTCCGGCGGCATCACCGCGGCGCCATCCACATAGCGGAAGTCCGTCATGATGCCTTTGCCGTCCTTATAGGCCAGCCGGCCCACATAGGCGCCCATGGTGGACTGATGGTCCAAGGCCCGGTACTCGATCGGGCCGAAAGGGATGGTGAGTTTCAGGCCGGCGAAGGCCTTGATCATGGCCTCGGTATCGGTCGAACCCGCGCGGCGCATGCCCTCGGCCAGCGACTTGATGGCGCTATAGCCCACCACGGACCCCAGGCGCGGATAATCGTGGAACTTGGCCTCATAGGCCTTCAGGAAAGCCTGGTGCTCGGGCGTGTCGATGAACTGCCAGGGGTAGCCGGTGACGATCCAGCCTTCGGGCGTCTCGTCGCGGAAGGTGTCCAGATACTCCGGCTCGCCGGTCAGCACACTGACCACCGGCCTGTCCTTGAACAGCCCGCGCGTGGTTCCTTCGCGCACGAACTTCGTCACGTCGGTGGCGAACAGCACATTGAAAATGGCATCCGGCCTGGCATCGGCCAGGGCCTGGGCCACGCTGCCCGCGTCCACCTTGCCCAGCGGCACGGCCTGTTCGGTCACGAACTCGATGTCTGGCTGCGCGGCCTTCATCAGCGTCTTGAACGTGCCGACGGCCGACTGGCCGTACTCATAATTGGGATAGACGATGGCCCAGCGCTTTTTCTTCAGCTTCAGGGCCTCGGGCACCAGCATCGCCACCTGCATATAGGTCGAGGTGCGCAGGCGGTAGGTATAGCGGTTACCGTCCTGCCAGACGATCTTGTCGGTCAGCGGCTCGCTGGCCAGGAAGAACACCTTTTTCTGGCGGGCGAAATCGCTCAAGGCCAGGCCAATATGCGACAGGAAAGAGCCGGTCAGCACATCGACCTTCTCGCGCGAGAACAGCTCTTCGGCCGCGCGCACGGCGTCGCCTGGATTGGCGTTGTCGTCGCGGATCACCAGTTCGAGCGGCTTGCCGCCGATGCCGCCGGCCGCGTTGACCTCGTCCACCGCCAGCTGCATGCCTTTTTTATACGGCTCCAGAAAAGCGGGCTGCGCCTTGTAGCTGTTGATCTCGCCGATCCGGATCGTGCCCTGCGCGGCCGCGGCCGCGCCCAGGGCCGTCAAGCCCGCTGCCATCAGCAGCCGGACGCCGCCCAAGCAAACCTTCATGATATTCCCCATCGTGATTGTGATGCGCGCCGCCGCGCGAGCCACAGAGTACACCGAGGCGCGGCCCTCAGGCGAGCGGGGCCTGTCCCCGAGCCCGGTACCACTGCGCAAAGGCCTCGGCCCGCAAAGGCGGGGACACCAGGAAACCCTGGACATAGGCCACGTCGCGCGCGCGCAGATAGTCCATCTGCGCCTGCTCGCTCACCCCCTCGGCGACCACCGCCAGGTCCAGGCGCTTGGCCAGCGCCAGGATGAGGTCCAGGATGGGTGTCTCCGGTTCGGGACCGGTGATCGCCTCGATGAAAAGCTTGTCTATCTTCAGGTAATCCACCGGAAACTGCTGTAGATAAGACAAAGAACAATAGCCGGCGCCAAAGTCGTCGATGGCAATGCGCACCCCGGCCGCCCGCATGCTGCGGATATGGTGCTGCACCCGGCCGGTGTCTTCGACCAGGCTGCGCTCGGTCAACTCCAGCACCAATTGCGGCGCGCTGGGCGCGACCTGTTCGGCGAAGGCCTCGATATCATCGACAAAGTCGTCGCGCCGCAGGTGTTCGGCCGCCACGTTCACGCTCAGGTGGAAACCGGGCGGCACGGCCATCAACGGCAAGTCACGCTCGATCAGGCGCAGCGCATGGCGTGTCAGGGCGACGATGGTGCCCTCGGCCTCGGCCGCTGCGATGAACACCTCCGGACTGACCGCCCCCACCCCCGGCCGTTCCCAGCGCATCAAGGCTTCGGCGCCTTCGCAGCGCCCGCTCAAGGTGTCATAGAGGGGCTGGTATTCCATATGGAATTCGCCAGCGCGCATGCCCCGGTGTATCTGGTCCCGGAAGGCCATGCGCTGCATTTGCAGACGATGCACCGCCCAGGCCATCAGGCCGCCCAGCACCAGCGCCATCGGCAGGAAGACCAGCAGCAAGCGCCGCCATTCCTGCAGCACCTGCGTGCTCGGCAAGGACACCTCGATGACGACGGGCACGCTCTCCGACGTGAAGGCCTCGCGGGCGCTCACGGAGCCGTAGTCGCGCGGCACGAAGGTCGAGTCGCGGGCCGGACGGCTGGTCAGCATCATGCCGCCATCGATCTTCAGTTCGATACGGTGGTTGTTCAAGGCCGCCACCGAATCCAGCAGATCCTGCAGATACTGGCTGTCGACGACCGCCATCGCGTGGCGTTCGCCCGGGCCCGCCGCGCCGGCCAGCAAGGCCGGGCGTCCCTGCATGAGCGGGGTGCCGTCGACCAGCCGCAGCCAGCGCCCGGGCGGGATGTCGGAGGGCCATTCGTACACGGCGCCGCGCGGCAAGGTGATGAGCGAAGCGCAATACACCCGCCGCCCCTCGAACAGGGCCAGGGAGCGGAAATACGGCCGCATGCTCATGATGCGCGACAGGATGGGCTGGGCATCGCCGCAGTCTTCGTGCAATAGCGGCCCCATGGTGTCGACCGCCACCCAGGCCTCGCGCAAAATGCGCTCGATATGGTTGCGGCTGATGCTGGCCTCGGTCTGCGCCTGCGTCAGGCTCAGCCGCTGCGCGCCCGCCCAGGTGAGCGCCAGGCAGGCCACCAGGGGCAGCAGCAGGGCCGCCGCCAACGGGATATAGCGCCAATACCTGCCACGCTGGACGGTCAAATCGGCGTTTTGCAATCTTCGGTACCGCCCCTGTTTCTGGATCACATTGCCTTGTGGCTCCAGCGTACCCGAGTTTTGGGCGTTCAGGCTTGTTCGCGCCGGCGCGAAAACAGCCAACCCAGGAAAACCAGGCTGCCCGCGCCCAGCAGCCCGGCCGCCGCGTAATAGACCGGCCGCGCGCGGCTGGCATGCTCGGCATGCAGACCGGCGCGCGCGATTGCCTTCGCGTCGGCGCCGGCGGCCAGCGGCGCCGGGTCCAGCGGCGCCACGATATAGGCAAAGGCGAGCAACACCCCGCCCAGCAAGACCAGGAAAAGCGCGCCCCACCCCAGGCCGGCCACCCGCGGCGCCCGCGCGGGCTTGGCGGACTTGGCGGCGCTTTTGCCGGTTTTGGCGGTTTTGACCGGCTTGGCGGATTTGGCGGGTTTGCCGCCTTGCGGGCTTTTCTCGGCGCGCGGCTCGCGCAGGCGCCGCCATAGGCCGGGCGCACCCGCGGCCAGCCCCAGGGCCACGGTCGCGCCCATCAGCGCGGCGGCCGACACATGGCTGTTGCCCGCCAGCCAATCAGCCTGCCCGCCAACCAGCGCGCTGCGCCCCAGCCAAGCATGCAAGGCATGGCCGCTGGCATAACAGGCGGCCAGCGCCGCGACGACCGACACAAACACCAGAACGCCGCTGGCCAGGTCCTGCTGACGCTCGGTCTCGAAAGTCTGCACGGCGCGCCGCACCAGCGCCAGGCATAGACCCGCCAGCGCCAGCAATATCGCGGCCGTGATCCAGGCCAAGGAAAAACCATACACAAAGCGCGCCAAGGCGACCGTCATCGAAGAAACCATTCCGTTCATGGGCGACGCTCGTTCTGGCGCCCATTGCCAATCAAATCAGAGGCTTATTTACCATAATTAAAGTCAAAAATCTAAGAAATCACCTGAAATACATGCGCTGGCGGCGCACACGGCGCGGCCGCGCCGCCCTTGCCCGCGCGGGCGCTCTCCCCTAGAATTGAACGATTCCCATTAACATTTCATACGGCGGCCTCGCGACGCCCCCGCCATGCCTGCCGCTTCCCCGCCCGCGCCTGCCGACAAACAGTTCAGCCTCCTCTACGCCGAACATCATGGCTGGCTCTGCCACTGGCTGCAGCGCCGGCTGGGCGACCACGGCGCGGCGGCCGACCTGGCCCAGGACACCTTTCTCAACGTCCTGGCAGGCCAGGCCGCCGACATCCGCGAGCCCCGCCCCTTCCTGGCGACCATTGCGCGCCGCCTGCTGGTGCACCAGCACCGTCGCGAACAGCTCGAAACCGCCTATATGCAGGCCTTGGCCGCCCTGCCGGCCGAGCATGCGCCGCCGCCCGAAGCCCACCTGGCCGCCCTGCAAGCCCTGCGCGCGCTGGACCGCGCGCTCGACGGCTTGCCGGCCAAGGCCAGGGACGCCTTTCTGCTGGCCCACATCGAATTGCTGTCCTATGCCGACATCGCCGCTCGCCTGCGAGTGTCCGCCAGTTCGGTCAAGCAATACCTGAGACGGGCCAACCGGCAGTGCTTCTACGCGCTGGCCGGCTGACCATGGCTCCGCCCTTCTCCCGCCGCCGGGCCGATGCCGCCGCCGACTGGCTCACCCTGCTGATGTCCGAAGAAGCCAGCGAAGCCGACCGGCAGCGCTGGCGGCAATGGCGCGCCGCCCATCCCGAAAACGACCTTGCCTGGCGACATATCGAGTCCATCGTCGGCCAGTTGCGCCAGCTGCCCGCCGAAGCCGCCATGCAAGCCATGCGCGCCCCCGCCTCCCGCCGCAAGGCGCTGCGTCTACTGGCCGGTGCCGGCATGGCCGGCACGGCCGTCCTGCTGGCGCGCCATGGCGACCTATGGCAGGGGCTGGCGGCCGACTACCGCAGCGCCACCGGCCAGCAGCGCCGTCTTGAGCTGCCGGATGGCACACGCCTGTTGCTGAATACAGCGACCGCCGTGGACGTGCATTTCACCGCCGCCGGGCGCGCTGTCATGCTGCGCTATGGCGAAGTGGCCATCGAAACCGGCCATGCCGACGGCCGCCCCTTCGTGCTGCGCACCGCCGACGGCGAGGTCCGTCCGCTCGGTACGCGCTTCACCGTGCGCGCCGGCCCGGCCGGCACGGCGGTCGCCGTCCAGGAAGGCGCGGTGGCGCTGGAGCCCCGCCAAGGCCCGTCGCTCGCGCTCAACGCCGGCCAGGCCGCCTTGTTGCGCGCCTGGGGCGCGGAGCGGCCACGCGCGGCCAACGCCCAGGACGACGCCTGGACGCGCGGCCAGCTGATGGCGGCCGACACGCGGCTGGCGGACTTTCTCGCCGATCTCGGCCGCTACCGCGCCGGGTGGCTGCGCTGCCACCCGGCCGTGGCGGATCTGCGCTTTTCCGGCGTCTATCCGCTGGCCGACACGGAGCGCGTGCTGCGGGCGCTGGAGCAGGCCCTGCCCATCCGGCTGCTCAGGCGCACCCGCTATTGGGTCAGCGCCGAACCCCTGGATTGATTTTTTTGCGGAAAAACCTGCCCGATTCTTCCGCTCAAGCCACCTAGCTCCTGATACCGCGCGCCTGGCGCGCACTTTGATCAGGACTGCCCATGCCCGATGCTTCCCTGCCTTTTTCCCGCCGGCTGGCCACCGCGCTGTACGCCGCCGCGCTGCTCGTCACGGCGCCGCCGGGCGCCTTGGCGCAATCCGCCCCGGAGCCGGCCGCCATCGGTTTCGATGTTCCGGCCGGCGACCTCGCGCCCGCCCTGCGCGCGCTGGCCAGCCAGGCCGGCATCATGCTGACCTTCACGCCCGAACAGACCGCGGGCAAGACCACCGCGGGTCTGAAAGGCCGCTACGGCATCGAAGAAGCCTTCGCCCGCCTGCTCGCCGGCAGCCAGCTGCAGGCCACGCGCCAGTCCGCCGGCGGCTACATCCTGCGCGCCGCCGAGGCCGCCACGCTGTCGGCCATCCGGATCACCGGCAATGCCGCCGAACCGCCCTCGCAAGACACGGGCGCCTATACAGCGGGCAGCAGCAAGGGCGCCACCGGGCTGTCGCTGTCGCTGCGCGAGACGCCGCAATCGGTGTCCATCATCACGCGCCAGCAGATGAGCGACTTCCAGCTCAACAACATCAACCAGGTGCTGGACGCCACGCCCGGCGTGGTGGTCGAGCGCGTGGAAACCGACCGAAGCTATTACACGGCGCGCGGCTTCAACATCACCACGTTCCAGGAAGACGGCATCGGCGCGCCCTTCGCCCATGGCCTGGTGGCCGGAGATCTGGACAGCGCCATCTACGACCGCGTCGAGGTCGTGCGCGGCGCCAACGGCCTGCTCTCCAATACCGGCAACCCATCGGCCATCGTCAACTTCGTGCGCAAACGGCCGGCAGAGGCCTTCCAGGCCTCGGCCGGGCTGTCGCTGGGGTCCTGGAACACCCGCCGCCTGGAGGCCGATGTCTCCAGCCCGCTGAACGCCTCGGGCAGCGTGCGCGGCCGCGTGGTGGCCGTCGGCCAGGACGGCGACTCCTACCTGGACCGCTACCACAGCGACAAGCGGACGCTTTATGCGATCTTCGAGGCCGACGTGAGCGAGCGCGACACGCTGTCGGCCGGCTATACCTATGAAAAGAACAAGACCCGCGGCCAGCTATGGGGCGGCCTGCCACTCTACGACAGCGCGGGCATGCCCACGCATTACGGCCGCTCGACCAATACGGCGGCCGACTGGAGCCGCTGGAACACCGAGACCCAGAGCGCCTTTGTCCAGGCCGTGCACCGCTTCGACAATGACTGGCAGGCCCAGGCCGTCTACACCCATCGCGAGATCCGCTGGGATGGCCGGCTGTTTTCGGTGTTCGGCCTGCCCGATCCGGTCACCGGCCTGGGGGTCAGCGGACTGCCCGGCAGCTATGACACCCGCAACCGCCAAGACTTGGTCGATGTGCGCGCCAGCGGCCCCTTCGACTTCCTCGGACGCCGCCACGAAGCCATCGTGGGCCTGAACTACGCGATCTCGCGCGTCCAGGGGCAGTCATGGAATGCCGACCCCATCGCCCTGCCCCCGCTGCAGGCCTGGGACGGCGACGTGGCCGAGCCGGCGTTCGACCAGGATGGGGGCGACGCCCGCTTCATCGACCGCCAGCGCGCCGTGTATGCGGCCCTGCGGCTGTCGCTGACCGACCGCCTGACCGTGATCGGGGGGCTCAACGCCCTGCAGGCCCGCTCCAGCGGCCAGAACTATGGCACCAAGCGCGACAAGTCCGATAGCGAAACCACGCCTTATGCCGGCCTGGTCTACGACATCAATGACTGGCTCAGCGCCTACGCCAGCTACACCGAGATCTTCACCCCGCAAAGCGAGGTCAACGCCCAATTCCAGCAGCTCGAACCCGTGCGCGGCCGCAGCTACGAGGCCGGCCTGAAAGCGCAGATCTTCGAGGACATGCTGGCCACCCTCAGCTTCTTCAAGGCCAAGCAGAGCAATCTGGCGAACTTCATCGGCATGTCGGGCGACCTCGCCCTCTACGATGGCACCGACGTCAAGTCCCAGGGGGTGGAGCTGGAACTGGCCGGCAGCCTGACCGAACGCCTGCAGCTGGTGGCCGGCTATACGCGCTTGTCGCTGCAGGACGCCCATGGCGCCTATACCCGCCCCTATACGCCGCGGGAAATGTTCCGGCTGTCGGCCACGTACCGGGTTCCCGGCCTGGAGGGACTGAAACTGGGCGCCAGCCTGAACTGGCGCTCGCGCACCTACAACGAGGGCAACGCCCTGCCCGGGGTGCGCATCGCCCAGCCCGCCTATGCCCTGCTCAACCTCATGGCGCGCTATGACATCAGCCGGCAGGTCTTCGTGGCCGTCAACGTCAACAACGTGACCGACAAGAAGGCCCTCACCAGCCGCTATTGGGCCGACCAGGGCTATTACGGCGCGCCGCGCAATGTGCTGGTGTCATTGAACTGGAAGTATTGACTGGCGGCCCCCAGGGCCCTAGAAAAGCAGTGGCGCGGCCACCGCGCCCGCTCCCGCGCCAAAGCCCAGCAAGGCCAGCACATCGCGCTTCTCACAGCCCTGGGCGCGCGCGCCCAGGGCCGCGAGCCCGCAGGTCGCGGCAAGAATCACCAGACACAAGGCCAATCCGGACATGACAGACTCCAGTCGTCCCGCCCCGCGGCGGGTGTGGTTGAGGAATGAGGATGATGCGGCCCGGCTCAGGGCACCTGGCGCGCCTGCACCTGGGCGATGCGGCGGCCATCCAGGCGCTTGACCTCGAACTCCCAGTCGCGCCAGCGCACGCGCACGCCCGCCTCGGGCAGGCTGCCCGCGGCGCGCAGCACGCAGCCGGCCAAGGTGGCATCGTCGGCGTAGTCCTGGCCCAGCTGCGGCGCGCCCATGATGCGCGCGGCCTCCGGCGTGGCCAGCCGGCCGTCCAGCAGCCAGGAGCCGTCGGCCATGCGCGCCGCGCCCGTGACGGTCTCGCCCGAGTGCTCGGGCAGATCGCCGGCCACCGCGGTCAGCAGATCCATGGGCGTCACCAGGCCCTCGCACACGCCATGTTCGTCGACCACGATCAACAGGTGGTCGCGCGACTCGCGCATGACCTCCAGCAGCTTGATCACCGGCACCGTCTCGGGCACGTAATGCGGCTCCTGCGCCAGCTCGACCAGGTCCACCGCCCCCGGTGCGCGCAAGGGGCCCAGCACATCCTTGAAGTGCAGCACGCCCACCACATTGGCCGGATCACCGTCACACAAAGGCAGGCGCGAGTGGCCCGAAGCAAACTTGTCCAGCACGGTCTGGGCGTCGTCCCGCACGTCCAGCCACACCATCTCGCCGCGCGGCACCATGATGCTGCGCAAATCGCGCTGCCCCATGGACAGCACCCCCTCGATCAGGCTGCTCTCCTCGGGGGCGAACGCCGCCTCCTCGTCGCCGGCGGCCTGCGGCTCGTCGGGCGCGCCATTGCCATCCTGGCCGCCGGCCCGCAGCAGCTTGAGCACCATGCGCGCCGTGCGCTCGCGGCGGCCCAGCCCATGCTCATCGCGCTGGCGGTTGCGCTGCGCCAGCTGGTTGAAAAGCTCGATAAGGATGGAAAAACCGATGGCGGCATAGAGATAGCCCTTCGGGATATCGAAGCCCAGGCCTTCGGCCACCAGGCTGAAACCGATCATCAGCAGCAGGCCCAGGCAGAGGATGACCACCGTCGGGTGGCGCCCCACAAAGGCCATCAGCGGGCGGCTGGCCAGCATCATCACCGCCATGGCGACGATCACCGCGGTCATCATGATGCTCAGGTCTTGCACCATGCCCACCGCCGTGATGACCGAGTCCAGCGAGAACACGGCATCCAGCACCACGATCTGGGCAATCACCTGCCAGAACACCGCGTACTGCTGGCGGCCGCCGGTGGCATGCGCGCGCCCCTCCACCCGCTCATGCAGCTCCATCGTGCCCTTGAACAGCAGGAACAGGCCGCCCAGGATCAGGATCAGGTCGCGCCCGGAGATCTCCGCGCCCAGCACGCTGAACAGCGGCTGGGTCAGGGTCACCACCCAGGCAATGCTGGCCAGCAAGCCCAGGCGCATGAGCAGGGCCAGGGTCAGACCCAGCATGCGCGCCCGGTTGCGCTGGTGCGCGGGCAGCTTGTCGGCCAAGATGGCGATGAACACCAGGTTGTCGATGCCCAGCACGATCTCCAGCACGATCAGGGTAGCCAGGCCCACCCAGGCCGTGGGGTCGGACATCCAGTCAAACAGCATCGACTTTCCTCAAGCGAAAAACGCCCGCGGTCTCATGGCGAGACGCGGGCTCATGACAAAACGGAAGCGGCCGCGAAGGGCGGCGGGAGATGAAACGTCCGCAAAGGGACAAAGGAGCGCGGCACAGGCCGCGCCTAGACGGAGGCTCTTCGGTCATAGGGAGGGAAGGCGGACCGGCGGTCAGCCTTCCCGGAAATCTGACAGGAACCTGAATCATACCAAAATCCGGACATCCACCAAGCCGACGGCTAAGGCGCCTTGCCCGCCGAAATATCCATGATCATCCTGGCCGTCAGATAGAGCCGAGGCACGATGGTCTGCGTGTCGACGTACTCGGCATCGTTGGAGTGCGCGCCGAAACCGCTCAGGCCGAAGCCCTCGATGACCGGCCCGCGCGCCTTGAGCTGGGCAAACGCCGCATCCGTGCCGCCGCCCGTGGCGCGGTCCAGCACCTTCATGGGCAAGCCCAGCTCCTCGTAGATGGACACGCCATGGCGGGCCAGCGCCCGCGATGCCTCGGTGGCCTCCAGCGGCGGACGCCGCACCTCGAACTTGAGCTCGACCTTGGCCTCGGGCAGCAACCGGTTGCGGATCTTCTCCTCCATGGCCTTCTGCAGCGCGTCGAAATCCGCCACGCGCAGCGCCCGGGCATCGGCCTGGGCCGTGGCCTGCCCGGGAATCACATTGCGATTGCCGCCCGCCTGGGCCACGGTCCAGTTCAGCTTCAGGCCCTGCTCCGGCCGGGATAGATCCTTCATCTGCAGGACCTGATGCGCCAATTCATAAAGCGCGTTCACACCGCCCTCAGGCCGCGCTCCGGCATGCGACGTCTTGCCCTGCACCGTCAGATAGGCCGCGCCAATACCGCTGGTGGCCAGGCGCAGGTCGCCGGCGCTGCCTCCGCCTTCAAAGGAAAACACGGCATCCTGGTCGGCCGCCAGCCGCGTAATGGTGGCGCGCGCTCCCGGCGAACTGATCTCCTCGTCCCCGTTCACCAGGACGGTCAGCGTGCCATAGTCCTGGTAGTCCAGCGCGCGCAGCAGCGCCAGCGCATGGATGATCAGCGCCACACCCTGCTTGTCGTCGGCGATGCCCAGACCGTAGGCGCGCTTGCCGTCGACCCGGAAGGGCTGGTCCTTGAGCATGCCGTCGCGGTACACCGTGTCCATGTGCGCGATCAGCATGATCTTCTTCTGGCCACGCCCCTTGAAAACCGCCTGGACCATGGGGCCGGTCTCCTCGGGCGTGTCGTCCATCCGGAACACCTCGCCGGGCGGCAGCACCTGCACCTGCCCGCCCTGCGCCCGCAGCCCCTCGGCCACCCGCTCGGCGATCCGCTTGACGCCATGCACGTCCCGGCTGCCGGATTCAATGTTCACCAGGTCGCGCAAGGTGTCCAACAGCCCTTGCTCCTGCGCCCGCGCCGCCTCCAGGACCGGCCCCACCGGTCCGGCCATCGCGGGCCCGCCCGCCAGGAGCGCGGCGGCCAAGGCCAGCCGCCACCCCGTTCTTACCGCTCGCGTCATGCTCTTGCTCCTCTGCATCTGCCTGTTGCTGGACAACCGCCCTCTTGCTCGCGCGCCTGGTCAGAACG
Source organism: Bordetella hinzii LMG 13501 (assembly GCF_001548475.1). GTDB lineage: Bacteria > Pseudomonadota > Gammaproteobacteria > Burkholderiales > Burkholderiaceae_B > Bordetella > Bordetella hinzii. The sequence continues at coordinate 27,022 of NZ_LRUJ01000026.1, forward strand.
CGCCGACGCGCCAGCATCCGGGGCGGCACGGTATGCCAAAGGACAGGCTCGCCCGCCTGTCCTACTCATTGGGGTCTGCCACACTGTCTGCCGCGCCATGGGGCACGTCAAGCCCCCGCGCCGGGCCGCGCTCTAAAGTTGCGCGGGTGGAGGACGTTAACGGCGTAATACGTTGTTGCGAAAAGAGCCCGCCATTTTGCATAGGATCAGTCTTGGATCGCGGCGTTGCCGATAGAACCCCAAGATTTATCTGATAGTTTGCGAGATCAGGGGCAACGATATCGGTAATTAACACGCATCGGGCCTGGATATTTTCTGGATTCGCCGCAGGGCGACCGCTTTATCGTTATGGCATTGTCGGGTCCCTCCAACGAGGCGCAGCCCCGTTGTCGACAATATACGGGACATGACCTTGGAAATTTGTGTTCAACCGGATATAAAAACAGATATAAATCGAAGGAATTCTGTCCTGGGCGGCCCCGAGAGGGAGCCGGCAGCAATGCATGCCCCGCGCCACAACAGCGCGTCTCCCCATGCTTTCGCCCCCACTGATAGTCACTATTTCGTATGAAACAGCCGGCCGTCCTCGTGATCGAAGACCATCCCGTGCAGCGGCTGGTCATAGTCCGAGCCCTTGAAATGCTCGGGTATACCCGTATCTTGCAGGCCCCGGAGGGCTACGAGGCGCTCGAGCAGCTCAAGCGGCATGGCGCCGCCGACATCGTGATCTGCGACGTCCGCACGCCGGGTATGGATGGCACCCAGTTCCTGCGCGAGGCCAGCCAGCGCAATCTCGTCAAGTCCGTCATCCTGAGCAGCGACGTCTCCAGCGACCTCACCGCGGCCATCCTGCACATGGCCAGCCTCTCCGGCATACAGGTGTTGGGCGACCTGGGCAAACCCCTCAAGCTCAGCCGCCTGGAGTCCCTGCTGCGCCGCTATGAGGCTGACGCGGCGGCCGCGCCGGGCCATGCGGAGGCGCCCGACCACGAGCCGCCTAGCGCCGAAGAGATCCGCCGCGGCCTGGACCGCGGCGAGTTCATTCCCTACTACCAGCCCAAGTTCGATGTGCGCACGCTGCAGCCGGCCGGCGCCGAGGTGCTCGCCCGCTGGAACCACCCTGACCGCGGCTTGCTCTCGCCGTCCTATTTCATCGAGGCGGTCAAGCACTGCGACGAACTCGACCGCATGACCTGGGCGCTGGCCGACCAGGCCATGGCGCAGACCGCCCGGTCGGTGCTGATGGGCCGGGGCGCCAGTCTGGCGCTCAACGTCGAGACCTGCCAACTGGGCAGCGCCCAGTTGATGACCGATCTCATCGCCGCCCTGGAGCGCCATGCGCTGCCGGCCACCGCGCTCACCATCGAAGTCACCGAAACCGGCCTGCTGTCGGTGCAGGCCGCCACGCTGGAAACCCTGGTGCGCCTGAGGCTGCTGGGCTGCACAGTTTCCATCGACGACTTCGGGACGGGGTTTTCTTCCATGGAGCGGCTCTGCAATCTGCCGTTCAACCAGCTCAAGATAGACGCCTCCTTCGTCCGTCGCCTGCCGGGCGATGCGCGCAGCGAAAGCGTGATCGCCGCCACGCTCTCCTTGGCCGAAAGCCTGGGCATCACCGTCGTGGCCGAAGGCATCGAAACCCCGGACCAACGCAACGCCCTGCTCGATATGCGCTGCGCCCTTGGTCAAGGCTATTGGTATGCGCGCCCCATGTCCGGCGACGAATACGAGTCCTGGCTGTTCAATCCCATGGTGGCCAACACCTGAGCGGCCTGAGCACGGCGAGGCTCCCGCAACCGGCTGCCAAGCTAGTCCGGTTGGCCCCTGCTCGCGGTTATATCGTCTTATTCGATATTTCCTGGCGGCCGACTCGGCTCGTCCGGCGAAACTGACACAGTACGCGACATCCGACAGCCGCATCAGATAAGACTAAAAGAACAGGGCTGGTCTGAGAACCTAGACTTGCCCTTGGAGCACACACTTAAACCAGTCTGATTTTTATTGGGTTCACCGTGACGTGCATTCTCGCAACATGCGGTATCCAAAAAGCAGAATATGCTCTAACTTGTCGCTGACCCTATAGCTTTAGATGCTTATCTTTCAATGTAATCGCCGCCACGCGAAAAAAGCGCCCCTGGCTGACTACAGCTTTTCAAACATAATAACGATCATTACAACTGAAGATTTGTGAGGTAGCGCACGGCCATGCAAAAGCTACTGATTATTGATGATCATCCCGTCATCCGCTATGCAGTAAAAGGTTTGATGGAGAAGGAAGGTTTCGAGGTTGTGGGCGAAACCGACAATGGTCTGGACGGCATCACCATGGCGCGGGAATTGCTGCCCAATCTGGTCATCCTGGATATCGGGATTCCCAAGCTGGACGGCCTGGAAGTGCTGACGCGCCTGCAAGCCCTCGGATTGCCCATGCATGTGCTTATCCTCACCGGCCAGCAACCGGCGCTTTTTGCCCGCCGTTGCCTGAACGCCGGCGCCGCCGGCTTTGTCTCCAAGCATGGCAACCTACAAGAGGTCGTGGATGCCGCCAAGGCGGTGGTCGCCGGGTACACCTATTTTCCGAAAACCACGCTCACCGATATACGCGGCGTCGAGAATCAAGACGACGCCATGATGATTTCTTCGTTGTCCAACCGCGAGCTGGCGGTGCTCCAGTTATTGGCGCAAGGCCTCACCAATAAAGATATCGCCGACAGCATGTTCTTGAGCAATAAGACCATCAGCACCTACAAGACCCGCTTGCTGCAGAAACTGAACGCCACCACGCTGGTCGAACTGATCGACATGGCCAAGCGCAACAACCTCGGATAACCCTATGCCGCTGCCCCTGGCTTGGCGCCTTTTGCTGGCCAGCCTGGCCGCCATCCTGTCCTTCCTGGGCACCGCGCCCGCCGCGTGGGCCGCCGCCGCCGGCCGCAGCCTGCCCGCCGGATCGACCGCCGAAGTGCCCAAGCTGTCCGTCGACCTGAACGCCGACGACTGGCAGTGGCTGGCCCAGCAAAGGGAATTGCGGGTGGGCATATTCAGCCCCGATTACGCGCCCTTTCAGTTCACGCAGAGCCAGCGTTTCCAAGGCCTCAATGCGGACTACCTCAAGATCATCAGCCACAATCTCGGCCTGATTCCGGCGGTCACGATTTTCCCGGACCGCGACAGCGCGCTGCGCGCCTTGAGCGACGGATTGGTCGACGTGGTCGATGATGTCGCCGACGGCACGCTCATGGGAGACCGGTTTTCCACCACCCAGCCATATATCAGCCACCCGGCCGTGGTCGTAGCCCGGCGCGAACAGGGCGATCTTCCCCCGGATCTCAAGACGCTGCGCGTCGCCGTCAATCCCCGCTCGCAACCCGCCGCGCTGCATCGGGGCGGGCCCCAGATCCGCTGGACCAGCTATGCCGACCCGCTGCTTGGCCTGAGCGCCGTGGCCTATGGGCAAGCCGATGTCTATCTCGGCGACCCGCTGGCCGTGGCCTATTACCTGACGGCGGGCATCTTCAGCGACATGCAGGTGCAGCGCCGCGACGATCTCGGCATGCGGGCCAATGTCTATACGCTGTTGCGCTCCAACAACCGGCTGCGCCACATTCTGGACCAGACCATCGCCAGCATCCCCGATACCTGGCGCCAGAACGCCGTCTACCGCTGGGGGCTGCCCAGCGGCGCCTTCATTCCGCCGGCGCCCCTGGCGCTGACCGAAAAAGAGCGGCGTTGGATGGAACGCCACCCCGTGGTGCGGGTACGGGCGCTGAACCTCTTTCCGCCCTTTTCGATGCACAGCCAGGACAGCACCGCGCTTTCGGGGCTGTCCATCGATATGCTGCAGCGCATCGGCCGCCTGACCGGGCTGCGTTTCAGCATCAAGGGAGCGGACTCCACCGCCGAGATGAAAGCCGCGCTGCAGAACCACGAGGCAGACATGAGCGCGGGCCTGTTCTGGAGCGAGAGCCGCGAGGACGCGCTGGATTTCAGCACGCCCTACCTGAGCACCGCCTTTGTGCTGGTCGGCAAACAGGACGGCCCCAAGCAGGCGGCCGGGGCGGACTTCGCGGGCGCGCGCATCGCCAGCGTGCCCAGCAGCGCGGCGTCCGATGTATTGCGCCGCTACTATCCCCAGGCCAGGCTGGTGTCGGCGACCAGCCCCAACGACGCCTTGCTCAAGGTGCTCGACGGCAAGGCGGATTTCGCGGTGCAGACCCAGATCGCGGCCAACTTCTACCTGCGCAATTATTTCCGCGACGAGCTGCGCATCGTCACGGCGCTGGACACCGTGCCGGCGCGGCTGGCTTTTGCCTTCCCCCGCGACCAGGATGAACTGCAAAGCATCATCAACAAGGCGCTGGCGACGCTGCCGGCCGACGAGCCCATCTACCTGATGAATCGCTGGCGCGCGGAGTCGCCGCCGACGATCAATACCTGGTATGCCTACCGCCAGGAGATCTATCTGCTCATCGCCGCCGCGGCGGCCTCGGCAGCCATCTTCCTGGCCTGGATCCTCTATCTGCGCAGGCAGATACGCAAACGCCGCAAGGCCGAGCGCGCCCTGAGCGATCAGCTTGCCTTCATGCGCGTGCTGCTCGACGGCATCCCCAACCCCGTCTTCGTGCGCGACCGGCAAGGCCGCATGGTCACCTGCAACCGCAGCTATCTCGACACCTTTGGCATGAGCGCCGACGACGTGGTGGGACGCACCTTGCTCGAATCGCCCATGAGCGCCGAGAATCCCCAAGAGGCCGCCCGCGTCCACCAGCAGTACCTGCTCGCCATGGAGGAGTCCAGCACGCCCGTCTTTCAGGATATCGAGGTCAAGCTCAGGGGCAAGACCCACTATATCTACCATTGGCTGATGCCCTATTCGGACTCGCTGGGCCAAGTCAGCGGCCTGATCGGCGGCTGGACGGACCTGACCGAACGCATGCAGCTGCTGCGCGACCTGCACGAAGCCAAGGAGGAGGCCGACGCCGCCAATCGCGCCAAGACCACCTTCCTGGCAACCATGAGCCATGAGATCCGCACCCCGATGAACGCCATCATCGGCATGCTGGAACTGGTGCTGCGCCGTCCGCCCGGCCAGCAGGCCGACCGCGAGGCCCTGCAGGTCGCCTACGACTCGGCACGCTCGCTGCTGGACCTGATCGGCGACATCCTCGACATCTCCAAGATCGAAGCCGACAAGCTTGAACTGACGCCCATTCCCACCGACCTGCGCCATCTGCTCGAAGGCGTGGTCAACGTCTTCCAGGGCATGGCGCGCCAGAATGGCCTGAGCCTGAAACTATCCCTGGCGCCTTCGTCTCCACCGGCCGTCTCGCTGGACGCCGTGCGCCTGAAGCAGGTGGTGTCCAACCTGGTCAGCAATGCCCTCAAGTTCACCGAAGTGGGCGGCGTCACGGTGTCGCTGAACGTCGCCGTCGACGACGACGGGCAGGCCAGCATCGAAATCGCCGTCGACGACAGCGGCCCGGGCATCAGCGCGGCGGACCGGCGCAAGCTTTTCGAGCCCTTTACCCAGGTGCACGACGAAGCCCGCGCCAATAAGGATCGCGTGGCCGGCACGGGCCTGGGGCTGGCCATCAGCCGGCGCATCATCGAGGCCATGGGCGGCAGCTTCGAACTGAGCAGCATCCCGGGCAAGGGCACGCGCATCGACCTGCACCTGCGCGCCCCGCTGATCAGCGCCGACACGCCACCGCCGTCCTCGATGCAGGCCGTCGAACAGCAGGATCTCCGGACCGCCCGGCTCAAGGTGCTGGTCATCGATGACCATGCCCCCAACCGCATGCTGCTCGGCCAGCAGCTCGCCTATATCGGCCACGATGTGCTGGAAGCGGCCGATGGCGCGCAGGGCGTGGCGCTGTGGCGCCAGCATGCCCTGGACGCCGTGCTCACCGATTGCAACATGCCTGGCATGAGCGGCTACGACGTGGCGCGCGAAATCCGCCGCATCGAGGCCGAGGAACATCGTCCGCGCACCGTCATCTACGCCATCACCGCCTCGGCCCAGGCGGAGGAATTCGCGCGCTGCGAGGCGGCCGGCATGGACGGCTGCCTCTTCAAGCCCCTGGACATCGACACCCTGAAACAGCGGCTGTTGCCCCTGGCCGTGCGCAAAGCCGAGGACACCCCCATGCCCTTCTCGCCCGCGACCTTCCGGCCCCAGGGCCTGCTGGACCTGACTCAGGGCGATGCCGTCATGACCCGCCGCATCGCCGAAGAACTGATCAAGGCCAACCGCCAGGACATCGCTGACCTGATGCAGGCGTCCTCATCGCAAGACCCGGCGGCCGTGGCCGACCTGGCGCACCGCATCGCCGGCGGCGCGCGGGTGGTCGCGGCCGACCAGGCCGTCGCCCAGGCGCAGGCCCTGGAGGCCGCCGCCCGCGGCGGCCAGGCCGACACAGCGCCGGCCGTCGAAGCCCTCGTCCAGGCGCTGCAGGCCCTGGAAGCCGACTTGCAGGCCTGGCTGGCCAGCCGTGAGTGAGACGCCCCATGCCCGGCCGCCCGCGCCTTGCCCGTGTCCGGCGCGGGTCCCGCCGCCCCGGGATGGGCGGCTTGACTTGACAGTCTCTCGGGTCGCGGGGGAATCTCATGCTTTCGGCCCCCACGGGCCGCCGCGGCAGGAGACTTCCTACCCCATGTTGCAACCGCCTTCCGGACAAAACGACCTGCCCCCGGGCACAACGCCCGGCCCGGCCCCCTCAACGGCAGGCGTGCTCGCCCCCTTGCGGCGGCAGGCTTTCCGCAGCATATGGATCGCCAATCTGTTCGCCAACCTGGGCGTCTGGGCCCAATCCGTGGCCGCGGCCTGGATCGTGACCACCCAGCAAAGCAGCCCCGTGGTCGTGGCCATGATCCAGGTGGCCGCCGCGGTGCCCCTGGTGCTGCTGTCCATCCTGACGGGCGTGCTCGCGGACAACTATGACAGGCGCAAGGTCATGCTGGTGGGCATGAGCCTGGAGCTCGTCATGGGCCTGGTGATCACGACCCTCGCCTTCATGGGCATGCTGCATCCGTACAGCCTCATCGTCGCCGTCTTTCTCGTGTCGGTCGGCAGCGCCATCGTCACCCCGGCTTGGCAGGCCGCCGTGGGCGAACAGGTCCCCAAGCCCGAAGTGGGCCGGGCCATCTTGCTGAACTCGGTGAACTACAACGTGGCTCGCGCCCTGGGCCCCGCCCTGGGCGGCCTGATGCTGGGCGTCTTCGGCGCGCCCTGGGTCTTCCTGTTCAATTGCGCCTGCTATGCCGCCCTGATGTGGGCTATCTGGCGCTGGCGCCGCGAGCTGCCTAAGCGTACGCTGCCGCCGGAGCGCATTCTCGAAGGCGTGATCGCCGCCCTGCGCTTCACGGAGTACTCCAGCGTCACGCGCCTGGTCATGCTGCGCTCTTTCAGTTTCGGCATCTCGGCCAGCGCCCTGTGGGCGCTGCTGCCGCTGCTGGCCCATGCCCACGCCGCCGGCAGCGCCTCGCTCTACGGCTATATGCTGGGCGCGCTGGGCCTGGGCGCCATCGGCGGCAGCCTCTGGATCAGCGCGGCCCAGCGCCGCCTGGGCACCGGCCGCCTGATCAGCGCCGGCGCGTTCCTGATGTCGGTCTGTTTGCTGCTGCTGGGCAGCGTGGACAGCCTGGCGCTGCTGTTTCCTGCGCTGCTGGTGGCCGGCAGCTGCTGGATCGCGGTGCTGGCGACCTACAACACTTCCATCCAGGTCCTGGTGCCCGACTGGGTCAAGGCGCGTGCCCTGGCCCTCTACCAGATGTCGATGTTCGGCGGCCTGGCGCTGGGCTCTTTCGCCTGGGGGCATTTCACCGAGACACTGGGGGTCAAGGGCAGCCTCGCCGCGGCCGGCGTCACGCTGGCCTTCACGGCGCTGCTGTTTTTCCGGTCCCATCTGCCCAGCCTGAACGAAACCCAGGACCTGGCGGCCTGGCCGCTGGCCTCGCAGTCGCCCAGCAAACAGGATTTCGACCCCGAGCGCGGCGCCATCATCATCAATGTGCACTACATCATCGAAGAAACCCGTCAACCGGGCTTTCTGAGCAGCCTGCGGCCGCTGCGGCGCATGCGCATGCGCAATGGCGCCGACCAGTGGCAGATGTTCCGCGACCTGAATGACCTGTCGCGCTGGACCGAGGTTTTTGTCGTGGACAATTGGCTGCAATACTTGCGCATGATGGACCGCATGACCCTGGCCGACAAAATGGTATTGGAAGCCGTGGAGGCTCACCATCGCGGCCCGCAGCCTCCGCAGGTCAGCCAGGGCGTGAGCTACCTGGCGATCCGCAGCCGGGCGCAGGCCGATCCCCCCGCCCCGGAGGATGTGGGGGCCGGCGCCTGAGGCTCTAAAAGTCGTAACAAAAATCCGGCACAGTTGTTATCATTTCGAACATCAGGCATCATCGTTAAATTGGTACCGCAACGGTACCCGGCGCTGGAGAAACCGCGGCGCCCGCGCAGGAAGAACGCTAGACATTGGGGCCCGCTGCCCGCCTTGACGGCAGCGGTTTGCATAAATCGTTTATGTGAGCACTACCCTATGAAAGTCAACGCGCTTGCCTTGTTCTGCCTTGCCCCGTGCGGCGCCCCGAGCGCGCCGCCGCTTGCCATCCCTGCTTTCTGTATCCACAACTAAGTCGTTTCTGGCTGGCCCCTGGCGTGTCCCGCGCGGACGCGGCCGGGATTTTCTGCCGCGGCTGGCGCCGGGCAGCCCCAAACTTGTAGAGCGTGTGTCTTTTCGGAGAATCGAGCATGAGTCAATCCCCTGATCTCTTGACCCCGTACGACCAGTTCAATTTTGAAGTGCCGGAGGATCATTTTCCCAAGATGGGGATGAGCTCGCGAGCGGCCCAGGCCCTGGTCCTCAGCGACGAGTGGACCGACACCAACCCGATGCTGAACATGTCGTCTTTCGTGACCACCTATGCCGAACCCGAAGCGCGGTCGGTGGCGCACCAGAACATGTTCAAGAACTACATCGATCACGACATGTATCCGCAGCTGTTCGCCATGGAAACGCGCATGGTCAAATGGCTGCACCAGCTCTGGAACGGCCCCAAGGGTGTCGAGCCCTACGGCACGGCTACCGTGGGTTCGTCGGAGGCGTGCATGCTGGCGGGCCTGGCTCATAAATGGAATTGGCGCCAGCGTCGCCAGAAGGAAGGCAAGGACGCCTCGCGCCCCAATATGGTGACGGGCGGCAACGTGCAGATCGTGTGGAAGAAATTCCTGCGCTACTTCGATGTCGAACCGCGCATCGTGCCCCTCAAGCCCGGCCAGTACACGCTGACCGCCGAAGAGCTGGACAAATACGTCGACGAGAACACCATCGCCGTGGTGGCCATTGCCGGCCAGACGTTCACCGGCGAGGATGACGACATCCAAGGCATTCATGATTGGCTCGACGCCTACGAGAAGAAGACGGGCATCTCCATCCCGATGCACATCGACGGCGCCTCGGGCGGCTTCGTCAATCCCTTCCTCTATCCCGACTACAAGTGGGACTTCCGCCTGCCGCGCGTGCAGTCCATCAATGCTTCGGGCCACAAATACGGCCTGACCCCGCCGGGTCTGGGCTGGGTGGTGTTCCGCGAACGCTCGATCTTCAACGAAGACCTGGTGTTCTACGTGAACTACCTGGGTGGCGAAATGCCGACCGCGACCTTGAACTTCAGCCGCAACTCCATGCAGGTCGCGGTGCAGTACTACCAGTTCCTGCGCCTGGGCTTCGAAGGCTACAAGCGCATCATGCAGCGCACGCTGGACAATGCCGTGGCCCTGCGCAAGCGCCTGGTCGACAGCGGCTACTTCACCATCATGAACGACACCCAGCGCATCCCGGTCGTGGCCGTGACGCTGGACAAGAAGGTGAAGAAGTTCAGCGAGTTCGATGTCTCGAACAAGGTGCGCGAGAAAGGCTGGGTGCTGTCGGCCTATCAGATGCCGCCCAATGCCGAGTCGGTCAACAGTCTGCGCGTGGTGGTGCGGCCGCACATCAACCACAATGTGTCGATGAAGCTGGCCGACGACATCATCGCCGCCTGCAAGTGGCTGGAGCAGCATGGCGGCACCGCCACGCCGCCGCAGCTGCATGGCCATGCGGACGAGAAGACGACACCGGCAAAGTGCTGATACCGGCGGTGTTGCTTGCATGATGCGCAACGCGCGCCCCGGGCGCGCGTTGTCGCTGGCTTGGATGCTACCTGGAGCGCCATATGCACTCAGCAATGCAGTTTCTAGCGGACAATCCGTATATCCTGCTCTTCCTGACCATAGGTTTGTCGGTATGGGTGGGCAAGTTCAGCATCAAGGGCTACGGCCTGGGCTCGGTGGCCGCGGCCATCGTGGTGGGATGCCTGCTGGCCACGCTAGGCGCCAGCTTCGGCGTGAAGTTCCACCTCGATGACTTCGCCAAATCCCTGCTTTACTACCTGTTCATGTATGGCGTCGGCCTGCGCGTGGGCCCGTCTTTCATCAACGCCCTGAACAAGGACTCCATCAATTACGCCATCCTGGCCGTCATCGCGCCTATCCTCGGTCTGGTCATCGTGGTCTTCGGGGCGCAGTTCTTCAATCTGCCCCAGGGCGCGGCCGGCGGCATGCTGGCGGGCTCGCAGACCATGTCGGCGGCCATCGGCTCGGCGGAACAGGCCATCACCTCGGGCACGCTGGCGCTCAAGGACGGCATGACCAAGGAACAGGTCGATGCCATGATTGCCCTGTCCTACGGCATCACCTATATCTGGGGCACGGTGGGCATCATCCTCTTGTGCAAGTACCTGCCCCGCATCTGGGGCGTGGACGCCAAGAAGGCGGCTGTCGAGTTCGAGAAAGAGCACGGCGTGCCCAACGTCGATGACGCCGGCATCACCGCCTTTCATCCATTTGACGTGCGCGCCTACCGCGTGGTCAACGACTCGCCCGTCGGCAAGAGCGTCAAGGACTTCCGGGCCCGCTTCCCCATGTATCAAGTGGTCAATGTGGAGCGCGACGGCCAGTTGCTGGGGGCCGACGAAACCATCGTGCTGCAGAAGAACGATGTCGTCGCCCTGGGCGGAAACCTGCAGTCCATGACCGAGAACATGGGCGTCATCGGACCCGAGGTGCCGGATGCCAAGGCCCTGAACATCCCGCTGGACCAGGCCGAGATCCTGGTGATGAACAAGGAAACCATGGGCATTCCGCTCAAGGAATTCCGCAGCCATCCGCTGGCCGGCCAGATCCAGCTGCAGCGCATCGAGCGCGGCGGCGTGCCCATCCCGCTGGGCCTGGAGACCAAGCTGCAAAAGCGCGACGTGCTGTTTGTCACCGGCCTGAAGGTGGCCGTGGACAAGGCGGGCGACATCTTCGGCGTGATCGCGCGGCACAGTTCGGCCACCGATCTGCTGACCTTGTCGGCCGGCATGATCCTGGGCTTTTTGATCGGGCTGATCGAGGTGCCGGCCTTCGGCGCCGCCGTAGGCCTGGGCAACGCGGGCGGTCTGCTGCTTTCGGGCATCATCGTGTCCTCCATCTCGTCGCGCCTGCGGTTCTTCGGCAATACGCCGAACGCCGCGCGCAACATCCTGGAAGACCTGGGGCTGATCGGCTTCGTGGCCATCGTCGGCATCAACGCCGGCGCCGAGCTGCTCACCCAGCTCACGGGCGCGATCGCGCTGAAGATCTTCATCGTCGGCTTCCTGGCGTCGACCATTCCGCCGATCATCGTGTGGGCCATTGGCTTTCACATCATGAAGATCAACCCGGCCCTGCTGATGGGCGCCACCGCCGGGGCGCGCAGCCACTCGGGGCCCGCGCGCGAAGCGGCCAAGGAAGTGGGCTCCAGCGTCCCCTGGCTGGGCTTCCCGGTGGGCTATGCGGTCTCGGGCGTGCTGCTGACCGTGTTTGGCTACTTCGCCATGATGATGGCACACTGAAGACCGGGCCGACCCGGCCTTCCCCAAGGGCGGACCCGACGGTCCGCCCTTTTTCATTCCGGCTGGAGGCAGGCATGAGCAAGCCCAAGGACATCGCCATGAAGCGCGCCTACGACGCCGCCGCGCCCGAGGACGGATACCGCGCCCTGGTCGACCGTCTCTGGCCCCGGGGCCGCTCCAAGGACACGCTCAAACTGGACGAATGGGCCAAGTCGCTTGCGCCCAGCGAGGCGGTGCGCAAAGCCTATTGCCATGATCCCGCCCTCTGGGACGATTTCCGCAAGGCTTACCGGCATGAATTGGCCCAGGCCGACCAGCAGGCGCGGATGCAAGCCCTCCTCCAGGCGGCTGGCGGCCGGCGCCTGACCCTCGTCTATGCCTCGCGCGACGGCGAGCACAGCAATGCCGAGGTGCTGCTTGAAGCCCTGCGGGACAAGATCGGGCGCCCCTGAGCGCCGGCGCGTGCCCGGCAACCGGCAGGGCCGCCGGCGCGCCTAGTGGTTTTCCCTAGATCCTGCGCCTGACGATTTTTTTACGGCCGACAGTCCGGTATAGTCCAGTGGCCTGACCACTCGGCCACCGGATACCTAGACAGCATGGCTACCTTCCAAGCGGTTGCTTCGACCCGCCTCTATCGCATGATTGCCGACCAGATCGCCAGCCGCATACGCGCGGGCGACTTTGAGGCCGGAGGCCGCCTGCCCGCCGAGCGCGACCTGGCCGAACAGCTGCAGGTCAGCCGCGCGTCGGTGCGCGAAGCCTTGATCGCGCTGGAGATCGAGGGCTATGTGGAGGTCCGCGTGGGCACCGGCGTCTTCGTCTGCGCGCCGCGCGAGGACGGCCAGTACGGCCATGCGCAACCCGCCGCCCATGGCGCCGAGCGCACCGACATCGGCCCCTTCGACCTGCTGGACACCCGCTTGCTGCTGGAGCCCGAGTGCGCCGCGCTGGCGGCCCAGAAGGCCTCGTCGGCCCAGATCGCCGTCATCCGCGCCGCCCATGAGGCGATGTCGCTGACCGAAAGCCCCAGCCTGCATGACCAGGCTTTCCATGGCGCGATCGCCGCGGCTTGCGGCAACGCCGCCCTGGCCGCCGCCATCTCGCATATCTGGCATCTGAGCACCATCAGCCCGGTCTTCAGCCGCCTGGAGACCCACTTCGTGACGACCCGGGTCTGGAGCGCCGCGCGCGACGAGCATGAGCGCATCCTGGAGGCCATCACCGAGCGTGACCCCATCCGCGCCCGCCACGCCATGCATGATCATCTGGTCGGCATCCTGGCGCGCCTGCGCGAAGACTTCGGCAGCGGGCCCATCCGATGATGACAGGCTGACCGCGTCCCATCCCTCTTTCCCGTAATGCCCGACAGGCGCCGACAAAGGCGCCGGGGCCCGTTTGCGCCGGCGGTTCCGGCCGGGCCCGGTCCCTCGCGGGGACCAGCCACAACATTCCAAGGTGAAACATGCAGCTAACCCGTATCTTCCGTTCTCTCTTGGCCGGCGCCGGCCTGGCTTTGGCGGCCGTCCCCGCGGCGCACGCCCTGGACGTCAAGCTCGGCCACGTGCTCGCGCCCAGCCACAGCTGGAACAAGGCGGCCGAAGGCTTTGCCGCCGAGGTCAAGGAAAAGACCAACGGCCGCGTGAACTTCATCCTCTTCCCGAGCGGCCAGCTGGGCAATGAGAAGACCATGCTCGAAGGCCTGCAGATCGGCAGCCAGGGCGCGGCCATCATCGGTTCGGGTTCACTGCAGCCCATCGAACCCAAGTTCGGCATCGTCGAGCTGCCCTACACCTGGAACACCGCCGCCCAGGCCTATCGCGCCTATGACGGCGAATTGGGCGCGGCGCTGGCCAAGCTGGCCGAGAAGAAAAACCTGGTCATCCTGTCCTGGTGGGAAAACGGCTTCCGCCATCTGACCAACAATCGCGGCCCGATCAACAAGCCCTCCGACCTGAACGGCCTGAAGACCCGCGTCACGCCCGACAAGATGCGCCTGGACACCTTCAGCGCCCTGGGCGCCAACCCCGCGCCGCTGGCCTTTGGCGAACTCTACTCGGCCCTGCAGCAGAAGGTGTTCGACGCACAGGAAAACCCCCTGTCCATCATCTACACCTCGTCCTTCTTCGAAGTGCAGAAGTATCTGTCGCTGACCGGCCACGTCTGGGGCCCGGCCAACCTGATCGTGTCCAAATCGGTCTGGAACCGCATCTCGGCCGATGACCGCAAGGTGGTCCAGGCCGCCGCCGACCGCTGGCGCGATGAGCAGCGCAAGATGATCACCGAAAGCGATGCCCAATACATCGCCCAGCTCAAGGAAAAAGGCATGCAGGTCAACGAAGTCGACAAGGCGCCGTTCGCCGCCGCGGTCGAGCCTGTGTGGAAGACCTACTCTGTCACCTACGGTCCCGAGCTGATGGGCCTGGTCCAGAAGTACCGCGAGGCGAAATAAGCATGCTCCAACGACTGTCCGTCATTCTGTCGGGCATCAGCAAAGCCATCGCCGCCCTGGCGGTGGCCTTGCTGGCGATCCTGATCAGCTACGTGGTGTTTTCGCGCTTCGTCACGCACACCACTCCTCATTGGGCCGAGGAACTGCCCCGCCTGGTCCTGGTCTGGTCCGCCTTCATCGGCGGCGTCACCTGCAGTTTCGAACGTTCCCACCTGATGGCCGGCCTGCTGCCCTTCGTGGTGCGCAGCCCGCGCGTCCTCAATTTCTTCGAGCGCCTGAACCAGGTGTTCGTCATCGTCGGCCTCATCGTCCTGGGCTATGCCGGCTGGGAGCTCGCCGACCTGACCATGGACCAGACGCTGCCGGCGCTGGATGTGTCGGCCGGCGCGGTCTATCTCGCCCTGCCCTTCGCCTGCGCGATCACCGTCGTCGTGCACCTGGCGCAATTGTTCGAGCCCGCGCCCGCAAAGGAATAACAAGATGTCTACCGGTGCCCTCTTTCTCATGGGCGTTTTCACACTGACCGTGCTGATCGACATGCCGATCGCCTTCGGTCTGGTGGTCGCCTGCCTGGCCTACCTGGCCGTCTACGACGCCGCGCCCATGATGGTCGCGGCCCAGCAATACGTCGCCGGCCTGGACAGCTTCACGCTGCTGGCCATCCCGCTGTTTATCCTCGCCGCCCAGCTCATGAACGGCGCGGGCCTGACCCAGCGCATCGTGCGCCTGTGCGCGGCCATCGTGGGCGACATCAAGGGCGGCCTGGCCGTGGTGGCCGTGCTGGCCTGCCTGATGTTCGGCGCGCTGTCCGGTTCGGGCGTGGCCGACGTGGTGGCCATCGGCAGCCTGCTGCTGCCGGCCATGGCCCGCAGCGGCTACGACAAGGGTTTCAGCTGCGCGCTCATCGGCAGCGCCGGCGCCACCTCGACCATCATCCCGCCCAGCATTGTGCTCATCGTCTACGGCACGATCACCGACACCTCGGTGGGCAAGCTCTTCCTGGCCGGCATCGTTCCGGGCCTGCTCCTGGGCCTGTCGCTGATCGGCGTGGCCATCTGGCAGGCGCGCAAGCACAACTGGGCTGGCGGCCAGCCCTTCAGCTGGGGCGAACTGCGCGCCGCCCTGATCGACGCCATTCCGGCCCTGATGGTGCCGGTGCTCATCATCGGCGGCATCCGCTTCGGCCTTTTCACGGCGACCGAGGCGGCATCCAGCGCCATCGTCTACGCGCTGCTGATCGGTTTCTTCTGGTACCGCACGCTGACGCTGAAGTCGCTCTGGGAAAGCCTGAAGTCCACCGGCGAAGGCAGCGCCTCCATCCTGCTCATCATCGGCGCCTCGGGCCTGTTCGCCTGGGTGCTGATCGCCGAGCAGGTGCCGCAGGCCCTGTCGCAGCTGCTGGTCGACTGGACCGACAGCAAGGTCGCCGTGCTGCTGGTGCTGACCGTGGTGCTGCTGGCGCTGGGCACCTTCATGGAAGCCATTCCGGTCATCATCATCGTGGCTCCCGTGGTCATGCCCGTGCTGGCCCACTACAACATCGATCCGGTGCACTTCGGCATCCTTCTGTCGATCAACATGGCCATCGGCGCCAACACGCCTCCGGTGGGCGTGGACCTCATGGCGGCCTGCAAGATAGGCGGGATCAACATGATGCAGACCCTGCGCCCGCTGTCGTGGATGATGCTGGCCATGACGGCCGTCATGCTGCTGCTGACCTTCGTGCCCGAACTGGTGCTCTTCCTGCCGAGGCATGTGCAATGACGCTGCGTCCCATCGCGCTGCGCCGCAGCTGGATGTTCGTCCCGGGCCTGGATGCCCGGGCCCAACGGGCCGGCCTGGACGGCGGGGCCGACGCCCTGGTGGCCGACCTGGAAGAGTT
The DNA here is from genome assembly GCF_001548475.1 of Bordetella hinzii LMG 13501. Taxonomy (GTDB): domain Bacteria; phylum Pseudomonadota; class Gammaproteobacteria; order Burkholderiales; family Burkholderiaceae_B; genus Bordetella; species Bordetella hinzii. The sequence continues at coordinate 43,278 of NZ_LRUJ01000026.1, forward strand.
CACCCGTCCCGAGGACCGGCCGGCGGCCCGGCAGCGCATCGTGGCCCTGATGCGCGAATGCCGCGAGCGCCAGGTGGTCGCCGCGGTGCGCATCAACAAACTCGATGCCGATGGCTTGGCCGACCTGGACGGTGTGATGCCGGGCGCGCCCGACGCCATCTTTCTGCCGCATGCCGAGAGCGCCGCGCAGATCGCCGCGCTGGACGCCGCCATCACGGCGCGCGAACAGGCCCTGGGCCTGCCCGCCGGCCGCACCGAGATCATCCCCACGCTGGAGTCCGCCCTGGGGCTGGTGCGCGCCTACGACATCCTGACGGCCAGCCCGCGCGTCTCGGCCTGCCTGTTGGCCGCCGAAGACCTGAGCGCCAGCCTGGGGGCCGAACGCGCCCCCGACGGCCTGGAGCTGCACGCGGTCCGCGCGCGCTTCCTGGTCGACTGCACGGCGGCGGGCTGCCTGCCCATCGACTGTCCGTTCAACTTCCGCGACGCCCAGGCGCTCGAGGCGGACCTGCGCTGGGCGCGCCGGCTGGGCCTGAAGTCCAAGTGCGCGACCTTCCCCGAGCAAGTGCGCCAGATCCATGCGGTCTTCACGCCGCAGCCCGAAGAAGTCGCCCAGGCGCGCGAACTCGTCGGCCGGCGCGAGGCCGACCTGGCCGCCGGCCTGGTGAGCCCGGTCGATCCCCCCCTCTACAACACGGCGCGGCGCCTGCTCGCGCGCCACGCCGAATTCGAACAATGGGCCAATGCAGCCCAAGGAGTACACGCATGAGCCAGACACTCGTCGAACGCAACGGCGGCCAGATCCTGATGCAGCAGCTGCGCATTCACGGCGCGCGCCGCATTTTCATGATCCCCGGCGAGAGTTATCTGCCCTGCATCGATGCCCTGAATGAACACAAGGACGCCATCGAGCCCATCGTCTGCCGCCAGGAAAGCGGCGCGGCCTATATGGCCGAAGCCTATGGCAAGCTCACCGGCGAGCCGGGCATCTGTTTCGTGACCCGCGGCCCGGGCGCCACCAACGCCAGCATCGGCGTGCACACGGCTTTCCAGGACTCCACGCCCATGATTCTGTTCGTGGGCCAGGTGGGCAACGATTTCTACGAGCGCGAAGCCTTCCAGGAGATCGACTACCGACGCATGTTCGGCCAGATGGCCAAATGGGTGGCCCAGATCGACCGCACCGACCGTATCCCGGAGTTCATCGCCCGCGCCTACGCCGTCGCCACCAGCGGACGGCCCGGCCCCGTGGTGCTGGCCCTGCCCGAAGACACGCTGTGGGGCCGCGCCACCGTGGCCGACATGCCGCGCTACCAGCGCAGCCGCAGCCATCCCGGCGCGGCCGACCTGGCGCGCATGACGGCCCTGTTGGATGTGGCCGAGCGTCCCTTCCTGCTGCTGGGCGGCTCGGGCTGGACCCATACCGCCATCGAACAGATCGCCGGCTTCGCGGAACGCTTCGAGCTGCCCGTGGGCACGGCCTGGCGCCGCCTGGAATGCTTTGACCAGCGCCATGCCAACGCCGCCGGCCACGTAGGCTGGGGCATGACGCCGGCCCTGCGAGAGCGCCTGCGCCAGGCCGACCTGGTGCTGGCCGTGGGCACGCGCATGGGCGAAGCCACCACCGAAGGCTATACGGTCATCGAAAGCCCGATGCCGCGCCAGAAACTCGTCCATGTTTATCCGGATCCCTGCGAGCTGGGCCGCGTCTTCGCGCCCACCCAGGGTATCGTGGCCGACGTGGCGAGCTTTGCCGAAGCCGCCGCTTCGCTGCGTCCGGGCCACCAGGTCTCGCGCGCCGCGCATGTGGTGCAGGCCCGCCAGGACTATCTGGACAGCACCCGCCCGCTGCCGTCGCCCGGCCCCATGAGCCTGGACGAGGCGGCCGCCTGCGTGGATGCGCGGATCCCGGCCGATGCCTGCATTACCGTGGGCGCCGGCAACTACGCCCTTTATCCCCACCGCTACCGCCGCTTCACGGGACCGGGCACCAGCCTGGCCCCCACCGTGGGCTCCATGGGCTACGGCCTGCCCGCGGCCATCTCGGCCAAGCTGGAGAACCCCGGACGCACCGTGATCTGCTACGCCGGCGACGGCTGCTTCCAGATGAATCTCCAGGAGCTGGGCGTGGCGCTGCAGTACCGCGTCGGCATCGTGGTGCTGGTGTTCAACAACGGCATGTGGGGCACGATCCGCGCCCACCAGGAAAGAGACTTCCCGGCCCGCACCATCGCCCTGACTTTCGAGAACCCCGACTTCACCCAGATCATCCGCGGCTACGGCGGCCACGGCGAGGCGGTCGAGCGCAGCGAGGATTTCGCGCCGGCGCTCGAGCGCGCCCTGGCCTTCGCCGACAGCCAGCGCCTGCCCGCGCTGCTGGAGATCCGCTACGACGCCGACGGCATCGCGCCCGGGCAGACGCTCAGCGGCATCCGCGAGGCCGCCCTGGCACGCCAGCAGTAACCCGCATCAGTTAGGAATCGCATCATGACTACCCCTCTTTCCGTCAACGGCAACCGTCTGTGGCAATCGCTCATGGACCTGGCCAGAATCGGCGCCACGCCCAAGGGCGGCAATTGCCGGCTGGCGCTCACCGCGCTGGATGGCCAGGGCCGCGACCTGGTCACCGGCTGGATGCGCGAAGCCGGCCTGAGCGTGCGCGTGGACCAGGTGGGCAATATCTTCGCCCGCCGCGCCGGCCTGGACGACAGTCTGCCGCCGGTCATGACCGGCAGCCATATCGACACCCAGCCTACCGGCGGCAAGTTCGACGGCTGTTATGGCGTGATGGCGGGCCTGGAGGTCATGCGCACCCTCAACGACCACGGCGTGCAGACCCGCGCGCCGCTGGAGGTGGCCATCTGGACCAATGAGGAGGGCTCGCGTTTTCTGCCGGTCATGATGGGTTCCGGCGTGTTCGCGGGCAAATTCCCGCTGGAAACGGCGCTGTCGGCGCGCGACGCCGAAGGCAAGTCGGTGGCCGAGGAATTGCGCGCCATCGGCTATGCGGGCGAGGACCCCGTCGGCGGCCGTCCGGTGGGCGCCTATTTCGAGGCGCACATCGAGCAAGGCCCCATTCTTGAACATGAAGCCAAGACGGTGGGCGTGGTCACCGGCTCGCTGGGCGTACGCTGGTATGACGTCACGGTGACCGGCATGGAAATGCATGCCGGTCCCACGCCCATGCCCATCCGCAAGGATGCGCTGTACGCCGCCAGCTTTCTGCTGCAGACGGTGGTCGAACTGGCGCGCGCCCACGCCCCGCATGGCCGGGGCACCGTAGGCGAGATCCACGCCCATCCGGGCTCGCGCAACGTCATTCCCGGCCAGGTGCGCCTGACGGTCGACCTGCGCCACGAGGACGAAGCCACCCTGGCCGAGATGGACCGGCAGTGGCAGGCCCGCGCCGCCGAGGTGGCGCGCGAACACGGCGTGCAGATCGAGGTGCGCCCGGTGCAATATTTCCCGCCGACGCCCTTCGATCCCGAGCTGGTGAACTGGGTGCGCGAAGGCGCGCAGCGCCGCGGCCTGCCGGCGATGGACATCGTCACCGGCGCCGGCCACGACGCCGTCTACATGGCCGGCGTCACGCCCACGGCCATGATCTTCGTGCCCTGCAAGGATGGCGTGAGCCACAACGAGATCGAGGACGCCAAGCCCGCCGACCTGGAGGCCGGCGCCAACGTCCTGCTCGATGCCATGCTGGCGCGCGCCAACGCCCAGCGTTGAGCGCCCTCCGAGCCCGGGCCGCCACGGCCCGGGGGTCCCAACCCGCCTCTCCCACCGCCATGACTCTGCATGACTCCGCCTACTGGCACGCCCGCGCGGCCAGCCTCTCCATCGTCGGCCAGGCCTACATCGACGGCGCGTATTGCGATGCCGCCGACGGCTCGACCTTCGCCGCGCACAGCCCTATCGATGGGCGCAACCTGGCCGATGTGGCCGCCTGCGGCCAGGCCGATGTCGACCGCGCCGTGGCCGCGGCCCGCCGCAGCTTCGACGCTGGCGTCTGGGCCGGCCTGGCCCCGCGCGAGCGCAAGGCCCGCCTGTTGCGCCTGGCCGCCCTCATCGAGGAAGACAGCGAAACGCTGGCCCTGCTCGAAACCCTGGACATGGGCAAGCCCATCCGCGACGCGCTGCTGTTCGATCTGCCGGAAACCGCGCGCTGCTATGCCTGGTACGGCGAGGCCATCGACAAGCAGTACGACGAGATCGCCCCGACCGGGCCCGACGCCCTGGCCACCATCACCCGCGAACCCCTGGGCGTGGTGGCGGCCGTGGTGCCCTGGAACTACCCCTTGATGATGGCCGCCTGGAAAGTCGCCCCGGCCCTGGCCGCCGGCAATTCCGTGGTGCTCAAGCCGGCCGAACAATCCTCGCTGTCGGCTTTGCGCCTGGCGAGCCTGGCCGAGGCTGCCGGCATCCCCGCGGGCGTCTTCAACGTCGTTCCCGGACTGGGCGCAGTGGCCGGCCAGGCCCTGGGGCGCCATCCCGACGTGGACTGCCTGGCCTTCACGGGCTCCACGGCCACCGGCAAACGTTTCATGGAGTACTCCGGCCAGTCCAATCTCAAGCGGGTCTGGCTGGAGTGCGGCGGCAAGTCGCCCCATATCATCTTCGACGACTGCCCCGACCTGGACCGCGCCGCCCAAGTCGCCGCGCTGGCCATTTTCTCCAACCAGGGCGAGGTCTGCATCGCCGGCTCGCGCCTCTATGTGCAGGCCGGCATCTATGACCGCTTCATGGCGCGCCTGGCCGAGTTCGCCGCCGCCATGCAGCCCGGCGACCCGCTCGACCCGGCAAGCGCCATGGGCGCCATCGTCGACGAGCGCCAGATGCAAGGCATCCTCGCCCGCATCGAGGCCGGCCGCGCCGAAGGCGGCAGGCTGCGCCTGGGCGGCAGGCAGGTCCGCGGCGACACCGGGGGCTATTACATCGAACCCACCATCGTGGAATGCGCCAGCCAGGACAACTCCCTGGTGCGCGAAGAGGTCTTCGGGCCCGTGCTGGCCGTGCAGCGCTTCGAGGACGAAGACGAGGCCATCGCCCTGGCGAACGACTCCGCCTACGGGCTGGGCGCCGGCCTCTGGACCGCCACGCTGTCGCGCGCGCACCGTCTTTCGCGCCGCCTGCGCGCCGGCCTGGTCTGGGTCAATTGCTATGCCGACGGCGACATTTCCGTGCCTTTCGGCGGGGTGAAGCAATCCGGCTTCGGCCGCGACAAATCGCTCCATGCGCTGGATAAGTACACTGATCTGAAGACCACCTGGATCAGCCTGCGCTGAAGTTCCGGGCATCGCGGCCGTTAACCAGGCAGCGCAGGTAAAATGCTGCGCTTCCTTGTCTTCCAAGGTCGACGATGCCCGCTCCCACTTCCCTGCCCACGATATTCCTCTACACCGAAGAGCAACGCGGCAAGCAGCTCGTGGAGTCGGAGGTGGTCGGGATGTTTTCCGATATCTCGGGCGCCGACAAGCTTGTCGTGATCCGCGACCCGCACACCCGCCTGCAATTCGTCTACCGCGTCGAGCACGACAGCAGCAACCTGGACGCGGTCGCCATCACCGAGCTGGATGCCGGCCTGTTCGACGGCAAGCACAGCACCCAGATCAATGCCATGAGCTACCGGCTCGGCAGCCCCGCCTCGGCGCTCAAGCTGCTGCGCGGCAAGACGCAATGGATCCAGGACAAAGGCGCCGTGCTGTCGGTGCTGCTGCAGAATGCGGCCTCCCGCAGCGCCAGTTTCAGCCTGCGCCGCATCCATCGCGACCGCATCGATAAAGTGCCCCCTGGGGTGCCGGTCGAGTACCTGCCCCGCGAGGCGGCCGACCCGCAGGCCGAAGCCCCGTGGCTGGCGCCCGACGGCGATAAGCGCTGACGCGCCCCAGACGTTACACTTCAGCCTAGTTTCGACCCGCCGGCCCCAAGAAGGCCGGCTATCCAGGGTATCCATGTCCATCAAAGACCAGCTCTTCCTCGCCAGCCAATATCTCGCGCCCCATCATCTCGTCTCGCGCGCCATGGGCCTGCTGGCCGACAGCCGCGCGCCCGAGATCAAGAACGCCATGATTTCGCGCTTCGTGCGGCGCTATCGGGTCGACATGAGCGAAGCCCTGGTCGAGGATCCGCGGGCCTACGCCAGCTTCAATGATTTCTTCACCCGGGCCCTGAAGCCCGACGCCCGGCCGCTGGACGACGACGAAAGCAATATCGTCTCGCCGGCCGATGGTGCCATCAGCCAGCTGGGCCCCATCCAGGCCGGCCGGATCTTCCAGGCCAAGGGGCACAGCTTCGGCCTGAGCGCCTTGCTGGGCGGCGACGCCGAGCGCGCCGCTCCCTTCGAGGGCGGCGACTTCGCCACCATCTACCTCTCGCCGCGCGATTACCACCGCGTGCACATGCCGGTCACGGGCACCCTGCGCGAAATGATCCACATCCCGGGCCGGCTGTTCTCCGTCAATCCGCTGACCGCCAGCCATGTGCCGGAATTGTTCGCCCGCAATGAACGGGTCGCCTGCATCTTCGATACCGAGTACGGCCCCATGGCCCTGGTCCTCGTCGGCGCCATGATTGTCGCCTCCATCGAGACCGTGTGGGCCGGCCTGGTCACGCCGCACAAGCGCCAGGTGCGCAGCCTGCGCTATGACAGCCAGGCCCGCCAGCCCATCACCCTGGCGCGCGGCGCCGAAATGGGCCGCTTCAAGCTGGGGTCGACCGTCATCGTGCTGTTCGGGCCGCGCCGCATCCGCTGGCTGGACACGCCATCGGTGCGCGGCCCCATCCGCATGGGCGAGACGCTGGCCCTGCCTGCAAGCAGCAGCGCCGACATTCTCGCCGTTTGAGCGACTTTCCATAAAGCGAACAAATCTTTCCAGATTTATTCGCTTTCTGCCACGTATGGGTCCTGGTAGATTGCCGGTCTTTGGCGCCCCCGCGCCTGCCCGGAGTCCCGATGTCCCTGCCCCGCGCCCTCAAGTCCATCCTATGCCTGGATGATTTCGAACAGGCGGCCCGCCGCCGCCTGCCACGGCCGATATTCGGCTATATCGCCGGCGCGGCCGAGAACAATCTCTCGCGCGACGATAACCGCGCCGCCTTTGCCGAACTGGGCTTCGTGCCCCGCGTGCTGCGCAAGGTATCCGAGCGCGACCAGGGCGTCGAGCTCTTCGGCACCCGCTACGCGGCGCCTTTCGGCATCGCGCCCATGGGCATCAGCGCCTTGTCGGCCTACCGTGGCGACATCGTGCTGGCCAGCGCGGCGCGCCAGGCCGGCATTGCCGCCATCATGAGCGCCACCTCTCTCATACGCCTCGAAGAAGTGGCCCAGGCCGCGCCGGGCACCTGGTTCCAGGCTTATCTGCCTGGGGACGTCGAGCGCATCGACGCGCTGGTCGACCGGGTCGCCGCCGCGGGCTATCGCCAACTGGTGCTCACCGTGGACATCCCGGTATCGGCCAATCGCGAGAACAACGTCCGCACCGGCTTTTCCACGCCGCTCAAGCCCAGCCTGCGCCTGGCCTGGGATGGCATGATCCGCCCACGCTGGACGGCCGGCGTTTTTCTGCGCACCCTGGCCCGCCACGGCATGCCGCATTTTGAGAACTCCTTCGCCACGCGCGGCGCCCCCATCATGTCGGCCAGCGTGCTGCGCGACTTCAGCGCCCGCGACCACCTCAATTGGGAGCATGTGGCGCGCATCCGCGCCCGCTGGCAGGGGCAGCTGATCATCAAGGGCATCATGCATCCGGCCGACGCCGCCCTGGCGCGCGAGCACGGCGCCGACGGCATCATCGTCTCGAACCACGGCGGGCGCCAGCTCGATGGTACGGTCTCGCCGCTGCGCGTGCTGCCCGATGTGGCGCGCGCGGCGGCCGGCATGGTGGTGATGATGGACAGCGGCATCCGCCGCGGCACCGATGTGCTCAAGGCGCTGGCCCTGGGGGCGCATTTCGTCTTTGTCGGCCGTCCGTTCAACTACGCGGCCGCCGTCGGCGGCCAGGCCGGCGTGGCCCATGCCATCCGGCTGCTGCGCGAGGAAGTCGACCGCGACATGGCCATGCTGGGCATCCTGTCGCCCGCCGACATGAAGCCCTCGCTGCTGGCCGCGCGCGCCGCTCCCGCGATGCCGTCTATTCCCAGGGAAAACGGATGAGGTCGCCGTACAGGCGCTTGAGCGTGCTCTTGACTTCGGGCGACTGCTGGTAGATGGCAATGAACTTCAAGAGCCGCGGGTCCTGGGCCTTTTGCGGCGTGGTCACCCAGCGGATGGCATAACGCTTGATCGTGTCGGCATCGGTGTTGTCAAAAGCCAGGCCGTCTTTCTCGTCGATGCCGGCATGCTTGGCAAAAGTGGTGTAGGTGACCGAGGCCGTGACATCGTCGAAAGTGCGCGCCGACTGCGAGCCCTCCACCTGCACCAGCTTGATGCCGCGCGGGTTGTCGACCACATCCTGCAAGGTTGCGCGGTGGCCTGCGCCCGGCTTGAGCTTGATCAGGCCGATGCGGTCGAGCAGCAGCAAGGCGCGGCCGGTATTGACCGGGTCATTGGGCACGGCAATGGTCGCGCCTTGCGGAATCGCATCGCCGCGCTTGAGCTTCTTGGAAAACAGCCCGATGGTGGTCGAATAACCATAGGCGATGGCCGTGAGCTGCGTGCCCCGGCTCTGGTTGAACAACTGCAGAAACGGCTCGTGCTGGAAGAAATTGGCGTCGATGGAGCCATCGGCCACGGCGATATTGGGCAGCACCCAGTCGCTGAACTCGACCAGCTTGACCTCCAGCCCCTGGTCGGCGGCTTGCCGGATGGCGATTTCGGTCGCCTCGTTGGCCACGCTGGCGATCACGCCGATGCGCAAGGGCTGCGCCTGCGCGGCTCCCAGCAAGCCCGACAAGACCAGAAGGCCCCATCCCCATAGCCAGGCCCGCAAGCCGCCCATTCCGCCTTGATTCATGTCTTATCCCGCCCCTGGCTGGGCCACACATGTGGCCGATGGCGCCATTGTGCCCCAGGCGCGGCCGCCGGCCCGCCTTGCCCCTGGCCGTTCCGAGGCTTTTGCGCCCCCGCGCGCGGCGCCCTCATGCCGGGCGAGGCCCCAGCCGCGGGTCATAGATGAATTTTTCGCAGCGCGCCACGCGGATCGCGCCGGCGTCGGCATGCCGGGGATTGATCAGCACATTGCCATCGGGCAGCCCCTGGTGCGGCAGGATGGCGCTGGGCAAGGCCAGCAGGGCCGATTTGCCGGCCCGCACCCATTCGTCGCCGATGCGCTGCGAGGCCTCGGCAAACGGCACCGCATCCCAGAAAGGATGCTGGCGCCGCAACTGCGCCACCGTCAAGGTCTGGCGCGCTTCGTATACGGACAGCGGCACATGCAGTTCGACCAAGTAGCGGTTGGCGTGCTCGCTGGCCTTCACGCCGAGATGGACCAGCGTCTCAAGCACGGCCAGGGCCACGCTGCTGCTGCAGTAGACAACGGCGGTGCCGGCGCTGTTGTACCGCCCGCCCACGGCGGCCGCGCCCGCGCCGCTCAGGTCGTCGGCGCGATACTTGCCCACGGTGGCCGCAATCCGCCACAGCGAGATCATGCTCAAGCCAGGACTCCGGCCGCCGACCGGGCCAGCGCGTCTTCCACCATGCGGCTGCCGGCATCGGAGGTCAGCAGCGACAGCGGGCGCACATTGCCCAGCGCGGGCACCGGCGTATTGAGCCACTGCACGGCGTCCTCGGCGCTGCCCAGCAATTGGCGCGCCAGGCGCGTCACGCGCGCCACCCGCGCCAGGCGATCCGATTCGCCCATGGGCAAGGGCTGGCCCTCGCGGCTCCAGCGCGACAAGGAGGCCGGCTTGACCTCGGTGATGGCCATGATCTCGGCCTTGCTGACCTGCAGGAAATCCGCGGCATCGTCGACCAGCCGCGGCGACAGGCCACGGCCCACCTCGCGGGCCAGGTCGGGCAAGGCCGAATCGACCAGGGCGAGAAAGGTCTTGGGCGAGCTCCGGCCGGCGCGGCGGCGGGCAGGCTGTTCCGTACTGCTGGCAAGGGCGACCGACATAGGCGTTCTCCGGCGTGAAGCGGGCGGATCCCGGCGGGTTGATTCCAATTGGGATCTATTTTATACCAAATGGAATGCGGCGGCCACGCTCAGCGCTTGCCGCGCCAGGCGTCGATGATGCGGCGGTCGCGCTTGGTGGGCCGGCCGTCGACGATGTCGCGGGCGGGTTCCGGCGCCAGGCGGCGCATTTCGGCGGCACGTTCGCGCGCGGCCTGGCTTGCGGGCGTCTCTTCGTACAACAGCCGCGCCACCGGCGCCGGCCCGCGCACCGCGCTCACGCCCCGCACCCAGACCTCGATGCCGGGATCTTCCTTGCGTACTCGGACCCGGTCGCCCGGCGCCACCTCGCGCGCCGGCTTGGCGAGCTGATCATTGACCAGCACGCGGCCGCGCCCGATTTCCTCGGCCGCCAGGCTGCGCGTCTTGTAAAAGCGCGCCGCCCATAGCCATTTGTCCAATCTCAGCTTCTCGGTCACACTGCTATCCTTGCACACAAGCATCCTATGATAGCCCCACCGTCGCGGCCCGCCGCCACTGCAACACCCGAGGATTCCATGCCCGACCGCCCCTTCGTCATTCTCGCCGCCCTCAATATGATCATCGCCGTGGGCGCGGGCGCATTCGGAGCGCACGGCCTGAAGCGGGTGCTCGATCCGGAAATGCTCGCGGTCTGGCAGACCGGCGTGCTCTATCACCTGATCCATGCGCTGGGCCTGCTGGCCGTGGCCTGGCTGGCCACGCGCTACAGCTCGGGCCTGCTGCCGCTGGCCGGCTGGCTGATGTTCGCCGGCATTGTGCTCTTCAGCGGCAGCCTCTATCTGCTGGCCGGCACCGGCACCCGCATCCTGGGCGCCATCACGCCGCTGGGCGGCGTGGCTTTTCTGCTGTCCTGGGCATTGATCGCCTGGGCCGTCTGGCGCCATCCCCAATAACGCCATGGCCGCCTCACCCTCCCAGGCGCCCGGCCAGGGCGCGGGCCCGCTGGCGGGCATTGCCTGCGTCGTGGCGGGGATTTTCTGCCTCACCCTGAGCGATGCCCAGGCCAAGTGGCTGGGCGCCCACTATGCACCCATCCAGATCCTCTTCCTGCGCGCGCTGATCGCCACGCCGGTCGTGCTGCTGCTGGCGGCCGGCCTGGGCGGGCGGCGCAGCCTGCGCACCCGCCATCCCGGCATCCATCTCCTGCGGGGCGCGATCAATATCCTGTCGGCCAGCTGCTTCTACCTGGGGCTGAGCTATCTGCCCCTGGCCGAAAACACCGCCATCGCCTTTGCCGCGCCACTGTTCGTCACCGCGCTGTCGGTGTTCTTCCTGAAAGAAAAAGTCGATGGCCGGCGCTGGCTGGCCGTGGCCGCGGGCTTTGCCGGCGTGCTGGTGATCGTGCGCCCGGGCTCGGCGAGCTTCCAGCTGGCCGCCCTGCTGCCACTGGTCACCGCCCTGCTCTACGCCGTCATGATGATCACGGCGCGCGCCATCGGCAAGGGCGAAGGCATGCTGACCACCATGTTCTATATCGTGGTGGGCCAGCTTGTATCCAGCGCCGTGCTCGTCCCCTGGTTCTGGGATACGCCGCGGCTGGCGGACCTGCCGCTGTTTGCCGGCGTGGCCCTGTTCAGCACGCTCGGCCTGACGCTCATCACCCAGGGCTTTCGCATCGGCCCGGCCTCCGTGGTCGCGCCCTTTGATTACACCGGCCTGCTGTGGGCGACGCTGCTGGGCTGGCTGATCTGGAACGAAAGACCCGATGTCTCGGCCACCGTCGGCGCCTTGTTCATCGCCGGCAGCGGCCTGTACATCGCCTGGCGCGAAACCGGCAGGCGCCGCCGCGCCTGATCACTCCAAGGGCCGGTCGAAATGCCGGGCGAGCACCCCGGCCACCACCGGGGACTCGGCCGCGCGCAGAGCCGCCGCATGGATCCGGGGGCATTCGGTCTCGAACCAGGCCCGCCCCGGATACCAGTGGGTCATCACCGCCACATACAGATCCAGCACCGAGTAGCGGCGGCCCAGCACATGGGGCTCGCCGGTCTGCGACTCGAACTCGCGCCAGAGCTGCTCGCGCCGCTGGCGCACGGTCTGGCGCAGGCGCTGCGCCCCCGGGCCCGCCGTCGTCCAGTTCTCCGGGATATCGGAATAGGTGAACGTCGGGTAGATAGACGACACCAGCCGGATCAGCAGATTCCAGCAACGCGCGCGCTCTTGTCCCTTGGGCGGGATCAGGCCGGCCGCCGGCGCGATATCGTTCAGGTGCAGCATGATGGCCGCGCTCTCGGTCATCACCTGTCCATCGGGCAGGACCAGCGTGGGCACCTGCCCGGAGGTGTTCAGGCCGAGGAGCCGGTCGCGGCCCGGGCCTGGCTTGAGATAAGGCAGGTCGGTCAGGCGATACGGGATATTGGCCTGTTCCAGCGCCATCTCCACAATGGCCGAGCCGCAGCCGCGCGAACCTATCAATTCCATATCGCTCATTTCGCCTCTCCCGGCGTCACACGCAGCAATGCGCCCTGGGGCGCATCGGTCAGCACATAGACGGCGCCATCGGGTCCCACCCGCACATCGCGGATGCGCGCGCCGCGGTCCTTGAGCAGACGCTCTTCGGCCACCACCTTGTCGCCCTCCAGGGTCAGCCGGATCAGCGCCTGGTCCGCCAACGCGCCGATAAAGAGCGAGTGCTTCCATTGAGGATAGGCCTGGGCATCATAGAAGGCCATGCCGGAGACGGCCGGCGATTTTTCCCACCAGTAAAGCGGCTCCGCCCCGCCCGCCAGCTTCGTTCCCTTGGCCTCGGGAATCTTGAGCCCCGAATAATTGATGCCATGGGTGGCCAGGGGCCAGCCATAGTTGGCGCCGCGCTGGATGATATTGACCTCGTCGCCACCGCGCGGGCCGTGCTCGTGCTCCCAGAGCGCGCCGCTCCAGGGATTGAAGGCCAGGCCCTGGGGATTGCGATGCCCATATGACCAGATCTCCGGCCGGACCCGTTTGTCGCCATGGAAAGGATTGTCCCCGGGCACCGTGCCGTCAGCCCGCAGGCGCACGATCTTGCCCTGCAGCTTGTCCAGATCCTGCGCGGTGGGCCGGTCGTTGTTCTCGCCCAGGGACACGAAGAGATAGCCCTGCCGGTCGAAGGCCAGGCGCGCACCATAATGCTGTCCGCGCGACAGCTTGGGCACTTGGCGGAAGATGACGGTAAAGTCCGCCAGCGTCGTGCCGTCCTCGGACAGGCGCCCTCGGCCCACGGCGGTGCCGCTCTTACCATCGCCGGCCTCGGCATAGGCCAGGTAGACCAGCCGGTCCTGGGCGAAACCGGGCGACAGCGCCACATCGAGCAGCCCGCCCTGACTCTCGGCATGGACCTTGGGCAGCCCCGGGATAGGCGGCGACAGGCGGCCGCCGCGCCACAGGCGCAGGCTGCCGGGTCTTTCCGTGATCAGCGCCGAGCCGTCCGGCAGGAAGGCCAGGGCCCAGGGGTGGGACAGGCCGCTTGCGACCTCGCTGACCTGGACAGCCGCCGGCGCCGGACGGGGAGCCGCCTGGACCGGCCCCAGGGATAGAAAGCCGATCGCCAGGGCGATCCGCCGCGACCAATGACACAACATGGGACCTCCCCGCGACAGGTGTCGAATGCGTGCGAACACGCCGTCTCCATCGGGCGTACCATACGCGCTGGACAAGATACGTCCTCTTTTGGGAGACCACGCTCAATGAAACTGTACTACATGCCCGGCGCCTGCTCGCTGGCCGACCACATCGTCCTCGAATGGATCGGCAAACCCTACGAGACGCACATGCTCAGCCGCGAAGCCCTCAAGGGCCCCGAGTTCCTGAAGATCAATCCGCTGGGCGCGGTGCCCGCGCTCGTCGACGGCGACCTGGTGCTCACCCAGAACACCGCCATTCTGGAATACCTGGCCGAGTCGGCCCCGCAGGCTGGCCTGATGGGCGACGGCAGCGCGGCCGCACGCGCCGAGACACGCCGTTGGCTGGGCCTGATCAACTCTGATCTGCACAAGACCTTCTCGCTGGTCTTCGGCGCCCAACGCTACATCGAAGACGAAGCCGGGCAGAATGCGCTGCGCGCCAGCGCCGCCCGGCAGTTGCGCGTGCTCTTCGGCGTCATCAACGACCGGCTCGGCGGCCGCCCCTTCCTGACCGGCGCCCGCCCCGGCATTGCCGATGCCTACCTCTATGTCGTGCTGCGCTGGGCGCATGCCAAGTCCATCGACCTGAGCGGCTATGATGAGCTGGCCGCCTTCTTCAAGCGCATGGAAGCCGACCCCAAGGTCCAGGCCGCGCTCAAGGCGGAAGGCCTGGCCTGACCGCCAGGCGCCGGCGGGCGGGCCGGGCGGCTTGCCCCCCTTGAACCCCGGCGCGGCCCCCCGCGCCTCGCGGAGCGCGGCATGAGCTATGAACTCTGGTATTGGAGCGACATCCCCGGGCGGGGCGAATTCGTGCGACTGGCCCTGGAAGCCGGCCACATCCCCTACCGCGACTGCGCCCGCGAGCCGGAGGTCGGCAGCAAGGGCTTGATCGAGGACATGCTGCGCACCCGCCAGCATCCGCCCTTCGCCCCGCCGTATCTGGTGGCCGACGGCATGACCCTGGGCCAGACCGCCAATATCCTTTATTTTCTGGGCGAGCGCCACGGCCTGGCGCCGGCCGATCTCGCCGGCCGCCTCTGGGTCAACCAATTACAGCTGACCATCGCCGACGCCGTGGCCGAGGCCCATGACGTCCACCATCCCATCGCCGCCAGCCTGTATTACGAAGACCAGCAGACCGAAGCCCTGCGGCGCGCGGCCTATTTCCGCAAGGAAAGAATCCCCAAGTACCTGGCCTATTTCGAGCGCGCCCTGTCCGGCAGCGACGCCTGGCTGGCCGGCGGCGAGCGCTGGAGCTATGTCGACCTGTCCCTCTATCACCTGGTCTTTGGCCTGCTCTACGCCTTCCCGCATCGGATGGCGATGATCGCGCGCGACTATCCGCGCGTCATGGCCCTGCACGACCGGGTGGCCAACCTGCCCGAACTGCAAGCCTACCTCACCAGCCAGCGGCGTCTGGCCATGGGCGCGGACCTCTTTCGCCACTATGCGGAGCTGGACGACGGGCCATCAGGCGACAACCTAGGGTAAACCCTGGAAAAATAAAAAACTCCGCAGTATCATTGAGCGGTAGTTTTGATCGGCAGAGCCCGTCCCTAATTATCTCAATGGGCCAGCCGACCTGGCCGGCTGTCCTGGGCAGCCGTTACAAGGCAGGCGATACGCCTGCCTGGCTTTACCGCTTTGTCATGAACCACTCCGCTTCTTGTTACTTGGGCATACTCGGGGGCATGGGCCCTCTTGCGGGCGCCGCATTCGCCATGCGCCTGGCGGCCCTGACCCCGGCCAGCTTCGATCAGCAGCACATCCCCACCCTGCTCTTGAACGACCCCCGCATCCCGGACCGCAGCACGGCCCGGCTATACGGCGGCGCCGACCCCTGGCCGGCGATGCTGCGCGGCATCCGCATGCTCAACGAAGCCGGCGCGCGCCTGATCGCCGTGCCCTGCAATACCGCCCACCTCTGGTACGAACAGATGGCCCAGGCCTCCGAGTGCGAGGTGCTGCACATCATCGAGGCCGTCGCAGAAGACCTGCGCCGCCAGGGCATCACGCGCGGCCGCATCGGCCTGATGGGCACGGCCGCCACCCTGGGGCTGGGCCTGTACCAGCAGACCCTGGAAAAGCACGGCTATACCTGCATCGTCCCGACCGAAGAAGAGATCGACACGCTCTGCATGAGCTCGATACGCGCGGTCAAGGGCAACCAGCTGGAGGAATCCTTCGCGCCAGCGGCCGAGTGCATCAACCGGCTGCGCATGCGCGGCGCCGACGCCGTCGTGCTGGGCTGCACCGAGCTGCCCCTGGCCGTGCCGCATGTGCTGCGCAAAAGCCTGGGCATCCCCCTGACCGACTCCATCGATGCCCTGGCCCAGGCGGCCATCGCCCACTACCAGGCGCATCATCTCGCGGCCGACACCCTGCCGGCCTGATCCGCGCCGCCAAAAAAAACCCGCGCCAGGGGCGCGGGCTTCGGCCGCCGGGGAGACTCAGCCCCCCAGATAGGCCTTGCGCACCTCGTCGTTGATCAGCAGGTTGGCCCCTGTGTCATGCAGCACCACGCGGCCGTTCTCCAGCACATAGCCGCGGTCGGCCACCTGCAAGGCCTTATTGGCATTCTGCTCGACCAGGAAGACCGTGACGCCTTCGTCGCGAATGGTGCGGATGATCTCGAAGATCTGCGCGATGATGAGCGGCGCCAGGCCCAGCGTCGGCTCGTCGAGCAGCAACAGCCGCGGACGGGTCATCAGCGCCCGGCCGATGGCCAGCATCTGCTGCTCGCCGCCGGACATGGTGCCGGCACGCTGCGCGGCCCGCTCCTTCAGGCGCGGGAAGAGCTTGAACACATGCTCCAGCCCCGCCTCGATGTCGGCGCGCTTGGCGAAAAAGCCGCCCATCATCAGGTTTTCCGTGACGGTCAGGTCCTTGAAGACCCGGCGCCCCTCGGGCGAAATGGCGATGCCACTGCGCATGATGGTGTGCGTGGGCTCCTGGGTGATGTCGCGGCCCTCGAAGGTGATGCGGCCTTCCCGGGCGCGCGGATCGCCGCAGACCGTCATCAGCAAAGTGGTCTTGCCCGCGCCATTGGCGCCGATGAGCGTGACGATCTCGCCCTTGTTGACCTCCACCGACACGTTGTTCAGCGCCTGGATGGCCCCGTAATAGGTATGGATGTTTTCCAGCTTGAGCATTTATTCTTCCCCCAGGTAGGCCTTGATGACGCGCGGATCGTTGCGCACCTCGTCGGGGGTGCCCGTGGTGATGGGCTTGCCGTGCTCCATGACCAGAATGCGGTCGGAAATACCCATGATCAGGCTCATATCGTGCTCGATCAACAGCACGGCCACGCCGAACTCCCGGCGCAGCTGATCGATCAGGTGCTGCAAGTCGCGCTTTTCCTGGGGATTCAGGCCGGCGGCCGGCTCGTCCAGCATCAGCAGCCGCGGCTTGGTGATCATGCAGCGCGCGATCTCCAGCCGGCGCTGGTGGCCATAGGCCAGGTTGCCGGCTTCGCGATTGGCCAGCTCGCGCAGACCCATGAAGTCCAGCCATTGCGCCGCGCGCGACAGCGCGTCGGCCTCGGCCTGGCGATAGGACTTCAGTTTCAGCAGCCCGGGCAGCAGGCGGGACTCCACCTGGGTATGCTGCGCCACAAGCAGGTTTTCCAGCACGGTCAGCTGCTTGAACAGCCGCACGTTCTGGAAGGTGCGCACCAGGCCGTGGCGCGCCACCTTGTGGCTGGGCAGGCCGGTGATGGACTTGCCGTCCATCACGATATCGCCGGCGCTGGGCTTGTAGAAGCCGCCAACGCAATTGAACACCGTGGTCTTGCCGGCCCCGTTGGGACCGATGATCGCGAAGACCTCGTCGCGCTTGACCTCGAAGGCTACGCTGTCGACGGCCAGCAGGCCCCCGAAGCGCATGGTCAGGCCGGAGACTTTCAGCAGGGTTTCACTCATTTGCCCAGCTCCACGTGAGGACGCTTCATGGGCAACAACCCCTGCGGACGCCACATCATCATCAACACCATCACAAGGCCGAACATCAGCATGCGGTATTCGGCGAATTCGCGCGCCAGCTCCGGCAGCACCGTCAGCAGGATGGCGGCCAGGATGACGCCGATCTGCGAACCCATGCCGCCCAGCACCACGATGGCCAGGATCAAGGCCGACTCGATGAAGGTGAAGGACTCCGGATTGACCATGCCCTGGCGGGCGGCGAAGAAGGCGCCGCCGAAACCGGCGAACATGGCGCCCAGCGTAAAGGCCGAGAGCTTGATGCGCGTCGGGTTCAGGCCCAGCGAGCGGCAGGCGATCTCGTCTTCGCGCAAAGCCTCCCAGGCGCGACCCACCGGCATGCGGATCAGGCGGCTGGACACGAACAGGGTGACCAGGGCCAGCGCGAGCGCCATCAGGTAGAGATAGATCACCAGATGCTGGTTCTGGAACGTGAGGCCGAAGAACTGATGGAAGGTCTCGGCCCCTTCCTGGCTGGCGCGGCGCGTGAGCTCCAGGCCCAGGAAGCTGGGCTTGGGTATGCCCGAAATACCATCGGGCCCGCCGGTCAGCGACGTCAGATTGATGAGCAGCAGGCGGATGATCTCGCCAAAGCCAAGGGTCACGATGGCGAGATAGTCGCCGCGCAGGCGCAGCACCGGAAAACCCAGCACGAAGCCGAACAGCGCCGCCATGGCCCCCGAGAAAGGCAGCGCCTCCCAGAAGCTCCAGCCGCCCCAGTGATACAGCAAGGCATAGGTGTAGGCCCCTACCGCGTAAAAGCCGACGAAGCCCAGGTCGAGCAGGCCGGCAAAGCCCACCACGATGTTCAGGCCCAGGCCCAGCATGACGTAGATCAGCACCAGGGTCGCGATGTCGACCGAACTGCGGCCGGCGAAAAACGGCCAGATCACCGCCGCCAGCAAGACCAGCACGAACAGCCACTTGCGCCCGCCCGCCGTCGGCGCGGCCGGCAGCGTGGGCAGCTCCGTCTTCAGGCGCTGGAAGGGCTTGGCCAGCCAGGGCCGCAGCAGTTGGAAAATGAAGACCACGGCGGCGGCCAGCGCCACCAGGTCCCAGCGGGACTCCATGGTGGTCCGCGCGCCCTGGCGGATGAGTTGCAGTCCGAAGACCGGCGTGACGATCACGGCCGTGAGCACGGCCGCCATGGTGGCGTTTTTGAGCGAATGATTAGCCATCAGACTTTCTCAACCTCAGGTTTACCGAGCAGTCCGGTGGGACGGAACAGCAGGATCAGCACGAGCAGCGCGAAGGCGACGATGTCCTTGTACTGCGAGGAGATATAGGCCGCGGCGAACGTCTCGGCAAGACCCAGCAGCACACCGCCCAGCATGGCGCCGGGGATGCTGCCGATGCCGCCGAGCACGGCGGCCGTGAAGGCCTTGATGCCGGCCAGAAAGCCGATGAAGGGGTTGAGCTTGCCGATGGTGATGGCGATGAGCACACCGCCCACGGCGGCCAGGCCGGCGCCCAGCACGAAGGTAAAGGAAATGACCCGGTTGGTGTCGATGCCCAGCAGGTTGGCCATGTGCATGTCCTGCGAGCAGGCGCGCGAGGCCCGGCCCATGCGCGAATACTTGATGAACAGCGTGAGCGCGACCATCAGCGCCACGGTCACCAGGATGATCATCACGCGGGAATAAGGCACGGTCACGTCGAAATCGGAACCCATGTGGAACTGCATCGCCCCGGACACCAGCGAAGGCACGGCCATGTCGCGCGCGCCCTGGCCCAGGGCCACCCAGTTCTGCAGGAAGATGGACATACCGATGGCGGAGATCAGGGCCACCAGCCGCGGGCTGCTGCGCACCGGCCGGTAGGCCACGCGCTCGACGCTGAAGCCGTAGACGCAGGTCACCACGATGGAGACGACCAGCATGGCCGCGATGATGAAAGGCAGCGGCATGCCGCTATTGGTGCCGATGGCGGTCAGGGTGACCAGGCCCACGTAGGCGCCGATCATATAGATCTCGCCGTGGGCGAAGTTGATCATGCCGATGATGCCGTAGACCATTGTGTAGCCAATGGCGATCAGGGCATAGATCGCGCCCAGGGACAGCCCGTTGAAGAACTGCTGGGTCAGCTGGGGGATAAGATCATGCATGTTGCGAATGCTCCAAATAGTTCCGGCTCCGGTAGTGTCACCCGGAGCCGGAAACCTTGGCTCAGCGTAGGGTGCTGGCGGATAGCCAGGCCCGCGGAGTGTTTACAGCTGGGTCTTCTTGCCGTTCTTGTCCCACTTGAAGACCGCGAACTCAAAGTCCTTCAGGTCGCCCTTGGCGTCATACTCGACTTTGCCGATGGCGGTATTGAAGGTCGTCTTGTGCAGGTAGTCGGCCACCTTGGCGGGGTCCTCGCCCACCGCGGTGATGCTGTCGGCCAGCAGCTGCACGGCGGCATAGGCCGGCATCTGGAAGGCGCCGTCCGGATCGCGCTTGGCGTCCTTGAAGGCCTTCACGATGCCTTCGTTGCCGGGCAGCTTGGTGAAGTCGGAGGGCAGCGTCACCAGCAGGCCTTCGATGGCCGGGCCGGCGATGGCGACCAGATCCTGGTTGGCCGTGCCTTCCGGACCCATGTACTGGACGTTCAGGCCTTGCTCGCGCGACTGGCGCAGCAGCAGCCCGAGCTCGGGGTGGTAGCCGCCGAAGTAGACGAAATCCACGCCGGCCGATTTCAGCTTCGTGATGATAGCCGAGTAATCGCTGTCGCCGACGTTGATGCCTTCGAACAGGGCGACGTTGACCTTCTCTTTCTCGAGGGTGGCCTTGACCTGGTTGGCCACGCCCGAGCCGTAGGTCTGCTTGTCATGCAGCACGGCGACCTTCTTGGGCTTGATGGTGTTGGCGATGTAGCGCGCCGCGAACGGGCCCTGCTGGTCATCGCGGCCAATCGTGCGGAAGAAATAGTGCGGCTTGATCGTGTCGGTCACCAGGGGCGAGGTCGCGCCCGGCGTGATGGCGACGATGCCTTCCTGTTCGTAGACATTGACGGCCGGCACGGTCACGCCCGAGCAGGCATGGGCCACGGCGAACTTGGCGCCGGAGTTGACCACGCGGTTGGCGGCCGGCACGGCCTGCTTGGGCTCGCAGCCGTCATCGATCAGGATGGGTTCGAGTTTCTTGCCCTTGACGCCACCTTTGGCGTTGATGGTTTCGATGGCGGTCAGCGCGCCGGCCTGGATTTGGTCGCCATATTGGGTATTGGGACCGGTCATGGGCTGGGGAATACCGATCTTGATGGTATCGGCGGCGTGCACGGCGCCGGCCAGGGCCAGAGCGCCAATCGCGACGGCTAGCGGGGTAAAGCGTTGCGACAACTTCATGCAGATTCTCCCGGCAAGAGTATTGGAGCGGACTTATTAGTAGGTAGGCGAAACATTGTTATTCCGCAAAGCCTTGCTTACACCGCGCTGTAATTAAACGACAGCGCTCGATGTCGCGGGTATTCTGAAAGCAAGCCCCAAGGGTGTCACTGCGTGTAATCCCCAATATTGCGCGCGCCAAGCCAATGCGGGACAGATAGCCGCAATAACCGGCCAGTTGACAGCCGTAAGCCTCATGTAAGCGCAAAAACCCACCGCGGGAATCCGCGGTTTTTTTAGGCGAAATTGACCCGCTTTTATTATGTATTGACGCCTGTTCGGCACAGCGCCGGGCCCGGCGCCTATCCTAGCGGGTCTGGGGAACCGGACGCGCCAGGTTCCACATGAGGGCGCGAAACGGCGCCAGCATGCTGATATTGACCGCAAGCTTGATGGCCAGGTCGCCCAGCATCCAGGTCAGCCAGGGCGTGCCGGTCGCGGCAAAGGCCACGCTGAAGAAAATCGCGGTATCGGCCACCGCGCCGATCACCCCGGAGACCAGGGGCGCGCGCCACCAGCGCTGGTCGCGCAGGCGGTCAAACACCTGGATGTCGATCAGCTGGGCACAGATATAGGCCAGGCCCGAGGCCAGGGCGATACGCGGCGAGGCGACCCAGACCGACACCAGCAGCGCCGCCGCAAAACCGAACCAGGCCACGCGCCGGGCCGCCGCCGGGCCGAAGCGCCGGTTCAGCACGTCGGTGACCAGGAAGGCCACCGGATAGGACAAGCCGCCCCAGGTCAGCCAGTCATTCAGGGGCACCTGGACCAGGATGTTGGAGCCCACCACCACGGCGCCCATGCAGAAGACCGCGACCAGGAATTGATAGCCGCGCATGGTCTCGAAACGCCTCACTTGCCGAACTCCTCGGCCAGCTGGCGCGATCGCTGCGCGGCGGCCCGGACGGCGCGCTCGACCATGCCGCGCATGTCGGCCGTTTCGAAGACTTGCAGCGCCGCGGCGGTCGTGCCGCCCTTGGACGTCACGCGCTCGCGCAGCACCGACGGCGGCTCGCTGGCCTCGGCCGCCAGGCGGGTTGCCCCCGCAAACGTCCCCAGGGCGAGCTGGCGGGCCTGCTCGGCGCTCAGCCCCACCGCCTGGCCGGCGGCGATCAGGGACTCGAGAAAGAGAAAGACATAGGCCGGACCGCTGCCGGACAGCGCCGTCACCGCGTCCAGCGCGGCGTCGTCCTCCACCCAGACGACCTGGCCCACCGCCGAGAGCAGGGTCTCGGCCAGTTGGCGGTCCTGGGCGCTCACGCCGTCCAGCGCGGCCATGCCCGTCATCCCCTGCCCGACCAGGGCCGGCGTATTGGGCATGCAGCGCACCAGGCGGCGCCAAGGCAGGTCGGCCTGCCCCAGCCAGCCGGCCAGGGTGTCGGCGCGCAGGCCGGCCGCCACGCTGATGACCAGCGTGTCGGGCTCCAGCCAGGGGCGCGCGGCCTGGACGACTTCGCGCATGACCTGCGGCTTGACCGCGAAGATCCAGACGCGGCAGCGCGACAGCGCCGCGTCGGGCGCGGCGGCGGCGGTCATGCCCCGCGCGAGCCAGCCCGCATGGGCCTGGACATTGATGTCCACCACATGAATGTTGCGGGCAGGACACACTTTGTCGGCCAAGCCGAAGGCCAGGGCGGAGGCCATATTGCCGCCGCCGATAAAGGCGATAGAGAGAGGGTTTTCCATGGCACGCCATTGTAAACCGGCCGGGCCGGATGCAGAATGCAGCATGCTCCGCGCCCAAGCCGCCGGCTGCCGCCCAATTTGACAGCCTTCCCGGGCGGTGTAAAAGTCACGCCTCTGTCACAAACAATTCATAAGGTGTAACGCTTCGCGCGCGGAGACCCGCCGCGCGGTCGCTTAAACCGGAGGAACACTTCATGCGACCCCAACGTATCGCCCTGGCCGCCGCCCTGATCGCGGCCTTTGCAAGCGTCTCGGCCCACGCCGCCACGGAAATCCAATTCTGGCACTCGATGGAAGGCGCCCTGGGCGACCGCGTCAACGGGCTGGTTGAAGAGTTCAACAAGCAGAATCCCGATTACCAGGTCAAGGCTGTCTACAAGGGCAATTACGGCGAATCCATGAACGCCGGCATCGCCGCCTTCCGCGCTGGCAACGCGCCCGACATCCTGCAGGTCTTCGAAGTGGGCACGGCCACCATGATGTACGCCAAGGGCGCCATCAAGCCGGTGCAGCAAATGTCCGAGGAAGCCGGCGACGCCATCGATCCCAAGGCTTTCATCGGGGCGGTGGCCGGCTACTACTCCTCGCCCGAGGGCAAGCTGATCTCCATGCCCTTCAACAGCTCGACGGTGGTTTTCTACTACAACAAGGACGCCTTCAAGAAGGCTGGCCTGGATCCCGAGAAGCCCCCCAAGACCTGGGAAGAACTGGCCGCCGCCGGCCAGAAGCTGAAGGCCGCCGGGCAAGAATGCGGCTATACCACCTCGTGGCCGTCCTGGGTGCAGCTGGAGACCTTCTCGGCCTGGCATAACGTGCCCTACGCGACCAAGGACAACGGCTTCGGCGGCCTGGATGCCCGCCTGGCGGTCGATACCCCGCTGCATGTGCGCCACCTCGAGAACCTGGCCAAGCTGGGCAAGGAAGGCATTTTCATGTACGGCGGGCGCGGCGATGAGCCCAACTCCCTGTTCATCAGCGGCAAGTGCGCCATGATCACCGGCTCCAGCGGCCTGCGCGCCAACATCATGAAGAACGCCAAGTTCGAGTTCGGCACCTCGACCGTGCCCTACTATGCCGACGTGAAGGGCGCCCCGCAGAACACCATCATCGGCGGCGCCTCGCTGTGGGTCTTCGCCAACAAGAAGCCCGAGGTCTACAAGGGCGTGACCAAGTTCTTCAAGTTCCTGGCCAGCCCCGAGATCGCCGCCCGCTGGCACCAGCAGACCGGCTATGTGCCGGTCACCGTGGCCGCCTACGAGCTGACCCAGAAACAAGGCTTCTACGACAAGAACCCCGGCACCGACGTGGGCGTCAAGCAGCTCAACGTCCAGACCACCGCGCAATCGCGCGGCCTGCGCCTGGGCTACCTGCCGCAGATCCGCGAAATCGAGGATGCCGAGATCGAGCGTATCGTCTCGGGCAAGACCTCGGCCAAGGACGGCCTGCAGACCATCGTCAAGCGTGGCAATGATCTGCTCGAGAAGTTCGAGAAGAGCGTGAAGTAAACTTGCGGCCCAACCGGCCCCGGAACCGCCGTCCAGCGGCTTCGGGGCCGTCGCCCGAATGCATGCATGGGCCCGGCAGTACCACCGTTTCCGCAGCTGTCCCGACCCGGCCCTGGCCGGCGTTTTTCCGGACTGTCTGCGGCGTTTGCGTTTTAGCGGGGCAGCGAGTCCGGCCCAGGCCGACCGGCGCATCACTCGGCTGAAGTTTTCTTTTCTATCCACCCGTCGGACCTTCCGGCGGTCTTTGTATCCGCGGCCCTGCCGCCCTAGCCGTCCAGCTCCATGGAAAAACGTGTCGTATTTGGCCACAAGACGCTGCCTTACCTGCTGCTTGCGCCGCAGCTGATCATTACGGTGGTTTTCTTCTTCCTGCCCGCCGGGCAGGCAATGTGGCAATCCATGCGCCTCGAAGACGCTTTCGGCCTATCGTCCGAATTCGTCGGCCTAGCCAACTTCGTCGACCTCTTCTCGCAGCAGGCCTACCTCGATTCCTTCAAGGTCACGGCCGTCTTCTCGGTCCTGGTGGCCTTCGTGGGCCTGTCGGTCTCGCTGTTGCTGGCCGTGATGGCCGACCGGGTCATCCGCGGCGCCGGCATGTACAAGACCCTGCTGATCTGGCCCTACGCCGTCGCGCCCGCCGTGGTCGGCGTGCTCTGGCTCTTCCTGTTTTCGCCCTCGGTGGGCATCCTGGCCGTCGCGCTGCGCAGCCTGGGCGTGGACTGGAATCCGCGCCTGGACGGCACCCAAGCCATGATCCTCGTGCTGATCGCGGCCGTCTGGAAGCAAATCTCCTATAACTTCCTGTTCTTCCTGGCCGGGCTGCAATCCATCCCGCGCTCGCTGATCGAAGCAGCCGCCATCGACGGCGCCTCGCCGTCGCGCCGCTTCTGGTCCATCGTGTTTCCGCTGCTCTCGCCGACGACCTTCTTCCTGCTGGTCGTCAACGTCATCTACGCCTTCTTCGACACCTTCGCCGTGGTGGACACCACCACCCAGGGCGGCCCGGGCACCTCGACCTCCATCCTGGTCTACAAGGTCTACAGCGACGGTTTCCGCGGCCTGGACCTCGGCTCCTCGGCGGCGCAGTCCGTGGTGCTGATGTTCATCGTGGTCATGTTGACGGTGGTGCAGTTCCGCTACATCGACCGCAAAGTGCAGTACTGATTTTCAGAATACAAGGTTCGCAACCATGGTAGAACGCCGTCCCTGGCTAGATGCGCTGGCCCACGTCATCCTCCTGATGGGGGTGGCGCTGGTCGCCTTCCCGATTTACGTCACCTTCGTGGCGTCCACCCAGACCGCCCAGGAAGTCGCCTCCGCCCCGATGTCGCTCATCCCCGGCAAGCATTTCGTCGACAACTACATGCAGGCCCTGTTCGCCGGCTCGGGCGGCGGCTCCTCGGGCGCGCCCGTGGCCCGCATGATGTATGTCAGCCTGATCATGGCGCTGGCCATCTCGCTGGGCAAGATCGCGATCTCGCTGCTG
The DNA here is from genome assembly GCF_001548475.1 of Bordetella hinzii LMG 13501. GTDB lineage: Bacteria > Pseudomonadota > Gammaproteobacteria > Burkholderiales > Burkholderiaceae_B > Bordetella > Bordetella hinzii. The sequence goes on from NZ_LRUJ01000026.1 coordinate 68,986, forward strand.
TCGGCCTTCGCGGTGGTGTACTTCCGCTTCCCCGGGCGCATGTTCTTCTTCTGGATGATCTTCGTCACCCTGATGCTGCCCGTCGAGGTGCGGATCGCCCCGACCTACAAGGTGGTCGCGGACCTGGGCCTGCTCAACAGCTACGCCGGGCTGACCCTGCCGCTGATCGCCTCGGCCACGGCGACCTTCCTGTTCCGGCAGTTCTTCCTCACGGTGCCCGACGAGCTGATCGAGGCGGCCCGTATCGACGGCGCGGGGCCGATCCGGTTTTTCTTCGATGTGCTGCTGCCGCTGGCGCGCACCAGCATCGCCGCCCTGTTCGTCATCCAGTTCATCTATGGCTGGAACCAATACCTCTGGCCCCTGCTGATCACCACGCAGGAAGACATGTACCCGGTGGTCATCGGCATCAAGCGCATGATCAGCGGCGGCGACAGCGTCACCGAATGGAACATCACCATGGCAACCGCCCTGCTGGCCATGATCCCGCCCGCGCTGGTCGTGATCCTGATGCAGAAATGGTTCGTCAAGGGCCTGGTCGACACCGAAAAGTGACCGGCAACCCGCCCTCCCGACAAGATACCGCAGACGAATAAAACCGTATGGCTACCCTAAGTTTCCGCAACGTCAAGAAAACCTATGCCGGCAATGTGCCGGTGATCCATGGCATCGACATGGACATCGCCGACGGCGAGTTCATCGTCATCGTCGGCCCCTCGGGCTGCGGCAAATCCACGCTGATGCGCATGGTCGCCGGCCTGGAGACCGTCACCAGCGGCGAGATCATCATCGACGGCAGGCCGGTCAACGATCTGGAGCCGGCCGAGCGCGACATCGCCATGGTGTTCCAGAACTATGCGCTCTACCCGCATATGAGCGTGTTCGAGAACATGGCTTATGGCCTGAAAATCCGCAAGCTGCCCAAGGCCGAGATCCAGAAGCGCGTCGAGGCGGCCGCCCAGATCCTCGAACTGGGCAAGCTGCTGGACCGCCGTCCGCGCCAGCTCTCCGGCGGCCAGCGCCAGCGCGTGGCCATGGGCCGCGCCATCGTGCGCGAGCCCAAGGTCTTCCTGTTCGACGAGCCGCTGTCCAACCTGGACGCCAAGCTGCGCGTGGCCATGCGCCTGGAGATCCTCAAGCTGCACCGCCGCCTGAACACCACCAGCCTGTACGTCACCCATGATCAGGTCGAGGCCATGACGCTGGCGCACCGCATGGTCGTCATGTACCAGGGGGTGCCCGAACAAATCGGCACGCCCATGGAGGTCTTCGACAAGCCGGCCTCCACCTTCGTGGCCGGCTTCATCGGTTCGCCGCCCATGAACCTCGTCGAAGTGGACGTCGCCGGCGACGGCACCATGCACACCACCGAGGGCACCGCCTTGCAGATCTCGCCGCTGCAGGTGCCGGCGGCCGTGCGCGGGCGCAAGGTCATCATGGGCCTGCGCCCCGAGCACATGCTGCTCAATGCCCAGGGCATCCCGGTGGTGATCGAAATGATCGAAACCCTGGGTTCGGAGCAACTGGTGCATGGACGCAACGGCAAGAACATGATCGTCGTGCGCTGCTCCACCCGCCAGCTGTCCGAATCGACGGTCAAGGTCGGCGAAACGATGAACATCGGCCCGGACGGCCGCCACGACCTGCACTGGTTCGAGATCGATACCGGACGCCGCGTCGCTGGGCTCTGAACCGGCCGGCATCAGCCGCCCAAAGCAAAACGCTGCCCGAGGGCAGCGTTTTGCTTGGCGCGCGCAGCTTACTTGAACGCGCTCTTGCTGCCGTCCTTGTGCCAGGTGAAGACCTGGAACTCGAAGTTGGTCAGATCGCCCTGCTTGTTCCAGGCGGTCTTGCCGATCGGCGTGTCGAAGCTGTTGGCGTGCAGATACTTGGCCACCTTGGCCGGGTCCGTGCTGGCCGCGCCCTTGATGCCGTCGGCGATGGCCTGGGTGGCGGCATAGGCCGTCAGCTGGAAAGCGCCGTTGGGATTGCGCTTTTTGTCCTGGAAAGCCTTGACGATGGCCGCATTGGCGGGATTCTGGGCGAAATCGGCCGGCAGCGTCAGCAGCATGCCCTCGGCCGCGTCGCCGGCGATGGCGTTGATGTCGGGATTGCCCACGCCTTCCGGTCCCATGAACCGGGCCTTGACGCCTTGTTCGGCCGCCTGGCGCAGCAGCAGGCCCATTTCAGGGTGATAGCCGCCGTAATAGACAAAATCCACGCCGTTGCTCTTGAGCTTGGTGATGACGGCGGAATAATCGCTATCGCCGGCGTTGATGCCCTCGAACACCGAGACCTTCACGCCGCCCTTCTCCAGGTCGTTCTTGACGGCGGTGGCGATACCCTGGCCGTAGGACTGCTTATCATGCAGCACCGCGACATTGGCCGGCTTGATCTTCTCGAGGATGAACTTGGCGGCGGCCGGGCCTTGCTGGTCATCGCGGCCGATCGTGCGGAAGATGAACTCGTAGTTCTTGCCGTCCGTCACGGCCGGCGAGGTCGCCGACGGCGTGACCATGACCACGCCCTCGTTGTTGTAGATCTCGGTGGCGGCGATGGTGGCGCCCGAGCAGACATGGCCCACCACGAAACCGATCTTCTGGTTGACCACGCGGTTGGCCGCGACCGGGCCTTGCTTGGGTTCGCAGGCGTCGTCGATCACCACGGCCTCGAGCTTCTTGCCGTTGACGCCGCCGGCGGCATTGATCTGCTCAATAGCGGTATCGACGCCCTCGCGGACCATGTCCCCATATTGCGTCACGGGGCCCGTCGTCGGGCCGACCACCGCGATCTTGATGCTCTGCGCCTGGGCGCCGGACCAGGCCAGCCCCATGGCCACGCCGCAAGCGGCCAGAATCGGGGTCAGGCGGAAATGTTTTTTCATGGGGTCGCTCCTTCTTTGGCTTGTCTTCGTTGATCTACGCCCGGGTGCCAGCCCGTGCATTTTGCAGGGCAAGCATAACCGAAGCGCCGCCGGCGTTGGAGCCCATGAAAGCCCCTCCGCATATATCGCCGCCGATATATGCAATGGAATATATATTCGTTTGGGTTGGATAGCCGCCCAGGCAATATGGCGGACATGAGACTCCAACCTATCATCATTCCTGGGTGGAAAGACTCCGGACCCGGGCACTGGCAGACGCTTTGGGCGGACAGTCTGCCTCATGCGCGGCGCCTGTCCCAGCGCGATTGGCAAAACCCCGAACGCGCCGAATGGGTGGCCGCGCTGTCGGCGGCCGTGGACGAAGCCGTCTCGCCGGTGCTGCTCATCGCCCACAGCCTGGGCTGCCTGGTCGCGGCATCCCTGCCGGTCGCCCTGCGCGCCCGGGTCGCCGGCGCCTTGCTGGTGGCGCCGGCCGATGTGGAGCAGGCCGGCATGCCCGCCTGCCTGCGGGACTTCGCGCCCGTGCCGCGCCAGCCCCTGCCTTTCCAGAGCGTGGTGGTCGCCAGCGACAACGACCCTTATTGCGAGCTGGCGCGTGCGCGCGCCTTTGCCCAGGACTGGGGCAGCCGCTTCGTGACGCTGCACGGCGCTGGCCATATCAATGCCGACAGCGGCCTGGGCAACTGGCCGCAAGGCCTCAAGCTCCTGGGCGCGCTGCGCCGGCGCGCCGTCTGGCGCGTCTCGCCGCCGGCCCAGCGCATCCCGCCCGTGCCGACCCTGGCCGGGGGGGCCCGGCCGGGCTGACCCGCCTTACAGGCGCAGATCCGACGCTTCGGCGGTCAGCACGTATTTCAGGTCGTAGAGCACGTGATCGGGCTTGCCGAGCTTGCGGATGGCCGCCGCGCCCATCTCCACGAACTGGTGATGCGACACCGCCAGGA
>NZ_LRUJ01000027.1 GCF_001548475.1 Bordetella hinzii LMG 13501
GCCAGCGGCGGGGCCGCGGCCAATAGCGGCAACGGGACGGGCTTGCTGGCCCTGCATTTCGACCAGTTCCAGCGCAGCCAGGGTGTGCTGGCCCTGCCCGAGGGTTTTGTCCCTGAAAGCGTGACGGTCACGGTCCTCGAAGAGGGGACGGTGCGCGCCACGCGAAATGTCAAATTGGAATTTTGAGGCGCGGCCCGGCTGCGCTATAGTGATCTTATTCGCGCGGCCCACGCCGCCATCCGGAATTCGGCCTTCGCGGCCAGGAGTGTAAACATGAATGCTGTTACCGAAACCGTGGATCTCCAGGCCCCTCCGCCGGCTCCGCTGATCTTCACCGATTCGGCTGCCGCCAAGGTCAAGGATCTGCTGGCCGAAGAGGGCAACCCCGAACTCAAGCTGCGTGTCTTCGTGCAGGGCGGCGGCTGTTCTGGCTTCCAGTATGGCTTTACGTTCGACGAGGTCGTCAATGAAGACGACACCGTGCTCGACAAGGAAGGCGTCCAGCTGCTGGTCGATCCGATGAGCTTCCAATATCTGGTGGGCGCCGAGATCGACTACAAGGAAGACCTCGAAGGCGCGCAGTTCGTCATCCGCAATCCCAATGCGACCACGACCTGCGGCTGCGGTTCGTCCTTCTCGGTCTGAAGGCCGCCCCAGCCCGCAGACAGCAAAAAGCCCCCACTGGGGGCTTTTTTGTTTGCGGCGGTTTCAGCGGCCCGGGTAGAGCGCGCCCAGGATGCGCGGCCCGCGTGCGCCCGTGACTTCGGGCACGCCCGCGGCCTGGCGATCGATGAAGGCGCAGGCCAGCCAGGCGAAAGCCATGGCTTCCACCCATTGGCCCGGCACGCCTTCGCTGTCGGTCGTGGCGACCGGGCAGGGCAGGGCCTGCGCCAGCGCCGCCATGAGGCGCGGATTGCGCGCGCCGCCGCCGCAGACAAGCAGGCTGGTCAGTGTTTCGCCGGCCACCGCCTGGGCCACGGTCTGGGCCGTCAGGGCCACCAGCGTGGCCTGCACGTCTTGCGGCCCGAGGGCGCGGCCGTGGCTCGCCAGGCGCTGCTGCAGCCAGGCGAGCCCGAAGAGATCACGCCCGGTGGACTTGGGCGCGGGTAGCGCGAACCAGGGCTCGCTGTCGATCAGATGGCGCAGCAGGCCGGCGTCGGCCGTGCCGCCGGCTGCCCATAGGCCGTCCCGGTCGTAGGCTTGGCCGGTGTGCAGCTGGCACCAGGCATCGAGCAGTACATTGGCCGGCCCGGTATCAAAGCCGCGCGGGGGGCGCCCCGGCGTCAGCAAGGTGACGTTGCCGATGCCGCCCAGGTTGAGCACGGCACGCGGCGCGCCGCGGTTGAACATGGCATCGTGAAATGGCGGCACCAGGGGCGCGCCCTGGCCGCCGGCGGCCACGTCGCGGCTGCGGAAGTCGGCCACGACGTCGATGCCGCAATGCTCGGCCAGCAGCGCCGGTGCGTTCAGCTGCAGGGTGTAGCCCAGGTCGGGGCGATGCCGCACGGTCTGGCCATGCGCGCCGATGGCGCGCACCGCCGCGCGGGGCAGGCCGCTGGCCGCGAGCAGGCGCTCGCAGGCCTGGGCGTACAGGCGCGCCAGGTCATTGGCCGCCAGCGCGGCGCGATGCAGCTCGTCCGGGCCGCTGCTGTTCAGGGCCAGCAAGGCCGCGCGCAGCGCCTCGGGCATGTCCAGGCTGGTGCTGGCCAGCAGCTCGGGGCCGGGGTCCAGGCGCAGCAGCACGCCGTCCACCCCGTCCATGCTGGTGCCCGACATCAGGCCGATGAAACAACGGCCCGGCAGCGGGCTGCTCGGGCCGTTGGCGGATACCGTCATGGCGGGCTCAGCGGCTGGCCACGTTGGTCATCGATTCCGGCAGGGTCTGCTGGAACTCGGTCAGCAGCTGGATTTGCTGCTTGAAGGGCTCGACCGTCTTGGCGAAAGCGCGGGCCTCGGCGGGCTCCAGCTTGCGCGCCACGGGCAGGTCCACCGACAGCGGATCGACCGGCTGGTTGTCGATGCGGAATTCGTAGTGCAGGTGCGGGCCGGTGGCCCAGCCCGTGGCGCCCACATAGCCGACCAGGTCACCCTGGGCGATCTTGTCGCCTTTCTTCAGGCCCGGACGGATGCGGCTCTGGTGCGCATACAGCGTGGAGTACTTGCCGTAGTGCTTGACGATGACCACATTGCCGTAGCCGTTCTGCCAGCCGGCGAACTCGACCGTGCCATCCGCGGTGCTGTGGATGGGGGTGCCCGAGGGCGCCGCGTAGTCCACGCCCTTGTGGCCGGTCCAGGTCCGGTGGATGGGGTGCATGCGCATGCCGAAGGTGGAGCTGATGCGGGTGAACTTCAGGGCCGTGCGCAGGAAGGCGCCGCGCAGGCTCGTGCCATCGAAGTCGTAGTAGCTGCCGCTCTTGTTGTCGGCGCTGAACCAGACCGCGCTGTAGACCTTGTCGTTGTTGATGAACTCGACCGCCAGCAGGCGGCCGGCGCCGGCGTAGCGGCCATCGTGCGAGCGGACCTCGTAGACGACGCGGAACTGGTCGCCCTGGCGCAGGTCGCGCAGGAAGTCGATCTTGGCGCCGAGGATGTCGGCCATTTGCAGCGTGATCGAGTCCGGGATGCCGGCCGCATCGGTCGCCGCGAACAGCGAGGAGCGGATGGTGCCCACGGCCACGCGGGTCTGCAGCTCGGTGTTCTCGGTGATTTCCTCGGCCTTGAAGCCTTCGCCCGCGGGCTGGACGTGCAGCATCTTGGTGTAGACCTGGCCGTCGACTTCGTTGCCCGGGGTGTGGATATAGCGCAGCCAGACCAGATTGCCTTGCTCGTCCGTGGCCGCCTGCACCGAGCGGCCCGGGTAGAGGCGGTAGATGCTGCGGGCGCTGGCATCGTGGGTCAGGAAGCTCTGCAGCTTGCTGTCGTCGAGATCCAGGCGCTGCAGCACGCTGGCCAGGGTGTCGCCGGAGCGGATACGGGTTTCGCTGATGTAGGGAGCGGGGGCGCTGGCGCTGACCTGCATCTGGCCGGGTTCGAGCGGCAGTTCGCTGTTGATCAGGCGCAGGGGGGGGAGCTCGGTGCGGTCGGGCTGCTGCACCATGCCCAGCGCGGCGGCGCCGGCAAACAGGCCAAGGGCGGAGACAACCAGGGTGCGGCGGACAAGAGCGCCACCACGGGAAGCGCCGGGTTCGACGGCGGGGGCGAACAGGGCGGCAACCTTGCGGCTCAGGCTACGCACCAGACTGTTGAAGCCTCGATTCATTGGGCGGACCTTAGATGGGTACAAATGCACAAATAACGCCTGACCTCGGCTATCCCCCTGTCGGCCTGTGGGCCGAAGGTGGGCTGCGCCGAGGCGGCGGTATCGTGGACTGACTTTGGAAGAACGTGCGGCTAGCAGGGACGTCAACCGTCACGAATATGACAGTTGCGTATGATTAGGGCAGTATCCTAGCCGAATAAGCTAGAATTTTCGACAGATTTCTACAGTTTTTACACCTTTTTCTCGCTTAACTCCCGTCTTCCGGGGCTCATCATCATGTCGCAAGCCGAGTTTCCCATCACTCCCGAAGTTGAAGCAGATCTGCGCGTGGCGCGCCGCGGCTGCGATGAACTCCTGGTGGAGTCCGAGTTCGCCCGCAAGCTGGCGCGCAGCCGCGCCACCGGAGTGCCCTTGCGCATCAAGCTGGGCCTGGACCCGACCGCGCCGGACATCCATCTCGGCCATACCGTGGTGCTGAACAAGATGCGCCAGTTGCAGGACCTGGGCCATTCGGTCATTTTCCTGATCGGCGACTTCACCTCGACCATCGGCGATCCCAGCGGCCGCAATTCCACCCGTCCGCCGCTCACGCGCGAGCAGATCGAGCACAACGCCCAGACCTATTACGCCCAGGCCAGCCTGGTGCTGGACCCGGCCCGCACCGAGATCCGCTACAACTCCGAATGGTGCGATCCCCTGGGCGCGCGCGGCATGATCCAGCTGGCGTCGCGCTACACGGTGGCGCGCATGATGGAGCGCGAGGACTTCACCCGCCGCTTCAAGACCGGCGTGCCCATCGCCGTGCACGAGTTCCTCTACCCTCTGATGCAGGGCTACGACTCGGTCGCGCTCAAGGCCGACCTGGAGCTGGGCGGCACCGACCAGAAGTTCAACCTGCTGGTGGGCCGCGAACTGCAGAAGGAATACGGCCAGGAGCCACAGTGCATCCTGACCATGCCGCTGCTGGTGGGGACCGATGGCGTCGAGAAGATGTCCAAGTCCAAGGGCAATTACATCGGCATTTCCGAGGCGCCCGACTCCATGTTCGGCAAGCTGATGTCGATCTCGGACACCTTGATGTGGCGTTATTTCGAGTTGCTGTCCTTCCGCTCGCTGGAGGACATCGCCGCCCTGAAGGCCGAGGTCGACGCCGGCCGCAATCCGCGCGACGCCAAGGTCTTGCTGGCCCAGGAGATCATCGCGCGCTTCCACAGCCAGAAGGACGCCGAGCAGGCGCTGGCCAACTTCGAGGCGCGCTTCCGCGATGGCGCCATCCCGGACGATATCCCGGAGGTCCAGCTGCCGGGCGCGCCCATGGGCATCCTGCGCGTGCTGCGCGAAGCCGGGCTGTGCGCCTCCAGTTCCGAGGCGCAGCGCGCCGTGGAGCAGGGCGGGGTCAAGATCGACGGCGGCAAGGTCGAAGACAGATCGTTGCAATTGCCGCCGGGTTCGTATGTGCTCCAAGTCGGCAAACGGAAGTTCGCGCGTGTTAACTTGGTGGCGTGACTGGCCTGGCGCCAGCGGTTTTATTAAGGAGCACGACCATGAAACTCGCGAGCCTGTCTTTTGCCGACAATGAGTCCATCCCCGAGCGCTACGCCTTCGGCAGGATAGACCCGCAATCCCGGATTGCCCTGGCCGACAATTTCAACCCGCAGTTCTCGTGGGACGACGTTCCCGAAGGAACGAAGTCCTTCGCCCTGCTGTGCCATGACCCGGACGTGCCGTCCAAGCCCGATGATGTCAACCAGGACGGCCGCGAGGTGCCCGCCTCGCTGCCGCGCGTGGACTTCTTCCACTGGGTCCTGATTGATCTGTCCCCCGAGCTGCGCGAAATCCAGGAAGGCGCGTTTTCCAATGGCATCACGCCGCGCGGCAAGGGCGGGCCGCTGGCGCCCAACGAGGCGCGCCAGGGCCTGAACGACTACACCGGCTGGTTTGCCGCCGACCGCGACATGAGCGGCGATTATTTCGGCTACGACGGCCCTTGCCCGCCCTGGAACGACGCCATCGTGCATCACTACGTCTTCACGCTCTACGCGCTGGATGTGGCCAAGCTGGACGTGCAGGGCAAGTTCACCGGCCCCGACGTGCTCAAGGCCATGCAGGGCCATGTGCTGGCCCAGGCCTCGGTCACGGGCACCTACACGCTCAATCCCGCGCTGGCGCCGCGCCAGATCGGCGCCACTTCGGCGTCCTGAAGGCATGTCGGCCGGCGCCCCGGCGCCGGCCGACATGAGCCGGGCTCATGGCTCGCATGAGCCGTTTTCCAGTAAACGGCGGATTGGCGGTTTTTGCCAACGGATTACCGCTTTTTGCCCCCATCCGGGCCGGGGCGGGCGTCCCGGACGGGGTACACTAGCGGCATTCTTTTTGCCCTTTCTCCGTTCCAGGAACCTCCCTCCATGTTCGACCGCAAGCTCACCCTCGACAAGGTGGACCCCGATCTTTGGGCCGCCATCCAGAAAGAAGACGAACGCCAAGAGCAGCACATTGAGCTGATCGCCTCCGAAAACTACGCCAGCCCGGCCGTCATGCAGGCGCAGGGCACCCAGCTGACCAACAAGTACGCCGAAGGCTATCCGGGCAAGCGTTACTACGGCGGTTGCGAGTACGTGGACATCGTCGAGCAGCTGGCGATCGACCGCCTCAAGCAGATCTTCGGCGCCGAAGCCGCCAATGTGCAGCCCAACTCGGGCTCGCAGGCCAACCAGGGCGTCTACATGGCCGTCCTCAAGCCGGGTGACACCGTCCTGGGCATGAGCCTGGCCGAAGGCGGCCACCTCACGCACGGCGCTTCGGTCAACGCCTCGGGCAAGCTGTACAACTTCCTGCCCTATGGCCTGGACGAAAACGAAGTCCTGAACTATGCCCAGGTCGAGGCGCTGGCCAAGGAGCACAAGCCCAAACTGATCGTGGCGGGCGCCTCGGCGTATTCGCTGCATATCGATTTCGAGCGCATGGCCCGTATCGCCCATGACAACGGCGCCCTGTTCATGGTGGACATCGCCCACTATGCGGGCCTGGTGGCCGGCGGCCAATACCCCAACCCGGTGCCGCACGCCGATTTCGTCACCTCGACCACGCACAAGTCGCTGCGCGGCCCGCGCGGCGGCGTCATCATGATGAAGGCCGAGTTCGAGAAGGCCGTCAATTCGGCCATCTTCCCCGGCATCCAGGGCGGCCCGCTGGAGCACGTCATCGCCGCCAAGGCCGTGGCCTTCAAGGAAGCGCTGTCGCCCGAGTTCAAGGACTACGCCGCCCAGGTCGTCAAGAACGCCAAGGTGCTGGCCGAAACCCTGGTCAAGCGCGGCCTGCGCATCGTGTCCGGCCGCACCGAGAGCCACGTCATGCTGGTCGACCTGCGCGCCAAGGGCATCACCGGCAAGGAAGCCGAGGCCGTCCTGGGCCAGGCCCACATCACGGTCAACAAGAACGCCATCCCCAACGATCCGGAAAAGCCCTTCGTGACCAGCGGCATCCGCCTGGGCACCCCGGCCATGACGACCCGCGGCTTCAAGGAAGCCGAGGCCGAACTGACCGCCAACCTGATCGCCGACGTGCTGGAAAACCCGCGCGACGAGGCCAATATCGCCACCGTGCGCGCCAAGGTCAACGAGCTGACCTCGCGCCTGCCCGTCTACAGCGCCAAGTAATCCGGGCACTGCCAGGCAACGGGCCCCGTGATCGGGGCCCGTTTTTTTTGAAGGCGGGGCAGGTGGCGCCAGGCACCCCAACGGGCGTGCTGCGAGACCCAGCCACCTGGACTATGGCGGGTGGGGGGCAGGCAGCGAGCGGCGTGGGTATGTATTTGTGATGTATTTGTGCACCCGGCGCAACAAATGTCCCCTATCGGCGCGTCGTGCAGGAAGCTGTCATTACAATATTGCGATTACAGGCACGGGGGAGCGAGATGAGGTGCCCATTTTGCGGAAATGCGGATACCCAGGTGGTCGATAGCCGGGTGTCCGAAGAGGGCGACACCATACGGCGGCGCAGGCGCTGCCTGTCCTGTGATAAACGCTTCACCACCTATGAGCGTGTCGAGCTGGCCATGCCCACCGTGGTCAAGCGTGATGGCAGCCGCAGCGAGTACGACGCGGCCAAGCTGCGCGGCAGCCTGGCCCTCGCCTTGCGCAAGCGGCCGGTAAGCACCGAGGAGGTCGATGGCGCCGTGGCGCGCATCGAGGACACCTTGCTGGCCAGCGGCGCGCGCGAAGTGCCCAGCGAACACATCGGCGAGCTGGTCATGAACGAACTCAAGCGCCTGGACAAGGTGGCCTATGTGCGCTTTGCCTCGGTCTACAAGAGCTTCGAGGATATCGGCGAGTTTGTCGAAGCCATCCGTGAGATGCAAGGGCCGCTGCGGCCCTCCAGCGGCAAGCTGCGCAAGGAGTGAAGGATCAGGCCCCGGCGCGCAAGGCGCTGGGCGGCTGTTTTTCGTAGCGGCGCCAGACGCGCCGCATGTGATGGGCCGAGCCGAAACCGGCGCGTTCGGCCACGCGCTCCAGATCCAGGCGGGTCTCGCGCAGCAATTCCTTGGCCAGGGCCAGGCGCACTTGGTAGAGATAATCCATCGGCGTGCAGCCCGCATGTTCGGCGAACAGGCGGTTGAGGTGGCGGGCGCTGGTATGCGCCTGGTCCGCCAGGGCCTGGGCCGACCAGTCCGCGGCCGGGTTGCGCAGGACGGCATCCTGCACCCGGTGCACGCCGGGGTGCAGGTGGTTGCGGTGATCCAGCCAAGGCGAGAGCGCCGCGTCGCTGCCGGCGCGGCGCATGTATACCACCATTTCGCGCGCCACGGCGCTGGCCACGCGCGGGCCGCAGTCACGCGCCACGAGGTAGAGGGCCAGGTCGATGCCGGCGGTGATGCCGGCGCTGGTCCATACCCCGGCCGATTCGACGAAGATGCGGTTTTCGAGCACCCGGGCATCGGGCGCCATGGCGCGCAGCGCATCCAGGCAGCTGTGGTGGCTGGTGCAGTCGCGGCCGGCGAGCAGGCCGGCGGCGGCCAGCATCAGGGCGCCGGCGCAGACCGACATGATGTCAAAGCCGTCGGCCGGCGCGCGGCGCGCCAGCCAGTCGATGAGGGCGCGGCGGTCGGGGCGGTCCAGCGCGTATTCGGAGCCGACCAGGCCGCTGACCACGACCAGGGCATGGGCCGGCAGGCGCTCGGGCAGCGGCGCCAGCCGAGACAGATACAGGCCTTGCAGGCCACTTTCCACTTCTTCTTGCGGGCCGCAGTAATGCAGCTGATAGCGGCCCGGCACGAATCGATTGGCGATGCGCAGGGCCTCGGCGGGGCCGGCCAGGTCCAGCAGGACCATGCCCTCCTGGACCACGAAATAGACCGGCGTGGCCTGCATCAGTCGTCCAGGGCCTGGGCGGCCGGCACGATCTGGGCGAAGCGTCCGGCCAGCACCAGCTCGGTGCAATCGCGGATTTCGGCCGGAGTGTAGTGCTTGCCAGCCGGGCTTTGCATGGCGAAAGTCAGGGTGGCGTCGGTGACAAAGCGCACCTTATAGCCGCTGTCCGAAGCGTGGCGCGCCGTGGTCTCGCAGCATTGCTCGGTGCGGATGCCGGTCACGATCACTTGCTCGATGCCATGCTGCTCCAGCCAGGATTGCAGCGTGCTGCCGTCGGCCGCGCGCGCAAACAAGGAGGAATGCACCGTCTTGTGGAACACCGCGGTGGGCGCCACGTTCAGCTCTTCGAGCGTGCGCACGTGGCCGGAGGCCAGCGCGAAGGGCGATTGCGGATTGCTCTCGGTGATATGGAAAACCTGCAGCAGCGGGATGCCGCGCGCCTGGGCGGCATCGATCAGGCCCTGGGTGTTGCGGACGAAGGCCGGCAGCTCGCTGACGTCCCAAAACGGACGTTGGCGGAAGGACTCCTGGGCGTCGATGAGGAGAAGCGCTGTCTTCATGATGATAGGAACCAGAGTAGGGAAACGACGCTATTCTGCGCGCCCGGCCGCCGGCCTGGCGAGCCCGGCGCGGGACCAGGATAGGCCCGAAACGGACATCATAATGCGATTCCGGACGGCGGCCGGCCGGGCCGGGGCGGGCGTCCAAGGGGGCGGATACAATCGTTGCCATGAGCGAGCCCCAAGACATTCTCTGGATGCGGCGCGCCCTGGAACTTGCCCAGGGCGTGCTCTATACCACCACGCCCAATCCGCGCGTCGGCTGCGTCATCGTGCGCGACGGGCGGATATTGGGAGAAGGGGCGACCCAGCCGCCTGGCGGCCCGCATGCCGAAATCATGGCCCTGCGCGCCGCGCAGGCCGCCGGCCACGATCCGGCGGGATCAACGGTCTATGTCACGCTGGAGCCCTGCAGCCACTTCGGCCGCACGCCGCCATGCGTTGACGCCCTGCTGGCCGCGGCGCCCGCGCGCGTGGTCGTGGCCCTGGGCGACCCCAATCCGCGCGTGGCGGGCCAGGGCTTTGCGCGCCTGCGCGCCGCCGGCATCGCCGTGAGCGCCGGCGTCTGCGAAAACGAGGCCCTGGCCTTGAACGCCGGCTTCGTGGCGCGCATGAGCCGGGGCACGCCTTGGCTGTGGCTGAAGCTGGCTGCCTCGCTGGATGGCCGCAGCGCCCTGCATAATGGGGTGTCGCAATGGATCACGGGCGAGGCCGCCCGCGCTGACGGCCATGCCTGGCGCGCGCGCGCCGACCTGGTGCTCACGGGCATGGGCACGGTGCTCAAGGACGATCCGCAGCTGAATGTTCGGGCGGTCCGGACGCCGCGCCAGCCGCGCAGGGCCGTGGTCGACGGGCAGTTTCGCGTGCCCGAGGATGCGCGCCTGTTCGACGGCACGCCGGCCTGGGTGTTCACGGCACGCGAGGACGCGGCCAAGGCGGCCCGCCTGGCCGACAAGAATGTCGAGGTCGTCTGCCTGCCCGATGCGGGTGGGCAGCGCGTGGACCTGCCGGCCATGATGCGCTGGCTGGGCGCGCATGAGTGCAATGAGGTCCATGTGGAGGCCGGCGCCGGCCTGTCGGGGGCCTTGCTGGCGGCCGATTGTGTGGATGAATTGCTGGTCTATCTGGCGCCGGTGATGCTGGGTGATGCCGCCGGCATGGTGCAGATGCCCCTGCTGGAGCATCTGGACGCCGCGCGCCGCTTCCGTTTTACCGATCTGGCGCGGGTGGGCGAGGATGTCCGCCTGCAGGCGCGCGATCCGTCGCGCTGGCTGGCGCTGCTGGCCAGCGCGCGCCGCGCGTCAGAAAAATAGTCTTATCTGGGAGAAATCGCATGTTTACGGGTTTGGTCGCGGCCGTGGGCCGCATCGTGTCGGTCAAGCCACTGTCCGGCGAGGATGCCGGCGTGCGCCTGAGCATCGATGCCGGCGACCTCGGGCTGGAAGATGTCGCCATCGGCGACTCCATCGCGGTGCAGGGCGCTTGCATGACGGTCATCGGGCTGTCGGCGCGGGGCTTCGAGGTCGATGTTTCGCGCGAAAGCCTGAACCGCACGGTCGGGCTTTCGCGCGAAGGCGAGGTCAATCTCGAGAAATCCCTGGGCCTGGGCGACAAGCTGGGCGGGCACCTCGTGTCCGGCCATGTGGACGGCCTGGGCGAGATCCTGCGGTTTTCCGATGTGGGCGAATCGCGCGAACTGGTGATCGCGGTGCCCAAGGCGCTGGCGCGCTTTCTCGCCTACAAGGGTTCGATCACGGTCAATGGCATCAGCTTGACGGTCAATCGGGTCGAGGACACCGCGGATGGTTGCGAGATCAGCATCAACATCATCCCGCATACCCAGGCCGTGACGACGCTGCGCAACGTCAAGGCCGGCGACAAGGTCAATCTCGAGATCGACATGATCGCGCGCTATGTCGAGCGCATGCTGAGCGCCTCGGGCGCGGTGGAAGGACGCGCGCCGGCCTGGCTGTAGCGCGCGGGCGGCAACATCCGCTCATATGCTTATGCCGATGTAACGGGTTCCGCGTGATCGCGAATCCGCGTGTAATTGTTAGCACTCGAAAGCCGTGGCTGCTATTGCTGCCACGGCTTTTTTTCATGCGGATGAACGGCGCGCGGAACTTGTTGCGGGCAATAGGGGCCTAAACAAAACGGGCGCCTTCGGTCCTGCCTATTGTGTGTGGTGAAAGTACGACGACTACATAATGTGTGTTGTGCGATCGCAATAAGGACTGGCGAGGCGGGTATAGGAGGAACACAATGGTCATACGGACCCGTGTTTTGGACCCGTGCTCTAAGTACTGTAGGAGGGTTTGCCGTGCATAGCATCCTCGAAGGCTTCAAGTCGCAGTATGCGCGTGACCAGGAAACAGAACTCTCGCTTGAAGAGTATCTGACACTGGCCAGGCAGGATCCCATGGCCTATGCCAGCCCGGCCGAGCGCATGCTCGCCGCCATAGGCGAGCCGGAACTTGTCGATACGCGCAATGATCCGCGCCTGTCGCGCCTGTTCTCCAACCGAATGATCCGGCGCTATCCGGCATTCAAGGAGTTCTACGGCATGGAGGAGGTGATCGACCAGATCGTCTCTTTCTTCAAGCATGCCGCGCAGGGGCTGGAGGAGCGCAAGCAGATACTCTATCTGCTGGGCCCGGTAGGCGGCGGCAAATCATCCATCGCCGAGCGCCTGAAAGCGCTGATGGAGGCTTATCCCATCTATGCCCTGAAAGGCTCTCCCGTCAACGAGTCGCCGCTGGGGCTGTTCAATCCCGAACGCTTCGGCGAGACGCTCGAGAAGGAATACAACATCCCCAGGCGCTACCTGAACGGCATCATGTCGCCATGGGCCGTCAAGCGGCTGAAGGAGTTCGACGGCGATATTTCGCAGTTCCGCGTGGTCCGCGTCAATCCGTCGGTGCTGCGCCAGGTCGCCATCGCCAAGACCGAGCCGGGCGACGAGAACAACCAGGATATCTCCTCGCTGGTGGGCAAGGTCGATATCCGCAAGCTCGATCGCTACTCGCAGGATGATCCGGACGCCTATAGCTATTCGGGCGGCCTGTGCCTGGCCAACCAGGGCCTGCTGGAGTTCGTCGAAATGTTCAAGGCGCCGATCAAGATGCTGCATCCGCTCTTGACCGCCACCCAGGAGGGCAACTTCAAGGGGACCGAGGGATTCTCGGCCATCCCCTTCAATGGGACCATCCTGGCGCACTCGAACGAATCCGAGTGGCAGACCTTCCGCAACAACAAGCACAACGAGGCCTTCCTCGACCGCATCTATATCGTCAAGGTGCCTTATTGCCTGCAGGTCACGGAAGAGGTCCACATCTACGAGAAACTGCTGCGCAACAGCTCGCTGTCCAAGGCGCCTTGCGCGCCGGGCACGCTGGACATGATGGCGCAGTTCTCGGTGCTCACGCGCCTGAAGGAGCCCGAGAACTCCAGCATCTATTCCAAGATGCGCGTCTATGACGGCGAGACCCTGAAGGATGTGGACCCCAAGGCCAAGGCCCTGCAGGAGTACAAGGACTACGCCGGCACCGATGAGGGCATGAACGGCGTGTCGACGCGCTTTGCGTACAAAATCCTCTCCAGCGTCTTCAACCACGACCAGACCGAGGTGGCCGCCAACCCCGTGCACCTGATGTATGTGCTGGAGCAGCGCATCGCCCGCGAGGATTTCCCCGAGGAAGTGCGCCGCCGCTACCTGGAGTTCATCAAGGGCTATCTGGCGCCGCGCTATGCGGAGTTCATCGGCAAGGAAATCCAGACCGCCTATCTCGAGTCGTACTCCGAGTACGGGCAGAACATCTTCGACCGCTACGTCACCTTCGCCGATTGCTGGATACAGGACGAGGAGTTCCGCGATCCGGAAACCGGCGAGAGCTTCGACCGCAGCGCGCTCAACGACGAACTCGAGAAGATCGAGAAGCCCGCGGGCATCGCCAATCCCAAGGACTTCCGCAACGAGATCGTCAATTTCGTGTTGCGCGCCCGCGCCAACAACGGCGGACGCAACCCGACGTGGACCAGCTACGAGAAGCTGCGCGAGGTGATCGAGAAGAAGATGTTCTCCAACACCGAGGATCTGCTGCCCGTCATCTCGTTCAACGCCAAGGCTTCGGCCGAGGACCGGAGCAAGCACCAGAGCTTTGTCGACCGCATGGTCGACAAGGGCTACACCGAGAAACAGGTCCGACTGCTTTGCGAGTGGTATCTGCGGGTGAGGAAGTCGTCCTGAGTAGAGGTGGATCATGAATTCGCTCATTGATCGTCGCCTGAACGGCCGCAACAAAAGCGCGGTGAATCGCGAGCGCTTCCTGCGGCGCTATAAAGACCAGATCCGCAAGGCAGTACAGGATATGGTCCGCGAACGCTCGATCTCGGACATGGACCAGGGCGCGGAGATCAACCTGCCCGCCCGCGACATCTCCGAGCCGCATTTCCGCCATGGCCCTGGCGGAGACCGCGAGATCGTGCACCCGGGCAACCGGGAGTTCGCCAAGGGTGACACCATCGACCGCCCGCAAGGCGGCGAGGGCGAGGGAGGTTCCGAGCCGGGCGAGGGCGAATCGGTGGACCAGTTCACCTTCAGCCTCTCGCGGGCGGAGTTCCTGCACCTCTTCTTTGACGACCTGGAGTTGCCGCATCTGGTGCGCACGCAATTGGGCGATGTGTCGCAGAAGAAGTGGCAGCGCGCGGGCTATACCACCACGGGCTCGCCCAGCCTGCTGTCGGTCAACCGGACCCTGAGGGCTTCGCTGTCGCGCCGCGTGGCCCTGGGCCTGAACGCCCGCAACGATGTCGAGGAGGCCGAGCTCAAGCTGGAAGAGGCCATCGCGCGCAAGGCGGACGATGAAGAGCTCGCCGCGCTGCGCGCGGCGCTGGAGGAGTGCCGCCGGCATGCCGCGCGCGTGCCCTTCCTGGATGACCTGGACCTGCGCTACCGCAACCGCGTGCCGGTCGTCACGCCGGTGGCGCGCGCGGTGATGTTCTGCCTCATGGACGTCTCCGGGTCCATGGACGAAGGCAAGAAAGACCTGGCCAAGCGCTTCTTCACGCTGCTGTATCTATTCCTGTCGCGCAAGTACGAGAAAGTGGAGGTGGTGTTCATCCGGCACACCGACAATGCCGAGGAGGTGGATGAGCAGGCCTTTTTCTACGACCCCAAGAGCGGCGGCACCATCGTGCTGTCGGCCTTGGAGCTGATGCACGAGATCGTGCAGAAGCGCTATCCGCCGTCGGCCTGGAATGTCTACGCGGCCCAGGCCAGCGACGGCGATTCTTTCGGCGCCGACGCGGGCAAAAGCGCGCGTTTCCTGGCCGAGAACCTGCTGCCGGCCACGCGCTACTTTGCCTATATCGAGGTGCCGGACTCGCCGGAGGCGCGCAAGAGCAGCCTCTGGGCGGAGTACGAACAGGAAGCCGCGCCGCATTTCGCCATGCGCCGCATCAGCCAGCGCAGCGAGATCTTCCCGGTCTTCCACGAGCTGTTCAAGAAGGAGGCCGCATGAACGCGATCGCCACCGAACGGGAAGTGGGCGTCCCGCTTTCCGAGGGCTCGGACTGGACCTTCGAGCTCCTGCAGCGTTATGACGATGCCATCAGCGCCATCGCGCGCGACTATGGCCTGGATACCTACCCCAACCAGATCGAGGTCATCACCTCCGAGCAGATGCTGGACGCCTATGCCTCGGCCGGCCTGCCCATCGGTTATCCGCATTGGTCGTATGGCAAGGAATTCATCCGCAACGAACAGTATTACCGCAAGGGCATGCAGGGCCTGGCCTATGAGATCGTCATCAATTCCAATCCTTGCATCTCCTACCTGATGGAAGAGAACTCCATGGCGATGCAGGCGCTGGTGATCGCGCATGCCTGCTATGGGCACAACTCCTTCTTCAAGGGCAATTATCTTTTCCGGCAATGGACCGACGCCGACGGCGTGCTCGATTACCTGGTGTTCGCGCGCAAGTACGTGATGGACTGCGAAGAGCGCTATGGCATCGAGGCCGTCGAGGCCATCCTGGACTCCTGCCACGCGCTCAGCCTGCACGGCGTGGACCGCTACAAGCGTCCGCCGCCCATCTCGCTGCGCGAAGAGGCCCAGCGCCAGGCCGAGCGCGCCGAACACGCGCGCCTGCAGTACAACGATCTCTGGCGCACACTGCCGCGCGTGGAGGCCGCGCCCGAGACCCAGAAGCGCAGCGTCTTCCCGCCCGAGCCTGAAGAAAACCTGCTCTATTTCATCGAGAAGTACTCGCCCAGGCTGGAGCCCTGGCAGAAAGAGCTGGTGCGCATTGTGCGCAAGGTGTCGCAGTACTTCTATCCGCAGACCCAGACCAAGGTCATGAACGAAGGCTGGGCCACCTTCTGGCACTACACCTTGCTCAACCGCCTGCACCAGCTGCGCATGGTGACCGACGGTTTCATGATCGAGGTCTTGCAGAGCCACACCAATGTGGTGAGCCAGCGCGGCTTCGATGAGCGGGGGTATGGCGGCATCAATCCGTATGCCCTGGGCTTTGCCATGATGAGCGACATCCGCCGCATCTGCGAGTCGCCCAGCGACGAAGACCGCAAGTGGTTCCCGGACATCGCGGGGTCGGATTGGCTCAAGACCCTGGACTTCGCCATGCGCAACTTCAAGGACGAGTCCTTCATTTCGCAATATCTGTCGCCGCGCCTGATACGCGAATTCCGCTTCTTCGCGATCGCCGACCATATGGCCAATCCCAAGCTGGAGGTCGCGGCCATCCACGACGACGAAGGCTATCGCGAGATACGCAAGCTGCTGGCCGCCCAGCACAACCGCGACAACCAGGTGCCGGACATCCAGGTGGTGCGCTATCAGCGCGAATCGGATCGCGCCCTGGTGCTGAGGCACCAGCAAAGCCGCGGACGGCCCCTGGACGGCGACGAGGCCGACCAGGTCATGAAACATCTTGGCCGGCTGTGGGGATTCCGGGTCAGGCTGGAAGAGACCACGCCCGACGGCACGGTGCTGTCCTACCGGCAGATCGAGCCCTAGCGCCACCGGCGCGGCGGGCGCCCCAGCTGGCGGCGGAACATCGCGGTAAAGGCGCTGGGGCTTTGGTAGCCCAGGTCCAGCGCCACCGTGGTGACGGGCTGGCCTTCGGCCAGCCGCCTGACCGCCTCCAGCAGCCGGGCCTGCTGCGCCCAGCGCACATAGCTCAGGCCGGTTTCTTCCAGAAAGCGCCGATAGAGAGTGCGCGCGCTGACACCCAGGCGCGCGGCCGCCTGGTCCGGCGAGGGCCCCAGGCTGGGATCGGCCAGCAGGGCCTCGCATAGCGCCCGCAGGCTGGCGCTTTCCGGCAGGGGCAGATCAAAGCCGCGCGGCGGCAGCCGCGACAGCTCCTTGAGCAGCAGGGCGCTGAGCAGCTCGTGGTCCGGCCCGCCGCGCGGCGGGGTCTCCGAGACGCGCACCACCAGCTCGCGCATCAGCGGCGTGACTTCGAGCACGGCGCAGTCCGCGGGCATGCCCGGCAGCAGGCTGGCGTCGATATAGAGCGAGCGCATGTCCACGGCCGTGCCCATGCGGATCTCGTGCACGACGCGGGCGGGAATCCAGAGCGCGCGCGTGGGCGGCACCAGCCACAGTCGGCGCGGCGTGGACACGCGCATCACCCCATGGGAGGCATAGAGCAGCTGGGCGCGCTCGTGCCAATGCGGTTCGATATGGAAATCCGCCGCCATCTCCCGGCGGCGGGTGACCACGCCCGGCGCGTCCGGGTAGCCGACACGGATGATGGGAGCGGTGGGCGGCCGGTTGTCCATTTCACGATAGTTTTCGTCAAAACCAAGAGAGACAGAATAGCCGCTTCTGGGCACACTGGCGGCGACCTCCTGTCCATGGCCTCCTGATATGTCCGCCACCGATACTCCGCGTCCCCATGCCCGTCCCGTCACGTTGCTGCTGAACGTCGCCCACGCCATCGACCACATGTTCCTGCTGATCTTTGCCGCGGCGGTGGCGACCATCGCGGCCGATTTCGGTTTTTCGCGTTGGGAAGACCTGATGCCTTATGGCGTGACGGCGTTTTTCCTGTTCGGCATCGGCTCCTGGCCCTCGGGCCGGCTGGGCGATCTGTGGGGGCGGCGGCGCATGATGCTGCTGTTCTTCTTCGGCATCGGCGCCTCGGCGCTGCTGTGCGCGCTGGCCCGCGATGCCTGGCAGCTGGCGGGGGGGCTGGCCCTGGTGGGCCTGTTCGCCTCCATCTACCATCCGGTCGGCATTCCCATGATCGTGCAGCACGCGCCCAGGCCCGGCGCGGTCATCGGCATCAACGGGCTGGCTGGCAACCTGGGCGTGGCGGTCGCCGCGCTGGTCACGGGTTATCTCGTCAAGACCCTGGGCTGGCGCGCGGCCTTCGCGCTGCCCGGGCTGTTTGCGCTGGCCTGCGGCCTGCTCTTCATATGGGTCTGCCCGCGGGAAACCGAAGCGCCGGCGCGCCGCAAGAGCCGCGCGGCCGTGACCCTATCGCCGCGCGCGCTGGCGCGCGCCTTCGCGGTCATGACGGCCGCGGCGGTCACGGGCAGCCTGCTGTTCAACTTCACGACCAATGGCAATGCGCAATTGCTCGACGAACGCCTTCAGGGCGTGGTCGAGGACCCGGTCGCGCTGGGCGCGCTGCTGGCGGCCATCTATGTCGTGGCGTCGCTGGCTCAGGTAGTCGTGGGCCGCCTGATCGACCGCGTGGCCCTGAAGTCGCTGTACCTGATGATCGTCCTGGTCCAGGTGCCCTTGCTGCTGTGGGCGGCCTGGGCCCAGGGATGGGCGCTTTACGCCGCGCTCTTGTGCGCGATGATCTTCATCTTCGGCGCCATCCCGTTCACCGACGCCATGATCGTGCGCTACGTGGACGACCGCAGCCGCTCCCGCGTGGCGGGCATGCGCCTGACGGTGTCTTTCGGGGTGAGTTCGCTGGCGGTCTGGCTGTTGGGGCCGGTGGTCAAGCAGGCCGGCTTCACGACGCTGCTGCTGGTGATGGCGCTCATCGCCGCCTGCACGGCGGCCATGGTGACGCTCCTGCCGGGCGAGCCCGGCCAGGCGGAACACCCGGCCGCGCCCCAGCCCTGACGGCGCTTACTGGATCTTGATGTTGCGTTCCTTGACCAGCCGGGCCCACAGCGTGGTTTCCTTGGCCAGATGGTCGCGCAAGGCCTCGGGGCTGCTGCCGATGGGCTCGGCGCCGATGGAGTCCAGCGTGCCGCGCACCTTGGGGTCGGCCATGGCCTGGCGCATGGCCTCATTGAGCTTTTGCACGATCTCCGGCGGCGTGCCGGCCGGCGCGAAGGCGCCGAACCAGGGCATCAGCTCATAGCCGGGCACGCCGGCTTCGGCCACCGTCGGCACATCCGGCAGGGCCGAGGAGCGCTTGCTGGTCGTGACGGCCAGGGCCTTGAGTTTGCCCGACAGGATATGCGGCTTGGCCGAGGTGATGCTGTCGAACATATAGTCCACCTGTCCGCCCAGCAGATCGGCCATGGCCGGGCCGCTGCCCTTGTAGGGAACATGCAGCATGTCCACCTGGGTCATGGAGACAAAAAGCTCTCCGGCCAGGTGGATGGAAGTGCCCACGCCCGCCGAGGCGAAGGTGTAATGGCCGGGCTTGGCCTTGGCCTGCGCGATCACATCGGCCACGCTGGCGGCCGTATTGCGCGCCGGATTGGTCACCAGCACATTGGGGACCACGGCCAAAAGCGAAATGGGCGCGAAATCCTTCTGCGGGTCATAACCCATGTCGCCGTACAGCGCCGGATTCACCGCCATGCCGTTGGCCGCGATCATGATAGTGTAGCCGTCGGGCGCCGAGCGCGACACCGCCATGGCGCCGATATTACCGCCCGCCCCGGCGCGGTTCTCCACGATGAAGCTGGTGTTCAGGGCGCGGCCCATGGATTCGCCCAGGGTGCGGGCGATGGCGTCCATGGCGCCGCCGGGCGGGAAGGGCACGACCCATTTGATGGGATGGTCGGGGTAGCCGCTGGCCTGGGCGCCGGCGGCGCCCAGCAGGCAGGTGGCGGCCAGCGCGGCGCGCGCGAAGGCTTGGGTAATACGCATGATGAGTCTCCTGTGTCTTTGTCGTCAGCGGTGGGCCGCTGGTGTCAGCCGCGCCGGTAGAAGGCCAGCTTGTCCTCGTCCAGCGTCAGGCCCAGGCCGGGGCCGGGCGGCAGATGCATGGCGAAATTCTCATAGCGCGGCGGCGTGGCCACGATGTCGTCCTTGAGCAGCAGCGGTCCGAACAGCTCCGTGCCCCAGGCCAGGGTCGGCAGGGCGCTAAAGGCATGCGCCGAGGCCACCGAACCGATGGATCCCTCGAGCATGGTGCCGCCGTACAGCGCCATGCCGGCGGCATCGCCCACGGCGGCGCAGCGCGTCACGCCGTACAGGCCGCCCGACTTGGCGATCTTCAGCGCCAGCACGTCAGCCGCGCCCAGGCGCGCAAGCTCCAGCGCATCGTCCGGTGTGGCCACGGCCTCGTCGGCCATGATGGGCACCACGAAGCGCGCCGCCAGGCGCGCCATGCCGGCGCGGTTTTCACGCGCGATGGGCTGTTCGATCAGGTCCACGCCAGCCGCCTCCAGGCGCGCGATGGCGCCGGCCGCCTCGGCCTCGTTCCAGGCCTGGTTGACGTCCACCGTCACCCGGGCCCGGTCGCCCAGCGCTTGCTTGATGCGCGACACATGGCGCACGTCCTCGGCCACCGCGCGGCGGCCCACTTTCAGCTTGAACGTATCGTGGCGGCGCGCGGCCAGCAGCGCCTCGGCTTCCTCGATGTCGCGCGCGGTATCGCCGCTGGCCAGCGTCCACAGCACCGGCAGGGCCTCGCGCACCTGGCCGCCCAGCAGCGCCGATACCGGCACGCCCAGGCGCTTGCCCTGGCCGTCCAGCAGCGCGGTCTCCAGCGCCGACTTGGCGCAGCGGTTGCCGCGCGCCACCTTGTCCAGGCGGCGCATGGCGCCGTGGATGTTGCTGGCGTCCTGGCCGATCAGCGCGGGCGCCAGATAGGTGTCGATGGCCAGTTTCATGCCCTCGGGGCTTTCC
Organism: Bordetella hinzii LMG 13501; assembly: GCF_001548475.1. Taxonomy (GTDB): domain Bacteria; phylum Pseudomonadota; class Gammaproteobacteria; order Burkholderiales; family Burkholderiaceae_B; genus Bordetella; species Bordetella hinzii. The sequence continues at coordinate 20,260 of NZ_LRUJ01000027.1, forward strand.
TCGCCATAGGCCAGCCCGCCTATGGTCGTCGCCTCGCCCAGGCCCTCGATATCGTCGCTGGCGCGCAGCCGCACGATGACCATGGTCTGCTTCTGCATGACCGCCATGGCCAGCTGGTGGGCGCGGATGGTGGGCAGATCGACCAGCAGGGTCTCGATCGCCACAATGGTGGGAGAATTCATACCTGAAACGACGGATAAACAGCCAGCCTGAAGTATCGCAATGGAAAAACAAGGCGTCCAAGACTATATTGGTTGCTTTCGATACCTTTAAGGTATGGGAATGGAACTCCGACACCTGCGATATTTCCAGACGGTGGCGCGCGAAGGCAGCTTCACCCGGGCGGCCGCCCTCCTGCACATCGCCCAGCCGCCGCTGTCGCGCCAGATCCGCCAGCTCGAAGAGGAACTGGGCGTCACCCTGATCGAGCGCGGCAGCCGCGGCCTCAAGCTCACCGAAGCCGGGCGTTTTTTACACGAGCAATCCCTGCAGCTGACCGCCCGCCTGGACGAGATTGTCGCCGGCACGCGCCGCCTGGGCGCCCAGGCGGCGCGCTGGTTCAGCATTGGCTTCGTGCCGTCCACCCTCTACGGCTTTGTGCCCGAACTTATCCGCTACCTGCGCCAGGCCGACGCCCAGGTCGAGGTCGGCTTGAGCGAAATGACCACGCTGCCCCAGATCGAAGCCCTCAAAAGCGGCCGCATCGACCTGGGCATCGGCCGCATCCCCTTCGACGACCCCGCCATCGAACGCCGCGTCCTCATGGAAGAACCCCTGGTCGCCGCGCTGCCGCCCAGCCACCCGCTGGCCGGACGCAAGCAGCTGGCGGTCGCCGAATTGGCCGCCCAGCCCTTCGTGCTCTACCCCGCCCGGCCCCGGCCCAACTATGCCGACCACGTCCTGGGCCTGTTCCGTGCCGCCGGCCACCAGCCCACCGTCATCCAGGAAGCCAACGAACTGCAGACCGCCCTGGGCCTGGTCGTCGCCGGCCTGGGCCTGACCCTGGTGCCGGCCAGCGTCCAGCGCTCCAACCGTGCGGACATCGTCTGCCTGCCCGTGGACGCCCCGGCCTTTACCTCGCCCGTTATCCTCAGCTGGCGGCGCGGCGACTCTTCCCCCTTCCTGGCCCAGGCCATCGCCGCGGCCGAGCGCCTGGCCCGCCAGGCGGCCGCGCCATGACGGCGCATCGCGGCGCTACGCCAAAGCCGGCGCATTTCTGCTAGAATCGCGGATTCGCGTTTTACGCAGCGGAAAATTACGGTTTTTGCTGCGTCTTTAAGCGACCCAAATCAGGACAGGTGGCCGAGTGGTTGAAGGCGCACGCCTGGAAAGCGTGTATACGTGATAAGCGTATCGGGGGTTCGAATCCCCCTCTGTCCGCCAAGAATTTGTCCGGCATGGCTGGAATGCCCAAAACCCCGCTGACGCAATGTCCGCGGGGTTTTTGTTTTCTACCCGCCAGGCCGCGCGCGCCTCTCATTTCACACCGATGACCCAGTCACGGAAGACGCTGAAGGGCGGGCCGTATCCAATGCGTGGTGGACCTCTCGACCATTGGGCCGGCGGCGGCGCGGCGCGTATGATGGAGCAGAAAGGCCCGGGTACATGACATTGTTCTTCGCTCATCACGAGGAGACATCATGGCGGAGCAGCTCTCGCAGAACGCGCGTCCTTTGCAGATCGGCGACATCACGGTCATCGACAACAGCAAGCTCAAGAAGGCGGTGACGGCCGCCGCCCTGGGCAATGCGATGGAGTGGTTCGATTTCGGCGTCTACGGCTTCGTGGCCTTTGCGCTGGGCAAGGTGTTTTTCCCCGACGCGGCGCCGGCGGTGCAGACCATCGCCGCGCTGGGCACGTTTTCCGTGCCTTTTCTCGTGCGGCCGCTGGGCGGCGTGTTCTTCGGCGTGATGGGAGACCGCTATGGCCGGCAGAAAGTGCTCTCCCTGACCATCATCATCATGGCGATCAGCACGTTCTGCATCGGGCTGATCCCCTCCTACGCGGCCATCGGCCTGTGGGCGCCGCTGTTGCTATTGCTGTGCAAGCTCGCGCAAGGGTTTTCGGTGGGCGGCGAATATACCGGCGCGGCGGTCTTCGTGGCCGAGTATGCGCCCGACCGGCGGCGCGGCTTCCTGGGCAGCTGGCTGGACTTCGGTTCCATCGCCGGCTTCGTGCTGGGCGCCGGCCTGGTCGTTCTCCTGCAATCGCTGTTGGGCGACGAGGCCTTCCTGGACTGGGGGTGGCGCCTGCCGTTCTTCGTGGCCGGGCCGCTGGGGCTGCTGGGGCTTTATCTGCGTCATGCGGCCGAAGAGACGCCGGCCTTCACGCAGCAGCTCGAAAAAATGGAGCAGGAGGACCGCGACGCGCTGCAGGACAAGCCGACGATCTCGTTCCGCGAGATCTTCTCCAAATACCGTCGCGCGCTGCTTATCTGCATCGGCATGGTGCTGGTGACCAACATCACCTATTACATGCTGCTGACCTATATGCCCACCTATCTGTCCGGCAGCCTCGGCTATTCCGAATCCCACGGGGTGCTGATCATCGTGGTGGTCATGATCGGCATGCTGTTCGTGCAGCCGGTGGTCGGCTTCATGAGCGACAAAGTCGGACGCCGGCCCTTTCTGCTGGCCGGCAGCCTGGGCGTGCTGCTGCTGGCCGTTCCGTCTTTCGGCCTGATCGGCAGCGACAACATGGGGCTGATTTTCCTGGGGCTGCTCTTCCTGGCCGTCTTGCTCAATTGCATGACGGGCGTGATGGCCTCGACCTTGCCGGCGCTGTTTCCGACGCGCATCCGCTACAGCGCGCTGGCCAGCTCCTTCAATGTGGCCATCATCGTGGCGGGGCTGACGCCGACCCTGTCGGCCTGGCTGGTCGAGGCGACCGACAACTTGATGATGCCGGCCTTTTATCTCATGGCGGCCGCCGTCATCGGCCTGGTGACGGCGTTCTTCCTGCCGGAGACGGCCAACAAGCCCTTGCGTGGCGACACACCCAATGCCTCGAGCCGGCATGAGGCCAAGGCCTTGCTGCTGGAGGCCTATGACAACATCGAGCAGGCCTTGCTCGATGTGGAGGCGGAGATCGCCGAGCTGGAGGCCCGGATCGCGGCCCTGCGCGAGAAGCGCCAGCGGCTGGCCGACCGCCATCCGCACCTGGAGTAGCGGGGATTCAGGCGCCGGCGTAGCGGGCGCGCCGCGCCAGCCAGCGCAAGACCGGGCCGCGCGCCTTGTCGTAGCCCAGGTTGTAGAAAAAGGCATAGGGCAGGTAGAAGAGCACCAGCGCGATATCCAGCACAAAGGCCTGCCAGAGGCTGATGTCCAGCCACCAGGCGGCCAGCGGGATCACGATGAGGATGAGCCCGGTCTCGAAACCCAGGGCATGCACCACCCGCAGCCGCAGCGTGCGCGTCCAGCCCATGTGGTTTTCCAGCCGGTCGAAGCCGGCGTTGTAGACCATGTTCCAGAGCAGCGCGATCCAGGCGATCACGGCGGTGAGCACGCCCATCTCGAACAAGGACTTGCCCATGGCCCAGGCGGCCACCGGCGCGCACAGGCCGATGGCGAGGATCTCGAACAGGAATGCGTGGAAAAAGCGTTCTTTGAGTGTCTTCTTGGCTTGCGTCATGACCAACCTCGGTCTTCAAGGCCCGTATTGTCTGCGATGAACCCGATACGATAAAGTTAGGATTCATCGGAAAAACCGATAGATAAAACCAAGGAGACCACCATGCGCCATTCGCTGGAGTCGCTGGCCACCTTCGCCCAGGTGGCCGCGGCCGGGTCTTTCTCGGCGGCCGCGCGCACGCTGGGCAAGAGCCAGTCCACGGTCAGCGAAACCATCGCCAACCTGGAGGTGGACCTGGATCTGGCGCTGTTCGACCGCAGCCAACGCCAGCCGCTGCTGACCGAGGCCGGCCGGACCCTGCTCGGCCACGCGCAGCAGGTGCTGGCGGCCAATGACCGCCTGAACCGCGCCGCCAGCCAGTTGGCCGAAGGCCTGGAGCCTCGCCTGACCGTGGTGCTGTCGGATACGTTTCAGTCTGACACCTTCGAGACCACGCTGAGCGAAATCGACAGGCGCTATCCAGCCCTGCGCTTCGAATGCCTGATCGCCGAGTACGAGGATGTGGTGGCCCTGGTGCAGCAGGGCCGCGCCCATCTGGGCCTGATGGCCGCGCAGGCCGACTATCCGCCCGATGTGGCGCACGCCACCTTGCCCGAGCTGTCCGAGATCGCGCTGTGCGTGGGGGCCGGGCATGCGCTGGCGGACCTGCCGCGCGTCACCCTGCAAGACCTCGCCGGGGCGCGCGAGCTGCGCCTGAGCACCTTTGCGCTGGCCGACAAGGAGGCGCCGCTGGCGCGTCCGACCTGGTCGGCGCCCGGCTACCTGATGCTGCTGGAGATGGCCAGCCTGGGATTCGGCTGGACGGAACTGCCGCGCTGGATGGTGCAGCGTTTCGGCCAGGGGCGTCTGCGGGAACTGGACGCGCCGGGCTGGCCCCGGCATATCAAGGTCGATGCGGTGTGGTCTACGCGGCGCACGCTGGGGCCGGCGGGCGCCTGGCTGTTGCAGCGCCTGGCGGGCGAGTAGAGGCGCTCAGCGGGCGAGGAACTTGCCGCGCACCGAGCTGATGTGCTCGTGCATGAGCGCCGCCGCGCCCGCTTTGTCGCCCTGGCGCACCTTGTCGTAGAGTTCTTCGAGTTCGGCCACATTGGGGCGGGCTTCGGGCACGGGCGGCTTGTACCAGAGGCGCATGGACCGATCCAGCAGATGGCCGGCGAACTCGGCCAGGATGTCATTGCCCGACTGGGCATAGAGCGCCTGGTGGAATTGGCGGTCTGTCATCATGCCGCCCAGGCGGTCCTGTTTGCGATGATGGTCCCAGCCTTGCGCGATGATGGCCGACAGGCGCTCGAGGAGTTCGGGCGTGGCGCGCTCGACCGCCAGGCCCGTGAGGTGGGGCTCGACCAGCAGGCGCGCGGCGATGAGTTCGAGAAAGCTGTCCAGCGTCTCGCCCTTGACCAATATCCCTTTGCGCGGCAGCACGTCGACCAGGCCTTCGTCGCCCAGGCGCAGGATGGCCTGGTGGACGGGGCTGCGGCCCAGGCCCAGTTGGCCGCACAACTGGGCGACATTGATCTGGTCGCCGGCGCGCAGTTCCTGCTTGAGGATCTGCCCCTTGATGGCCACATAGGCCTGCTCGCTGAGCGAGGGGACCTGCGCGCGCTTGCGCGGTGACTTGCTGGGCGAAGAGAGAATGTCGTCGGGCATGGCGTATGAGTAGGCGGCGTCGGGGATTATAGCGAGCCGCCTGCCGCGCTCATTCGAGCCGGATGTTCGCCGAGCGGATGATTTCCGCGTTGCTCTTGTCTTCCTGGGCCATGAACGCGGCAAAGGCCGCCGGCGTGCCGGGCTGGGCCTCCAGGCCGGATTGCAGCAGCAGCGTTTTGACCGCGGGCTGCGCCAGCGCCTCGGCAAACAGCCGGTTCAGGCGTTCGACACGTTCGGGCGCCACGCCGGCCTTGGTGATCAGACCCACCCAGGTCTGCGAGACAAAACCGGGCATGCCCGCTTCGGCAAAGGTGGGGACATCCGGCAGCGCTTCGGAGCGATGTTCGCCGGCCACCGCGATGGCGCGCAGCTTGCCCGCCTTGATATAGGGCATGACGGCCCCGACATCGGCGAAGCTGGCCTCGACCTCGCCGCTGAGCACGGCGGTGGCCGCGGGCGCCGCGCCCTTGTAGGGCACGTGCAGCAGATCAATACCGGCGGCCGCCTTGAAACGCTCGAAACCCAGATGGCCCGAGGAGCCGACCCCGAAGGAGGCGTAGCTGGCATTGCCCTTGCGGCCCTTGGCCCAATCGATGAAGCCCTTCAGGTCGGTGGCCGGCACCTTGGGCGCGACGACCAGCACATGGGGATTGGAGAACAGCAACGTGACGGGCGCCACGTCGCGCGCCGCGTCGTAGGGCGCCTTGGGCAAGAGATGCGGCACGACCACGAAGCTGGCGGCCGCCAGGCTGATGGTCTGTCCATCGGCAGGCTGGGCCAGCATGGCCTGGGTGCCGATGACGGTGCCGCCGCCTGGGCGGTTCTCGACGATGACGCTCTGGCCGGCGGCCTTGGCCACTTCCTGGCCCAAGGCGCGGGCCACGACATCCGAAGGGCCGCCAGGCGCGTAGGGCACGACAAAGGTGATGGTGCGGCTGGGGAAAGTCTCGGCCTGGGCCAGGCCAAAGGCCAGGCAGGCCAGCAGGGAGGCAAGCAATCGCGATTTCATGAAGGCATTCCAGAGTAGGCCCGCGAGGGCCGGGGCATAAGGGAGTCGTCTATCAGGCCGCGGGCGCCGCCGCGCGCAGCAGGCCGGCGCGTACGGTATTGCGCAGCATGCCTATGCCCTCGACCTCGCATTCGACCACATCACCGTCGCGCAGAAAGACCGGCGGCGTGCGCGCCGCGCCCACGCCTTCCGGCGTGCCGGTAAGAATCACGTCGCCGGGCAGCAGCGTCAGGCCGGCCGAGAGTTCGGCGATGATCCGGGCCACCGGGAAGATCTGGCGGCTGGTGTGGCCCTCTTGCATGGTGACGCCATTGACGCGGCAGGCCAGCGCCAGCCCTTGCGGGTCGGGGATTTCATCGGCGGTGACCAGCATGGGACCCAGCGGGCAGGTGGCGTCCAGGCTCTTGCCCTTGAACCACTGCGCGCCGTGCGCGCGCTGCAGTTCGCGCGCGCTCAGGTCGTTGGCCACCGTGTAGCCGAAGACATGGGACAGCGCGTCCGCGGCGGGGATGTCGCGTCCGCCCTTGCCGATCACGACCGCAAGCTCGACCTCCCAGTCGAGCTTGCGGGTGTAGGCCTCGTGCAGGGGCAGATCGTCATGAGGACCGGCCATCGTGGTGGGCAATTTGGTGAAAAGCGTGGGATGGTCGGGCAGCTCGACTTCCTGGCCCTCGCGCTTGCCTTTGCTTTCGTCGTAGTGCTTCAGGTAGTTCCAGCCCACGCAAATCAGGTTGCGCGGCGGCTGGACCGGAGCCAGCAGGCGCACCGATTCCGCGGCCACCGCGGCCGATGCGTCGGGGGCCGGCAGCTGGCCGGTGGCCTCGAACCGCGCCAGCAGTTCGGGCAGCGAGGCCGCCGGCAAGGGCTGGATGCGGCCGGCGACCCATGCGCCCAGGCGCGGCTCCCCGCCGGCTTCATAACGCACGATTTTCATGATCAGCCCTCGATGTCCAGCCGGGCCTGGCCCTGGATCTCGAGCAGGATCTCCGGCTGGGCCAGTCCTTTCACTTCGATCAGGGCGCAGGCCGGGAAGTCGCCGGTGAAGAACTCGCGGCGGGCGCGCCAGATCTCCTTGTTGTCGGCCATATTGGTGACGAAGATGGTCAGCGTGACGACATCATCCATCTTGCCGCCACCGGCTTCGATCAGGTGCTTGAACTTGGTGAAGATCACCTTGGCTTGCTCATAGGCGTTGTCGCCCAGGATGGTCACGCCGTCATTGGCGCGGGCGGTCAGCCCGGAGAGGTAGAGCGTGTCCTTGACGCGCAGGCAGTTGGACCACAAGCCGGGGGCGGCTTCGGCGACCTCGGGGCTGATGACGCGGATTTTCTGGGCCATGGTTTTCTCCTTGTGGCAAACACTGAAATGTATCTGATATATCAGAAACATATCAATAAAAGCCCATGGTGGTCAAAGGCTTGCGATGATGAGAAACCCGGATTGACCCCCGACGGAGCAATGAGCGATCGCGCGCGGGCGCGAGGCGGCGGCCCCGGACGGGGCCGCTCAGGCTTCGATGGTGATGATGTCGCCCGCATGGCGGGCATATTCGAGCGCGTAGGCCATTTCTCCGCGGGTCTGCGCATGCAGGAAGAGCCAGGGCTGTCCGCGCGAGATCTCCTCGCCCAGCCGCGCGCGCAGGGAGACGCCAGCGGCGGGCCGCTCCGGCGCGCCGGCTAGCTTGGCCAGCCGCGACAGCTTGCGGTTGTCGATATGGACCACGCGGCCGGCCTGCAGCGCCACCAGGGGCTCGATGTGCGCGGCCTGGGGCGGTTCGCGCAGGCCGCCCTGGGCGGCGCAGATGCGGGCGAATTTCTCCCAGGCGCGGCCGCTGTCCAGCGTCTGCAAGGCCAGGGCCTCGCCCTGTCCGGCCAGGGCGGCCCCGCCCAGTTCGAGGACGGCGCCGGCCACCCGCGCGGCGCGCTCGCGCAGGTCCTGCGGGCGGGCCGGTTCATTGCGCAGCACGGCCAGCACATCGCGGGCTTCCAGCGCCGGGCCGATGCCGCGGCCCACGGGCTGGCTGCCGTCGGTGTACAGGCAGCGCAAGGCCAGCCCGAAGTGCGAGGCGGTTTCCGTGAGGTGGGCGGCCAGGCGTTCGGCGGCTTCCCGGCTGCGGATCTTGGCGGTGGGGCCGATGGGAATGTCGATCACCACATGGGTCGCGCCGGCGGCGATCTTCTTGGACAGCACCGAGGCGATCAACTGGCCTTCGGTGTCGATGTCCAATTCGCGTTCCACCCGCACGAAGATATCGTCGGCCGGGCTCAGGTGCATGGCGCCGCCCCAGGCCACGCAGCCGCCTTCGGTCCGGACGACGTGCTGCAGCTGTTCTATGCCCAGGTCGACCGGGGCCAGCATTTCCATGGTGTCGGCGGTGCCCGCCGGCGAGGTGATGGCGCGCGATGAGGTCTTGGGCATGACCAGCCCATTGGCCGCGGCAATGGCGACCACCAGCGGCGTGGTGCGATTGCCGGGCAGGCCGCCCACGCAATGCTTGTCCACGACGATGGGCGCCTCCCAGCTCAGGCGGTCGCCGACATCGACCATGGCGCGGGTCAGGAAAATCGTCTCGTCTATGCTCAGCGGCAAGGTGGCCGTGGCGGTGAGAAAGGCCGACAGGTGCACATCGGTGTAGCGCCCGCGCACCACGTCGCCCACGATGGCCACCATATCCTCCTGGCCGAGCCGCCTGCCGTAGATGCGCTGGCGCACGCCGGCCAGCGATTCGAGCACCGGCGGATGGCGCACCTGCACGACGGCGCCGTCGGCGATCCCCAGCGCATCCCAGGCGTCCTCGGATAGCGCGACCTCGTCCTGCGCCAGCATCTCGCTGTCGATCTGGTACAGGAGGGCCTGGACTTGGCGGTCGTCGGCCGTGATCAGCACTTGCGAGCGCGATGACAGGCCCTCGGAGCGGCAGACATGGCAGTCGGCGCGCATCAGGGCGATAGGCTGATGCTGTGCGTGCAGGCGCATGCGGGTGGCGCGCATGGCGGGCGGTTTGAGGCCGGGGATGCTGCTCATAGCTCATACCTCTGGTCTTGCCGGGGCACGGTGGCCGACCAATTGAGATCGCGCAGGATGCGTTCGCGCAGCGCCTCCGATGCCTCGGGTTCGCCATGGACGATGAAGACCTGGCGCGGCGCCTCGCGAAAGCCCGACAGCCAGCGTATCAGCTCGTCGCTGTCGGCATGCGCCGACAGCATGGGCAGTTCCGTGATCTCGGCGGTGATGGGCATCCATTGACCGTAGATGCGGGTCTGGCCCGCGCCGTCGAGCAGTTTGCGTCCGCGCGTGCCGGCGGCCTGGAAACCCGAGAACAGCAGGGTGTTGCGATGATCGCCGCCAAACGCCGCGATGTGATGCAGGACCCGGCCGCCCGTCGCCATGCCGCTGGCCGAGATGATCACCTTGGGATAGCGGTTGGCCGACAGCGCCTTGGAGGCTTCGACATCGCGCACATAGGTCACGGCCGAGCAGGCGGCGTCAACCTCGCGCGCCGCCAGTTTGTGTTCGCTGGCATGCCGGTCCAGCAGCTCGGTGGCGCTGGTGGCCATGGGGCTGTCGAGATAGACCGGCACGTTGCGCAGGCGGCCGGCCTGGCGCAGCTTCCACAGCGCGTAGATCAGTGTCTGGGCGCGTCCGACGGCAAAGGCCGGAATGACCACGGTCCCGCCGCGCTTGATCGTGCGCTCTATGACCACGCCCAGCGCCTCGACGGGATCGGCGGGATCGTGGCGCCGATTGCCGTAGGTTGACTCGATGACGATGTAGTCGGCTTGCGGGACCGCTTCGGGGTCGTGCATGACCAGGTCGCCGTAGCGGCCGAGGTCGCCGGAGAACACCACGCGCATGCCGCCGATATCGATCTGCGCGCTCGTCGCGCCGAGGATGTGGCCGGCGCGGCGCAGCGTCAGCCTGGCCCCGCCGGGCAGGGTGGTTTCATGGTGCAGCGCGACGTCGGAAAAACGCGCCATGGCGCGCTCGGCATCGACGACGCGATAGAGCGGCAAGGCGGGCTTGTGCTTGGAGAAGCCCTTGCGGTTGGCGAACTCGGCGTCTTTTTCCTGGAGATTGGCGCTGTCGAGCAAGATGAGTTCGGCGACATCGCGGGTCGCCGCGGTCGCATGGATGGCGCCCTTGAAGCCCTCGGCCACCAGCCGGGGCAGATAGCCGCAATGGTCCAGGTGGGCGTGGGTCAGCACCACGGCGTCGATATCGGCCGGCGCCAGCGGCAGGCTCTGCCAGTTCAGCTCGCGCAGGTTCTTCAGACCCTGGAACAGGCCGCAATCGACCAGGATGCGGGTGTCGCCATGCGTCAGGAGATGTTTGGAGCCGGTGACAGTGCCGGCCCCGCCCAGGCAGGTCAGTGAGAGCATGGTGTCGTCGTGTCAGAGGTCGGAGACGAGCAGATCGTCGGGATGGCCCTGGCCGTCGAGGGCGCGCCGGCGCACCGCGTCCAGCACCTCGTCGCGGCGCCAGCCGGCCACGGCGGCGGCCGCGTCCACGGCGTGGGCCCAGGTCGAGCGGTTGGCGAACAGCATGCCGGCCACATCCAGCGTGCCGCCGCGGCTGATATAGCCGAGGGCGCGCGTGCGCGCCGGGCCGTCGTCCAGGCGGCGCAGTACGCCCAGCAGAGGCTCGGGCCGGGTGTGGCAGAGCAGCACGCGCAGCAGGCCGGGCGGAAAGAGGGCATGCACGGCGGCATCGGGCAGCACGAAATCCGCTTCGATGCCGTCACGCGGAATGCGCAGGCGGCCGGGCTCCATGACCACGCTCACGCAGCATTCATGGCCCAGCCGGGCAAGATGGGCGCGCGCCTTGAGCGCCTCTTCGAGCTGGTAGGCGCCGATGGCGACGAATTGCAGGACGCTGGCCGCCGGGTCGCCGGCAACATGCGCCGCGCCGTGTTCGACCAGGGCCTGCGCGGCGCGGGCGTTGAAGCGCTGGCGTCCATCGCGCTTGGACACGACCATGCAGGCCACTTGCGCGCGCTGGCCATAGATGGCGCGCAGCGCGGCCACCGCGCTATTGCCGTCCACCGGGAAGAGCACGCGCGCGGTATCGGACATCTCGCCCAGCAGCGCCTCGCCGATGGTCGGGTCCTGGTGCGACTGCTCGTTCTTGGCGTTCTCCCAGGTATGGGAGGTCACCACCAGCGGCACCGACAGCCACGCGGGCGATTGCCCGAACTCCTTCTGGCGCCGCGTGAAGATGATCTCTTGACGCAGCAGGCCCAGCATCTTCACGGCAAAGGCCTCATAGCTGACGATGAGATTCAGGCCGGCCTTGTTGGCCAGCGCGGCGGCGGCCACGGCCTCTTCATTGAGCGCCGTGATCACCGAACCGTGCAGGTCTTCCGGCACGCCGTCTTCGGGATGGTTGACGCGATGCTTGAGCTGCGCGAGCGTGCGCCCCATCTTGTTGCTGGCCAGTTCGTCCGGATTGCCCACGCGCACGCGCAAGGCCGGATTGGCCCGCAGCAGTTCGATGAACCAGCCGTCCAGCGCGGCCATGGCGCTGCCCTGGCCGCCGGGAGCTTCCCAGGCGGGGGCGGGCAGCGTGGGCGCCGGCGGCTGCCGGTGCGCCATGGGATGGCCGCTTTCGAGGGGCCGCTGCTGGGCGCGGTGGTTGGCCAGCGTGGCCAGCGCGGCATCCAGTTCGGGGCCGGGCACGAAAAGCCGGCGCGCGCTGTCGTTGAACGCCTGGCGGGCCGCGGCGTCCGTGCGCGGGTTGCCGGCCAGCGGCAGGTTGTGGGCGGCATTGGTGCCGGCGCCCGGAAAACCATAGCCTTTTTCGGTCACGGCGATCACATAGGGCAGCCGCGCCGGATAGGAAAATCCGGGAGCGGCCAGATTGGCGGCCAGTTTCTCCTCGGCCGTCAGGATGGCCCAGGCGATGGCGGAAGGATCGCGGCCGTCGATCACCAGCGGCTCGAAGCCGTTGTGCCACAGGTCGTCGGCCAGCCATTGCGCGCCGCCTTCCTGCACGATCTGGGTGCGCTGCTCGATGCGCCGGCCATTGAGGATCATGACCGGCACGGCCGTGCCGCAATCCTCGGCCCGCCACCAGCGCGTGGCCCAGTCCGTGCCGCGCTGTTCTTCGAACGCGCCATCGCTCAGAAAGGCCACCAGCCCTTCGCCCGGCAGCGGCATGTGCACATATTGCAAACCGGCGAAACCCAGATAGCCGCCTTCCGAAACGGCCCCGGCCGTGTTCGGCCCGGCGTGGCTGCCCAGCGGCACGGCCGGCAGTCCCCGCGCGTCGATGGCATAGGAGTAGAAATCATTGACCAGGCGCGCCAAGCCGTCGGCGCTGCGGTCGTAGCGGCCGCGCTGGGCCGGCGAGACGTCCCCGGTCAAGGCGTTGACGGCCTCGATGGCGGCGACGCAATGGCCCTGTCCCATCAACCAGCCGCGCGTCTTGCCGCTCAGCGCATTGGCAAGCAGGTAGCCCACGAAGGCGGGCACCATATTGAGCGATCCGCCGGTATGCCCCTCGGGATGGGGCTTGAAGTCCTCGGCGGTCAGCGGCGCGCCGTCCAGGTCGATGCGCCGCGCATAGGTCATGTGGGCGACCACGCTCATGGCCGCGCAGCAGAGCCGGTCGGCCGCGGCCATGAGCGCATAGGGATCGCTGGCCGCCAGGCGCCCGGCCAGCGCCTCCATGCGGACGAGGGTGTCGGCATGATGCTGGATGGGGCCGTGGCCGGCTTGCCATTGCTCGCGATGCGTCATCGCATGCTCCTGTGAGTTGACGGGGGTTCAGCCGCGCAGCAGCGCGCCGGCCAGAAGCGGCGCGAGTTCGATGCGGTTGCTGGGGTGGGGCACGGCGTCGGTGGACACGACGCGCTCGAAGCATCCCGATACCTGGCTCCAGGCGTCTTCGGCGAAAAGGGCATGGACCACCACGCATTGCGGCGGCTTCATGCCGGCCAGCTTGCCGGCGGCCGCCACCAGCGTGCGACCGGATGAGGCGATATCGTCGACCAGCACCGGTGTGCGTTCGCGCCAGGCGCCCAGATCGGGCGTCTCGATCTCCACCTGGCGGTCGCCGTGGCGGATCTTGCGCAGCACCACATGCGGCGCGCCGATGCGCGCGGCGATGGAGCCGGCCCATTGCTCGCTCTCTTCGTCCGGGCCGATGATGAGCGGTGCCTGCACATTGGCCGCGATCCAGTCGCCCAATAGCGGCGCGGCGTGCAGCGTGGCCGCCGGGATGCGGTAGAGCGAGGCCAGCGTCGGATGGCGGTGCAGATGCGGGTCCACCGTGATGAGGCGGTCGAAGGTCGAGGAGATCAGCCGCGCGAACGAGCGCGAGCTGATGCTCTCGCCCGGCAGGAAACGCTTGTCCTGGCGCATATAGGCCAGGTAGGGCGCCACCAGGTTGACCTCGGCCGCGCCGAGGTCGCGCGCGGTGTCGGCCACGAAGACCAGGCTCAGGAAAGCCGGATCCGGATGGGCCAGGGTGCAGACCACGTCCACGGCGCGTGCGCGCGGATCGCCGTGCAGGCGCACATAGCTCTCGCCATCGGGAAAGCGGCGGGTCTCCACCGCGCCGAGTTCGCCGCCGCAGGCCGCGGCCAGCCGGGCCGCGGAGGCTTCATTGCCGGGAAGAGGAAGGATCAGTCTCTGCATGCGCGCCGCCGGTGGGTGGAAGGAGCCGGCCGCACATGCTGCCTGCCGGGCCTATGCGCATCGATTATGGCCCAAGCGCGTGCGCCAGGTGAGGGCTTGTCGCGCCAAACCTTGAACTAACGCAAAGGTTTTGTGGAGGGCGTCGCCGGCCGCCGCCCTCGGCCGGGCTACCTTCCGGAGGCCAGCAGCTTGTCGAAATCCTGGTCCAGGCGCGCCAGCGAACGCTGGATGTGCTCGCGCCGCGCCTTGATCCACGCGGCATCGTCGGCCAGCCCTTGGCGGGCCTCTTTGAGCATGCGCGCCATTTCGGGCGGCTGCGGGCCGCCGGCGGTGGCCCGATGCTGGATGATGGCCACCGGGTCCAGCGTGGCGCGGAACTCGGCCTCGTCCATCGGCAGCTCCTGCGGATACTTGCTGCCCTGGACGGCCTCGTGATAGATGCGGCGCGCTTCGGCGTAGGGGAAGTCCAGCGGCTTGATGTTCTTGGCGCGCGCCAGGGTCACGATCTCGGAGGCAAAGTGATGGCCGACGCGGAATGGCAGCTGGTATTTGCGCATCAGCACATCGGCCAGCTCCTGCGAGGCGGTCCAGTCGCTGTTGAGCTCTTCGAGGGCGCGTTCGCGGTTGATGACCAGGGCCTTCATCACCCTGTCCCACTTCTTGAGCACCTTGACGGCGCTGTCGATCATGGCGCTGTTCTGGTCGACCTCCTTGGGGTCCGGCATGCCGGGGGTGATGTTGTGCATCTGGATGATGGGGCCCATGGCCAGCGTCACGGCGGTCGAGGCGTCGCTGCGCAGCGAGTTCAGCAGGCCGGGGTTGCGCTTTTGCGGCATGGCGCTGGAGACGTAGGTGTTGCCGCCGCCTTCTTCCAGGAGGATCCACGGCCGGGTCTGCGAGTATTGCGGCATGATGTCCTGCACGAAGTTGCCGGCATGCAGGGCGATGGCCGTCACGATGGAGGCGACTTCCACGGGTTCATCCATGGAAGAAATCTGTGCCGCATCGTAGGCGTTGTCCACGATGGCCGCAAAACCCAGGTAGTCGGCCATGCGCTTGCGGTCCAGCGGCCAACTGCTGCCGTTGAGCACGGTGGTGCCCATGGGCGAGCGGTCGATGCGGGCATAAGCCTCGCGGATGCGCTGGGCGTCGCGCGCCAGGCCGGCCGCGTGCCCCAGCAGATAGTGTCCATAGCTGTTGGGCTGGGCCGCCACGCCATTGGTGTAATTGGGCACCACGGTGTCGACATGCTGGGCGGCCAGCTCCACCAGCGTGGTGGCGCTGCGGTTGAGCTGCTCGGCCAAGGCCAGCATGTTCTCGCGCAGGATGGCGGCCCGGTAGGTGGCGTGCATGTCCTGGCTGGAGCGCCCGGCGTGCAGCAGGGTGACGTCTTGCCCGGCCGCCTTGATCATCAGGGGCTCGAAGGTGATGACACTGGAGGGACGCTTGCCGCCGGGCAGGTTGCCGGCCGCGATCACCTGGGCCACGCCGGCGGCGATCCTGGGGGCCAGCGTCTTGTCCAGCAGGCCCTGGTCGGTGTTGATGACGGCGCTGGCCTTGTTGATCTCGCCCAGCCAGAAAAATTCGTCGCGCGGCGGTTTGGGGGCGGCCGCCGGGGCCACAGCGGGCGGAGTGGCCGGCGCGGCGGTCTGCGCGGCGGCGGCCGCGCTGCCCAGGGCCAGCGCAAGCAGGCAAAGGGTGCGTTTCATCGTGTTCTCGGAAGGCGGCTCAGGCCGCTTGGGTCAGGTAGACCGCCTCGCGCCCGACGATGGGCTGGCGGGTGGGCATGAAAATCGTGCAATCGGGGCAGGGCGAGCGGATCTCCTCATCGCCGTTGCGGGCGATGAGCTCGTCCTGGCCGAAGGTCTCGAAACCGATGACCGGCCGCGCAAAGTGGAAATCCTCCGACTTGACCATATGGATCTCCAGCAGGCGGAAACGCTGCGGCGGGACCTCGCTGCGCGGCCGCGCTTCGGCCAGCCCCAGGTGGGCCAGCAAGCGCAGGGTGGTGTCGGTGGCGAGGTCGGCGGCCGATTGCGCGAAATGCTGGCCGCACTCGACGACCAGGGCGCCCTTGCTGGCCGACACCGGCTGGCCGTGATGGCCATAGCCGATGATGGGCGCGCCCGGGCCCTTGCCGCCGGGCATGAGCAGGTGCACGCCAGGCGCCCCCACGGCGGCGGCCAGCTCGGCGTTGCGCGGCAGGTCGTAGTAGACCCAGAAAGGCTGCACCGGGGCGCTGGTCGAGTGGATGTCGAGCACATAGTCGGCCGCCTCCAGCACCGGGCGCAGTTCGCGGGCGCGGCGCAGCTCGGGGCTTTGCTGCGGGCCGTCGAGCCATTCCGGCGACCAGATGCGGTTCAGGTTGTGCACCAGCTGGCGGTTCTCATAGGGGCGCTCGATGTCGAAGGCCTCATAGGCTTCGACGTTGGCGAAACTGATGGTCAGGGTGCCGACCCGGGGCCGCAGGCCGCTGTCCAGCAAATGCGTGGCCGCCACCATGCCGCAGATCTCGTTGCCATGGGTCAGGGCATTGACCAGCACGTGCGGGCCCGGCTTGCCGGAGGAAAACCGATGGACGTAGTCGATGCCGGTATTGCCCTTGCGATAAGCGGACAGATCGCGCGGCAGGACTTCGAGCGGAGGAGATGCATTGCTGGAGTTCATGGTCGCCCTGTGAAGTGGAGTGCTTCCAGAGCATAGCGCCAGCTTCCCGGCTCAGGAACGGTGGGTTTTCAGCAGGTGGCGGGCGATCTCGGCCAGCGGCCGACCGGTCTGCATGGCGGCCTGTTGCAATTGGGCGTGGGCGGCGGGCTCGGAGAGCTGGCCGCGCGTCATGAGCAGATGTTTGGCCCGCTGGATATCGCGTTGTTCATCCAGCGCGCCGCGGGCCTGGGCCAGCGCCTCGCCGGCCTTGTGCAGCTGCTCTGTCTGGGCCTGCAGCGTGTCCAGCAGGGAGCGCTCCATGGACGGCCCGACAGCGTCGGCCGCCGGCTGTTCCAGCGCGCGGCCCTGCACGCTGAACAGCATGGCGGGCGGGGCAAGCGCCGCGTCGAGGCGGCCCGGCCGCGGCCGGTGGTCGTGCAGCGCTTCGCGCGCCTGGCCGATGCGCGCGCGGCAGCGCGCGGCCAGGTCCTGGGTCAGGCTGGCCGCGATGGGCAGCATGGCGTCGATGCGCACCGTGCACAGATCGAACCAGAGCTCGGCCAGGTCCGGATCCAGAGTGTGGCTTTCGTCCGTCAACGCCGCCATGGCGCGCAGGCGCGCGACCGGCGCCTCATGCTGGCGGGCCTGCCGCCAGGCCCGCTGGATGGCCGCGGGTGCATGGCGCTCGAAGCTCTCGAAGCTGCGCTCCTGGTCGGCGGCCAGCTCGGTCATCCTGGCCTTTTGCGCCGCATCGAAATGCCCGGCGGTATAGCCCATGACGCCGTGGGCTCTTTCCTGGCCGGCCAGCTCCTTGCCCTGCATGAAATTCAGCAAGGCCACCAGCACGCGGGTGATGTCGGCATCCAGGGCGGTATCGGCTGCCTCGAACACCACGGCCAGCAGATGGGCGATCAGGCGCGTGAAGGCGGCGCTGGCCTGCGGGGCATCGATGCGCTGCTGGCGCAGGCGCGAGCGCAGCTCGGGCAGCTCGTCCAGGCAATACAGTGCGTGAGCGATGCGGTTGTACAGCCTGGCCTTGCCGCCTTCGCGGCCGCAGTCCATGCCGTCGAGGAACAGGCGCAGGTCGCGCTCGCGCGCCTGGGCCTGGTCGCTGAGCGCATCGAGCGTGGCGCGCTGCCCGTCGCGGGCATGGCAAAGATAGAGGTTGGACCAGCCGCGTTCTTTCTGCAGCGCATGAACGAGCTCGCTGGCCAGCGTCACGAAGCTGCAGGTGTGGGCGAGCGCCTCCAGGTCGCGCAGCTCCGACTGGCGCGCCGCCAGCAGGAATTTCAGTGTCGGCCCGGCGCGGCTCATGGCTCAGGCCGCGCGCGCGGCGGGGCCGGCCGCCGCGTCCGGGCCGAACAGTCGCAGCCCGGCCACCGCGCCGATCACGACGATGGCGGGACTGCGCAGCCCGACGGCGGCGGCGTCGGCGCCGAGCTGCGCCAGCGTGGAGCGGATCTCGCGCTGGCCGGGCAGGGAGGCTTGTTCGACCATGGTGACCGCAGTATCGCCGGCCATGCCGGCCCGCAGCAAGCCGCCGGCCACCTCGTCCAGCTTGGCCACGCCCATGTAGATCACCAGGGTGGTGGCGCTGGCCGCCAGCGCCCGCCAGTCGGGTGAGCCCCCATCCTCGGTGTGCGCGGTGACCAGGGTGACGCCGCGCGCCAGGCCGCGATGCGTGAGCGGAATGCCCGCTTGCGTGGCCGCCGCCAGGCCTGCCGTGATGCCGCTGACCACCTCGCAGGCCACGCCGCGCGCGCCCAGCCAGGCCGCCTCCTCGCCGCCGCGCCCGAAGATGCAGGGGTCGCCGCCCTTCAGGCGCGCCACGCGCCGGCCCTGGCGCGCATAGCGCAGCATGAGCCGTTGGATGAAGTCCTGCGGGGTGGAGCGGCAGCCCCCGCGCTTGCCCACGCGCAGGATGCGCGCCTGCGGGCAATACGCCAGGATTTCAGGATTGACGAGATCATCGACCAGGACGACCTCGGCCCGCCGCAGCGCCTTGACGGCCTTGAGCGTAAGCAGTTCCGGATCGCCGGGGCCGGCGCCGATGAGCGTGATGGCGGGAATCATGGTCAACGATAGGCAAAGGAGAGGAGCAGGGCGAGGGCCAGGAGCAGGCTGAGGACTTTCCAGAACAGCAGCGGATCGCGCTCGGCCAGCGGCGGCGGCCCCGGAGGCGAGGCAGGGTGGCGCAGGGCGTGGACGAACTCGGCGGCGTCCTGGAAGCGCCGCCCCGGATCGGGGTGCACGGCTTTCGCCAGCACGGCGTCCAGCCAGGCGGGGATCTCGGCGGCGGTCTGGTAGCGCAGGCGCAGGAGGTCGGCGCGGCTGCGGATCTTGGCGGTCTGTGCGCCGTAGGGCAGCCGGCCGGTGAGCAGTTGGTAGGTGATGACGCCCAGGGAGTACAGGTCGGCGCGGGGACTGCCGGGCTGGCCGAGAAAATACTCTGGCGCGGCGTAGGCGAGGGCGCCCGGCACCTCGGGCGGGGCGGGCCGCTCCTCCTGGCGGCTTGCCGCCTGGGCCGAACCCATGTCGATGATCTTGACCTCGCCCCGCGGCGTCAGGATGAGGTTTTCCGGGCGAAGATCGCGATGCAGGACGTCCAGGCGGTGGAAGGCGGCCAGGCCGCGGGCAGCCTGTTCCGCGATGTCCAGGGTCTCTTCCAGACCGGGGCGGTAGTGGGCCAGCGTGCGGCCTTCGATATATTCGCTGACGATGTACAGGGTCTGGCGCGGCCGCGCCTGCGGCCAGGCGCGCGCCACGTGGCGGCTGTCGATGCGCCGGGCCAGCCATTCCTCCTGCAGCAGGCGCTCCAGGTAAGCCGGATCGTGCCGCTGGTCCAGGGAGGGAATCTTGATGGCCACCGGCGACTGGCCATCGCGCGCAAGATAGACATGACTGCGTGCGCTGGCATGCAGTTCGCGCTCGATCACGTACCCCTCGAAGTCCATGCCGGCGCTGAGCAGCGGCGGGCAGGGCAAGGCGCCCGCCTGGCGCG
Organism: Bordetella hinzii LMG 13501; assembly: GCF_001548475.1. Taxonomy (GTDB): domain Bacteria; phylum Pseudomonadota; class Gammaproteobacteria; order Burkholderiales; family Burkholderiaceae_B; genus Bordetella; species Bordetella hinzii. Next base: position 39,830 of record NZ_LRUJ01000027.1, read on the forward strand.
CCAGATCGGCCGGCGTGGCTGTCATCGGCGCGTCCACGCGCAGCAGTTGCACCGTGAGGTTGTCCTCGCTGCCCTCGGCCAGGGCCTGGCGCACCAGCGCGCGCGCGGCTTCGTCCAGGCTGTCATGGGCGCTCAGGGCCTGCCGCAGGTGTTCGGCGCGCAGGTATTCATGCGCGCCGTCGGTGGCCAGCATGAAGACGTCGCCTTGCGCCACGCTGCGGGTGTGATAATCAATCTCCAGCTGCGGGCGCAGGCCCATGGCGCGCGTCAGGTAGTGACGCCCCTGCCCGACCCGGAGCCGGTGTTCTTCCGTGAGCGGCTCCAGCACGCCGTCGCGCAGCCGGCTGATGCGCGCATCGCCCACGTGCAGGATGTGCGCGGTGGCGCCCTTGAGGATGAGCACGCTCATGCCACAGACATAGCCCTGGTCGGCGCCCCGGTGGCCCTGGCGGGTCTGGGCATGGAGCCAGCCGTTGGTCGCGCTCATGACCTGCTGCGCGGATTTCCGTACCGACCAGGTCTGAGGCGTGCTGTAGTAGTCCTCCAGGAAACTCGCCACCGCGGTCTCGCTGGCGACGCGGCTGACGTTGCTGCTGCTGATGCCGTCGGCCAGCGCGGCGGCGATGCCCTTGGCGCCCAGCAAGGGCTCCATGGGCACGCACAGGCCATGGAAATCCTGGTTCTCGGCCTTGCGGCCTGCTTCCGAGTGCTGGCCCGTGGCCACCGGCGCGCGCATGGACGGGCTCAGTTGAAGCTGCGCTTGGGGGCGGTCTTCATATGCGTGGTGTAGAGCGTCAGCCCGGTGAGCGAGATGCCGCCGACCAGGTTGCCCAGCACCACCGGGATCTCGTTCCAGACCATGTAGTCCATGATCGAGAAATTGCCGCCCATGATGAGAGCCGACGGGAACAAGAACATATTCACCACCGAGTGCTCGAAGCCCATGGCGAAGAACAGCATGATGGGCATCCACATGGCGATGACCTTGCCGCTCACGCTGGTGGAGATCATGGCCCCGACCACGCCCAGCGACACCATCCAGTTGCACAGCACGGCCCGGATGAAGATGGTGAGCATGCCGGCCGCGCCGTACTCCTTGTAGCCCAGGGTGCGGTTTTCGCCGATATGCGAGATGACCTCCCCGACCTTGTTGGGCGGGGTCGAAAAGCCGTAGGTGAAGACGATGGACATCATCAGGGCCACGGTCAGCGCGCCCAGGAAGTTGCCGGTGAAGACCACGCCCCAATGCTTGAGCACGGCCGTGGGCGTGACGCCCGGGCGGCGCTCGATGAGCGCCAGCGGGGTCAGCACGAAGACGCCCGTCAGCAGGTCGAACCCCATGAGGTAGAGGATGCAGAAGCCTACCGGGAACAGGGCCGCGCCCAGGATGGCCGAGCCGGTCTGCACGGTGACCGTGACCGCGAAGACCGCCGCCAGGGCGAGGATGCCGCCCGCCATGTAGGAGCGGATCAGCACATCGCGCGTGGCCATGTGGATCTTGGACTCGCCGGCGTCGACCATCTTGGTGACGAACTCGGAAGGAACGATATAGGACATGATGGAAACCCCTTGCTTGGTATGGGACAACGTGGAATCAGGCCGTCAGGCGGATTTCGACGGTCTCGCCATTGAGCCGTGCTGGCCAGGCGGGCAGTTGCTCGGCGGGCTGCTCCACGCAGGAGCCGTCGCGCAAGCGGAAATGCTGTTTGTAGAGCGGCGAGGCCACGACCAGCTCACCGGCCATCTGGCCCAGGATGCCGCGGCCGATGACATTGGCGCCGGAGCGCGGATCCCGGTTGCCCACGGCGTAGACCGCCTCCTCTTCGGGCAGGTAGAAGAGGGCGATCTGCCGCCCGTCCAGCCAGGCCACCACGCCGGAGTGCGCCACCAGGTCGCTGCGCAGGCAGAGCGCTTGCCAGTCCTTGCTCATCACGTCTGCTCCTCGACGGACAGGGATTCGGCGCGCGCCGGCCGGCGTTGGCCTCTTTCCTCGACAAAGCGGATATCGGGATCGGCGCGCCCGTCATTGACGAAAGTGCGGAAGCGCTTGAGCTTTTCCGGGTCGGATAGGGTGTTGGCCCATTCGCATTCATAGCGGTCGACGACGTCCTGCATCTGCTGTTCGAGTTCGGCGCCCAGGCCCAGGCTGTCGTCGAGCACCACGGCTTTCAGGTAGTCCAGCCCGCCTTCGAGCGATTCGCGCCATACCGATGTGCGTTGCAGCTTGTCGGCGGTGCGGATATAGAACATCAGCAGGCGGTCGATGGCGCGTATCAGCGCGGCGTCGTCCAGGTCGGTGGCGAAGAGCTCGGCATGGCGCGGGCGCATGCCGCCGTTGCCGCAGACATAGAGGTTCCAGCCCTTCTCGGTGGCGATGACGCCGATGTCCTTGCTTTGGGCTTCGGCGCACTCTCGGGTGCATCCCGAGACCGCGAACTTGAGCTTGTGCGGCGCGCGCAGGCCCTTGTAGCGGTCCTCCAGGCGCAAGGCCATGGCCACGCTGTCCTGCACGCCATAGCGGCACCAGGTGCTGCCGACGCAGGATTTCACGGTGCGCGTGGCCTTGCCATAGGCATGGCCGGTCTCGAAACCCGCGGCGATGAGTTCCGCCCAGATGTCGGGCAGTTCGTGCAGCTGCGCGCCGAACAGGTCGATACGCTGGCCGCCGGTGATTTTCGTGTAGAGCCGGTATTTCCGGGCCACCGTCCCGATGGCGATGAGGCCGTCGGGCGTGATTTCGCCACCCGGGATGCGCGGCACCACGGAGTAGCTGCCGTTTTTCTGCATATTGGCCATGAAGGTGTCATTGGTGTCCTGCAGCGGCACCAGCGGCGGATCCTGGATGGGCTGGTTCCAGCAGGAGGCGAGGATGGAGGCCACGGCGGGCTTGCAGAGGTCGCAGCCTATGCGGCCCTTGCCGTGGCGCGCCAGCACCTCCGCGAAATCCCGCAGGCCCTGTACACGCACCAAGGCATAGAGTTCCTGCCGCGTATGCGGGAAGTGCTCGCACAGGCCGCGGTCCACCTTGATGCCGCGCGCGCCGAGTTCGTGATCGACCACCTGCTTGAGCAGCGCGGCACAGCCGCCGCAGCCCGAGGCGGCCTTGGTGCAGGCCTTGACCGCGCCAAGGTCGGCGCAGCCCTGGTCCAGGGCCGCCTGTATCGCCGCCTTGCTGACGTTGTGGCAGGAGCAGATGGTGGCCGCCGCCGGCAGGGCCGCGGGCCCGAGCAGGGGGGCGCCTTCGCCGCGCGGCAGGATGAGGCTGGCCGGATCGGCCGGCGCGGCCAGCCCATTCTGGACATATTGCAGCAGGGTGTCGTAGTAGCTGTTGTCGCCCACCAGCACCGCGCCCAGCACCGTCTTGCCGTCGCCGGACACCACCAGCCTGCGATAGCCTGCCCCGGCTTCGTCGATGTAGCGGTAGCTGCGCGCACCCGGGGTCTTGCCATGCGCATCGCCGATCGAGCCCACGTCCACGCCCAGCAGCTTGAGCCGGGTCGACATGTCGGCGCCGCCGAAGGCTTCGGCGGGCTGGCCGCAAAGCGCCGCCGCCACGCAGCGCGCCATCTGGTAGCCGGGCGCGACCAGGCCGTACACCATGCCGTTCACGGCGGCGCATTCGCCGATGGCGTGGATATCCGGGTCGCTGCTGCGGCACAGGGCATCGACCGCCACGCCGCCGCGCTCGCCCAGGGCCAGGCCGGCGCTGCGGGCCAGGCCGTCGCGCGGCCGGATGCCGGCGGAAAACACCACCAGGTCCGTTTCCAGCGGCTCATGGTCGACGAAACGCAGGCGGTAGCGGTAGCGGCTGCCGGGCCGTATCGCCTCGGTGGCCCGCGACAGGTGCACGCCCACGCCCAGCGCCTCGATGCGCGCCTTCAGCGCCGCGCCGCCGGCCTCGTCCAGCTGCAAGGGCATCAGGCGGGGCGCGAACTCCACCACGTGCGCCTCCAGGCCCAGATGCTTGAGCGCGTTGGCGGCTTCCAGGCCGAGCAGGCCGCCGCCCACCACCGTGCCGCGCCGGGCGCCTTGCGAGGCCGCCTGCCGTATGCGGTCCAGGTCCTGCAGCGTGCGGTAGACCAGGGGCTCCGCGGGCGCGCCGGCGATGGCTGGCACGAAGGGAAAGGAGCCGGTGGCCAGCACCAGCTTGTCGTAGGCATGCTCGCCCTCGGCGGTGCCGACCACGCGGCGGTGGCGGTCGATCTGCGTGACGCGGCTTGCCAGGCGCAGCGTGATGCCGGGCTGGCGGTAGAGGTTGCCGTCATCCAGCGACATGGCGTCGGCGTCGCGTCCGGCCAGATAGTCGGAGAGATGGACACGGTCGTAGGCGCGCTGGGGCTCTTCGCCCAGGACCAGGACGTCCCATTGCGCCAGGCCGCCCCGCGCGACGAGTTGTTCGACGAAGTGATGGCCGACCATGCCGTTGCCGATCACGATCAGGCGGAGCTTGGTGGAGGTGCTGTCTGTCATCGCATATCCATGGCAAGTCAGGCCCAATGCAAAAAGGCGCCCGTGACCTTGGAGAGGTCGGGCGCCTTTGCCTGGGACTGCACGGTTTGTCTGTTGGCGGAGACCGCCATGACAAGGACCAAGCAAGCTTTGTGCCAGGCGACGGCCGCGGGCCTGGCCGGGGAGAGGGCGCGTCGCGCGATGTTGCGCTGCACGATGCTGGTGCGCGAACGCACCAGCATGGTTCCCGGTCTGCGCCATGAGGAGGCCGGTTTGCGCCCGGACTTGATCCGGCGCAATATGGGGCGCGTATGGCCGAGTTACTGTGTTGCTCCCCCTGGGCCTGGCGGGCCCGTCATCCAGAAAGAGGAAGCTCCATGTACAAGCACATCCTGATCCCCACCGACGGTTCCGATCTTGCCGAACGCGCGGTCGAGCAGGGGCTGGCCCTGGCCCGCAAGCTGGGCGCCCGCGTGACCCTGATCCGGGTCATCCAGCCCTTGCGCGCGCCGGCCGGCGAGTCGGTCCAGCTGCGCGGCACGCTGGAGGAGTACGAGCGCGAAGAGCGCCGCCAGGCCGAGCAATGGCTGGCCCAGGCGGCGGCGCGCGCCGCCGATTCGGGCGTGCCTTGCGAGGCCGTGACCGCCGTCAATGTCCAGCCCTATGACGCCATCGTGGCCACCGCAAGGGAAAAGGCCTGCGACCTGATCGCCATCGCTTCGCATGGCCGCAGCGGCCTGTCGGCCATGTTGCTGGGCAGCGTGACCCAGAAGGTGCTGGCCCATTCGGATCTGCCGGTGCTGGTCTACCGCTGATCGGGGCCGCGCTTCAGGCGATATGCGTGATGAAGTAGACCTTCTTGACGAAGGCATCGACTTCCCAGTGGCCCTTGTAGCCTTCCGGCATGATGAAAGGGTCGCCGGGCCGCAGCTCATGGACCGTGCCGTCGGGGTCGACGATGCGGGCCTGGCCCTCCAGGATGTAGCCGAACTCGATATAGCCCGTCGTGTCGGAGCGGAACTTGCCGGCGGTGCTTTCCCATACCCCGGACAGCACCCGGCCGTCGTTGCCCTCGAAAGCATTGGCGCTGCGGAATTCGGTGTTGCCCTCGATGGGGCGGCGCGGCTTGCCGATCTCGGGGTTGGCCAGGGGGCCGGTGCCAAAGCGCACCAGGCGGGAAGCATTGTGGGACACGATGGGTTCTCTCGGATAAAGGCCGCGCGGCGCGCGGCAGGCGGCATGATAGCCGCCCTCTGCGGCGGCGGCGCAACAGCGCTATAGCGCTTCCCCTGGCTTTGTGTCAGTCTCGTGCCGTCGAGGTGACGCAGGGGGATGTATGCAGGTGCCTTACTTCTCGCAGTGGGAGTCCGCCGACCTGGCGCCGGAACTGGTGGCCGGCACGGCAACACTGCGCGAGGATCCGTTGTGGCGCGCTTCGGGCGCCGTCACGCAGGACGAATATATCGAATGGGCCAACCACGTCTGCGGCATGGCCTGCCTGAAGATGGTGCTGGCCGCCCGCCTGGGGCGGGTGGAGCCCACGCTGACGCTTGCCCGCCTGGCCACCCGCTATGGCGCCTACGAGGTCGGCCCCCAGAATATCCGCGGCATGATCTATGCGCCCTTCGTGGCCATGCTCTCGGCCGAGTACGGCCTGGCCGCCGAGGTCAAGACGGCGCTGCCCGCCCGCGCGCTGCCCGGCCTGCTGGACCGCGGCCGTCTTTACATGGCGTCGGTGCATGATTCCATCCGGCTGCCCGACAGCGCGCCGCCGCGCCGCGGCGGCCATCTGGTGCTGATCACCGAGGCCGACGGGCAGCGCGTGGTCTTTCACAACCCGTCCGGAGACTCCGCCGCATCGCGCGCAGACGTCTGCCTGCCGGCCGGCGTGTTCGAGCGCTTCTACGCCGAACGCGGGGTACTCATCCACTGAGCCTTCAGACCTCCACCAGCCGGGCGCCGGGCGGCAGGTTGGCCCGCACCAGGCGGCCGGCGATCGATTGCACCATGGGGATGTTGGGAATGACGTCGCCCGGCCCGAACCACTGGGCATCCGAGATCTCGTCCTCCTGCACCCGGATCTCGCCGCCGTCGTACTCTGCCGTGAAGGCGATCATCAGGGAGTGCGGGAAGGGCCAGGACTGGCTGCCGAAATAGCGCAAGTCGCGCAGCCGCAGGCCGACCTCCTCGGCGACTTCGCGGTGCACCGCGTCCTCGATGCTCTCGCCAGCCTCGACAAAACCGGCCAGGGCCGTGTAGCGCGCCGTGGCGTAACGCGCATGGCGCGCCAGCAGGATGTGCTCGCCGCGCTTGATCAGCACCATCATCGCCGGCGAGATGCGCGGATAGGCGTGCAGGCCGCAATTGGGGCATTGCAGGCAGAGCTCGCGCGTCGAGTGTTGCATGGGCGTGGCGCAGACGCCGCAAAAGCGGTGAGTGCGCACCCATTCGGCGATCTGGAAGGCGCGCCCGGCCAGCGCGGCTTGCTCGCCCAGTTCGGGCAGCAGGGCGCGCAGCTTGCGGAAAGCGTAGCCGTCCGGGGCTTCGATCTCGCGCGCTACGTGGATGCTGCGGTATTGCGATTCGCGCATGTGCCATAGCGGCTGCATGGATTCGACGCGGATGCCTAGAAAGGCGCAGACGCCGGCATCGGGCAGTTCGACGCCTGTGGCGCGCACCAGCAGCTCGTCGCCGCGAAAAATGAAGTTCACGACTGTTTTCCTTGCGTGTCCAGGGGGGAGGGCGGCCAGGCCTTATTGCAGCCTGGCCGTGAGAATCTTGATGCCCGCGGCGGCGAAGGCCGCCGAGAACACGGCTTCGAAGAGCCGGCGCAGCCGGGTGTAGCCGCGGATCATGGGCGGGCTGGAGAACAGCAGGGCATAGCCATGGAAGACCAGGCAGCTTTGCGCGGCCAGCGCCGCCACGATGACGGCCAGCGAGCCGGCGCCGGCCTGGGCCGGGATGCCCACGGCATAGAGCGAGCCGAAGAACAGGATGGCCTTGGGATTGGTCAGGTGCAGCGTCAGGCCCTTGAGATAGGCGCGCTTGCACGAGGCGTAGCGGGTTTGCTGGACGGCGGCGCGGCCCGGCCGGGCCGCCGAACGGGCGGATTTCCAGGCGAGGTAGAGCAGATAGGCGGCGCCGCAATAGCGCATGGCTTCCAGCAGCCAGGCATTGGCCATCATGAGCGCGCCCAGGCCGAAGGCCGCCGCCGCCGACCACAGGACGGAGCCCGTGGTGACGCCGGCGGCCAGTGCCAGCCCGAACCTGCGTCCCGACGTCATGGAGGCGCCGGCGATGGCCAGCGTGGCCGGCCCGGGGCTGCCGGTGGCGATGAGGGCCGCGCCCAGGATAAGAGAGAGGTGGATGCTGTCCTGCATGGGATACCCCTGATGGATGCACAAGCATATACCAGCGCGGGCCTCTGATAGCATACGAGGCAACCGGAGCGGGATAAGCAGCGGCGCTCCGGGCATCCAGAGGTAAAGGGGGACCCGCCGGGCCATGCGCGGCGGGCGCAACAGCGCAGCGCCGGCCACGGCGGACCTGGGGGTGTTACATGACTGCGGTCGCCGGCAAATCACATGTCGCGGCTTTTGGGCTGGCCATTGTGCTGGCCGTTTCCGGCGTGGTGCTGGGCATCGGTGGCGTCAAGCTGGCGCTGCTGGGCGGGTCCTGGTATTACGTCGTGACCGGGACGGCCCTGGTGGCCACCGGCGTGCTGCTCTGGCATCGCAATGCCTGGAGCGCCTGGCTCTATGCCGCCATGCTGGCCGGCACCTTGTTGTGGTCCCTCTTGCAGGTCGGCCTGGATTTCTGGGGCCTGCTGGCCCGGCTCGCCTTTCCCTGCCTGCTGGGCCTGGGATTCTGGCTGCCGCCGGTGGTGCGGTCGCTGGCGCGCGGGCCGCGTTCCAATCGCGCCGCCCGTTTCATCACGGCTTTCTTCCTGCTGGTGTTTGCCATTCTGGTCATGGCGGGTGTGCTGCGCGGCGATCCCGCCAGCCCGCCGGAGATCCTGCCGGCCGTGCTGGCCCGCGCCCCATCGACGCAGGCCGACGGCGAGTGGCCGGGCGACCCGCAAGGCAGGCGTTTTTCCCCGCTGACCCAGGTCGGCCCCGACAACGTGGCCGGCCTGCAGGTGGCCTGGAGCTATCAGGGCGATGACAGCGACCGCGCCCGCCCTTTCGAGATCGCACCGCTCAAAGTGGGCGACAGCCTCTATCTCTGTTCCAGCGCGCTGGTCGCCCTGGACGCCGACACCGGCCGGCTGCGCTGGCAGCATCGCGATGAGCAGCGCGGCGCCACGCCGTCCTGCCGCGGCCTGGCCTATTACCGCGTGCCCGGCATGGACGAGGGCGCGTTCTGCGCGGCGCGCCTGTACGCCACGACCGCCGACGCCCGCCTGATCGCTGTCGACGCCAAGAGCGGCAGGCCTTGCCGCAGCTTCGGCGGCCAGGGCCAGATCGACCTGCATCCCGCGGCCCCCATGCCCGGGCAGGAATACATGGGGTCGGCCCCGCGCGTGGTGCGCGGCAAGGTGGTGGTGGCCGGCTGGCTGCGCGACCAGCGTTCCCAGGCCGAGTCGGCGGGCGCCTTGCGCGCCTTCGATGCCGAGACCGGGCAGGCGGCATGGAGCTTCAGCCCCGCCACGCCCGATGCCCAGCCCGCGCTGCTGGGCCTCTCGCATGCCGGCGCGCCGCTGTCGGTCGACGAGACCTTGGGCGCTATCTATCTGCCCACCGGCAACGCCATGCCCGATTACTATGGCCGCGGCGCGCAGGGCGCGGCCCAACGCTATTCCAGCGCCGTCGTCGCGCTGGACGCGCAGACCGGCCAGGAGCGCTGGGTGTTCCAGACCACGCGCCACGATGTCTGGGGCGGCGATCTCGCCGCGCAGCCGACGCTGCTGGATTTGCAGCACGAGGGGCGCAAGCTGCCGGTGCTGGTGCAGGCCACGCGCCAAGGCCAGCTCTTTCTGCTGGACCGGCGCGATGGCCGGCCCTTGCGGCTGGACGTGGCGCTCAAGCCGGTCGAGCCGGCGGACGAAGAATCCATGTGGGGCGTCACGCCCTTTGACCAGCTCTGGTGCCGGGTGCGCCTGCGCGCGGCCAGGCAGGAGGTGGACAGCCCGTCCTTCCTGCGGCTGCCCGGCCCCTTGGCGCCCTCAAGCTGGGGCGGCGTGGCCGCCGATCCGGAGCGCGGGCTGCTGGTGATCAATTGGGCGCCGGGCGCGGCCGCGCCGGGCCAGGGCCTGCTGGTTTCGCCGCTGGGCATGTCCTGCAATGCGCCCCCGCACAGCTATCTGACGGGCGTGGACCTGAACGACGGCCACATCCTGTGGAACACGCGCCTGGCGGCCTCGTACGAGGCGGGTTGGCTGTTCGCGCCCATGCACCCCTTGCCGCCGGCCGGTTCGCTCATTACGCGGTCCGGGCTGGTCTTCATTGCGACGGGCCAGGAGCAGGCGCTGCGCGCCGTGGACCTGCGCTCGGGCGACGTGCTCTGGAAGAGCCGCCTGCCTGCCGGCTCGCAAGCCACTCCCCTGAGCTACCGGTCGGCCTCGGGCCGCCAGTTTGTCCTGGTGGCCACCGCGAGCCGGTCGCGGCAGGGCGGCGTGCAAGGCGTGCGGTTGACCGCTTACGCGCTGCCGCGCTGAATGATCCGTCCCCCCGGAACGGTCAATTTCATAAAAGAGCCGAGCACCTCTGGAGAAAGTGCAATACACTCGGCACGGTGCGTCATGGTGGAACGATTCCCATCCCGCCATGCGTGCCGCGTTGCCCGCGCCGCTTCAGCGCAAACAGGAGTCGATATAGGCGCCGACCAGGATGCCGAGCTGGCGCTTTTGCTGCGGTTTGAGCTGCTGGTAGCGGGAAAACGAGATATGGGGAAAAGGCCAGGGAGCTGTCTTGGGCCCGGCCAGGGGAGTTGCGCTGCCTTCGGTAAGCCAGCCTGGGGAGACACCAAGGACTTCGGCAAGCTTGAGCAAGGCGGAGGCGCAGGGTTGCGCGCGCCGCCCGCTTTCGTAATTGCAGATGGCGCTGGGCGTCAGGCCGCTGAGTTCGGCCAGTTCCTTTTGCGTCCAGCCGCGCTGTGCCCGTGTGGCGCGGAGACGGTCGCTGAAGCTGCTCACCTCGTGTGGGAATCTGCCTGGCGTGTCGATCCCCAATTAAATCATATGCACTGGCGGGGCTAGCGGGCACTCGAAGATGATCAAGTCAAGGGATACCCACCTATTTGTGTCTGAAGGTGTCGCTTAGTTGCTAATTCCCTAGGTGGCCGGTAGGCAAATCTACACGGCTGTGGTCTACTTTTTTACACGAACGTGTATTGATCAGGTAAGGCAGGACGGTATGAGATCCGCGTTTTCCACTTCCACGTTTTGCGTATCGGGCCGCGCGCCGGCCTTCTCGACGGCCCGCCGTCACGAGCGAGGCCGAGGGTGATGGGCCGCGCCATGCGTGTCCCGTCCGATTTCTCCCCGGATTCCTTTTCGGCCAGCCAGCCGGCCAGCGCGCCCAATGCGGGCGTGCTGCTGCTGTGCGTCGATTTCGGCCAATGCCAGGCCTTGTCGCAGTCGCTTGTCGACTCCGGGTTTCCAGTAGCCAGCTGCACCGAGCTGTCGGCCATGTACGAACTGCATGGCCAGCACCGCCATGGTTTCGTGGTCTTGGCGGCTTCGCAGAGCGATGTGCTGGTGGCGGCGGCGCGTCTGCGCACGCTGGCGCCCAGTGTGGGTATCGTGGCGCTGACCCCCCGCTGTCTTCGGAGGCGCGGGTGCAGCTGCTCCTATGCGGCGTCGATACCTGCCTGGAGCAGGGCAGCAGCCACCAGGAGATCGCCGCCGTGCTGCAGGCGCTCGCGCGGCGCGGCGTGGCCCAGGCCCTGGTGCCGCCGCCGCCGGTTTCGCGGCCCCTGTCCTTGCTGGCCCCCCACCTGCCGCCCCACGCCGAAAACGGCTATATCGAACGCGGCTGGCGTCTGCTCGAGGACGGTTGGGTGTTGGCCAGCCCCGACAATGCGCGGCTGACGCTCACGGGCGCCGAGCGCGCCTTGCTGCAAGCCCTGGTGCAGGCGCCCACGCAGCGCCTGAGCCGCGAAGACCTGCTGGATGTGGTCGATGTCAGGCCCGGCCGCGGCGAACGCGCCCGCCTGCGCTATGTGGACGTGCTGATCTGCCGCCTGCGCCGCAAGGCGACGGACAGGCAGTTGCGGCTGCCCATCCGCGCCGTGCATGGCTGGGGCTATATGTTCAGCGGTAGCGAGTAAAGAGGCGGCTACGCCTCCTCGTCGGGGCGCGACGACGTGCCGGGCAGCACATCGTCCTCAGGGGTGATCACGCCGGGGTCGCCCGGCTGGGTCATCACGCGGCCGCTGCGCGGCATGCCGGCGACTTGCCGGTTCGCGCTGGGCATGGGCATTTCCGCGGTGCCATGGAACCGCCGCTGCTGGGTGACGCTGGACGACGGGAGAAACTCACGAGCAATTGCCATGATCCGACTCCTTGTTGAGCTGCCACACGCAGGCCCGCAAAAAGGCCTGTGGATCCATATTACGCGGCCATCCGCCGGAAGCCGGTGTCCAGGTGTGACGGAGCGCGGGCCTCTATAATCGGTGACGGCTTGGCCGTGTTTTCCCCGGGATCTCCTTGACTGACGCCCTCGACCGATCGCTTTCCGCCGAACTGGTGGCCGTGCTCGTCGCCGTGACGGCGGGCCAGCCGCGCGTGCTGACCACCGATGGCGGCCAATTGCTGCCGGCCGGTCCCTTCGAACTGAGCCACCGTTCTTTGCAGGCCGGCTTGCGCGCCTGGGTCGAGACCCAGACCCATCATCCGCTGGGCTACGTCGAGCAGCTCTATACCTTCGCCGACAGCGACCGCTCCAACGCGGCCGGCGCGCGCGTCATCTCGGTGAGCTACCTGGCCCTGACACGCGAGGCGGGCGACACCGGCGTGGCGCAGGTCGGCTGGCAGGACTGGTATCGCTATTTCCCGTGGGAGGACTGGCGCGGCGGCATGCCCGGCGTGCTGGCTGATATCGAACGCCGTCTGCGACAATGGGCCGGGCGCGACGCGCGCCGCGGACAGCGGCTGGCCTACAGTTTCGGGCTCGATGGCGCGCCCTGGAACGAAGACATGGTCCTGCAGCGCTATGAGCTGCTCTATGAGGCCGGCCTGGTCCCGGAGGCGGGCGCCGGACCGGCGGTGCCCGGGCAGGCCATGGGCCATGACCATCGCCGCATCCTGGCCACCGGCATCGCGCGCTTGCGCGCCAAGATCAAGTACCGCCCCGTGGTCTTCGAGCTCATGCCGGCCGAATTCACGCTCCTGCAATTGCAGACAACGGTCGAGGCCCTGGCCGGGCGCGAGCTGCACAAGCAGAATTTCCGCCGCCTGATCGAGCAACAGGACCTGGTCGAGGAGACTGGCGGCATGGCCAGCGGCACGGCGGGCCGGCCGGCCAAGCTGTTCCGCTTCCGGCGCGACGTCATGCTGGAGCGGGCGATTTCCGGCAGCAAGCTGCCTTTGGCGCGTCAATATTGAGACAGCGCGGCAACAGGCGGCAGGGGCTTGACAGCAATTTATGCTCAGTATTAGCATAAGTCCCAGGGTCATCCCGCCATTTTTTTAACGCCATATATACTCAAAATGAGCATAAAAACCGTCAACCCGACGCCCGCCCAGGAGACGGCGCGCCTCATCCCGAATCTGCCCCAGGTCATGCTGGAGCCGCTGGTTCGCGCCGCCCTGTTGGAGGACCTGGGGCGCGCGGGCGACATCACCAGCGACGCCATCGTGCCGGCCGAGGCCCGCGGACAGACGCGGCTGGTGGCGCGCCAGCCGGGCGTGCTGGCCGGCCTGGAGCTGGCCCGGCTGGCCTTTCGCCTGATCGATCCGGAGATCCGTTTCCAGGCGCTGCTGGCCGATGGGGCGCGCCTGGAGCCGGGCAGCGAGATCGCCCGTATCGAGGGCCCGGCGCGCGGCATGTTGACGGCCGAGCGCACGGCGCTGAACTTCCTTGGCCATCTGAGCGGCGTGGCCACCGCCACCGCTTCCATCGCCGACGCCATCGCCCACACGCGCTGCAAGGTCACCTGCACGCGCAAGACCATGCCCGGGCTGCGCGCGGTCCAGAAGTACGCGGTGCGCGTCGGCGGCGGCAGCAACCATCGCCATGGCCTGGATGACGCGGTGCTGATCAAAGACAACCACGTTGCCTTCGCCGGCGGCGTGGCGCAGGCCCTGGCCCGCGCTCGCGCGGCGGTGGGCCATATGGTCAAGATCGAACTCGAGGTCGACACCCTGGAGCAGCTCGACGAAGCGCTGGCCGCTGGCGTCGATGTGGTGCTGCTGGACAACATGGATCACGACACCCTGCGCGAAGCGGTGCGCCGCGTCGACGGGCGCGCCGTGACCGAGGCCTCGGGCCGCATCACGCCCGAGACCGCTCCGGCCATCGCCGCGACCGGGGTGGACCTGATGGCAGTGGGCTGGCTCACGCACAGCGCGCGGGTCCTGGATATCGGCCTGGACAGCTGATTCCGCTTTTCCTTTCTGCAAGCCGTTGACGGTGCCGGGAGGGCGCCGAGGCGGCGCTCACCCTGGAAAAACATCATGCTGCGATTGTTTGCTTTCTTCCTGGCCTGGCTGGCCATGTTGGGCGCGCCGGCCCGGGCCGACACGGCATTCCCCGTCCGGCCCATCACTATCATCGTGACCTTCCCGCCGGGCGGCGGCACGGACCTGCTGGCGCGCAAGCTGGGCGCGGCCTTGCAGCAGGACCTGGGCCAAGCGGTAGTGGTGGAAAACCGGCCCGGCGCCAGCGGCAATATTGGTGCGCGCGCCGTGGCCGAGGCCAGGCCCGACGGCTACACCTTGCTGATGGTCAACAGCTCTTTCGCCGTCAACCCCGGCGTGTTCCGGCACCTCGATTTTTCACCCGAGCGCGATTTCACCGCGGTGATCAACGTGGCCTTCGTGCCCTCGGTCATCGTGGCGCGCGCCGATTCGCCGCTGGCCAGCCTGGGGCAGGCGCTGCGCCTGGGCCTGCCCCAGGACCCCATGCCCTATGCCTCCTGCGGCAATGGCACGCCGCAGCACCTGGCCGCCGAAATGCTGCGCGCGCGCAGCCGCTCGGCCCTGCAGCAAGTGCCCTACAAGGGCTGCGGCCCGGCGCTGACGGATGTGTTGTCCGGACATGTGCCCCTGGGCGTGGTGACGGCGTCCAGCGCGGCGCCCTTCATCCGCGCGGGCAAGCTGCGCGCCCTGGCCGTGACCTCGGCGCAGCGCTCGCCCCTCATGCCGGACGTGCCCACCGTGGCGGAACAGGGCTGGCCTGGCTACGAGCTGGACCAATGGCACGGCCTGCTGGCGCCGGCGGGCACGCCGCCGGCGGTGGTGGCGCGCCTGAACCAGGCGGTGGCCGCCATTATGGCGCGTCCGGCCACACGGGCCGACCTGCAGGACCTGGGCTTCAATCCGGTAGTGAGCAGCCCCGAAGACTTCGAACGGCTGGTGCAGGCCGATATCGGCCGCTTCCGCGCGCTGACGGCCAGTATGGGGCTGCACGCGGACTGATCAGGAAAGCTGCGCGACCTGCGCCTCCAGCTGCTGCTTGAGCGCGGGCTCCAGCTTCAGCTGGCGGGCCAGCTCATCGAGGTAGGCGCGTTCCATGAAGCTTTCTTCGTCGATGACCAGGACGCTGGCCAGATACATTTCGGCGGCCATCTCGGGGGTACGCGCGGCGCGCGCCACGGCGGCCGGATCGACCGGGCGGGCCAGTTCGGCCTCCAGCCAGCCGCGGTCGGCGGCATCGCCGGACAAGCGGATGAGCTCCTGTTCGAGCAATTGGCGCTCCGCGGGACCGATGTGGCCGTCGGCCTTGGCCGCGCCTATCATCGCGACCAGCACGGCATTGCTGTGCGCCTCCGCTTCGGGCGCGGGCAGGCGGTCCAGCGTCCGGGGCGGCGCGGGCGCGGCGGCCTGGGCCTGCCGGGCCTGATTCTCCTGCCACTGCCCATAGGCCCGGTAAGCCAGGGCGCCCAGCGCGGCCATGCCGCCATACATGGCGACCTTGCCGCCAACCTTGCGTGCTTTCTTGCTGCCCAGCAGCAGCCCCAAGGCGCCGGCGCCCAGGGCGCCGCCGCCCAAGCCGGCAAGAAAGGAACCGCCGCCCTGGCCGGCGTCGCGGCCGGTGGCCTGTTGCGCCAGGTCCTGGCCGGACCGCAGCAATTGATCGAGGAGTTGACGGGCGCTCAAGACGGGCTCCTTGCGAGACAAAAACGCTCTGACCCCGGGAGGGCGTGAAAGTTCAGCGCAATGTCAGCCAGAGCGGGCCGCGGTCCGGACCAAAAAAAAGGGCGCCGCAAGGCGCCCCGTGTGCCTGGGCAAGGGTCAGTCTTCCATGCCCGGGACCACGGTCGAGAAGCCCGCGTCGACATGGGTGATTTCGCCCGTCACGCCTGCCGCCAGGTCCGAGAGCATGAAGGCGGCGACATTGCCGACGTCCTCGATGGTCACGTTGCGGCGCAAGGGCGCATTGGCTTCGACGAACTTCAGGATGGACGAGAAGTCCTTGATGCCGCTGGCGGCCAGGGTCTTGATCGGGCCGGCCGAAATGCCATTGGCGCGGATGCCGCGCGGGCCCAGCGCCGTGGCCAGGTAGCGCACGCTGGCTTCCAGCGAGGCCTTGGCCAGGCCCATGGTGTTGTAGTTGGAGACCACGCGCTCGGCGCCCAGATAGGTCAGCGTGAGGACCGAGGCCTTGCGGCCTTCCATCAGGGGCAGGGCGGCCTTGGCCATGGCCGGGAAGCTATAGGCCGAGATGTCGTGCGCGATGCGGAAGGCTTCGCGCGACAGGCCTTCGAGGAAATCGCCGGCGATGGCTTCGCGCGGCGCGAAGCCGATGGAATGGACCAGGCCGTCCAGGCCGTCCCAGCGCTCCTTGAGCGCGGCGAACGCAGCCTCGATCTGGCTGTCTTCGGCCACATCGCAGGGCAGCACGATGTCGCTGCCGAAGTCGGCGGCGAATTCGGTGATGCGGTCCTTGAATCGGTCGCCGACATAGGTGAATGCGAGTTCGGCGCCTTGTTGGTGGCAGGCGCGAGCGATGCCGTAGGCGATGGAGCGGTTCGACAGCACCCCGGTGACGAGGATGCGCTTGCCAGCGAGAAAGCCCATAGTGTTTTCCTTTGGTTGCCTTGCTTGAAGGCCGTTATTTTACGAGCATCGCGCCGGGTCAGCCGCGGGTGCCGGTGCCGGGCACCCGCAATTGCGAGCCGACCTTCAGGTTATTGCCCTTCAGGTTGTTCAAGGCGCGCAATGCGTCCACCGTGGTGCCGTAGCGCTTGGCCAGGCTGAAGAGCGTGTCGCCCGAACTCACTTTATGCGTGCGGACATTGGGCCGCGCGCTGCTGGCGCGCGCCGCCGTGGCCGGCAGCGCGCGGGGGCCGGGCTTGGCGGACAGGGCGGGTTTGTCCAGCGCGCCCACGGGCGTGGACAGCGAGGCCAGCTGGACGGCGTCGCCGGTATCGGGCTTGTTGGCCGCGCCGGCGGCCGGCACCAGCAGCACCTGGCCGGCGGCGAGTTTCTGGCGCGAAGGCACTTCGTTGATCTCGCGCAGGCGGGCCTCGGAGACGCCGTAGCGCTTGGCGATGGCCGCGTAGCTCTCGCCACGGCGCGTCGCATAGGTCGACCAGCTGCTCAGGTCGCCCTTGTAGTTCTGCATATTGGCATTGAAGGTGGCCAGCCGGTCAGCCGGCAGCAGCAGCGTGGGCTCATGCTCGCCGCGGATCATCGGGCGGTTGAAAGAGGGATTGAGGGCCTTGAACTCGTCGAGCGGCATTTCGGCGAACTTGGCGGCCAGCTCGATGTCGATGTCGCGGTTCTTCTGGACCGTGACGAAATAAGGCGTGTTGTCGACCTTGGGCAAGGCCACGGCATACTTGCGCGGGTCGGCGATGATGTTCTTGATGGCCTGCAGCTTGGGCACATAGTTGCGTGTCTCATCGGGCATGCTCAGCGACAGATAGTCCGTCGCCAGGCCGGCGGCCTCGTTCTTGGCCATGGCCCGCTGCACCGAGCCCTCGCCCCAGTTATACGATGCCAGCGCCAGATACCAATCGCCCTGCATCTCGAACAGCTTTTCCAGGTAGTCCAGCGCCGCATAGGTCGAGGCGATGGGGTCGCGCCGCTCGTCGCGCCACCAATCCTGCTTCAGGTTGAAATGCTGGCCCGTGGCGGGCACGAACTGCCACAGGCCGGAAGCCTGCGAGCGCGACAGCGCGGTCGGGTTGTAGGCACTTTCGACAAAGGGCAGCAAGGCCAGCTCGGTGGGCAGGCCGCGGCGGTTGACCTCATCGACGATGAAATACAGGTATTTGCCGGCCCGTTCGGCCATGCGCTGCACCGACTCGGGGTGGGCGGCGTAGTAGTCCGTCCATTGCTGGGACAGCTCGGTATTCAGGTTGGGGATGGCGAAGCCGCGGCGGATGCGGTCCCAGGCGTCGCGCGGCGGGCTGGTCAGGTCCACCGTGCGTGATGTGTCCTTGGCCACGTAGCGCGACGAACTGCCTTCGGCGTTCTGCTTTTGCCCGGTGCCGGCGCAACCGGCAAGGACCACGAGAAGGACGGGTAGCAGAAGTCGGAGAAGGCTCATCGGTGGTTCACTTGAAATTGTTCTTCCAGTCGCGCAGGGCGGCAAAGATGTCCACGGGGCTGGACAAAGCGTGTCCGGCCCATGCCATGGCGGCTTTGGCAACCTCTGCCTGTTGGGTACGCAGGAACGGATTGGTGTCTTTTTCCTTGCCGATGCTCGAAGGCAGGGTGGGACGGCCGTCTGCGCGCATTTGGCGGGCCTGTTCTTGCCACTGTTGCAGGGTGAGATTGGCGGGTTCTACCGTCGTGGCCCAGCGCAAATTCGCTAGAGTGTACTCGTGTGCGCAGAAAACCTGTGTATCTTCCGGTAAAGTCCCCAATTTCTCCAGGGAGGCATGCATCTGGGCCGGGGTGCCTTCGAACAGCCGCCCGCAGCCGGCCGCGAACAGCGTGTCGCCACAGAAGAGCAGGGGCCGGCCGCCGGCATGCCCGGTATAGGCGATATGGCCGGCCGTATGCCCCGGCACGTCCAGCACCGTCAGGGAAAGTCCCAGCTCAGGGATTTCCACGAGATCCCCTTCCTCCAGGCGGAAGTCGCAATGCGGCAGGGACTCGCGAGCCGGTCCATAGACCGGCACCGGCGCCTGGGCCAGCAGGTCCAGCACGCCGCCGACATGGTCGCCGTGGTGGTGCGTGAGTAGAATGGCGCGCAGCCTCAGCCCCTGTCCGGCCAGGAAATCCTGCACGGGCCGGGCCTGGCCGGGATCGACCACGACGGCCCAGCCGTCGCGGACCACGGCCCATATATAGTTGTCGGTGAAGGCCTCGATGGGCACGACCAGGCTGGCCTGGCCCGCGGTTTGGGAATGGGCTGGCATCGTATGAGGAAGGCGAAGTGGCGGAAATGACAGCGCCGATTGTAGAACTGGCCGAGTGGTTCCAGACCCCGCCCGGGAAATATGTCCTGGAATGGGAGCGCGCCCGCTTCGACGAAGAGGTGGCCGATGTGTTCGGCTTCTACGCCTGGCAGATGGGCCTGGCCGAACCCGATCTGCTGGCCTGCAACCGCATGCCTTTCAAAGGCTGGGTGGGGGCCGATCCGCTCGAGGGCGAGGTGAACTGGCAGGCCCGCGTGGTGGCCCAGCCCGAGTCGCTGCCGTTTGAATCGCAAAGCGTGGACCTGTTGCTGCTGCCCCATGTGCTGGAGTGCGCCGAGGCCCCGCACCTGGTGCTGCGCGAGGCCGAGCGGGTGCTCATGCCCGAGGGCCGTGTCGTGATTTCCGGTTTCAACCCCTGGAGCTTATGGGGCGTGCGCAATGCCTTGCCGGGCATGGAGCCCTGGCTGCCCGTGCCGCTCAAGTCCCAGGTGGCGCTGCCGCGGCTGCGCGACTGGCTCAAGCTGCTGTCCTTCGAGGTCGACCGGGGCCGCCATGGCCGTTTCGTGCCGGCCTGCCGCAGCGAGCAATGGATACGGCGCTGGCATTTCATGGAAGGCATGGGCGAGCGTTGGTGGCGCATGGGCGGGGCAGTCTACGTGGTCTCGGCCATCAAGCGCGTGGGCGGCATGCGTTTGATCGGGCCGGCCTGGAAGAAGAAACGCAAGACCGCCCAGGCGGCCTCGGTGGTGGTCAACCGCCAGGCCAGCGACGGCGGGGGCTGAGCGCGGCGCCCGCTGCACGGCCGGGCGAAATCCAGTATCGTCTTCGGCCTGTTTTCATGATGGAATGCCATGTCGACCCCCCCTGTTGCTGCCGATGTCGTTGAAATGTGGACCGATGGCGCCTGCAAGGGCAATCCCGGCCCGGGGGGCTGGGGCGTGCTCATGCGATTCGGCAGCCACGAGAAGACCTTCTTTGGGGGCGATCCCAAGACCACCAACAACCGGATGGAAATCCTGGCGGTCATTGAAGGCCTGCGGGCCCTGAAGCGGGCGTGCACGGTCATCATCCATACCGATTCGCAATATGTCATGAAGGGCATGACCGAATGGATGCCCAACTGGAAGCGCCGCGGCTGGCTGACCGCCGACAAAAAGCCGGTCAAGAACGTCGAGCTCTGGCAGGCGCTCGACGCCCAGGTCGCGCGCCACCAAGTCAGCTGGCGCTGGGTGCGCGGCCATAACGGCGACCCGGGCAATGAAATGGCCGATATGCTGGCCAACCAGGGCGTGGCCAGCGTGTCGGGCCGCTGAGGCACAGGGGAAACCCCCTAGGGAATTGACGCCACGGATCTGTGCCAGGATGTAAATCCGGATGCTACAGTGCCATGCTTCTATTCCCATGCCTGCGCGTCCTGTGCGCCGGCGCTTCACATCCCAGCATGAAAAAAGCAGCATTGCTCGCCACCCTCGTGGTTGGCCTGGCCGCTGGGGCGGCCGCGGGCGTCTATATTCCCCGTTGGCTGGCGGGCGCCGCGCCCGCGCCCGCCAAGACGGCCGCCGCGCCCAGCGCCACGCGCGTCGAGGTCGCCAAAGTCGAGGAGCGGCCCTTCGCGCGCGGCCTGTCCGCCGTGGGCAGCCTGCGCTCGGACGAGTCGGTGGTGTTGCGCCCCGAGGTCGCCGGCCGCATCCAGCAGATCGACTTCAAGGAAGGCGAGGCCGTGCGGGCCAACCAAGTCCTGATCCGCCTGGATGATTCCATTCCCAGCGCCGAACTGCAGCAGGCGCGCGCCAACCTGGCGCTGGCCGAAAGCCAGTACCGCCGCGCCGTGGACCTGCATGGCCGGGGCTTCGTCAGCCAGCAGGCCCGGGACGAGTCGGCCAGCACGCTCAAGGTGCAGCAGGCCGCCGCCGTGCTGGCGCAGGCCAAGCTCGACAAAATGACCATACGCGCCCCCTTCGCCGGCATGGTCGGCCTGCGCAATGTCTCGGTGGGCGACTACGTCAACCAAGGACAGGATCTGGCGCCGCTGGAGGCCATCGACCCGCTCAAGGTGGATTTCCGCGTGCCGGAGATGTATCTGAGCAAGCTGCGGGTGGGGCAGTCGCTGGCCGTGCGGCTCGACGCCATGCCGGGCCAGGAGCGCGCCGGCCAGGTCTATGCCGTGAGCCCGCTGGTCGATGCCGGCGGACGATCCATCCTGTTGCGCGCCACCGTGCCCAACGCCGATCATGTCCTGCGTCCGGGGATGTTCGCCCGTGTCCAGCTGCAATTCGGCGAGGATCCGGCCCTGGTCGTCCCCGAGGCCGCCCTGGCGCCCGCGGGGCAGAGCCAATATGTCTTTCGCGTGCGCGACGGCCGCGCCGAGAAGATCGAGGTCAGCGTCGGCGAACGCCGCGATGGCCGCGCCGAGATCCTCACCGGCGTGGCCGCGGGCGATCAGGTCGTCATCGCCGGCCTGCAGCGCCTGACCGACGGCGCGCCGGTCAGCGTCGTCAACGGCGGGGCCAAGTAGGCAAGGAGGCCGGCCATGGTTCTATCCGAAGTCTGTATCCGCAGGCCGGTGTTCGCCTCGGTGCTGTCGCTGATCATCATCCTGGTGGGCCTGATCTCGTATTCCCGCCTGACGGTGCGCGAGTACCCCAAGATCGACGAGCCCATCGTCTCGGTGGACACCACCTACAAGGGCGCTTCCCCCGAGGTGATCGAGTCCCAGGTCACCAAGCCGCTAGAAGACCAGCTGGCCGGCATCGAGGGCGTGGACGTGATGACCTCGCGCAGCCGTTCCGAGCGCAGCCTGATCAACATCAAGTTCAATCTCTCGCGCAGCCCCGACGCAGCCGCGGCCGAGGTGCGCGACAAGGTCTCGCGCGCGCGCCGCTTCCTGCCCGACGAGATCGACGAACCCATCATCGGCAAGGTCGAGGCCGACTCCCAGCCCATCATCTACATCGCGGTGGAGTCCGGCCCGTACTCGGCCATCCAGACCTCCGATTACATCAACCGCTATATCAAGACGCGGCTGTCGGTGCTGCCCGGAGCGGCCGAGGTGCGGGTCTTCGGCGAGCGGCTGCCGTCCATGCGCATCTATGTCGATCGCGACAAGCTGGCCGGCTACAACCTCACCGTCCAGGATGTCGAATCGTCGCTGCGCAGCCAGAACGTCGAAATCCCGGCCGGGCGGATCGAATCGCGGGCGCGCGAGTTCTCGGTGGTGTCATCCACCGACCTGCAGACGACCACCCAGTTCGAGAACATCATCATCGCCAACGTCAAGGGCTACCCGGTGCGCATGCGCGACGTGGCGCGGGTCCAGATCGACGCGGCCAATGACCGGGTGCTCTCGCGCTTCAATGGCAAGAACGCCATCAATATCGGCATCACGCGCCAGTCCACCGCCAATCCGTTGGAGCTCTCGGCAGCCGCCCGGGCCGAGGTCGAACGCCTCAACGAAAGCCTGCCGGCCGGCATGAAGCTGAGCTTCTCCTACGACACCTCGGTCTTCATCGAGCGCTCGATCGATTCGGTGTATCACACCATCGGCGAAGCCATCGTGCTGGTGGTGTTGGTGATCTTCTTCTTCCTGCGCAATCTGCGCGCCAGCCTGGTGCCTATCGTCACCATCCCCGTGTCCCTGATCGGCGCCTGCGCCATCATGTACATGTTCGGCTTCTCCATCAACACGCTTACGCTGCTGGCCATGGTGCTGGCCATCGGCCTGGTGGTCGACGACGCCATCGTGGTGCTGGAGAACATCTTCCGCCACATCGAAAACGGCATGCCGCGCCGCCAGGCGGCCATCCAGGGTTCGCGCGAGATCGGCTTCGCGGTCGTGGCCATGACGATGACCCTGGTCACGGTGTATGCGCCGCTGGCCTTTGCCACCGGCCGCACCGGGCGCCTGTTCATCGAGTTCGCGCTGACGCTGGCCGCCGCCGTGCTGGTCTCCGGCTTCGTGGCGCTGACGCTCACGCCCATGATGTGCTCGGTGCTGCTGCGCCACCAGACCGGCCATAACCGCTGGTACAACCTGATCGAAGGCTGGCTGGAAGCCCTGGCCCGGGGCTATCGCCGCGCGCTGGGGTGGTCGCTGGCGCACCGCGGCGTGGTGATAGGCATCGGCGTGGCCGTGGCCCTGGCCAGCGGCGTGCTGTTCAAGGTCGTCAAGAGCGAGCTCACCCCCATCGAAGACCGGGGCGTGATCTTCGGCATCGTCAGCGCGCCCGAGGGGGCCACGCTGGGCTATACCCTGGACAGCATGCTGGCGATCGAGAAGTTCTACGACGCCATCCCCGAGGCCAGCGTCAGCCAGACCACGGTCGGCTTTCCCACGGTCACCGACGGCACGGCCATCCTGCGCCTGAAATCCTGGGAAGAGCGCGGCCGGCGCCAGCAGGACATCGCGCGCGAACTGCAACCCAAGTTCTCTTCGCTGCCGGGCGTGCGGGCCTTCCCGACCAATCCGCCCTCGCTGGGGCAGTCGGCGCGCTCCAAGCCGGTAGAGTTCATCATCATGAGCCAGGCTTCCTATCCGGAGCTGGCCAAGCTGGTGGGGGTTTTCGTCGAAGCCCTGCGCGACTATCCGGGCCTGCAGAACCTCGACACGGACCTGCGCCTGAACACCCCCGAGCTGCGCGTGCAGGTCGACCGGGACAAGATGTCGGACGTCGGCGCCAACGTCGATGTCGTGGGCCGCACCCTGGAGTCCATGCTGGGCGGGCGCCAGGTCACGCGCTACAAGGACGAGGGCGAGCAGTACGACGTGATCGTGCAGGTCACGCCGCGCGACCGTGCCACGCCCACCGACATCTCCGGCATCTATGTCCGCGCCCGCGACGGCAGCATGGTGCAGCTGGACAACCTGCTGGCCGTGCGCGAGAGCGTCTCGCCGCAATCGCTCAACCACTTCAACCGCCTGCGCGCGGTCAAGGTGGACGCCTCGGTGGCGCCGGGCTACGCCCTGGGCGAAGTGCTGGCCCATATGCACGAAGTGGCGCGCGAAGTCCTGCCGCATACCGTCGTCACCGACCTGGACGGCCAGTCGCGCGAGTTTCGCGACTCCTCCGGCAGCATCTACCTCGTCTTCGCCATGGCGCTGGCCTTCATCTACCTGGTGCTGGCCGCCCAGTTCGAGAGCTGGCGCAATCCCTTCATCATCATGCTCTCGGTGCCGCTGTCCATGACCGGCGCCCTGCTGGCGCTCTGGCTCACGGGAGGCACGCTGTCGATCTACAGCCAGATCGGCCTGATCACGCTGGTGGGCCTGATCACCAAGCATGGCATCCTCATCGTGGAATTCGCCAACCAGCTGCGCGAGGAGGGCAAGGACATCATGGAGGCCGTGGTGGAGGCCAGCGTGCTGCGCTTGCGCCCCATCCTGATGACCACCGGCGCCATGGTGCTGGGTACCGTCCCCCTGGCCGTGGCCAGCGGGGCGGGGGCAGAATCGCGCCAGCAGATCGGCTGGGTGCTGGTGGGCGGGCTGAGCCTGGGTACACTATTGACCTTGTTCGTGGTCCCGGTGGCGTACTCGCTCATCGCGGCCACGCGGCGGGCGCCCGAGGGCCACGCCGAAACCACACCCGCTTCAGAGTAGCTTCGCCATGCGCCAGATCATCTTCGATACCGAAACCACCGGCCTGGACCCCGCCCAGGGCCACCGCATCGTTGAAATCGGCTGCGTCGAGATCGTCAACCGCGTGGTCACCGGCCGCAACCTGCACATCTACCTGAACCCGGACCGCGACAGCGACCCCGAGGCGCTCGCTGTCCATGGCCTGACCACGGAGTTCCTGTCGGACAAGCCGCGTTTCGGCGACGTGGCCGACCAGTTCATCAGTTTCATCGAGGGCGCCGAACTCATCGCCCACAACGCCGGCTTCGACGTCAAGTTCTTCAATGCCGAGCTGCAGAAGATCGGGCGCAAGAGCATAGACAGCTATTGCGACAGCGTGATCGACTCGTTGGCCCATGCGCGCACCCTCTATCCGGGCAAGCGCAATTCGCTCGATGCCCTGTGCGATCGTTATGGCATTTCCAATGCCCACCGCACGCTGCACGGGGCCTTGCTGGACTCACAACTGCTCGCCGAGGTCTGGCTGGCCATGACGCGCGGGCAGGACGCCCTGCTCATCGACGTCGACGACAGCCAGGGCGTCGGCGGCGCCCAGGTCGAGCTGGGCCAGTTCGATGCTTCCGTGCTGCCGGTCATCGCCGCGGCCGGCGAGGACCTGGCCGAGCACGAGGCCTACCTCGCCGCGCTGGACAAGGCCGTAGGCGGCGCCTGCCTGTGGCGCGGCCTGGAGCCGGCCGCCGAGGCCGCTGGCCAGGCTGTGTGATCGTCCTGTTTGCGCACGGCAAAAAAACCGTGCTAGAATCTCGCTTCTTTCAGGGTGGTTAGCTCAGTGGTAGAGCACTGCCTTCACACGGCAGGGGTCACTGGTTCGAACCCAGTACTACCCACCAAATTTGTGTGAATAATCAGGGGTTTAGCTTAACGGCTGAACCCCTGATTGTTTTGGTACTCAAAAAGTACTCAACATCTTTCCGAGAGCCACGGCGATGCTGACACTGACCGACGACGAGATTGAGCAGGTCACACGCAAGAAGCGTCGCCAGGCCCAAGCCAAGGTTTTGACCGCCCTGGGTATCCGCTTTCAGGTCCGGCCAGACGGCACGCTTCTGGTCTTCAGGGCAAGCCTGGGTATTCCGCATCAGGAGGCGCGCCCGGAGCCGAGGATGCATCTCAGGAACGCGCATCCGAAGGTGCGGCCTCCGCCACCACCCAAGCGCAAGTAATCCCGTTCCAGCTTTTTTCTACGTGTTTATGCCACGGAAGCTGAGAGGCCGGCCTAGGAGTGCATGGCCTTTTTTGGCAGGGCATGGCCCCCCGGCTACCTAAGGTGCCAACAAAAGTAAGCGTATGTTAAAAGACCTGCTTTCAGGGAGATAACATGCGGAAACTGTTGTTGGTGGGAGTTTTGTCGTCATTGCTTGCGGGCTGCTCTTCGGTAGCAGTTAATCCTGAGTCGGGAAAGCCAGTACCGATAGCCAACGTTGTCGATAAGGACTTGCTTAATGGCGGCCCGGACAAAGGCCAGGTCGTTGTTGCTCGAGATGACGCCTTCGTTGGTGGAGGGGTCGATACACGGGTCTACGTGAACGGCAAACGCATCGCGAACGTGCCGAATGCCACCGTGCTTCGCTTCTACCTTCCTGCTGGTGAACACAAGGTCGGTGTACAGATATACGGGTTGGATAACTCGGACGTTCCGGTGCGCTACGAGAAGATCAATGTTGCCGCGGCTGGGGTATATCGCTATCGCCTGATCTTCAACGGCGCGACTTGGGAGTTGATGAGTCTAGATTGAGCGGACTGGGGCCAGCCTCATGTTTCCAACTGTGGATGCGGATTGATAGGGTGGTGTCCGGCCTTGGAAGGGGAAGGTTAAGCAAATGGATAACCTCCCCCCAACCTAATGCTAAGTGGTCGGCAAGCTTCCTAAAGCCAGACCGCCTTGCACCATGCCTGTTAACAGGGCCGCAAAGGCCATCCATGCCAGAGGTGTCGCCCACCACACCGCTATTCGGACCAACCTGTTTTGGATTTTCTGCCAGAGATTCAAAGGAGGCTGGGCAGGAGATGCCCCAGACGGGCGCGTAAGGTCCGCCAGCAGCTTCGCATACATGTCTGTCGTGAGGTGATAAGAGCACGCCATCGAGAGGGTGACTAGAGCCAAACCAACGCCAAAGGCCCAGAAGGCAGAAACCATGTGGCCAGCCGCGTCTAGACCCTTAGTTCCAGCAAACGCCAGCAATGCTGCGAGGCCTCCCATGTTGGCCACTGCGATGTGCTTTTGAACCGCTGATCCCAGCGCTGCAGTTTGCCCCGTGACGGCCTCGAGGACGAATCGCCAGATCTCTCGCTCTCCTTCGGTTAACTCCTCAAAGCGAATCCTCCCGCGACCTGAGACGTATTGGAAAGCACCGCTTTCCGCTTCTTTGTCATTCTGCATAGGGTCTCACTCCTCTCATCCAGCGCGCTTTGTATCATGGGCTGAGCGCTCCAATTCGGCAATGGTGCGCACCGTCACCGCGTCTCGCGTGAGTTCGGCCAGCAGCAGACGACCACCACAAGCCAGCGACGGATGATCTCGGCGCACCCACGCCACCTGGCGGCGCGCCACCGCTTCCATCTTTTCGGCCGTGTCCGGCAGGTCGACCGGCTCTATCCGGTCAATCTCGGGCAGCAATAGCATCTTGTCCACACGGCTCTGGGTAAAGCCGGAGTCGGTGGGGTAGCGACGCCACCGCATGGCCTGAAAGCTCAAGTTGCAGGGCGACCAGCCCACCAGGACGATTTCCGCGCCGGGGAAGTCGTCAATGCCCAGCGCCTGCCTGCGAGACTCCACAGCATCTGCATAAGCGAACCCCAGGAGGTCAGGCATCAGCCGAACGGCGTCATCGAAGCTATCGGGCAACGAGCGCTCAAGCAGGTTGCGGACGGTCGACGTCAAAAGACCGTCGCCCCGCTGGGTCATGGCCATGTTCATATGGGGGAACAGCCATAGCTTGGCAGCGTGTCGATTCTGAAAGGTCTCGGCGTCTGCCAAGTCCTCCGCCCCTTCGATAAAGCCGGCGCGGGTATCCACGCTGATCAATGCGCGGTCGTGATTGATGACAACGTTGGCTAAGCTCACGGCGCAATCTCCGGAATCATGGGATTGATCATCAAAGTACCGGCGATCATCACGCCCGCTGATAGCAGCGCAGCGCCATAGGTCCCAGCCTGAATACCCCAGGCGGCCGGAGCCAAGTACGGCGCGAAGACCGATGCCACAACCACCGCGATCATGGCCACCGTGCGCAGAATCTTGTTGCCGCCTCCACCACCCTCCATCTTGGCGCGGATCAGGATCTGATCGCCAGCCTTGGGAATCAGCCGGCGCCACAGAGCAGGCGGGACTTGGCGCCCGTTGTGCCACACGTGCATCGGGGCGTTGGCCACGTGGGTGCCGGTACGTTCCAGGTAAGCGCCCAAGGTCTCCCCGGGCAGGAACGCGGCATAACTCATCACCTTGCCGGAAGGATTCAGCGGGTGCGGAAGGTGGACCAGCGAAGGTGTCCGCGGCCCATCGTTCAGTGCAAGTTCGTGCATTGCGTCACACTCCGTTCGATCATGGCGCTTGCGATCGGCCCCATGCTGATGCGAGCAGAAAAGCCGTCCGGCCAGGTGAAGAGAAGCAAGTGCTCATCGCCGTCATAGCCTCCAAAGCTCATCTCGGCGTCATGGACCGGCCGCCCGATCTTGCGAAGCTCGGCGTTTATATGGTCAACAGGCAGTTTCATGTGGACTCCCTTAGATGATTCGTTCCCAGCCGCCACCTTGGCGCGCAGGGGGGGCTTTGCCGACGTCGATGCTGCGCAGTGCCACGTAAGCCGCGCCTCCTTGACGCACGATGGATCCAGCAGGGTAGGAAAGCGCCGATTGCCACTCTCCGGCAAACGCCATAACGGGACGGGTCTCCAGTTGCTTGATGCGGGCGGCCAGAGGTTCCACGGTTTCCCTGATCAACTCGCCGATAGCCGCGCCAAACATCTCGGGATCGAAGCCGACAGAGCTACTTTCTCGGCGCTGCGCACGCTTAGGGGCGGGCATTGGGACTTCCTTAGCAGTGACGGCCATGCACTTAGCGACAGAGATGCGGGCATCAGGATTGGCAGGCACGGAGACCACGCTCAGTTCGTGCCATTCCCACTGGTCGAAGCGCAGGCCACCGGTAGGCAGCGCCGAATGCTTGAGCGCCTGAAAGCCGATAGAGACAGCGGTAAGCGCGCCGTCTTGCAGCAGCTTCCAGACCTCTTCAGCGCGCGCCACGCCCTCTGTCAGCTTGGCGCGAATGCGAATACCCGCCTTGGTAACTTCGGCGCGCACGACCGATCCGATTGGTTCGTCATGCTTGTGGGCGAACAGCAGCGGCAATGGAAGGGCAAAGGTAGCCCCCTCCGGCACGACGATATCGCCTACGCGATCTTCTCGACCCGTGGTGGCCCAGCCTTCGATCCACCGGCCATCCTCGCGCTCTAGCGCCTTTACGGCCAGGAAGGTTTGGTGATTGGCCGTCATGTCAGCTCCCGCTTTCCACAACCACCACTTCGGCGCCCTGGGCGATATCCCAGCTACGCTCAATCAGCAGGCCAAGGCAGTTGGTTTGCCATAGGCTGACCATCTGCGCGGGCGACTGCGGCGTATCCCGCATGTCGAGCGAGGCATGTTCGGCGGTGCGCACCTGGACGCCAGCATCCAGCATCGCGATGCGCGAGGCCGGGATAATCTGCATGTCGGTGGCATCGTCGATTGCGACAACCTCAACCCCGGGTACGAACGTCCCGCCGCGTACGCTCATGCCACCCCGGTTCTCTACTCGGGTTGCAAGGTCACGGACGTCAGCGGCAGGAGCCGCTACCACGTAGCCATAGGAAGGCTCGGCAGCGCGCAGGCCGGCCCGCAGGTCGGTCAGCACGTCTCCTGTCCCTTGGATGGTGGCGGTGTTGGAGTTGATCAGCGCGGCCAGGACGGCTTTATTGGTGGCGCGGGCCACCGTTTGCTCAAGCTCGACCTCAAAGAGTCGACGAAGCTCAGGGCCACCAGCCCGGGCCAGTTCCTGAGTCATGACGATGATTGCGGCGGACTTGCTGTATCCAGCATCCGCGGTCGTTGCGGTCAGGTTCTTGACGGGCTTGGGATCGCCTTCGGCCACAAGGTCACCCACCGCATCTGAGGCGATCATGATCCGAGGGACGTTGCGGGGTAGGACTCGAGCGTACTTCTTGATCTGGTCCAGGATCGATTGCTCGGCGATGGTGGCCAGGAAGGCGCTTGCCATGTCGGCAACGTTCCCATCGCCCCACAGGTCCGACCATATCAGCGTCGATTCCGCTACCGCCTTGCGCACCAGCGGGTTGCCGTGCTGCTTGAGCGCCGTGAGCAGGTTGTCGTTGTTGTCGTGCTGAATCGTCATCAGCGCAAGGTCGACAAAGGCTTTTGCCTGTTGTCGCTGGTTGCGACCGACGAACGAATCTGCCATCGTGTCTAAGGCAGTGCGGGCGCGGTTCAGCGCCGCGTATTCAAGGGCATCCATCGCTTTCATTCCATGTGATTGAGGATGGCCCATGATGGCAAATTCGTTATAAATCAATCACTCTCGTGCGATTTTCCGTAGGCGTTCGATCTGTTCAGGCAGCGCTGGGCCAACGTCGGGGATGGCTGGATGCTTGGCGCGCAAGTAGTCCAACACGTTCGTTGTGAAGACATACCAGCTAGCGGCCATGACCCCAGCCAACCGCCGCTTATCCGTGCCCTCTGTTTGCCGCCAAGCTTCCTCACTGGCGCGGGCTAGCACGTCGGGCAGCGCTGAGGCGATTTCGAGCAGTCGGGCGTCAGACTCGCTAGATTCCCGCCACTGGCGCACGGCCTCCACGTCCACCATGCAGGCATGACCGCGCCCTTTGTGCCCACGCAGGGCCACAGGGCAGCCCTCACGGACCCAACGGCGCAGTGTGCCTACAGGGATGCCAAGGTGGTGCGCGGCTTCGGGTAGGGTCAGCATGAGAAACCCCAAAAGAACCCAGTGGGTTTCTGCTGGGTTTTTTGTGCAAACCCGGCGCCTTTTTTCTGGACGTTTATGGAAAGCGAGTTGAGCGTCCGGCCTAGGAAAATCAAGGCTCTCCAGGCGTTCGGCACCCCCCCGGAGGCCATCAGCCAGGGTCGTCCCGTGAATTGTGGATGCGGGAATTTAGGGCAGCGGTCGGTCGGGGAAAGCTTGCCGGTTTTCAGTGTTCCCGGCCCCCCCTGGTGCAACGATGCGTGCACGGTTCGTGCTGCCAGCGTCCCCAATCCGTGAGCCTTCACTGAGTCGTCAGTGATAAAGCACGACCAAGGCAGTGCCTGCACACTACCAAGGCCATGCGTGACACCGCGTGACGCTGCGTGACGGGAACGTGACGTAACGCCGTCGTTCTGCAAATTTGCAGAACGATTGATAGTCCGAGATCCGTTCACCTGTCCCGATACCGGACTACCCAAGAGCGGCAACGTTGCCGGTCTAGAGACGGTGGCGTTCTCACTGGTAATGTTTCCAGTAACGGCGCTGGCGTTCCATGGTTCCACTTGGCGTTTCACCGACCGTTTGCCTTGTACCTGTTCCCAGAAGACAGCAACAGAAAACTGCCTACAGATGGCAACCCTTTTAAACCTTCCCTTGTTTCCGGGGTGATCAAACATTGCTCACCTCTCTATGGGAAACGCCCCTGATTCCGGGGAGATAAGGCGCGATTTCGAAACCCAATCTCCCCGGTTTCCGGGGGATGCTCCGTGGGGAGAGTCGCGTTTATCTCCCCGGTTTCCGGGGGACAGGAATTGTTTTTTCCTGCCGTCGTTCGGGTCGATAGTGCTCGACTCAACGGTCAGGAAGTTCAAGTAAGGCCAATGCTTCGGATCGACGTACATCGACCTTTCGTAGTGCAGCCGGTACCAGGTGACGCCCACCCATTCAGCCGTTTCTGGCGGGTGGCCACGGCGCGTCTGGATAACGAATGGCGTATCGATCAGGTAGTCTCGTGCGCGCTCCAAGGTTGATTTGCTCGTCCAGCCGTAACGCTGCATCACTGTGAATGAAGGCGTAAGGCGTCCGTTATTCCCACCGGTAAATTGCAGGAGCAGATCGACCAGCAGGGAGCGCGCAGAGCTGGGCAACGCCCTGTACGCGGGGCTTTCCAGCACCTGTACAGGGATCGCCACAAACCGGAACGGTAGAGCGAGCGCGACCTTACTGCGGTCGGGTTTAGCCATTGGCCCTCCGATTCCAAGCCGCCGCAGCGTCCGGCGCGCCCATCATTGCCCACGTAGTACCGCCGCATTCGTAGGCTTCGCAGCGCACCCGAAACCACATCGGCGCGCCCGGCATGGGCTTGAGCTGACCTTTGCCGCCGCAGTACGGGCAGGGCTTGAGCTGGGCCTGAAGGCCGTTCAGTTTCTGGGCCTTCATTGCTTCGTCTCCTTGCGGTCCAAGCACAAGGCAGACCGCAGGCTACCCAGCATCGTCTTGTCCTCGTTCAGCTTGTAGGCAGCCCACAGCAGCGCGTTGACCTCGTCGGATACGTTCGGCATGAGCGTCACGACGGCCGTCAGGATCCCGTTGATCCGTTTCAGGTGGAGTTCAATCTGCTGCAGGCTCATCTCGGCCTGTAGGAGGTTCGGCTTGCCAAAATCTGGATGGTTAGGGGTGAAGATGCCCGTGGGAACATAGACCGGGACGCTCGCGTTTTCGTGGGCCGTCTGATCCTGAGGAGGGATGAGCTTGATTGCA
>NZ_LRUJ01000028.1 GCF_001548475.1 Bordetella hinzii LMG 13501
GGCGGTGGCGGCGGGGGAGGCGCCGGGCAGTACCTGGCGCCGAAGCAGTTTAGCGTGACGCCGGGCGTAGCCCTCACCGCGACCATCGGGGCTGGGGGTGCCAACACCTCCAATGCCGGTGGCAATACCGCATTGGGAGGGCTTTTCCCGGCACTTACCGGTGGTACCGGAGGGCTGAACGCCACGAATGACTTTGGCGGCGGCGGCGGGATTCCCGGCGGTTCCCATGGCGTCTCTGGCTCAGTCAATGTCGTCACTGGTGGCGGGGGCACGGGGGCCGGAACTCGATTCGGGCCTGGTGGACGCGGAGGAGCCAGAAGCGGTGCTGTCGGCACGTCTGGCTATAGCGGCGATAGTCCCCCGAGCACGTCGTACGGTGCGGGCGGAGGCGGCGGCGGCGGCGGATACAACGGCGCGAACAGCTCTTCGGGCGGTGCCGGCGCGCCCGGCGTAATCATTGTGAGGTGGTAATGAGCGAAGCGATCAACCATATTGTGGTCGATGACGAGAGTAATGAAGTCGTTAACGTCATCCTACTGGAGCCGGAGATGGTGTTTGCCGTGCCGGGGCATAGTGTGACGCCGCAACCCGAAGGGGTGGGCATAGGCTGGCGGCGGGTGCCCGGAGAGACCGTCAGCTACGTCAAGTCCAACGAGCCGGTGGCGGACCTTGCCCAACTCAAGGCGATGCGCCGAATCTTGATCAATCAGTCCTTTGCTGCGCGCTACCAGGTCTTGACCGAGGGCTATCCGCAAGGGGAGAAGGAGACTTGGCCGGATCAGAAGAGTGAGGTTCTGGCCTGGGCCGCCGATCCGGCGGCGGCTACGCCTTATCTGGATGGCATCGCGGCGCAACGCCAGATGGATGTCCAGGAGTTCCGGCAGCGCACGCTTGCCAAAGTGCGGCTTTTCACGGCGGTCAGTCAAGTGCTGGTGGGTCGGCGTCAGCGCTATGAAGACCAGATCGACGCGGCGCAGTCAGCCGAAGCGCTGGATCTTATTGTCTGGGAGGACGATGAGCCGCCGGTTCACGGGGAGGCCTGACCATGGGCGTGACAGCCGATATACAAAAACTGGAGCCCGGGGTGCTGGTCCGGCTCTTCGAACTGGACTGCAGCCGGATCGGCGGGGATGTTCTGCATTTTCATGGCTATCCGCAGGCGGGGTCCTTGTTCTGGAAGGGCGTGGAATACCGTCCTTGGGCGATCGAGGCGCGCGACTTCGAGCGCACGGGCGATGCCCGCCAGCCGGCACCCACGTTGGCCGTGGGGAATATTGGCGAAACCGAGAGCGGGCAGCGCACGGGCGTCATTTCCTCGCTTTGCCTGGCCCTGGACGACCTGGTTGGCGCCACGCTGACCGTGCGGGAGACCCTGGGGCAATACCTGGACCCAGCCAATTTTGCCGGGGGCAACCCAAGCGCCGATCCCAGCCAGGAGTTGCCTACTGAGGTCTGGATCGTCGAACAGAAGACCTCCGAGACACCGGAGGTGGTCGAGTTCGAGTTGTCCAATGCCTTGAGTTTTGATGGTCGCAAGCTGCCAGGACGGCAGATCACTGCGAGTATCTGTCATTGGCTGTGGATAGGGGGCTATCGAGGACCGTATTGTGGTTATAGCCACAACGCCTATTTCGATGCGCAGAACACGCCGACCCGGGACCCGGCACTGGATCGTTGCCCGGGCCTGGTGAGCGCCTGCCAATTGCGCTTCGGGGCGCAACAGGGCGTGCTCCCCGTCGAGGCCGTGATCAACTTTGGCGGCGCGCCATCAGCAGACAGGATTCGATGATGCTAAAACGAACCGTGAAAGCCATCGCGGCCCAGGCCGTGGCGGAATACCCGCGTGAAGCTTGCGGGCTCATCGTCATGGTCGGCCGCTTGGAGCGTTATGTGCCCTGCCGCAATACCGCCCATGGCATAGATCATTTCAGCATGGCGCCGCAGGATTATGCGGCTGCCGAAGAAATGGGCCGTATCGTCGCCGTCGTCCACAGCCATCCGGACGCATCTGCCACGCCATCGGCGGCCGACCGAGTGGCTTGCGAGGCGTCCGGTTTGCCGTGGTTCATCGTCGCGGTCCGCAAGGACGAAGATGGAAAAGTGGTGGCCGGTGAGGTTCGCGGATTTCGTCCGGAAGGTTATCGGGCACCGCTGCTGGGCCGTCCTTTCGAGCACGGAGTGCTGGATTGCTATTCCATCATTCGCGATTGGTACGCGCGTGAGCGCGATATTCCTCTGCCAGATTTTGAGCGTCAGGACGGCTGGTGGAAGGGCGAGCAGGAGCTTTACCTTGCGCACTTTTCCGAAGCGGGATTCCGCGCGCTCGATGACGGCGAGCCCTTGGCTACGGGAGACGTCATCCTGATGCAGCATCACAGCGAGCGTACCAATCATGGCGGCGTTTTCCTGGGCAGCGAAGGCTTGGCGGAGGCGCCGTGTTTGCATCCCTTGCCGGACGCTATGTTGCACCATCTTTATGGCCGACCTTCCGAGCGAGTGGTGTATGGCGGTTATTGGCGAGAAATCACGCGGCTCAGGTTGCGCTATCAAAGCGATGAGCCATCGGGCCTTCGGGCCCATTCTTTTTTGGAAGCCGAGCAATGCAAGAGTTGAGAACAGTGCGCATCTACGGCAGGCTGGGTGCCAGGTTCGGGCGGGTGCACCGGCTTGCCGTCTCTTCCGTAGCGGAGGCGGCGGCGGCCTTGTGCGCGATTATTCCGGGCTTCGAGAGGGAGTTTCTTGGCGCGGCGGGGGGCGGCGCGCGCTACGCGTGCTTCATTGGACGGCGCAATGTCGGCGAACAGGAAATCCACGACCCCTCGGGATCGGGAGATATCCGGATCGCGCCGATCCTGGCGGGCGCCAAGCAGGGCGGTTTGTTCCAGGTGGTGTTGGGCGCGGCGCTTATCGCTGCGTCGTTTATTCCAGGAATGCAGGGGTTCACGATTACGGCGGGGCTTACGGCAAAATCCATGGCCCTGAGCATGGGTGTTTCGATGTTATTGGGAGGGGTGCTGCAGATGATTTCGCCCCAGCCTCGGGGCCTGTCGGCCAAGGACAACCAAGGCAATGGCGCCAGCTATAACTTCAACGGGCCCGTGAACACGGCGGCACAGGGCAATTGCTATCCCGTCCTTTACGGGGAGATGTTCGTCGGCAGTCAAGTGCTGTCGGCCGGCATTTTTTCGGAGGACAAGGCATGAACATGAGCACAATAGAACACACTGGGGCGCAAGCCCCTTTTTCTTTGGCGCCCGGTCTGGCGGGAGGCTTATGCCGCGGTGGCGTGCGCATCGTCGGTCATAAAGGCGGCAAAGGGGGAGGCAGTGCGCGGGCGCCGGTGGAGGTCCCAGATAACCTGCACAGCGTGGCCTATGCCAAGGTCTTGGACGCGGTATCCGAGGGGCCGATCTATGGGCCGTTGGGCGGCCTGTCCAATCTGCTGCAGCACGTGTATCTCGACGGCACGCCTGTCCAAAATGCCGACGGCAGCCTGAACTTCCAGGGAGTGATGGCGGATTTCCGTAGCGGCACTCAGGATCAGGACTATATTGCGGGATTTCCAGCTTCGGAGAATGTGATCGGCGTGGACGTGGAGCTGCGTTCCGACCAGCCCTTCGTGCGCCAAATCATGAATACGCAGCTATCGGCCCTGCGGGTGACTTTGCAGTTTGACGGCCTGTCCAAGGCGAACACCTCCAACGGCGACATCAACGGTTATCGCATTGAGTACGCGGTTGACATCCAGACGGACGACGGCGCTTTCGTGACAGTGCTCCAGGCCGCCGCCGACGGCAAGACGACTTCCAGCTATGCCCGTACTCACCGGATCGATCTGCCCAAGGCGAATAGTCATTGGAACGTCCGGATCCGGCGATTGACTCCCAATGCCAATAGCAGCACCATCGCCGATGCCACGCGCATCCAGTCGATGACCGAAGTCGTAGACGTCAAGTTGCGACATCCGATGACGGCCTTGGTTGGCATCCAAGTTGACGCCAGCCAGTTCCAGTCGGTGCCGCAGCGCGCCTATCACTTCAAGGGCCGTATCCTGGCAGTACCGGCCAATTACGATCCGGAGTCGGGCCTGTATTCGGGCACTTGGGATGGCGCTTTCAAGCAGGCCTATTCCAATAACCCGGCCTGGGTGTTTTACGACCTGGTCGCCAACGAGCGCTATGGCCTGGGAGCGTTCGTGCCGGCTGCCGGCCTGTCGATGCTGAAGTGGGCGCTCTATCCCATCGCGCGCTATTGCGACGAGCGGGTGCCCGATGGCCTGGGCGGCCAGGAACGGCGCTTCAGCTGCAACACCTATTTGCAAAGCCAGGCGGATGCCTACCGTGTCTTGGCCGACTTGGCCAGTATTTTTCGTGGCATGGTGTATGAATCCAGCGGCGCAGTCATGGCCGCGGCGGATATCCCCGCCGATCCCAGCTATA
The DNA here is from genome assembly GCF_001548475.1 of Bordetella hinzii LMG 13501. Taxonomy (GTDB): domain Bacteria; phylum Pseudomonadota; class Gammaproteobacteria; order Burkholderiales; family Burkholderiaceae_B; genus Bordetella; species Bordetella hinzii. The sequence continues at coordinate 4,440 of NZ_LRUJ01000028.1, forward strand.
CCTTCTCGGCAGCCAACATCATCGATGGCCGGGTCAGTTATACCGGCTCTCCGCTACGCAAGCGCCATACCCTGGCGCAGGTAAGCTGGAATGATCTCAGTGATATGGGGCGCGCCAAGGTCGAGGTGGTCAACGATCCGGAAGGCCAGGCACGGCTGGGTATCCGGCCCATCGAGCTGACGGCTTTCGGGTGTACTTCCCGCGCACAGGCCGTACGCGCGGGCAAATGGGCGCTGCTGACCTCGCAGCGCGAGACGCAGGCGGCGACCTGGCAAGTCGGCTTAGACCAGGCGTTGGTCGCGCCGGGCAAGGTGGTGCGCCTGGCCGATCCCAATCGCGCCGGGCGCCGTATCGGGGGGCGAGTCCGCAGTGCGACGGACACGGTGCTGACAGTGGATGTGGAACTGGGCGTGCGGCCGGGCGACCGGTTGGTGGTGAATCTCCCCAGCGGCGTGAGCGAATCGCGTGTCATCTCCGAGGCCGTGGGGCATTTCGTCACAATCGACAACACGACCTACACCGTCGATAGCACGGCCCTCACTGCCGATATGGTGGGGATGCCGGGCTCCACCTTGTCCATCACGGTAACGCAGCCGTTCTCCGAAAGCCCGGCGCCGGAGGCGATCTGGTCGGTGGAGTCCGAACAGTTGTCCACGCAGTTGATGCGCGTGATTTCCGTGGCGCGCAAGGATGGCATGACAGCGGAAATCGCGGCTGTGCAACATGAACCGGGCAAATTCGCGGCAGTCGACTACGGCACCAAGCTCGATCCTCTGCCCATCACAGTGATCCCGCCGTCGGTTCAACCGGCGCCCAGCCAATTGGCGTGGTCCTCCTATTCGGTCATCAACCAGGGCATCGCACAACACAACGCGGTCATCTCCTGGAAGCCGGCGGATGCGGCTATTGCCTATCAGGTGCAATGGCGGCGCGACAATTCGGATTGGATAGAAGCCGGGCGCAACGGCAGCTGCGAGTTGACGCTGGAGAATATCAGGGCGGGCAGCTATGTCGCGCGGGTCAGGGCAATCAATGCAGCGAATATTCCCTCCGTCTGGGCGACGTCCATGGAGACCCAGCTCGAGGGGGATCTGAGCGCACCGCCGGCTTTCAAGGTGTTTACGGCAAAAAGCCTGGTGTTTGGTATCCAGCTGGACTGGGGATTTCCGGAAGGGGCGGCGGTGATCGAGCATACCGAGCTGCGTTACGCCGAGACGCCCGACTTCAATGATGCGATCCTGCTGGGAACCTTCCCCTATCCCCAGAAATCGCACACCCTGATGGGCCTGGCCGCGGGCCGGCGGCTCTGGTTTTGGGCACGTCTGGTGGATAAGCTGGGTTTGCCCGGGCCCTGGTATCCGAACGGGCAGGGCGTGGCGGGCGCGGCCAGCAGCGACGCTAGCGAGATCCTCGGGTATCTCGAGGGCAAGATCGGGCGCGACGAGATGGCCCAGGGCCTTTTGGGAGAAATCGATGGCTTGAGCGGCAGTGTGGGCGCCTTGGACGCCAGACTGACCGAGGAGCATATCGCCAGGGTAAGCGAGGATGGGGCGCTCTCGGAGCGCATTGATACGGTGATCGCCTCGACCGAGGAAGCCGCCGCCGCGGTCCAGGAGACCAAGACGGCCTTCGCCGATGTGGATGGCAAACTCAAGGCGGAATGGCGGGTGCAGACGCAGGCGACCGTCAACGGCACCAAGTACGTAGCCGGCATGGCGGCCGGGGTCTACACCACGGAAAACGGGGATGTGCAGTCTTCCTGCTATTTCCTTGCCGACCGCTTTGCGCTCCTGACGCCGGGAAAGGACGGCAGCGAGCCTGATACGGTCGCCGTGCCTTTCGTCGTCGAGAATGGGCAGACCTTCATCAACCAGGCTTTCATCGGGCAGGCAAGCATCACCGATGCCCAGATCCAGAGCCTGAACGCTGCCAAGATCACGGCCGGCACGATGAGCGCCGACCGCATCGAGACAAACAGTTTGACTGCCAAGCTGGCCAATGTCGACACGGCCTATATCAAGACGGCCAACATCGGCGTTGGCAATGTCGACCGCTTGCGTATTGCAGCCGGCGCGGTGACGGGAGCGGTGAGCAGCGTGAATACCAACACGGCGTCGGCGACTTCCTATGACGTCTGGAATGACGTGATGACAATTCCGCTCGGTATCACAGAGAACACCAGCGGTATTCTGGGCTTGCGCCTGGACCAGTCCAAGCGTCTTGGAAGCGACGCCGTTGCCCGCTATCGGATCTTGCTCAACGGCAACGTGCTGGCCGTCGGCGATGGCAACGTCAAGGATACGGGCGTTTGGTACAACGTCATTTCGGGGCCCAACGGGACCTTGGCCATGTCTTACAACCCATTGCCGGCAGGTTCTTCTTTGAAAGTCCAGATTTCCTTGGCGACCTTCCCTGAGGGCGGGGGCTCGAACGCTGCCTATACCTACGCCAGGCTTTCCGTTGACATGATCACCTACTACCGATGACAGCAAATAGACATTACTTTCTGGCCGACGACAACGGCAAAGTGGTCGGTTCCTACTACGTTGACGAAGCGACCCATGCGGAGTTGCTCAGGTCGGGTCTGGCGCTTCGCGAAGGCCATGCCGACCTTGAGCGCCATTACGTGGTGGATGGCCGGCTGACCGAACGCCCGGCATTTCCTTGCGAGCTCGATGGCAAGCGCATCGTCAACCTTGTCGAATCCTGCGTCATATCAATAAATGGCGTGGACTATGACTGCGATGAAACCGAGGTGGAACTTGCATTCGCCTGGCCAGGGTATTACCACTTGCGGGTGATCCCACCTTGGCCCTATCTGATGAAGGAGTACACCATTGAAGAAAATTCTGCACCGTGACCCCTATGCGGCGGCACGTCGCGCAGCGTATCCCCCGATCGGCGACCAGCTTGATGCCATCATGAAGCTGGCCACTCAGCTCTGGGAGCAGGGTGTGCCTATGTCAGATGATGTGACGCAGTGGATATCTGCTTGCCAGAAGGTCAAGGACCATTACCCGAAGTGAACACCGTTCTGGTCTGCCCGCCTTGCGCGGGCTTTTTTTTATCCATGGGGGCCGCAATGCGAACCCGGGAAAGGAGCGTGTCCATGGAGCCGGGAACTACGGGAGCAGGGGGCTGGTTGGCCCTCAAGCTGGGGCTGGCCTTCGGGCTGCCGGCGGCATGCGCGGCCATTTTGGGCATGTTGATCATGCCGCCCAGATCGGCGCGGGAGTTTGTCACACGCACGGTCTGCACGGTGGTGAGTTCTTTTGTTTTTGGTCCGATGCTGGCGATTGCTGTGCTGTCCTGGCGGCCTACGCTGGCCGATGCCGCATTGTGGCTGGCGCAACGCAGCGGGTCAGGCGATGAGCCCTTGCTCTCGCTGTTCTATGTCCTTGGCCCGTGCATGCTTCTGGCCGGCTTGCCGGCTTGGTGGGTGTTGGGGGCCTACATGCGATGGATGGCTCGCATGCGCGAGCAAGGCGTCATGGCCTGGTTTGACGAATTGATCGGACGCAGGCGCGGCAAAGAGGAGTGAACGATGTTTCAGTTGACGGATCGGGATCGGTCCCGCCTGGCCGGCGTGCATCCGAACCTGGTGGCGGTGGTCGAAATGGCGGCGCGCCGCTATGAGCCGCGCTTCATGGTGGTCGAGGGGGTGCGCGCGCCCGAGCGGCAGCGCGAGCTGGTCGCCAAAGGCGCGAGCCAAACCCAAGACAGCCTGCATTTGCGCCAGCTTGACGGCTGGGGCCGAGCCGTGGACCTGGCGCCGCTGGTGGAAGGAAGTGTCCCCTGGAATGAATGGGGGCGGTTCGCCGCGCTCGCCAACGTCATGAAGGACGCTGCCGCCGAGTTGGGCGTACCAGTGGAGTGGGGCGGCGATTGGAGGACGCTCAGGGATGGGCCGCATTTCCAGATTCCACGCGATTGGAAGGGGAGGCGGTGATGGGGGTAACGATGGGAGTGATACAGGCCGTGGGAGGCTGGAAGGGCTATGCCGCGACCGCCCTATTGGCCGCGGTGACCGCGGGCGTGTTCGCATGGCGGATACAGGCTGCCCGCGCCGACCGCGCGCAGGCGCGTATAGCGGTGCAGCTGGCCCTGGCGGAAAGCCGCTACGCACAGGAGCGGGAAGCCCAGACACAGGCAGTGTTGAGCGCGGTCGAGGCCGCGCGCCAGGAGAGCGGGCGGCGTCTGGCCGCCGTGGAGAAAGAGCGTGAACATGCCCGGAAACAGGCTGCTGCTGCGGCCGCTGATGCTGCTGGCCTGCGTGCCGATCTTGAGCGCATGCGCGCCCGCGCCGACGCGCTGGTTGGAGCCGCAAGCGGCGCAGATCCCGCCCTTGCCGGGAGAGGCGCGCCAAGAGACGCTTCCGCCGATATGCTCGCCTACCTGCTCGGCAGGGTTGTCGATCGAGCTGCGGCGCTTGCAGGCGTTGCCGACCGTGCCCGTATCGCCGGATTGAGCTGTGAGCGCAGCTACGACGCCTTGGGGCCTGAAAAGAATCCCTAGGGCCGCGTGGCGAGGTATTTGCCCGGCGTGAAGCCGAAGGTCTGCCGGAAGGCGTTGATATAGGCGCTGACGCTTTCGAAGCCGACGTCCCAGGCGACCTGCTGGACGTCCCGTCCTTTGGCCAGGCCATCCAGTGAGTTGAGGATACGGGCGACCTGGCGGTACTTGGCGATGCTCATGCCGACGGCTTGCGTCCAATGGCGGCTCAGGCTGCGTGGGCTGAGGCCGGCCCAGAGCGCGAGCTCGGCACCGCTGCGCGGGTCAGCGGGGTTTTGCATCAGGACCCGGGCGATGGCGCGCAGGCGCCGGTCCTCGGGCAGCGGAAGCGAGAGCTTCTGCTGCGTGGCCGCATGGAGTTCGTCGAGCAAGACCTGGCTCATGCGCTGATAGGGCGCGGCATGCCAGTCCGCCGGGCCGCTTTCGGCCAGGCGTTCGACCAGGGGTTCGAGCAGCCGCGAGCAGGCCAGCAGGGCCGGCCCTTCGGGCAGGCCGGCGACCTGGTCGGGCCGGACGAAGACGGTCCAGCCTTTGACCGGGCCGGGGCCGACGATGGCGTGTTCGAAGCGGGGCGGTATCCAACCTACGCAGCGGGGCAGGCTGGCAAACAGCCCTTTGCCGGTCCTGACCGTCATCATGCCTTGCGAGAGGCAGTAGAGCTGGCCGGAGTCATGGCGGTGCTTCCGGGCACCGGCCTGGTCGAATTCATGCGAGAGGGAGAGCGCCAGCACACCAGGTGCCTGCGGCGAGTCCACCCATTGGCGCATGTCCGGGGCAGGCCCGGGGTCTTGACTGGGCGGCGGCATGGGCGCTTGCATCCTCCTATTGTCGGGATGATGGCATTGTGCAGCGCGGATTGCTGGCGCAGTTGGCTTATTTTGCCACGTGATAGTGATTATTCGCCACTATCGCTGCATGGATAGCGGATGCCCCCAGTGGCTGTTTCAAGACATTGGGGGTGGGCGCGCAATACCGATGTCGGCGCCATCGCCAACATGGAATCCCGGACGATCGCCGAGTTCGGCCTTGGCGGCCGGAGGGCTGTTGTATAACTCCAGAACGCTCTGGCCCTGGCGGTGGCGTCCGGGCAGCGGGGCATCGATGGAGTGACCATGGCGGCGGATATGGGTGGCAGTGGTTTGGTGCAGGTTCTGACCCTGTTGGGCGCCGCGGTGGTCGCGGTTCCGCTGTTTCGCAAGCTGGGCCTGGGGTCGGTGCTGGGGTATCTGGCCGCGGGCCTGGCCATCGGTCCCTTCGGCCTGGGGTTGATCCGGGATGACGGCACCTTGCTGCATGTTGCCGAACTGGGCGTGGTGATGTTCCTGTTCGTGATCGGGCTGGAAATGCGCCCTTCGCATCTGTGGGGGCTCAGGCGCCAGATATTCGGGCTGGGCAGCGCGCAGATCCTGGTTTGCGGTTTCCTGCTGACCGGCGTGGGCCTGGCCTTTGGTTTTTCGCTGCCGGTGTCTTTTGTGTCGGCCATGGGTTTCGTGCTGACGTCGACGGCCGTGGTGGTGCAGATCCTGGGCGAGCGCGGCGATATCGCCCAGCCGGGCGGGCAGAAGGTGGTGTCCGTGCTGTTGTTCGAGGATTTGATGATCGTGCCGCTTTTGCTGATCGTGGCGTTCCTGGCGCCGGCAGGGGCGGCGCCGCGCGAGGCCGGCGAGGTCTTGAAGGGCATAGGTATCGCCGCCGGCGCGCTGGCCGCGCTGATCGCGGCCGGCTTGTGGCTGCTCAATCCCTTGTTCCGCATCCTGGCTCGTGCCAAGGCGCGCGAGGTCATGACCGCGGCCGCCTTGCTGGTGGTGCTGGGGGCGGCGGTCCTGATGGAAAAAAGCCATCTATCCATGGCCATGGGCGCCTTCATGGCCGGTGTGTTGTTGTCGGAGTCCAGTTTTCGCCATCAGCTCGAGGCCGATATCGAGCCGTTTCGGGGGCTGTTGCTGGGGCTTTTCTTTTTGGCCGTGGGCTTGTCGCTGCGCCTGGACGTGGTCTTGGCCAACTGGCCGCTGATCTGCGCTGGCGTGGTCGCGATGATGGTGGTCAAAGGCCTGTGCATTTACGCGGTGGCGCGCGTCTTGCGTAGCTCGCGTGCCGAGGCCCTGGACCGCGCGATCCTCATGGCCCAGGGGGGCGAGTTCGCGTTTGTGCTGTATCAGGCCGCCAACCAGGGGCAGGTGATCAATGATCAGGTCAACGCCAATATGACGGCCATCATTGTGCTGTCCATGGTGTTGACGCCGCTGGTGGTGCTGGCTCATGCGCGCCTGGCGCGCAAGCCGCAACCCTCGCTGGAAGGCGTGGAGCCGGCGCGTGATCTCAAGGGCTGCGTGCTCATCGTGGGGTTCGGCCGCGTGGGGCAGATCGCCAGTCAGGGTCTGCTGGCCAGCGGCGCCGAGATTTCGCTCATCGACAATGATCCCGAGGTCATCCGCAACGCGGAAAAGTACGGCTTCAAGGTGTATTACGGCGATGGCGCAAGAAGTGATGTGTTGCGCGCGGCGGGCCTGGACCATATGCAGGTGGTGCTGGTCTGCGTCGACGACAAGGACGCCGCCACGCGCATTGTCGAAAACGTGCATGACATCAGCCCGCAGACCAAGGTGCTGGTGCGTGCCTGGGACCGCGAGCATGCCGTGGCGCTGGTCAAGCAGGACGCCGACTATGTGGTGCGCGAGACCTTCGAGTCGGCCATGCTGCTGGGCCGCGAGGCGGTGCGCGCGCTGGGCGCTTCGGATCTGGAGGCGGACGAGTACATGCAGGAGGTGCGCCGCCGCGATGCCGAGCGTTTTGCCCTGGAGACCACGGGCGGGATTTTTGCGGGGCGGGATCTGATACTCGGCAATATGGCCAGGAAACACCCCTGATGGCGCGCCGGGCCGGCGTCAGTACCGTGTGTGCCGCCCAAAAGGGACTTCGCCGGCATCGGGCGGGTTGAATTCGGGCGCCTCGCCATTGAGGTCGGCGACCTGGATCTGGGCCAGCCGGGTGGCTTCGGCGATGGCTGTCTGGGCGGCAGGGTAGTGTTGTTCGATGTCGATGCGCTGCTCGCCGCCGTCGGGTGCCAGCAAGATGTAGGCGATCCGCCAGTCGCCATCGTGTCCGGTCGGCCGTTCAACGCGGAAATCCCATTTGCTTGCGGTCATAGTGCCTCCTTGTCGACACAGTCATCTTATCCCGGGCGCCGCGGATTGGCTGTCATATTCTGCTACAATTTGCCGTTGTTGCAGTCGTCTGGTTTCTTCATGTCTGTTCCCCTGGCGGTATCCCCAAGCGAGTCTCGTCTCTTCCCCGGAGCGGGCGCCGTCCGCGGGATGGGCGGCTGATGCCCGCCGCGCCCGTCCAGGCGGGTGCCATGGGCCGCATGCAAGGCTTGATAAAGGCCTTGGCCCGCCGCGATCCCCACACGGCCGGCCATTCCCGCCGCACGGCAGGTATTGCGATGGTCCTGGGCGAGAGCGCCGGCCTGGATATGGCGCAAAGCTATGTGCTGGGCGCCGCGGCCCTGCTGCACGACATCGGCAAGCTGGCGGTGCCCATACGCATTCTCGAATCCCGTGGCCGGCTGGATCGCGTGGACTGGGCCCGCATGCAGGGGCACTCCGCCATGGGCGCGCGCATCGTTCGCGCCGCGGCCTTGCCATTGGGCGAGGAGATCGCGCGCGCGGTGCGTCATCATCACGAAAATGTCGATGGCAGCGGTTATCCCGATGGCCTGGCGGGCGAGGAGATCGCGCTGGCCGCGCGCATTATCAGCCTGGCCGATGCCTACGATGCGATTTCGTCGGCGCGTTCCTATCATGGCGAGCGCACGCATGCGCAGACCATGGGCATCCTGGCCGGCGAGGTCGGGCGCAAATGCGACCCGGCGCTTTTCGATCTGTTCATGCGCGAGGCGGAGCCCCGGCTGGCGGGGCGCAAGCCCTGGCCCGAGCGCGAGGTCGCGGCCCGCCGGGCCATCGCGCGTTATTGCGCCGCCGCGGCCTGATCCACGTCCGGTTTGCCGTGCATGCACATCAGGGTCTGCTGGCCCACGGCCACCAGCGTGCGCGCGTCGCCTTCGAGGCCAAAGACTTCCATCTGGCAGATGGTCAGGCTGCGGCCATGGCGCAAGACCCTGCCCACGGCTTCCAGGTGGTCACCGCGCGCCGGCGCCACGAGATTGATCTTGAACTCGATGGTCAGTACCGAGCTGTCCTCGGGGAACAGGGTGTAGCCGGCATAGCCGCCCGCCGTATCGGCAATGGCGCTGGTGGCGCCGGCGTGGAAATAGCCATGCTGCTGGGTGAGTTCGGGGCGAAACGGCATGCGTATCCTGACCATGCCATGGGCCACCTCGGCCAGCGTGGCGCCGAGGTGCCGCATCAGGCCTTGCCGTTCAAAACTCTGGCGGACGCGGGCTTGCTGCCCGGGTGTGAGTACAGGCGCGGTGGGCGCGGTCATGGCGGAGGTTCTCCGTGGCGTCAACAGGCCCCCAAGCTTAACCGCGCCGGCCGGCGGCGGCCTACTTGATACCGATAAAGGGCAGGGCGGCGCCCGGCACCTGGGTTTCAGGCAGTTTGCCGTCCCATTTTTCCACGGCGTTCAGATTGACCAGATTGGTGTTGGTCGCCAGGGCGCGCGCCTTGGCCTCGATCGCGGCGGCCTCGGCGTCGCCGCGCAGCTTGATGCCGTCGGCCTCCGCCTTGAACGCCGCCACGCGCGCCTTGGCGGCGGCCTCGGCCTGGACGACCTGGATTTCGGCCTGGATTTCGGCGGTCTGTTTCTGTTGCCGCGTGGTTTCGATCTGCACCTGGGCCAGCATGCGCTTTTCGATGCTGTCTTCATAGGCCTTGGAGAAACCGACTTCTTCGATCTGCACGCTGACCACGGTCACGGGCACCTCTTGCAGGGCGGCACGCATGGCGGCGTTGGCGTCCATCCCCATCTTCTCGCGCTGCTGGATGGCGCTGGCGGCGGTGTACTTGCCGAACACATTCTTGATCACGTCGTAAGTGCGGCGCTCGATGACGCGCTGCTCGAGATTGCCCAGCGTCTGGTATTCGGAGTACAGCTCCGAGACTTTTTCGGGCGGCACTTGATAGGTGATGGAGACGCGCAGGCTGGCAGGCTGCTGGTCATAGCTGTAGGCTTCGAGCGCGGCCGAGCCCTTGCCGCCGAAGGTAATGGTGTGGTCGCGCACCGAAATGGTGTGCACGGTGTCGATCACCGGCATCTTGAAGCCCAGGCCGGGCTCCGCGATGCTGACAATCTTGCCGTTGCGCAGCACCACGCCGCGTTCGCCCTGGTCCACCTGGAACCAGGAGCCGAAGGTGATCATCAGGATCACCACGAAAACCACGAGTGCCAGCACACTCCATTTGACCGCGCCGCGAGCTTGATCGGCGACGGCCTGGAGTTGTTCTTTGTTTGCCATCTTTACGGATCTCCTGCTATCGATTGCCGTTGCGTTCGGCGAAATAGGCTTTGATGCCCTTGACCAGAAAAAAAGCGACGACCGCCGCCCCGATCAGGATCAATACGGTGCGCATGGTTATCCCTCCCTTATATGGACGCGGCCGAATGATAGACGGCCAAGCGGCAGCGAAAAGATAGGATTTCTGGCTGGCACGCGCCAAGCCATGGCGGCATGGCCTGTTTTATGGCGGCGCGAGGCCGCGGCCTCGCCGGATGGGAGCGCTAAGTCGCTGTCAGGGAAGGATATTTTCCGGAACCGATAGGGTGTGCCGGTGCGAAAGAAGATGTCGCCACATGGTACATTTCGACAGATTCTTGGCGAGCGTCTCAGAGCCGCTCTTACCGTCCGGGCAGCGGATCCCGGTTGAGCAGCAACCAGCCGGCGATGCCCAGCATCGCCGCGCCCAGCAGGCCTTCCTGCAGGCGCAAAAACCAGGGGTTGCGCATCAGCCAGCCGCGGATGCGCGACGCGCCGTAGGCAAAGCAGGCACCGGTGCCCAGGCCCAGCATCTTGGACACCAAGGCCAGCAGCAGCATCTGCAGCCAGACCGGGCCGCGGGCCGGGTCGGTGAATTGCGGCAAAAACGCCACCAGAAAGAGAAATACCTTGGGATTGAGCAGGTTGGTGAACAACCCCTGCCAATACGCATCGCGCGCCGACCCTGCCTGCGTGCCCGCGGCCAGACCCGCCGCCGGCCGGGCGCAGCGCCGCAGGGCGCGCGCGCCCAGATAGACCAGATAGAGCGCGCCCAGGATCTTGACGGCCGAAAACAGCAGCGGCGAGTGCTGGAACAGGGCCGCCAGGCCCAGGACGACCAGCGGGATCTGCACAAAGCCCGCCGACCATGTGCCCAGCACGCTGAGCCAGGCAATCCGGAACCCCTGCGTCATGCCGCGCGTCAAGGTCAGGGCCATGTCCGGGCCGGGCGTCAGCTTGAGCGCGAGGTCGGCGGCCAGGAAGAGCAGAAGGGTCTGCAAGGTGGGCATGCTGGGCAGGGCGGAAAGCGGAAGACCGCAGTGTAGCCCGCGCCCGGCCTAGAAGGCATAGCCGAGGTCGAGGCCGACACGTTGGCTCCGCGCGCCGCTGGCCAACATGGCGTCGTAGGCGAGCCCCAGGCTGAGCGCCTCGCTGACCTGGGCCTGCAGGCTTACGCCGGTTTGCAGGCGGCCCCGCGGCAGGTCCCATTGGGCGCTGCGCGCCTGCGCCAGCGGCCGGCCCGTGAAACCGCCCCGGGCGCGATAGTCGCGCCGGTCGAGGTCGTGTTGCCAGGCCAGCCGGCCCACGGCGTGCATCGGCAGACCCGCCAGCGCGAAGCGGTATTGGGCCGTCAGTCCGGCCAGCAGCGTGGCGGTGGTGTCGCTGCTGCCTTTGGCGCGCAGGCCCCAGCCGCCGGCGCCCGCCTCGCGGAAGGCGCTGCGCTCGCCTTGGCCGAGGGCCACGCCGAGTTCCGGCGTCAGGGCCAGGCGGCTGGCGGGCTGCCATTGGCGACCCGCCGTCAGACGGGCCTGCCTCAGCCGCAACTCGGGGGCGGCGCCGATGCGATGCACTCCGCGGCCCAGGGAGAGATTGCGCGTGACTTCCTGGCGATCCCTGCCATAGCCCGCAACCAGATCGAGATAGCCGGTTTCTGTCTTGCCCAGGCGCGCACCCAGCAGGACACCATGTCCGCGTCCGCGGACGGTATCGAGCGTGGCCCGTTCATAGCTTTCGATGGCCTTGCTCCTCATACCGTAGACCGCAGCGCCCAGGGTCCAGTATTCCGAGACCGGCAGCACGCCGCCCAGCAGGCTTTCGAGGCGCGACTCGTGCAGTCCTTCGAAGGACTTGGGATGCCAATGGGTCTGGCGACGGCCGGCGTCGGTGAACAGCATGGGGCGGCCGGAGGACAGGGCCCGGCGCAAGGGATCCAGCGTCGCGGCGTGATCCAGGCTGGCCTGGGCGGCGGTGTTGGCGTAGATGGCGCCGGACAAGGTGTAGAGCGCGTGGGCCAGACGGCCGGCGCGCGCGGCGCGAGGCAGGGCCGCGGCCTCCTGGAGCATGGGGGCGTGACCTTGCATCAGGTCCTGCCAATTGCCACGCAGGGCGGCGCGCGCGTTGCGCTGTGCGTCCCGCACGGCGTCGGGGGCGCCGGCCAGGCCGGCGCCGGCCAGCATGGCCGGCGCTGGCGGCAGGCCGCCGAGGGCGGGAGCGGTGGGACGGCCGGACGAAGCCGAAGCGGAGGAGTTGGCGGCGATGAGCAGGGCCAGCCCTGCAGCGAAGGGTTTCATGGCGGTTGGCGAGCGAGGTGATTTCTTGTGGATCACCGCGCTATATCGAAATAAAGTGAAGTAACGAGATAGAATTCTTCTCGTTGGACACGGGTTTCGATCGCCCGGCCTCGTCTTATCAGACTGAATAACATCAAGTCCGAGCAGGCCGGCTGCGTGACGGGGTTTATCAAAGACTTTTCCTACAGACTTAATGGAATTGGCTTAGTCCAAAGACCATCATGAATGTCCGCGCTTTGCTTTTGAGCTGCCTGATCTTGTTGTTGGCCGGCTGTGCCGGCGGCTCGAACCCGTTCGCCCATCCCGGGCCGCCGCATCCGGGCGCGGCCAATCCCTACAGCAGCGGCGGGTTTCATGATCCCGGTCCGAACTATCCGGATACCGGTCGCTGACAGCCGGGCGTGGCCGCTTGCTGGCCGCCAGCGGTAGCTGCCGTAACGGGGACAGACTGTTGTTTTCAGGTGCGCTTTGACGAAAAAGCGGGCGTAGGATGGCGAAAGAGTTGGTAGCTTTATGTGTTAACTGGCGTGGTGCTGCAATAATTGCCCAAGCTAGGACACCTAGGGCCATCCGATGAAGAACTTCACGCTCCGCCAGCGTTTACTGGTCAGTTTTCTGGTCATTCTCGCCATCATGGGGCTGACCTCGGGCCTGGACTACAACCGCCTGCGGCACATCGAGGAGCAGGTCTCCATCATCAGCGCCGACGCGGTGCCGGGCATCTACTACAGCACTTCAATCCGCGCGGCCTGGTTCGGCGGCTTCGTCGGGCTGCAGGATACCTACGAGCACGAAGATCCCGAGCAGCGGCGCAACGGCTTGCAGTCGGTGCCGGAGAATGACCGCGCGCTGGATGAGTTCGTGCGGGCCTACGAGCAGACCATCATGCGGGAAGACGATCGGGAACTCTTCAAGGCTTTCCTGATTGACTATGCGGCCTACAAGACCCTGCGCGAGCGCGTGCTGACGGCGCAATCCATTGCCGAACCGGAGGAGGCGCGCCGCTTCATCCGTACCGAGCTGCGCCGCGCCTTCAATGCCGGCCGTGACGTGCTGGCGCGCATCGTGGCCGAGAACAAGGCGCAGGCCGACGCCTCGACCCGTGGCATCCAGCTCACCGTAGACAACGCGCAGAAGGGCATGCTCGTGTCGCTGGCGCTGGCCATTGTGGCCGCCATTATCTGCGGCTATTTGCTGATGCGCGCCATCGACAAGCCCATGCGCGAGATCGTCGCCACGCTGGCCGGCGTGGGCGGCGGCGACCTGACCGGACGCATGCGCCTGGCGCGGCGCGACGAGTTCAACGCCATCGAGACAGGCTTCAATGGCATGGTGGAGGAATTGGCCGGCCTGGTGGGTCGCACGCAGCGTTCGGCCGTGCAGGTCGCGACCTCGGTGACCGAGATCGCGGCCACGGCCAAGCAGCAGCAGGCCACGGCCTCGGAAGTGGCCGCCACGACCACCGAGATCGGCGCGACATCGCGCGAGATCGCGGCTACGTCGCGGGATCTGGTCCGCACCATGGACGAGGTTGCGGGCGCGGCCGATCAGACCGCCCAGCTGGCCGGTCGTGGCCAGATCGGGCTGGGCCGCATGGAAGACACCATGCGCAATGTGGTGGGCGCGGCCGGCTCGGTCAACGGCAAGCTCGCCGTGCTCAATGAAAAAGCCGGCAATATCAATCAGGTCGTGACCACGATCACCAAGGTCGCCGACCAAACCAATTTGTTATCGCTCAATGCCGCGATCGAGGCCGAAAAGGCCGGCGAGTATGGCCGGGGCTTTGTCGTGGTAGCGACCGAAATCCGGCGTCTGGCGGATCAGACGGCCGTGGCCACCCACGACATCGAGCAGATCGTGCGCGAGATCCAGTCGGCTGTTTCGGCGGGTGTCATGGGCATGGATAAATTCTCCGAGGAAGTGCGCCGGGGCATGGCCGATATGCAGGAGGTCGGCGAGCAGCTGTCGCAGATCATCCAGCAGGTGCAGACGCTGGCGCCCCGCGTGCAGATGGTCAACGAAGGGATGCAGGCCCAGGCGGTTGGCGCCGAACAGATCAACCAGGCGTTGCAGCAACTGGGCGATGCGGCCCAGCAGACGGTCGAGTCGCTGCGCCAGTCCGCGCAGGCGATTGACGATCTGACCGTCGTGGCCAATGACCTGCGCAGTGGCGTTTCCCGCTTCAAGGTGTAGCCGCCATGAACGGCCCGTCCGTTGAATCCTCTGCCCGGCACGGACGCGGGCGCCTGTATCTGGCGTTCCGTATCGACGGGGACCGGTACGCCCTGGATTGCGCGCAGGTGGTCGAAGTGCTGGGCCGTGTGCCATTGAAGCAGCTGCCGGGCACGCCCGACTGCGTAGCGGGCCTGCTGGACTATCGCGGCCATCCTGTGCCCGTGATCGACGTCAGCGCCGCGGCCGGCGCGGCGCCGGCGCCCCGCCTGACCAGTTCCAGGCTGGCCGTGGTGCACTATGCGCCCGACGGCCGGGAGACGCCTCATTTGCTTGGCTTGATACTGGCGGGGGCGACGGATACGCTATGGCTGGACCCCGACGGTTTCGAGCCGGCGGGATTGCGCCAGGACGGCGCGCCCTTTCTGGGACCTGTCATCCGCGATGGGCTCGGCCTGATCCAGCGCGCCGACGTCGGCCTCATGCTCGGGGAGGCGGTCCGGGCAATGCTTTACCCGGAGGCGTCATGAGCGGAGCCGATTTCAGCGGACTGCTGAAGCGCCGCATCGGCCTGGATTGTGCCTCCATTGGTCAGGCCGCGGTCTTGCGCGCCGTAAGACTGCGCATGCAAGCCATAGGCGAGAAGGACGAAGCAGGCTACTGGTCGTATCTGCAGGCCAGTGAAGAAGAGATCCGGCAGTTGATCGAAGCGGTGGTCGTGCCTGAGACCTGGTTCTTCCGTTATCCGGAATCATTATCGGCGCTGGCGCAATTGGCGCTGCGGCGTGGCGGCGAGCTGCGCCTGCTCAGCCTGCCTTGCTCGACCGGCGAAGAGCCATATTCCATCGCGATGGCCCTGCTCGACGCGGGCTTGCCGCCCTCGGCCTTCCGCATTGACGCGGTCGACGTGAGCGAGCGCGCCCTGGAGCAGGCGCGCATCGGCCGCTATGGGCGCAATGCCTTCCGCGGCGGCGAACAGGCCTTCCGCCAGCGTTATTTCAGCAGTGACGGCCAGCTGTCGCGAGCGGTGATGGACTGTGTGCGCTTTGTGCATGGCAATCTGTTCGACGCCGGGCTGCTGTCGGCGCTGCCGCCTTACGATTTTGTGTTTTGCCGCAATCTGCTGATCTATTTCGACAGCGCGACGCAGACCCGTGCGTTGGCGGTGCTGACCCGGCTGGTGCGGCGTGACGGCGCCATATTTGTCGGGCCGGCCGAAGCCAGCCTGCTGACCGCGCGCGGTCATCCGGCCTTGCCGCCCTCGCGGGCTTTCGCCTTCGCCGCGGCGCCAAGCCTTGCGCCGCCTGCCAGCGCCGCACCCCGGACGCGCCTTGCCCCACGCCCGGCGCCCAAGCCGCCCAAGCCGCCCACGCCGCCCACGCCGCCCACGCCGCCCACGCCGCCCACGCCCGTCCCGGCGCCGGCCCGGATTGCCTTTCCGCGGCTTGGCGCCGCGGCCGACGGCGAGTCCTTGCGCGAGGTGGCGGCCCTGGCCGACCAGGGCAGGCTGGAAGAGGCTTGGCAAGCCAGCGAGGCCCATCTGCATCGTCATGGGCCCAGCGCCCAGATCTGGTATCTGCGCGGGCTGGTCAAGGATGCGGCAGGGCAGGCCGGGCCGGCGCAGGAGGCTTATCGCAAAGCCCTCTATCTCGATCCGGCGCATCGCCAGGCCCTGTTGCAATTGGCCGCCCTGCTGCAGGCTGCGGGCAACCAGGAAGAGGCGCGCCGCCTGCGGGCGCGCGCCTCGCGCGGGGAGGCCCCGCATGGCTGAGACCCTGGACGATTGCTGGAACCGCATCGGCGTGCAGGGCGACCAATCCTGCGCGCGCCTGCCCCTGGCCGTCCATTGCCGCAATTGCGGGGTCTATGCCGCCGCCGCGAAGGCGGTGCTGGATCGCCTGCCGCCACAGGAGGTCGCGCTTGCGCCCGCGCCGGCGCGCACCGCCGCCGCCACGCTGATGGTGCTGGTGTTCCGCGTGGGGGCGGAGTGGCTGGCGCTTCCCAGCCGGTCGCTGGAGGAAGTGGCCGCGGTGGGGCCGGTGCATCGGCTGCCGCATCAACGCCATCCGGCCATCCTGGGCCTGACCAATATCCGCGGCACGCTGACGCTCTGCCTGTCCCTGGCGGCCTTGTTGGATCTGGCCGGCGAGCCGCGCAGTGCCCGGCCGCGCATGCTGATTTTCGGCAAGGGCGGGCGCCGTCTGGTGCTGCCCGTGGATGAGGTTTCCGGCATTTACGGTCTGGATGGCGCGACGCTGGAGCCGCTGCCCACCACCGTACAGTACGCGCCGGCGCGCTTTTCGCGCGGCCTGGCGCGTTGCGGCGGCCGCCTGGTTGGCGTGCTGGACGACACTACCCTGATGCAAGCCCTGGAGCGCTGCCTCGCATGAACCCGGAACAAATGCGCGATGCGTCGTTGCTGGAATTGTTCCAGATGGAGGCCCGCAGCCAGGTGCAGGTGCTCAACACCGGGCTGCTGGCGTTGGAGAAGGACCCCGCGGGCATGCACCATATCGAAGCTTGCATGCGCGCGGCCCACTCGCTCAAGGGGGCGGCGCGCATCGTCGACCTGGAGCCGGCCGTGCGCGTGGCCCACGCCATGGAAGATTGCCTCATGGCCGCGCAGCAGATGCGGCTGCGGCTCGGCCCGGCCGATATTGACGCCTTGTTGCAGGGGGCCGATCTGTTGCAGCGCGCCGCCCAGTCCGACGCCGCTTCCGAAGAGGAGATCGAGGCCTGGTCGCGCCGCCTGCAATGCAGCGGTGAGCCGGCGGCCGCGGCAGCACCCGCGACGGTTGCCGAGCCCGCCGTCATGCCCGTGCTCCAGCGGCGCCAGGCCGACCGGCCTGACATCCAGGCGCAGCAGGGCGAGCGGGTGCTGCGCGTGACCGCGGATACCTTGAATCAATTGCTGGGCCTGTCCAGCCAGAGCCTGGTCGAGTCTCACTGGATCGCCCCTTGGGGCAACGGGTTGCAGCGCCTGCGCCGCTTCCATGCGCAGGCCTTGCGCGGACTGGAGCGGGCCCGCGCGGCGCTGGAGGCCGGGCAGACCCCGGCGGACTTGCGCCGGGCGCTGGATGAGGTGGCGGGCGGACTGCGCCAGGTACAGGACGAGCTGGGCCAGCGCGCACAGGAAGTGGAGCACTTCGGTTGGCGTCTGGGGGATTTGAGCCAGCGGCTGTATGACACCGCGCTGGCCTGCCGGATGCGGCCGTTCGGCGACTGCGTGCAAGGCCTGCCGCGTGTGGCGCGCGACTTGGCGCGTTCGCTGGGCAAGCAGGCGCGCCTGGAGATCCTGGGCGAGGATACCCAGGTCGACCGCGATATCATCGACAAGCTGGACGCGCCCCTGATGCAGCTCGTGCGCAACGCCGTCGACCACGGCCTCGAAACGCCTCAGGTCCGTGCCGCCACGGGCAAGGCGCCGGAAGGCCGCGTCGTCCTGGGCGCCCGCCACGCCGGAGGCCGCCTGGTCATCGATGTGGCCGACGACGGCGCCGGCATCGATATCGAAAGCCTGCGCCAGCGCGTGATCGACCGTGGCCTGACCGATGGCCAGACCGCGGCGCGGCTGTCCGAGGCCGAGCTGCTGGAATTCCTTTTCCTGCCGGGGTTCTCGACCCGGGGCGAAGTGACCGAGATCTCCGGCCGCGGGGTCGGGCTGGACGTGGTGCAGAGCATGCTGCGTCAATTGCGCGGCAGCGTCCGGGTCCAGCAGCAGCCGGGACAGGGCACGCGCTTTTCGCTGGAGTTGCCGCTTTCGCTATCCGTCGTGCGCGGCCTGCTGGTGGAGGTCGGGGGGGACATTTACGCCTTTCCGCTGGGCGCGGTGTCGCGCGCCTTGAACGTGCCGCGGACGGAGATCGGCCAGTTGGAGGGACGGCAGTATTTCCGTTTCGAGGATCAGTCCATCGGCCTGGTGTCCGCGCGCCAGGTGCTGGGCCTGGGGGCCGAACCCGCGCCGGCCGAAACCTTGAGCGTCGTGGTGATCGGCGACCACGGCGCGCGCTATGGCGTGGCCGTGGACCGCTATGTGGGCGAGCGCACGCTGGTGGCCCAGCCGCTGGACCCGCGGCTGGGCAAGGTGCGCGACATATCGGCGGGCGCGCTGCTCGACGATGGCACGCCGCTGCTGATTCTGGATGTCGAGGACTTGCTGGCCTCGGTGCGCCAACGGGTCGAGGGCGGTGAAGTGCCGCGCATGGACGGCGCGGCGGCCAACGCCCCGGCCCGCGCCCGGCGCCGGGTGCTGGTGGTGGATGATTCATTGACGGTGCGCGAACTGGAGCGCAAGCTCTTGCTCAACCGTGGCTACGATGTCGCCGTGGCTGTCGACGGCATGGAAGGCTGGAATATGCTGCGCGGCGAAACCTTCGACCTGGTCATCACGGATGTCGATATGCCGCGCATGGATGGCATCGAATTGGTCACGCGCCTGAAGGCGGACGCCCGGCTGCGCGATACGCCGGTCATGGTGGTTTCCTATAAAGACCGCGAGGAGGACAGGCAGCGCGGGCTGGATGCCGGCGCCGACTACTACCTTGCCAAGAGCAGCTTTCACGACGACGCGCTGATGCAGGCGGTCGAAGACTTGATCGGGGAACCTGACAAGTGAGAATCGGTATCGTGAACGACATGCCCCTGGCCGTGGAGGCCTTGCGGCGATCGCTGGCCTACGAGGCCAGCCTGAGCGTGGCCTGGGTGGCGAGCGATGGGCTCCAGGCGGTGCGCCTGTGCGCGGCCGATACGCCTGATGTGGTGCTCATGGATTTGATGATGCCCGGTCTGGACGGCGTGCAGGCCACGCGCCGCATCATGGCCCAATCGCCTTGCGCCATCATCGTGGTGACCTCCGACGTCTTGCGCCACACGTCCATGGTGTTCGAGGCCATGGGGCATGGGGCGCTGGATGCGGTGGATACGCCCGTGCTGGGGCGCGGCGACCCGCGGGCTGCCGCCCGGCCCCTGCTGCGCAAGATCCGCAACATCGGCTGGCTGATCGGCAAGAAAACCGCGGCAACGGAGCGGGAGGTGCCCCCCGCGCCGGCCGAAGGCGAAATGCCGCTGGCGGTGATCGGCGCATCGGCCGGGGGGCCGCCCTCGCTGGCCGAGGTATTGAGGGCCTTGCCGGCCGATTTCCCGGCCGCGGTGGTGATCGTGCAGCACGTCGATGCCGTCTTCACGCCCGGCATGGCGGCCTGGCTCGACGAGCAGTCGCCCATGTCGGTGCGCCTGGCCGCCAGCGGCGAGCCGCCCATGCCGGGCACGGCATTGCTGGCCGGCTCGGACGATCATCTGGCCATGCGCGCCGATGGCACGCTTTTCTACACGGCCGATCCGCGCGAGAGCCTGTACCGCCCTTCGATCGATGTCTTTTTCCACAGTGTCGCCCGGCATTGGCGCGGCCGCGCGGCGGGCGTGCTGCTGACCGGCATGGGCCAGGACGGCGCGCGTGGCCTGAAAGCCCTGCGTGACCGCGGCTTCCTCACCCTTGCCCAGGATCGCGCGACCAGCGCGGTATACGGCATGCCCAAGGCCGCCGCCGCCATGGGTGCGGCCACCGAGATCCTGCCGTTGACCCAGATCGGGCCTCGCCTGCAGCAGGCCCTTGCTCCCGCCGCCTCCCGGCAATTACTCGACTAGGACCCAGAGCCATGCAAGCCCACCGTGCAGCAGACCTTCTTCCCGCGGGAATCGCGTTGCATCATGGCGCCATGGTGCTGCTGGTCGATGACCAGGTCATGGTCGGCGAGGCCATACGGCGGGCGCTGGCCTCCGAGCCGGACATCGAGTTCCACTATTGTTCGGACCCGGCCGAGGCCCTCAAGACCGCGGTGCAGATGCGGCCCACGGTCATCCTGCAGGATCTGGTGCTGCCCGGCGTGGATGGCCTGACCCTGGTGCAGGCATACCGGGCTCACCCGGTGACGAAGGACATCCCCATCATCGTCCTGTCCACACGCGAGGATCCGGTCGTCAAGAGCGCCGCATTTGCTTCCGGGGCCAATGACTACCTGGTCAAGCTGCCCGATGCGATCGAGCTGGTCGCGCGCCTGCGCTATCACTCCCGCTCGTATCTGGCGCTGGTCCAGCGCGACGAGGCTTACCAGGCTTTGCGGCAAAGCCAGCAGCAGTTGCTCGAAAGCAATATGGAGTTGCGCCGGCTCACCAATTCCGATGGCCTGACCGGCCTGGGCAACCGGCGCTACCTGGACGAGTACCTGGCCGCCGAGTGGGCGCGGGCGCACCGCGAGCAGCGTGAACTCAGCTTGCTGATGATCGACGTCGACCATTTCAAGCTGTTCAATGATCTTTACGGGCATATTGCCGGCGATGAAGCCTTGAAGCGGGTGGCCGGCACGATCTTTGCCTGCTGTGACCGCTCCAGCGACCTGGCGGCGCGTTTCGGCGGCGAGGAGTTTGCCATGGTGCTGCCCGGCAAGACGGCCGGCAGCGCCCGCCTGACGGCGGAGAAGCTGCGCCGCAATGTCGAGGCCTTGCAGATTCCCCATGCCGAAGGCGGCACCGGCCCGTGGCTGACGGTCAGCCTCGGCGTCTCGACCCTGGTGCCCGCATCCGACCGCCCTTATACCGATCTGATCGAGCAAGCCGACCGGGGCCTGTACGAGGCCAAGCGGCAGGGCCGCAACCGGGTGGTCCAGGCGCCAGACGGCTGAAACACCAGCCTGGGGACGGGCGGCTCGGCGATTTCGCCCCGGGCATGGCTTTTTTGGGGCCGGATACCTGCGCGAGAAAGTGTAATTTCTGGTAAATTGGCAAGTTAAATTGTCACACCTGAAGGGCAGACTCGCAGGGCTGGCCCGCCCTCGACACAAAGCTATGGACCACGAAGACTATCTGGTCACGGGACGTCTCGAAATCGTGCATCTGCTGCTGACCATCATGCAGCGGCAGTCACTGGTGTTCATGCATGTGCCGGGCCGCCCGATCAATAGCGTCACCTCCTTGCTGGCCGTGGACGCGGACCGCGGCGAGATACTGCTCGATGCGGCCCAGGAAAGCAGTGTCAACGAGCGCATCGCCGCGGGCGAGCGCGTTTCGTTCGAGACTTCGCTGGACAACATCCGCGTGTCGTTTTCGGGTAGCGAGATCGCGCCGGTGCAATTCGACGGCCGTCCGGCGCTGCGCATGCCGCTGCCTTCGGCGATCTCACGCATGCAGCGGCGCGATTCTTTCCGTATCGAAGTGCCGGTGCTCAAGCCCGCCACCTGGTCCATGGCCGGCCGCCGCCTGACGCTGCCTGTCAAGGACATCAGTTCGACCGGGCTGGCCTTGAACGATGTCGAGCAGCAGATGGATACGACGCCGGGCGCCGAATATGACGGCGTGCTCAGCCTGCCGGAGATCGGCGCCTTCGCCCTCACAGTGAGGGTGGTGCATCACGCCGACCAGGATGCCGGCAAGGGCAAGATACTGCGCCGTATCGGCTGTACCTTCGTGGACCTGGAGAACAGCATCCGCATTCGTATCCAGTCCTATGTCAATACGCTGCAACGCGCCATGATCGCGCGCCAGCGCGGCAATTGAGGGCGGCGGGCGCCGCCCTGTCCGCTCGTCAGTCTTTCTCGACTTCCCAGGCGCGCGGCTTTTTCACCGCCCAGGGCGTGTAGCCCTTCACATTGCTGCGGAAAGCCCCCACGTCCAGGCCGTTGTAGATCGGGATGGACGGGACATCGGCCAGGAAGAGCGTGTGCAGCTCATCGAACAGGCGCTGGCGCTCGGCACGATCCGTGGCCTGTGAAGCTTGCGCCACCAAGTCGACGGCCTTGGGATTGTCCCAGAGTTTGCGCGGCTGCTTGTCCTTGTCGCCGGTCAGCATCTCGTAGTTCAGCGCCGCATCCAGGCGAGCCGAATACGGGAAGGTCATCATCTGGTATTTGCCGGCGTTGTAGCGGTCCAATTGCGTGGCCCACTCCATGGTTTCCAGCTTGACCTTGATGCCCACGGCCTGCAGCATGGCCTGCACCAGCACCGCGGAGTTATATGACTGTGGATAGCGTTTGGTCGCCATCAGGCTGATTTCCTGGCCGCGATAGCCGGATTCGGCCACCAGCTTCTGCGCCAGCGCGGGGTCGTATTTCCAGCCTTGCTTCTGCACGGCGCCATAGTAGGGCGAGGCCAGCGGCACGACCGAGTTGTTGGCCTCGGCCAGCCCCTCGGTCACCGCGGCGGCGAGCTGGGGGTAGTCGATCGCGTGGGCAATGGCCTCGCGCAGCTTGAGGTTGGATAGCAGCGGATCGCGCGTCTGCATCAGCACGCCGGTCATGCTCATCACCGGCGCATACGCCACCTTGACCCCGGGTTCCTTCTTCAGCACCGGGACATCGTTGTACGACAGGTCTTCGATGACGTCGATGTCGCCGCGCAGCAATGCCGTCTTGGCGGTCGAGTCGTCCGGCACGATGACAAAGCGCACTTCATCGACCAGGGGGCGCTTGGAGCCGGTGTAGCCGTCGCGCTTGCCGCCCAGGTTGGCATACTCGGCAAAGCGCGTCAGGCTGACGTACTCCCCGCGTTTCCATTCGGCCAGCCGGAAAGGACCCGTGCCGATGGGCTTGTCCCAACTGCCGTCGGCCTTGACCGAAGCCTTGTTCAGGATGCCGGTGCCGCCGCAATCCGAGCGAGCCAGCGTGCCCAGGAACAGGCCATTGGGCTTGTCCAGGGTGAACACCACCGTGTGGGCGTCGGGCGCGGTCACGCTTTCGACTTTGGCCGGGCCCCGGCCATCGAACTCGCTCACGCAACGCCAGCCGGAATCCGGCCGCATGTAGTGCTGCCAGGTCCACAGCACGTCGGCCGAACTGAGGCGTTCGCCGTTGTGGAAAGTCACCCCTTCGCGCAGCTTGAAGGTATAGGTTTTTCCGTCGGCGCTGACATCCACCGATTTGGCCAGCAGCGGCCGGATCTCCGCGTCCTCGCCATAGGCCACCAGGCCCTCCACGATGTGGGGCACGACGGCATCGCTGTTGCTGTCCCGGTTGACGCCGGGTTCGGTGGAACGGATATCGGCGGTGAACGAGATGCGCAGGGGCTGGGCGGCCAGGACGGGGGCCGCGAGCGTGGCCAGCGTCAGCGCGGCGGCCAATCGGTGCAATGTCATATCGGGTCCGGAGTGAGAGGGGATGTCAGGCGAAGGCCGGCAGCACTTGCGGCTCGTCCTTCAGGCTGTAGCGGGTGAAAACGCGGTTCAGGGCCGGCAGCGGCGCGACTTCCATGACACCGGCGGCCGGCTCCATGATGACCATGGCCACCGTGGCCGAGATGTTGTCATGGCTGCCCGGGCGCGGCGGGCGGCACACCGAATAGGGCTTGGCAAAATCATCGAAGAAGGCACGCTTCATGTCCTCGCGGGTGATTTTTTCATTCTGGTTCAGCAGCTTGCGCACGCGCCAGTCGCGATAGGCGCTGTCGGGCGTGGAGCCGCGGCCCGTGTCGCGCAGCTTGCCCAGCGCGACATCGCTGACCCAATGGTTGGCGTGCACGATCAGACCGTCCGAGCCCGGGTAGATGGGGAAGGCCTCGTTGGTGGTGCATTCATAGTCGATGCCGAATCCCTGGGCCATGCCGATCATGATGTTGTTCGAACACGATTTTGCCGTGGTGGCCACCGCCTTGATCGCCAGGGCGAAATGCTCTTGCTCCAGCACCTTGCGGCGGATGAGTGACAGCGGCACGCCCAGCTGCGTGAAGTCGCGTTCGCTTTCCAGATAGTTGGCGGTGATGGAGATGCCCGCGCTGTTGAAGCCCGAGCGCGACAGTCCCCCGGCCTCGACGAAAGTCAAAAAGTCGGGGCCATTGTCGTTGCGCACGCGCAGCACGACCGAGGTTTCGGCGCACTCGGCGCGCCAATCCCAATTCTGGCCATGGATGAGATTGCCGCTGGCGGAACGCTCGGGCAGCACCAGGGCGCCGGTGCAGCCATCGAGTTCGGTAATTTTTTTCTTCTCCGCGCGTGCCTTGGCGACGACCTCGGTGCGCGCGTTGATCATGACGATGTCTTCGAAGGGCAGCTCGGCGCCGGCGGCGATGCCGCGCATTTCTTCGATGTAATGCGGCGCAAAGTGTTCGATTTCGGAAACAAAACCACCAATCAGCCGGCTGCGCGCCGGGCCGTCATAGCCCAGGTCGACCAGGGTCTGGCCATAGAGCGCGGCACTTTTTCGCACGCGCGCGGCGGCCTGCCGGCCATAGGCGCGGCCGCGTTCTTCCGGGGTGCCGGAGACGGAAATAAAGGGAAACTGCTCGATCTTTGCCATGAAGGAACGCCGAAGCGGAAACAAGAGGGGAACGGAAGCGAAAAAATATTAGCCTATTTTGGCGCCAATTTTTCCAAGGGTTTTCCTCAGTACCGCCCGGGCTTCAGTACCCTCATGAATTGTACTTTTATTGGTAAAAAGACATGATAGATTTTGTCTAGAACTGCTGAACTAATGCAAGGAAACCCAGCTATCCTATGAAAGGTGTCATTTCAAAGCCCGGCGGATGGGGGGTTATTGACGAATTCCAATGTCATCCTGGCGCGCTTGGTGCAATGGCTGGAGCAGAGCCGCCCGCCGGCGGGCACGCATTTGCCGGCCCAGCAGCTGGCCGATCTTCTCGGCGTGTCGCGGTCACCGGTCAGCCAGGCCCTGGCCGTTCTCGCCGAGCGCGGCTGGTTGCGCCGCCAGCCGCATCGCGGCTATTACGTCGATCATCTGCCGGATCCCGGCGTCGCCTTGTGGCACACCGCGCCGGCGGCGCGGGCCGGGAGCCTGCAGCAGCCCTTTCGCCTGCGCCTGGCCGTGGTGCCGGCGGCCATGCTGGAGCCGGGCTACCGCCTTGCGCCGGCCGTGATCCGGCGCCTGCGCGCCGCCGAGGCGAGGCTGCAAGCCGCCAGCAGCGCGGCGCGGGCGCAGCAGGAGCTGGACTTCCAGGAGGCCCTGACCGATGCGGCGGATAATCCTTACTTCACTGACACCATCCGGCGCCTGAACCGCGCCCATCGTCCGCGGGATATCGAGGACCCGCACTGGCGCGAGCGCAGCGAGCAACGCCTGGCGGTGCTGGACCTGCTGGAGCAGGGGCGCGGCGAAGCGGCCTCGCGCCTCATGGCCAGTCATTTACGCAGTACGCTTAGCAGCCTGGCCGATCAAGAGCCGGGTCGAGCAAGGAGAAAACAGGATGAAGCTGGATGACAAGATACGCGCGGCCTTTCTGCGCGAAGGCAAGCTGCGCGCATCGATCAACGTGGGCAACCCGATATTGGCGCGCCGGGACGAACAGGCCGGCGCGGCCGGCGTGTCGGTGGACCTGGCCCGCGAGTTCGCCAAGCGGCTGGAGGCCGAGCTGGATCTGGTGGTGTTTGCCTCGGCGGGCGAATCGGTCGAGGCCGTGGCTGCCGAAAAGGCCGATATCGGCTTTTTCGCCATCGATCCCAAGCGCGGTGAACAGATCGCCTTCACCCACCCCTATGTCATCATCGAAGGCGCCTACCTGGTGCGCGAAGACTCTCCCGTGGCTTCGCGCGAGGACGTCGATCGCGAAGGACTGACCGTGATGGTGGGCAAGGGCAGCGCCTATGATCTCTACCTGAGCCGCGAACTGCGCCATGCGAGCATCGCGCGCGCGCCGACCTCGCCGGCCGTGGTCGAGACCTTTCTCGCGCAAGGCGCCGACGTCGCGGCCGGCGTGCGCCAGCAGCTGCAAGCCGACGCCCGCCGCCTCGGCGGCCTGCGCATGTTGGAAGGGCATTTCATGCTGATCCGCCAAGCCATGGGCCTGCCCAAGTCGCGTGGCCAGGCGGCCCACGCCTATCTGGCTTCCTTTGTGGAACAGATGAAGGCGACCGGCTTCGTGGCCGCCGCCCTGCAACGCCACGGCATCGAAGGCGCGGCCGTGGCCGGGCCCGGGGACCGCTGATGCCCGCCCCCCGGTTGTGCATCCATTACTGCACGCAGTGCCAATGGCTGCTGCGGGCCGCCTGGATGGCCCAGGAGCTGCTGTCCACCTTCGGCACCGACCTGGCCGAGGTGGCCCTGGTGCCGGGCACGGGTGGAGTCTTTCGCATCGAGTATGAGGGTCAAACCTTGTGGGACCGCAAGGCCGACGGCGGTTTTCCTGACGCCAAGACCCTCAAGCAGCGCGTGCGCGACCGCCTGGACCCGGGCCGTGACCTGGGCCATATCGACAAACACGGCGCCTCCTGAGGGGCAGGGGCTTCACGTCCCCGCGAGGCAGTCCAGCAGGGTTCGCGCGGCGCGCGCATCCCCATCGATCTGCAAGGCGCCGGCTTCGCCGTCCAGGGCGGCCAGCAGATCGGCGCGCGAGCCGCGCAGGCTGAGCCGGGCCGCCGGCAAGGGGCCGCGCCGCGCTTGCAGGCCCTGGGCATCCCAGCGCAATTGATAGGCCTGGCCGTCGAGCACCAGTTCGGCCTGGCCGGCCTGGGCGGGCGGGCGAAAGCGCGCGCGCAGCGTCAGCATCATGGCGTCGGGGCCGGCCGCTGGCGTGCAGCCGCCCCATCGCTCCAGGGCCAGCAACAGGCCATCGAGGGCGCGCCCATGGTCGGTCAGCTCATACATCCAGGCCGCCGCCGGCGGCGGCAGGCGCAAGCGGCGCAGCACGCCGGCGGCTTCCAGTTCTGTCAGGCGCTGCGTCAGGACATTGGCGCTGATGCCTGGCAGGCCGCGCCGCAATTCGGTGAACCGCCGTGGCCCGGGCAGTAGCTCGCGCACCACGAGCAGGGCCCAGCGTTCGCCCACGGCGTCCAGGGCGCGGGCCGCTCCGCCATCGCTTTCGTATTTTCGCTTGCTCGTCATGAGGTCGTCGGGTGTGCCGGCAAGCGGTAATAATAAGGCGGTCCGCCCGCGGGGGCATCCTGACCGCCATCCATGACTCTCAAGCAACTCGAAGCCTTCTACTGGGCGGCGACCTGCGCCAGCTTCGCCGTGGCCGCGCAGCGGCTGCACCTTTCCGTGTCTTCGCTTTCCAAGCGCATTGCCGAATTGGAAGAGGATCTCGGGCAGGTGTTGTTCGACCGCAGCGGGCATCGCGCCGCGCTGACCGCCGCCGGCGACCGCCTGGTGCCGCAGGCGCGCGAGCTCCTGGGCGCGGCCGACCGCATCCGCGCTTCCATGGCCGTGCGCGACGCGCTGGCCGGACGCTGCCGCTTCGGCGTGGGAGAGCTGAGCGCGCTGACCTGGCTGCCCGCCCTGATCGGCCGCGTACGCCAGGATTACCCTTCCTTGGCGCTGGAGCCCTATGTCGATGTGGGCCAGGTGCTGGAACGCAAGGTGGCCGACGGCGAACTGGACTTCGCCGTCATCGCGGGCCGGTCTTCCCGTGCCGGAATCGCCTCGGTGCCCGTCGGCGAGGCGCGATTTGTCTGGGTGGGGGCGCCGCGCGCCGTCGGCCAGGCCACGCATGTCACGCCCGAGTTGTTGCACCAATGTCCCCTGGTGTCCCTGCCCGAGGGCGCGGGCACCAGCCGCCTGCTGCAAGCGTGGCAGGGCACGTTGGCCGAGGCCGAGCACCGCCTGCACTGCAATAACTGGGGCGCCATCGTGGGCATGCTGGTCGAGGGCACCGGCGTGGGGCTGCTGCCGGTGCACTGGGCCCAGGCGCTCGAACAAGAGGGCAGCCTGCGCATTCTCGCCAGCGATCCGGCGCCTGGCGCCTTGCCGTACGCCTTCCAGTACCGGCGCGATGACAGCCGGGTGCTGGTCGAAAAAATGCGCACCGAGGTCATGCGCGCGGTGGATTTTTCCGCGCGCTGCCGCCTGCCCTGATCCCGCCTCAGCGCTGGCCGTCGTGCACGGCGACGGCTTCCTTGGTCAGGCCGCCGAGGCGCGAATGCACGCGGCCGCCCGTGCCCATGACCAAGGCGAACAGGATTTCATCCGGTCGCGGCGCATCCTGGATGCCGATCTCGATGCTGTTGAAGTGGCTGCGCACGTAAGAGGCATGGATATAGTGCACCGGCACCATGAGGCGATAGCCGGCCGAGGCCACCGCCTTGACGGCCGGCACCATGGCCTTCGGTTCGCCCAGCACGGTGCGCATGGCCCAGCCGCCAGCCTCGTGCCAGACTGCGCCGTGCTCCATTTCGCCGTTGATCCCCACGATGGCGGCCTTGCTGTAGACCTCGATATGTTCCTTGCCCAGGGTGTCGACCAATTCGGTCGCCAGCAGGGTGCCCAGCGAGCGCAGTTCCGCCATGAAGGGCATGAGGTCCGGCTCGTAGCGGCCGGCGTAGGGATTGCGGATGACCGCGCAGGACGCGGCCAGCTTCAGCGGCTGGGCCGGGGGCGGGCCGTTTTCATGGTAGGTCGTCTCGACGATGAGGGTGCGCTTGCGGATGTCGATCAATGACATGGCTTGAGTCCTTGGAGTGGGTTACTGGGGCGGGATGCCGGCTTCTTTGACGATGCCGGACCATTTGTCGATTTCGCTGCGCACAAAGGCGCCGAATTCCGCCGGGCTTTGCGTCTTCACGCTCAGGCCCTGGCGCGCATAGGCCTCGCGCAGCGCGTCGGAAGCCAGGGCGGCGTCCAGCGCGCGCGCCAGTTTTCCGGTGATGTCCGGCGGCAATCCGGCCGGGCCCATCAGCCCGAACCACACGGTCAGGTCAAAGCCGGGCGCACCGCTTTCGTTCAGGGTGGGAATGTCCGGGGTGAGGGCAAAGCGCTCGGGCGTGCTCACGCCATAAACCTTGACCTTGCCGGCGCGCGCCTGCTGCAGGCCATTGGCCAGGTCGGTAAACGTCAGGTCCACGGTGCCGCCGATGACATCGGTCAAGGCCTGGGGGCCGCCGCGATAGGGTACGGGCGTGACTGTCATATTGCCCATGGCGGCCAGCTTGGCGCCAAACACCTGGGCGCTGCCGGAGCCATAGGCATAGGTCAGCTTGCCCGGGTGCTGGCGCCCGTAGGCGAATAGTTCGCCCACGTTGGCGCCCGCCACGCCATGGCCGCCCACCAGCAGATAAGGGGTCTCGGCCACCGCGCCGATGGGCGTGAGATCGCGCGCCGGATCATAGGGCAGGTCCTTGAAGAGGCTAACGCCGCTGGCGGCCGTCGAGACGCCGACCACGACCAGCGTATAGCCGTCGGGTTTGGCGCGGGCGACATCATTGGTGCCGATGATGCCATTGGCGCCGGGCTTGTTTTCCACGACCACCGGCTGGCCCAGCTGCGCCGACATGCCCTGGCCGAGGCTGCGCGCGACCACATCGGTGATGCTGCCAGGCGGGAAGGGCACCATCATGCGTATCGGCCTGTCCGGATAGGCGGCCGCGGCCGTCGTGGCCAGGCTCATGCCCAGCACGAGGGCGAGCAAGGTCTTGCTCATGGATTGTCTCCTTTGTCTTTGTCGTGATGTCGCGGATCAGGCGCCGGGACTGCCCTGCTCCAGATAGCGATGGATGGCGGTGTTGTCGCTGCCGGCCGGCAGATGCGCCAGGGCGGCCTTCCAGAGCCCGGCGCACAAGGACAGCTGGCGTGCCTCCATCCCCGTGAGCGCTTGCAGCGATTGCGCCGTGTCCAGGTCCTTGGCCATCAAGGCCAGCGCGAAGCCGCCGTTGTAGGTCTCGGGGATGATGAATTGCTTGAGCTTGGTCTCGGTGGCCACATTGCGGCCGCTCGACGCATTGAGCACGTCGGCCAGGATGTCCGGGTCCAGGTCCATGCGCCGGGCGATGGCCAGGGCCTCGGAGACGGCCAGCAGGCCGGCCGCGTAGACGTAGTTGTTCAGCGCCTTCATGGCATGGGCCGAGGCCACCGCGCCGGTGTGGATGATGGTCGCGCCCATGCATTGCAGGATGGGGCGGGCCCGTTCGAGGTCGGCCTCTTTCCCGCCCGCCATGATGGCCAATGTGCCATTGGCCGCCTTGGCCACCGCGCCGGAGACCGGAGCATCCAGCATGGCCAGCCCGCGGTCGGCGAGGGCCTGGGCCAGGCGCAGCGTCTCGGCCGGATTGGAGGAGCCCATGTCGATCAGCAGCGCGCCGGGGCGCAGCACCTCGGCCAGCCCGGCCTGGCCCGCCTCGCCCAGCACCACGGTATTGGTGATGGGGCTGTTCGGCAGCATGGTGATGACGGTATCGCAATCAGCCAGCGCCGCGAGGCTGGCGGCGCGCGCGAGCCGCGTATGCCAGGCCGGGTGTCCGGCCAGGCGCTCAAAGGGCGCTTCGGCGCTGTCATACGCCAGGATGGTCCAGCGCTCGTCCCGAGCCAGGTTTTCCAGCATGGGAAGGCCCATCATGCCCAAGCCGACAAAGCCCAGTTTCCGATTCATGCATCTTCCTTATCGAAATCCCCGGAGTCTTCCGGAAAGAAACAAAAATCCTAACCAGCCGGCAAGAAAGAAAGGTAATGCGAACTTGGATCCGGGTTATAACTTTTCATTATTGACTTACCCTAGGATGCACGGCCGATGCGGTTCAAACTCAGGCAGATGGAGGCGTTCCGGGCCGTCATGCTGACCGGCTCCATGAATGGCGCAGCGCGTCTGCTGTTTGTCTCCCAGCCCGCTGTCAGCCGGCTGATCAGCCATGCCGAGCAGACACTGGGCCTGCAACTGTTCGAGCGCGACAAGGGCAAGCTCACGCCCACGCCCGAGGCCCACCGGCTGTTCCAGGAAATCGGTCCGCTGTTCGACGAAGCCCTGCGCATCGACGAGCTGGCCCGCGACCTGGCCACGCGCCCCGAAGGCGCGCTCAATCTCTGCTCCAGCCCCAGCCTGGCCTTGAATTTCCTGCCGCCCGTCATCGCCCGCTATATCGGCGAGCACCCGGATGTGCGCGTGAAATACCACACCACCTTGCTGTCCGATATGGCGCACGAGCTGCTGGGGCGCAAGGTGGAGCTGGCCGTGTCCGTGCTGCCCATCGATCATCCCAATCTCGTGGTTGAGCCTTTCGCGTCGGGCAGGATGGTGTGCATCCTGCCGGCCGGCCATCCCCTGGCGGCCCAGGAAACGGTTGGCCTGCAGGAGCTGGCGCGCGAACGCCTGGTGCTCTACAACCGCAACATTCCGTTCGGCCAGCTGGTAGCGGCGGCCTTCCAGCGCGCCGGCATCGCCTGGCGGCCCGCCGTGGACATCGTGCGCGCCGAGCTGGCCTGCGCGCTGGTGGGCAACGGCGCGGGCGTGGGCATCGTCGATGAGTTCTCGGTGGGCGGCAAGGGCTGGCCGGGCATCGCGGTGCGGCCCTTGCGCGAACCCATTCCGCTGGCCCTGAGCCTGGTGCGCTCGCGTTTCGAGCGGCCCAGCCGCCATGTCCAGCGCTTTGTCCGCATGCTCAAGGCGCACGCCCAGCAGGTGTCCGGCTGACCTTGCCCGGCGATCCGCCCATGGGCTATCTTCGGGGCCATGAGTCCTCCCCCGACGGCCCTGGCTGGGCACGAAATCCTGCACATCATCATCAATACGGGCTCGGGCCGCGATGATGACGGGCAAACCATCATCCGGGACGCGCTGCAGGCGGCGGGCCGCCAGCATGTCATCCATCCGGTGCATGATGCGCGCCGCCTGGGCGGCATTGCGCGCGACGTGGTGGCGCGGGCGCGCGAGCAGGGCGGCGTGGTGGTGGCCGCCGGCGGCGATGGCACGCTCAATGCCGTGGCCGCCGCCGTGCTGGGCAGCGGCGTGCCCTTTGGGATCCTGCCCCAAGGCACGTTCAATTACTTTGGCCGCGCCTACGGCATTTCCCAGGATACGGCCCAGGCGGTCAAGGCCTTGCTGAGCGCCCGGCCGCGGGCAGTGCAGGTCGGCCTGGTGAACGGGCGGCTGTTCCTGGTCAACGCCAGCCTGGGGCTGTATCCGCAGCTGCTGCAGGACCGCGAGGCCTACAAGAACCGCTTCGGCCGCCGCCGCTGGGTGGCCTTGCTCTCGGGGCTGGTGACGCTGTGGCGGCACAGAAGCCAGCTTGACCTCACGCTGGAGTATGGCGGGCAGCGTCTGCGCACGCCCACGCTGGTGGTGGGCAACAATGCCTTGCAGCTGCGCCAGATCGGCATGGCCCAGGCCGATGCGCTGGACGAGGGCAAGCTGCTTGCCATGACGCTGCGCCCGGTCGGCACCTGGGCGCTTTACGGACTTTTGCTCAGGGGGCTGATGAGCCGCCTGGGCGAGGCCGAGCAGGTCAGCAGCTTCGCCTTCAAGCGGCTGACGGTCGGCCTGCGGCGCCGGCGTGTCAAGGTGGCCATGGATGGCGAGATCTGCTGGCTGGATACGCCCTTGCGTTTCGAGGTGTCTCCCGAGCCGCTCATGTTGCTGGTCCCGGCCGAAGAGCACCGCGTGGAGCCGGCATGACCCGGGTGCTGCATCTCTCCGATACACATTTCGGCACCGTGCCCGAGGAGGTCGAGCGCGCCTTGCAGGACCTGGTCCAGGCCTGCCGGCCCGATCTGGTGCTTCTGGGGGGCGATATCACCCAGCGCGCACGCCGGGGCCAGTTCGCCGCGGCGCGCCGTTTCGTCCAAAGCCTGCAGCGGCCCGTGCTGGCCGTGCCTGGCAATCACGATATTCCCCTGTTCAACCTGGCCGCGCGCCTGTTCAATCCCTATGGCAATTATCGCCAGGCGCTGGGGGTCAATCTCGAGCCGGTTTTCGAGGACGGGCGCGTATTGGCCATCGGGGTGAACAGCACGCGCCCCTCGCGGCGCAAGAACGGCCAGGTCACGCCGGCCCAGGTGCAGCGCGTGGCGCAACGCCTGCATGCCGCGCGCGATGCCCAGCTGCGCATCGTGCTGCTGCATCATCCGGTGCGCGCCGTCGAGGAGAGCGATACCGCCAACCTGCTGATCGGCCGCGAGTTCGCCGTGCCCGCCTGGGTGGACGCCGGCGCCGACCTCATCCTGGGCGGCCATATCCATCTACCCTATGTCGTGCCCCTGTCCGGCCGCCTGGGCCGGCAGGCCTGGTGCGTGCAGGCGGGCACGGCCCTGTCCTGGCGCGTGCGCGGCGGTATTCCCAATTCGGTCAATCTGATCGATCATGACGCTCCCGGGCAATGTGTGGTGCGCCGCTGGGATTTCGATGCCGCGCTCTCCCGTTTCCAGGAGGTCGCCGCGCATCCGCTGGCGCTTTCGCGCCAGGTGCTTCCTCTTACACAAGGCCTGACGGCCGGTTCGCAATGAATGAATTCGCAGTCTGGGCAGCCGTCCATCCCTATTATTGGTTTTGCGGGCTGCCGCTGCTGGCCGCCGGCCTGGCCTGGCTGTCCTGGCAGGCCCTGAGCGGCCAGGCGCCGGGACGCCGGCGCAGCGCCTTGTATGGCAGCTTTGCGCTGGGCATGGTGGTGCTGTTCCTGGCGCTGGCCGTGGCGGTCCGGCAGGACGGCAGTCTGGTTGCCTTCGATACCGCGCTGGCGCGGGGCCTCAGCCTGTCCATGTCCACTGAATTGCTGTGGCTGCTGTCATGGTTCACGCACCTGGGAGACCGCAGCTGGCTGACGGTGCTGGCCATGCTCATGGTGCTGGGTCTGCTCATGCGGCAGCGCTGGTGGCTGGCCGTGGGCGCGGCGGCGGCCACCGCCGGCGGCGGCATCCTCAACTGGACGCTCAAGCATGCATTCCAGCGCGTGCGGCCGGACTTCGGCCATGGCTTCAGCCATCCCACGGGCTTCAGTTTTCCGAGCGGCCACGCCTCGGCGTCCCTGGCCGTCTACGGGTTCGCCTGCTATCTGCTGCTGCGCCTGTTGCCGGAGCGCTCGCAAGGCCTGTGCGTGGCCGTGACGGCGGCCCTGGTGGCGGCCATCGGCGTGAGCCGCGTGCTCCTGCAGGTCCATTACCTGAGCGACGTGGTGGCCGGCTTTGCGGTCAGCGCCCTCTGGCTCGCGCTGTGCGTCACGCTGACCGAACGGATGCTGCGCCGGCGATGAGGGCGGCCAGTTCGCCAGTCGCCGGCTGGCGGTAATCCGCGCCGGCCTGCCGGACGGCATGGGCCAACAGCCGGCCCCATTCCCCCGGATGGGGGCAAAGATCAAGGACTTGCTTGCCCTTCAGCGGCGCGCCGACCGCGCCATCGCTATAGCGTTTGAGCACCCGGTCGATCTCGCGCGGGTCCGGCAGCGCCAGGATGATGTGCCGCGACTCCCGCAGCGCCTCGGCCGCGCTGCCGGCCAGCGTGGCTTGTCCGCGGAAGGCTTCGCCGCGCCCCGGGTCGCGGTCGTAGACCGTCACGTCCCAATCCCGCGCCAGCAACTGGCGCGCGGCGCGCGTGCCCGCCTCGCCCAGCCCGATGATGCTGACGGTGTCCATCATGGCGCGGGCACCGACCAGGTGCTGACAATATGGGCCAGGGGCTCGCCGCCGTGCTCGGCGCGCAATGTCACTTCGCCGGCGGTCAGGCGGCCCACCTTCAGCAGCCGGGCATCGGCCAGGACGGCGCCGGCCGGGGTCTTGCGCAGAAAATTGATGGTCAGGCTGGCGGTGACGGCGCGCGGCTGGCCGGTGGCGCCGACGACCGCGGCATACATGGCCACGTCGGCCAGGCCCATCAGCATGGGGCCGGCCACGATGCCGCCCAGGCGCTGGTGGCTGGGGCTGGGGGGCAGGCGCAGCAAGGCGGTGCCCGGCCCGATCGCCTCGATCTCGATGCCCAGCACCTGAGAGAAGGGGTGTTGCTCGGCCAGCAGTTGGCGGAACTCGGGCACGCTGACCCGCGCGCCCGTGGTCGGTATGTCCATCAGGATTGCTCCAAGACTTGGCAATAGTGCTCCAGCAGCGTTTCTGCGCGCTGGTGCAGGGATTTGACGCGGCGGGTGTGATGCAGCAGCAGCAAGCCCATCAAATACGTAAAGACGTTCATTTCTTCGATCTGGACCCGGGCGGCATCCCAGCCCTTGCTGGCGGCCAGGCCCGCGCCCAGCCGGTCCACGGCCTGGCGCAGCAGGGCGTTGAGCGCCTCATCCATCTCCTTTCCCAGCCCCCGGGGCTGCAGGCCTCTATACAGATAGAGGCCGAGCGAGAATTCGGTCTGGCGGTCGGCGTAGTAAGCGAAGAAGCCCTCGATGGCCGCCCGCGCGGCACGCGGCGCCGGCGCCTGGGCCAACTGCCCGTCCAGGTGGGCCAGCAGGCGCGTCAGCGAGGTCCGCAGCAGTTCACCGTAAATGGCTTCCTTGCCCTCGAACCAGGGGTAGATGGCGCCCGTGGTGCAGTCCGCCTCCTTGGCGATGGCCCGTATCGTGGTCTGCTCCAGCCCGTCGCGCGCGAAGACGCGCTCGGCCGCATCCAGGATGATCTGGCGCTTGAGCGCGGCCAGGCGGTCGGAGCGGGAGAGGGCGGAGTCGTTCATGGGCGCGTTTGGATATCAATGTTCTTGCTAAATAACATTGTTATTCAAACGCCGGGATTTGACTAGCCGGCCCGCGGGGTCCCGCGGCAGCGCCCATGGTGTGCTGGCTAAGGGTAAGCCCGGAGCCGGTCTTGCTAACGGGGACAGGATGTTGCATCAAGCCAACAGTGGCCCGGCCAAGCGCGTCTTTTCTGCGTCTCTTCGTAGCCAGCCCCATGGATTTTTGATGCAATAGCGTCAACTTCCCTTCGCGGAGTTAGGGGGGCGGCAGGCTGGTCGTGCGGCGTTGCTGCTCTTGTCACTCAAATCTACGGAGATTTCTTAAATGAAAAAGACTCTGCTCGCTGCCGCCCTGCTCGCTGGCTTCGCTGGCGTTGCCCAGGCAGAAACGTCGGTGACCCTGTACGGCATCATCGATACGGGTATCGGCTACAACAAGGTCAAGGGCCCCGGCTACGACGCGAGCCGCATCGGCATGATCAACGGCGTGCAGAACGGTTCCCGTTGGGGCCTGCGTGGCACGGAAGATCTGGGTGACGGCCTGCAAGCTGTTTTCCAACTGGAATCGGGCTTTGACTCCGGCAACGGCCAGTCGGCTCAAGGCAGCCGCCTGTTCGGCCGTCAAGCCACCATCGGTCTGCAAAGCAACAGCTGGGGCCGTCTGGACTTCGGTCGTCAAACCAACATCGCCTCGAAGTACTTCGGTTCGATCGATCCGTTCGGCGCTGGTTTCGGCCAAGCCAACATCGGTGTTGGCCTGAGCTCGACCAACACGGTCCGCTACGACAACATGGTCCTGTACCAAACCCCGTCGTTCAGCGGCTTCCAAGCTGGCGTGGGCTACTCGTTCTCGGCTGATGACACCAAGGACGGCCGTATCAGCCAGTCCACCGGCCTGCCGACCACCTCGCAAACCGGCTTTGCCACCGCTGACAACACCCGCGCCATCACCGCCGGTATCCGTTACGTCAACGGCCCGCTGCAAGTCGCTTTCTCGTACGACCAGCTGAACGCTTCGAACAAGCTGTCGCAAGCTGCCGTGGACGCCACCCCGCGCGCCTACGTGATCGGCGGTTCGTATGACTTCGAAGTGGTCAAGCTGGCGCTGGCCTACGGTCGCACGACCGACGGCTGGTTCGGCGGCCAAGGCCTGCCGACCGGCGTGGATCCGGTTGGTCTGGGCAGCAACATCTTTGCTGATGGCTTCAAGGCCAACTCCTACATGGTCGGCCTGTCGGCCCCCATCGGCGGCGCCAGCCAAGTGTTCGGTTCCTGGCAGATGGTTGACCCCAGCAACAGCAAGATCGGCGGCCCGAACGCCACCAACCGCGACGAGACCATGAACGTCTTCTCGCTGGGCTACACCTACGACCTGAGCAAGCGTACCAACCTGTACGCCTACGCTTCGTACGCCAAGAACTATGCCTTCGTGGACGACGTGAAGAGCACGGCTGTTGGTGTCGGTCTGCGTCACCGCTTCTAATTGCCTGCGGGGCTAGCCCCGCCTGCAATTACCAAGCACCCACAGGCGGGCCTTCGCTCCGCCTGTCAAAAAGCCACCCGAAAGGGTGGCTTTTTGCCTGATTGGAATACTCTATTCCAACAATAGAGTTCAGCCGGAAGTAACCGCGCAAATGCTACAATCTGAAGGTTTGCGCATTTGACGGACGCCCTGAATGAACCTGCAACAGTATTTTCCCGTCCTGCTGTTTATCGCCGTGGCCACGTTGATCGGCTTCGCGCTGATCACGGCTGGCTCTCTCCTGGGGCCGCGGCGTCCCTACGCCGAGAAGCTCTCCCCGTACGAGTGCGGTTTTGAAGCGTTTGAAGACGCCCGCATGAAGTTCGATGTGCGCTACTACCTGGTGGCCATCCTCTTCATCCTGTTTGATCTGGAAATCGCCTTTTTGTTCCCGTGGGCCATCGCCCATGGAACAGTCGGCCTCGTGGGCTTCTGGACGGTAATGGTCTTCCTGGCCGTGCTGACGGTCGGTTTCATCTATGAATGGAAGAAGGGCGCGCTGGATTGGGAGTGATGCACTCCGGGCACGCTAGCAGAGACGAATATGGCTATTGACGGCATTCTTAAGCAAGGTTTTATCACCACCAGCGCTGATAAGTTCATCAACTGGGCAAAAACCGGTTCGATGTGGCCCATGACCTTCGGTCTGGCCTGCTGCGCGGTGGAAATGATGCACGCGGGCGCGGCCCGCTATGACCTTGACCAATTCGGGATCATTTTCCGTCCCAGCCCGCGTCAGTCCGATCTGATGATCGTGGCCGGCACGCTGTGCAACAAGATGGGCCCGGCGCTGCGCAAGGTCTATGACCAGATGCCCGAGCCGCGCTGGGTGGTTTCCATGGGCTCCTGTGCCAACGGTGGCG
This sequence comes from Bordetella hinzii LMG 13501, assembly GCF_001548475.1. GTDB lineage: Bacteria > Pseudomonadota > Gammaproteobacteria > Burkholderiales > Burkholderiaceae_B > Bordetella > Bordetella hinzii. The sequence goes on from NZ_LRUJ01000028.1 coordinate 42,525, forward strand.
GCTACTACCACTACTCCTACTCGGTAGTGCGTGGCTGCGACCGCATTGTGCCGGTTGACGTCTACGTCCCCGGATGCCCGCCCACGGCCGAGGCGCTGGTCTATGGTCTGCTGCAAATGCAGAACAAGATCCGCCTGACCAACACGATCGCGCGCTAAGCCACAGCGCGGCCCGCCAGTGGCGCGGCTCCGCGCGGCGTAGCAGTACCGGTTTACCTATGCGTAAAAGATGATGACCAGGCTCGAAACCCTGAAAAACAACCTGCAGGCCACGCTCGGCCAGGATATCGCCCTGATCGAGGATCTGGGCGAAGTGACGCTGGAAGTTCCGGCCGAACAATGGCTGACGGTGTGCAACAAGCTGCGCACCGACGCCGGCTTGCGGTTTGAAAGCTGTATCGATCTCTGTGGTATGGATTACCTGACCTGGGGCAACGGCAGCCGTGCCCAGCAGCTCGAAGAGCAGGGCGGCGCACAGCGCGGCCGCTATGCCGTCGTGATCCACCTGCTGTCGATCGAACACAACTGGCGCCTGCGCGTGCGCACCTTCGCCACCGACGATGAGTTCCCCATCGTGGCCTCGCTGATCGAATGCTGGCCCGGCGTGAACTGGTACGAGCGTGAAGCCTTCGACCTGTACGGCATCGTGTTCGAAGGGCATCCGGACCTGCGCCGCATCCTGACCGACTACGGCTTCATCGGCCATCCCTTCCGCAAGGACTTCCCCCTTTCGGGCACCGTGGAAATGCGCTACGACCCCGAGCAAAAGCGCGTCATTTACCAGCCGGTCACCATCGATCCGCGTGAGATCACTCCGCGTGTCGTGCGTGAGGATTCTTACGGCATGGGGCGTTAATCATGGCAGAAATCAAGAACTACACGCTCAACTTCGGTCCGCAACACCCGGCCGCGCACGGTGTGCTGCGCCTGGTGCTCGAGCTCGACGGCGAAGTGATCCAGCGCGCCGATCCGCACATCGGCCTGCTGCACCGCGCCACCGAAAAACTGGCCGAACACAAGACTTTCATCCAGGCGCTGCCCTACATGGATCGCCTGGACTACGTGTCCATGATGTGCAATGAGCACGCCTACGTCATGGCCATCGAGAAGATGCTGGGCATCGAGGCGCCGCTGCGCGCGCAATACATCCGCGTGATGTTCGATGAAATCACCCGCATCCTGAACCACCTGATGTCGCTGGGTTCGCACGCGCTGGACGTGGGCGCCATGGCGGTCTTCCTGTATGCCTTCCGCGAGCGCGAAGACCTGATGGATTGCTATGAAGCGGTCTCGGGCGCGCGCATGCACGCGGCCTACTACCGCCCGGGCGGTGTCTACCGCGACCTGCCGGACACCATGGCCCAGTACGGCGAGAGCAGCAAGTACCGCAGCGACAAGGAATTGCGCGCCATGAACGACGCGCGTTCGGGCTCGCTGCTGGACTTCATCGAGGATTTCACCAACCGCTTCCCGGCCTGTGTCGACGAGTACGAAACGCTGCTCACCGACAACCGCATCTGGAAGCAGCGTCTGGTGGGCATCGGCGTCGTCGATCCCGACCGCGCCAAGGCCCTGGGCTTCACCGGCCCGATGCTGCGTGGCTCGGGCGTGGCCTGGGACCTGCGCAAGACGCAGCCTTATGAAGTCTATGACCTGATCGACTTTGACGTGCCCGTCGGCGTGAACGGCGATTGCTACGACCGCTACCTGGTCCGCGTGGCCGAGCTGCGCGAGAGCAACCGCATCATCCGCCAGTGCGTGGAATGGCTGCGCAACAATCCCGGCCCGGTCATGATCGAGAACCACAAGGTCGCGCCGCCCAAGCGCGCCGCCATGAAGAGCAACATGGAGGAGCTGATCCACCATTTCAAGCTCTTCACCGAAGGTTTCCATGTTCCTCCGGGCGAAGCCTATGCCGCGGTGGAGCACCCCAAAGGCGAATTCGGCATCTATCTGGTGTCCGACGGCGCCAACAAGCCCTATCGCCTGAAGATTCGGGCGCCCGGTTTTGCCCACTTGCAGTCGTTGGATGAGATGTCGCGCGGTCACATGATTGCCGACGCCGTCACCATCATCGGCACACAGGACATCGTTTTCGGCGAAATCGACCGCTGATCCATCAGTCTAGAGCGCCCGCATAAATCCGGATTCAAACTATGCTGCTTTCCGCACAGGCCTACCAGAAGATCGACCGCGAACTCGCGAAGTTCCCGGCCGACCAAAGGCAGTCGGCCATCATGGCTTCGCTTGCCATCGCGCAAGAAGAGAAGGGCTGGTTGCCTGCCGAAATCATTGAAGACGTGGCCAAGTACATTGGCGTGCCGCCCATCGCGGTCCAGGAAGTCGCCACGTTCTACAACATGTTCGACGTCAAGCCCGTCGGCACCCACAAGATCGCCGTCTGCACCAACTTGCCCTGTGCCTTGCGCGACGGCGAAAAGGCCGCCGACTACCTCAAGCGCAAGCTGGGCGTGGACTTCCGCGAAACCACGGCCGACGGCAAGTTCACGCTCATCGAGGGCGAGTGCATGGGCGCTTGCGGCGATTCGCCGGTGCTCATCGTCAACAACAAGCATATGTGCGTGCGCATGTCGGAACAGAAGCTCGACGCCCTGATCGACGGCCTGAAGTCGCAAGGAGAGTCGGCATGAACGCGCCGGAATTGTTCAAGCAGCTAGGCACCGGCCTGACCGCCGATCCGGGCGCCGACCTGTCCACTTCCATGATTTTCCATGGCCGCCACCTGGGTCCGCAGATCCTGGACGGCCTGGACGGCACGAACTGGCGGCTGGCCGACTACGTCAAGCGCGGCGGCTACGAAGCCCTGCGCAAGATCCTGACGACCGGCATGAAGCCGGAAGACGTCATCGCCGAAGTGAAGGCCTCGGGCCTGCGCGGTCGCGGCGGCGCGGGCTTTCCCACCGGCCTGAAGTGGAGCTTCATGCCGCGCGCTTTCCCGGGCCAGAAATACCTGGTCTGCAATTCGGACGAGGGCGAGCCGGGCACGTTCAAGGACCGCGACATCCTGCGCTTCAATCCGCACATCGTGATCGAAGGCATGGCCATCGCCGCTTATGCGATGGGCATCAGCGTGGGCTACAACTACATCCACGGCGAGATCTTCGAAGTGTACGAGCGCTTCGAAGAAGCGCTCGAAGAGGCGCGCGCCGCCGGCTTCCTGGGTGACAAGCTGCTGGGTTCGGATTTCAGCTTCCAGCTGCATGCCTTCCACGGCTACGGCGCCTATATCTGCGGCGAAGAGACGGCGCTGCTCGAATCGCTGGAGGGCAAGAAAGGCCAGCCGCGCTTCAAGCCGCCTTTCCCCGCCAGTTTCGGCCTGTACGGCAAGCCCACCACCATCAACAACACCGAGACCTTCGCGGCGGTGCCCTGGATCATCCGCAACGGCGGCCAGGCCTACCTCGAGGTCGGCAAGCCCAACAACGGCGGCACCAAGATCTTCTCGATCACGGGCGACGTCGAGCGTCCGGGCAATTACGAGATTCCGATGGGCACGCCGTTTTCCAAGCTGCTGGAGCTTGCCGGCGGCATGCGCGGCGGCAAGAAGCTCAAGGCCGTGATCCCCGGCGGATCGAGCGCCCCGGTGCTGCCGGCCGACATCATGATGGAATGCACGATGGACTATGACTCCATCGCCAAGGCCGGCTCCATGCTGGGTTCGGGCGCCGTCATCGTCATGGACGAGACCCGCTGCATGGTGAAGTCGCTGCTGCGCTTGTCGTACTTCTATTTCGAGGAAAGCTGCGGCCAGTGCACGCCCTGCCGCGAAGGCACGGGCTGGCTCTATCGCATGGTGCATCGCATCGAGAACGGCCAGGGCCGTCCGGAAGACCTGGACATGCTCGACAGCGTGGCCGGCAACATCATGGGCCGCACCATCTGCGCCCTCGGTGACGCCGCCGCCATGCCGGTGCGCAGCTTCATCAAGCATTTTCGCGACGAATTCGCGCACCACATCGAGCACAAGTCTTGTGTGGTCCCGCAATATCTGTAGGTCTCAGGAACAGCAATGGTTGAACTAACCGTCGACGGCAATAAAGTCGAAGTGCCCGAAGGCAGCATGGTGATGCATGCGGCCCAGAAGATCGGGCTTTACGTGCCGCATTTCTGCTACCACAAGAAACTGTCCATCGCGGCCAACTGCCGCATGTGCCTGGTTGAAGTGGAAAAGGCGCCCAAGGCGCTGCCGGCCTGCGCCACCCCCGTGACCAACGGCATGGTGGTGCACACCTGCTCCGAGAAGGCCAAGGCCGCCCAGAAGTCGGTCATGGAGTTCCTCCTCATCAATCACCCGCTGGACTGCCCGATCTGCGACCAGGGCGGCGAATGCCAGCTGCAGGATCTGGCGGTGGGCTATGGCGGCTCGTCCTCGCGCTACCACGAGGAAAAGCGCGTGGTCTTCCACAAGGACCTGGGCCCGCTGGTCTCGGCCGAGGAAATGTCGCGCTGCATCCATTGCACGCGCTGCGTGCGTTTCGGCCAGGAAATCGGCGGCATGATGGAACTGGGCATGCTCAACCGTGGCGAGCATTCCGAGATCACCTCCTTCGTGGGCCGCTCGATCGAGTCCGAGCTGTCGGGCAATATGATCGACATCTGTCCGGTCGGCGCGCTGACGTCCAAGCCTTTCCGCTACAGCGCCCGGACCTGGGAACTGGCGCGCCGCCGCTCCGTCAGCCCGCATGACAGCGTGGGCGCAAACCTGGTGGTGCAGGTCAAGGGCGACCGCGTGCTGCGCGTGGTGCCCTTCGAGAACGAGGATGTCAACGAATGCTGGATCAGCGACCGTGACCGCTTCTCCTATGAGGGCCTGAATTCCGACGACCGCCTGGCCGCCCCGATGATCAAGGGCACCGACGGCAAGTGGCAGGAAGCCTCCTGGGCCGACGCCCTGCAGGCCGTGGCCCAAGGCTTGTCGCGCGTGCGCGAGAGCTTCGGCGCCGGCCAGATCGGCGCGCTGGCCACCGAATACGCCACCACCGAAGAATTCTCCCTGCTGGCGCGCCTGACGCGCGCCCTGGGTTCGGAAAACATCGATTTCCGCCTGCGCCAGACCGACGCCGGCTTCGACGCTGCCCTGTCGGGCGCGCCCTGGCTGGGCATGCCCCTGGCCGAGCTGGACAACCTGGACCGCGTCCTCGTGGTCGGTTCCTTCCTGCGCAAGGACCATCCCCTGATGGCCCAGCGCCTGCGCCAGGCCGTCAAGCGCGGCACGCAGGTGCTGCTGCTCGACAGCGCCGCCGATGATCCGCTGCTGCCGGTGACCGCCCGCCTGACGCTGGCGCCTTCGGAACTGGCCCGCGGCCTGGCCGAGGTGGCCGTGGCCCTGGCCCAGATCAAGCAGGCCGCCGTGCCGGCCGAGTTCGCCTCGGTCACGCCGGGCGAGGATGCCCAGCGCATCGCCGCCAGCCTGGCTTCGGGCAGCAACGCGGCCGTACTGATGGGCAATCTGGCGGTTTCCGCGCCCAATGCCTCGACGCTGGCTGCCAATGGCCGCGCCATCGCCGGCTTGTCGGGCGCCAAGTTCGGTTTCCTGACCGCCGGCGGCAACACGGTGGGCGGCTATCTGGCCGGCGCCGTGCCGGGCCGTGGTGGCAAGACCGCCGCCCAGATGCTGGCCGAGCCCCTGAAGGCCTATGTCGTGCTGCACGCCGAACCGGCGCTGGATGCCGACAACGGCCCGCAGGCCCTGGCCGCGCTGCGCGGCGCGCAATTCGCCGTGGCGCTGACCGCCTACCGTTCCTCGGCCGAGGAGTGGGCCGATGTCATGCTGCCCGTGGCGCCGTTCACCGAAACCTCGGGCACCTTTGTCAACGCCGCTGGCGTGGCGCAGAGCTTCAAGGGCACGGTGGCGCCGTATGGCCAGACCCGTCCCGCCTGGAAAGTACTGCGCGTGCTGGGCAATGTGCTGCATCTGGCGGGTTTCGAGGATGAGACCTCCGAAGCCGTGCGCGATGCCGCGCTGGCCGGTGGCGTCGAAGGCCGCCTGTCCAACGACATCAAGGCCGCCATCGGGCTGGGCCAGCCGGCCGGCGCGCTGGAGCGCCTGGCCGATGTGCCCATCTACCGCAGCGACGCCATCGTGCGCCGCTCCGAGCCCCTGCAGGCCCACGTCGCCTCGCGCGCGCCCAAGGCGCGCATGAACGGCCGCACGCTGGCCGCCCTGGGTCTGGAAGCGGGCGCCAAGGTGCGCGTGTCTTCCGCGCAAGGCTCGGTGGAACTCGAGGCCGCGCTGGACGAGGCCGTGGCCGACAACGCCGTGCGCGTTGCCGCCGCCTTTGCGCAAACTGCCGCCCTGGGCGGTGCCTTTGGTCAAATCAGCGTGGAGCGTGCCTGATGGAATGGCTCAATGTTCTTGAAAGCCAGGGTCAGGCATTGCTGGGTCCGACGGCTTGGTTGGTGATCTGGACGATCATCAAGATTGTCGGCATCGCGGTGCCCATCATCCTGTGCGTGGCCTATCTCACGTACTGGGAGCGCAAGATGATCGGCTGGATGCACGTGCGCCTTGGCCCCACCCGCGTGGGTTTCAAGGGGCTGCTGCAGCCTTTCGCCGACGTGTTCAAGCTGCTGACCAAGGAAGTGGTGGTCCCCTCGGAGGCCAACAAGGTCCTGTTCATCGTCGCGCCTGTCGTGACGCTGATGCCTGCCCTGGCGGCCTGGGCCGTGGTGCCTTTCGGTCCCGAGGCGGTGCTGGCCAACGTCAACGCCGGTCTGCTGTACATCATGGCCATCACCTCGGTCGGTGTGTACGGCGTGATCGTGGCCGGCTGGGCCTCGAACTCCAAGTACGCCTTCCTGGGCGCCTTGCGGGCATCGGCGCAGATGGTTTCCTATGAGTTGGCCATCGGTTTCGTGCTGGTGACGGTCTTGCTGGTTTCCGGCAGCCTGAATATGAACGAAATCGTCATGGGGCAGGGCCGCGGCTGGTTCGCCGACCATGGCCTGACCTTCCTGTCCTGGAACTGGCTGCCGCTGCTGCCGCTGTTCGTCATCTACGTGATCTCGGCCGTGGCGGAAACCAACCGCCACCCCTTTGACGTGGTCGAAGGCGAATCGGAAATCGTGGCCGGCCACATGGTCGAGTACTCGGGCATGGCCTTCGCCCTGTTCTTCCTGGGCGAATACGCCAACATGATCCTGCTGTCGGCGATGGCCTCGATCATGTTCCTTGGCGGGTGGATGTCGCCCATCGACATCGCGCCGCTGAACTGGATCCCGGGCTGGATCTGGCTGGGCATCAAGACGTTCATCGTGGTGTCGCTGTTCATCTGGTTCCGCGCGTCGTTCCCGCGTTACCGCTATGACCAGATCATGCGTTTGGGCTGGAAGATCTTCATCCCGCTGACCGGCGTGTGGCTGGTCGTCGTGGCGATCTGGATGCAGACGCCCTGGAATATTTGGCGCTAAGGCGCCGGATCGAGGCTGGATATGGAAGCGATCAAGGATTTTTTCGGCAGCCTGCTGCTGACCGAGCTGTTCAAGGGTATGCGCCTGACGGGCAAGTACTTTTTCAAGCGCAAGATGACCTTGCGCTACCCCATGGAGAAGACGCCGGCTTCGCCGCGTTTCCGTGGCCTGCACGCATTGCGCCGCTACCCCAACGGGGAAGAGCGCTGCATCGCCTGCAAACTCTGTGAAGCGGTCTGCCCGGCGCTGGCCATCACGATCGAGTCGGACCAGCGTGAGGACGGCACCCGCCGCACCACGCGCTACGACATCGACCTGACCAAGTGCATCTTCTGCGGTTTCTGTGAGGAAAGCTGCCCGGTGGACTCCATCGTGGAAACGCATATTCACGAGTACCACGGCGAAAAGCGCGGTGATCTGTATTTCACCAAAGACATGCTGCTCGCCGTTGGCGACCGCTACGAAGCCGAAATCGCCCAACGCCGGGCCGAAGACGCGCCTTACCGTTGATCGCCAGGGTCTGATCCATGACTTTTACTTCTGTCCTGTTCTACTTACTGGCTTTCGTCCTGGTGGTGGCCGCTTTCCGCGTCATCACCGCGCGTAGCCCCGTGACCGCCGTCCTGCACCTGATCCTGGCCTTCGCCAACGCGGCCATGCTTTGGATGCTGCTGGGCGCGGAATTCCTGGCGCTGTTGCTGGTGCTGGTCTACGTCGGCGCCGTGATGGTGCTCTTCCTCTTCGTCGTGATGATGCTTGATATCCGTATCGATCACCTGCGCAGCGGCCTGAAGACCTATCTGCCCCTGGGCCTGGTCATCGGCTTGGTCCTGGTGCTGGAGATGAGCTTCGTGCTGTTCACGACCTGGGGTGACGCCGGTCCGCAGGTGGCCATGGCGGGCGACTACAACAATGCGCGCGCCCTGGGCGAGGCCATGTACACGCAGTACGTCTTCGGTGTCGAAGTCGGCGCCGCGCTGCTGCTGGTGGGCATGGTGGCCGCCATCGCGCTCACCCTGCGCCGCCGCCGCGATGCCAAGTACAACGATCCGGTCGCCGCTGTGCGCGTGCAGGCCAAGGACCGCTTCCGCATGGTCAAGATGAAGGCCCAGAGCGAGCGCGCCCAAGGCAATGCCGCCGCCGAGCAAGGAGAAAAACAATGACCATTACCCTGGCCCATTATCTGATTCTCGGGGCGATCCTGTTCGCCATCGGCATCTTTGGCATTTTCCTGAACCGCCGCAACCTGATCATCCTGCTGATGTCCATCGAGCTGGTGCTCCTGGCCGTCAACATGAACTTCGTGGCGTTTTCGAGCTGGTTCGGCGATACGGCCGGCCAGGTGTTCGTGTTCTTCATCCTGACCGTGGCCGCCGCCGAGGCGGCGATCGGCCTGGCGATCCTGGTGCTGTTGTTCCGCAACCTGAACACGATCAACGTTGACGAACTCGATCGCCTGAAGGGCTGACGGGGTATTGGAAGAAAATGTCTAGCTCACCCAATCTCTATTTGCTTATCGCGCTGGCTCCGCTGGCCGGCGCGATCCTGGCCGGCCTGTTCGGCACGGGGTTCCTGGGCCGTCCGATCGGCCGCCGCGGCGCGCACTGCATCACCATCCTGTTCGTGGCGATTTCCGCCATCGGCTCGCTGGTGGTGCTGGGCGACGTGCTCAACGGCCATACCTTCGACGGCTCGGTCTACACCTGGACGCTGATCGGCAACACCAAGCTGGAAATCGGCTTCCTGATCGATCCGTTGTCGGCCATGATGATGGTCGTGGTGACTTCGGTCTCGCTGATGGTGCATATCTACACCATCGGCTACATGGCCGATGATCCCGGCTACCAGCGCTTTTTCGCCTACATCTCGCTGTTCACCTTCTCCATGCTGATGCTGGTGATGTCGAACAACATGGTGCAGCTGTTCTTCGGCTGGGAAGCCGTGGGCCTGGTCTCCTACCTGCTGATCGGCTTCTGGTACACCCGCCCGACGGCCATCTTCGCCAACATGAAGGCCTTCCTGATCAACCGTGTCGGCGACTTCGGCTTCGTGCTGGGCATCGGCCTGCTGTTCGCCTACGCCGGCACGATGCACTACGGTGAAGTCTTCGGTCAGGCCGACAAGCTGGCCGCCATGAAGCTGCCGGGCAGCGACTGGGCCCTGCTGACGGTGGCCTGCATCTGCCTGTTCATCGGCGCCATGGGCAAATCGGCCCAGGTTCCGCTGCACGCCTGGCTGCCCGATTCGATGGAAGGCCCGACGCCGATTTCGGCCCTGATCCACGCCGCCACCATGGTGACGGCGGGCATCTTCATGGTCGCGCGCTTCTCGCCGCTGTTCGAGCTGTCCGATGTGGCGCTGTCCTTCATCATCGTGATCGGCGCCATCGGCGCGCTGTTCCTGGGCATCCTCGGCATTATCCAGAACGACATCAAGCGCGTGGTGGCCTACTCCACGCTGTCGCAGCTGGGCTACATGACCGTGGCGCTCGGCGCCTCGGCCTATTCGGTGGCGATCTTCCACCTGATGACCCACGCCTTCTTCAAGGCGCTGCTCTTCCTCGGCGCGGGCTCGGTCATCATCGGCATGCACCATGACCAGGACATCCGCAACATGGGTGGCCTGCGCAAGTACATGCCCATCACCTGGATCACCTTCCTGCTGGGTACGCTGGCCCTGGTCGGCACGCCGTTCTTCTCGGGTTTCTATTCCAAGGAACACATCATCGAGGCCGCCGGCGCCGCCAACGTCTGGGGAGCGAGCTTTGCTTACTACGCCACCCTGATCGGCGTGTTCATCACCTCGCTGTACTCCTTCCGCGTCTACTTCCTGGTCTTCCATGGCAAGGAGCGCTTCCCGGCGCATGACGACCATGGCCACGGCCATGACGCCCACGGCCACGACGATCATCATCACGGCGGCAAGCCGCATGAGTCGCCCTGGGTCGTCACGCTGCCCCTGGTGCTGCTGGCCATTCCCTCGGTCGTCATCGGCGCCTGGGTGGTGGATCCCATGTTGTTCGGCAAGTTCTTCAATGGCGTGATCACGGTGCTGCCGCAGCACCCCGCCATGCATGAGCTCCACGAAGAGTGGCACGGCTGGGTCGCCTTCGGCCTGCATGCCTTCCAGACGCTGCCGTTCTGGCTTGTGGTCGCCGGCGCCGTCATCGCCTGGTACTGCTACCTGATCAATCCCAAGGTGCCGGCCCGCATCCAGGCCAGCCTCTCGGGCCTGAACAAGGTGCTGGAGAACAAGTATTACGTGGACTGGGTCAACGAGCAGATCATCGCCCGCGGCGCCCGCTGCCTGGGCCATGGGCTGTGGCAGACGGGTGACCGCGGCCTGATCGACGGCCTGCTGGTCAACGGCAGCGCCCGCGTCGTGGGCTGGGTGGCCGCGGTCAGCCGCCACCTCCAGTCCGGCTACATCTATCACTACGCATTCGCGATGATCATCGGCATCATGGCGCTGGTGACTTTCTTTGTGCTGATTCCCCAATGATGGCAAGCGAGATGGCATCCAACAATTTCCCCTGGCTTACGCTTGCGATCTTCGTTCCGATCGTATTCGGTCTGCTGGTGCTGGCGCTGGGCCGAGACGACCGTCCCTGCCTGACGCGGGGGCTGTCGCTGATCGGCGCGGTCGCTGGCTTCCTGGTCACCATTCCCCTGTACACCGGTTTTGACAAGACCAGTGCCGCGATGCAGTTTGTCGAGAAGGCCTCCTGGATCGAGTCCTTCAATGTCAACTACCATCTCGGCGTGGACGGCATCTCCGTCTGGTTCGTGCTGCTGACGGCCTTCATCACCATCATCGTGGTGGCGGCAGGCTGGGAGGTCATCACCAACCGCGTGTCGCAGTACATGGCCGCCTTCCTGATCCTGTCGGGCCTGATGGTGGGTGTGTTCGCGGCGCTGGACGGCCTGCTGTTCTACGTCTTCTTCGAAGCCACCCTGATTCCGATGTACATCATCGTGGGCGTCTGGGGCGGCCCGAACCGGGTGTACGCGGCCTTCAAGTTCTTCCTCTACACCCTGATGGGCTCGCTGCTGACCCTGGTGGCCTTCATCTACCTGTGGAATGCTTCGGGCGGCTCCTTCGACATCCTTACCTGGCAGCAGACCAAGCTGGGCTACACGCCGCAGATCCTGATCTTCGTGGCGCTGCTGGCCGCCTTCGCGGTCAAGGTGCCGATGTGGCCGGTCCATACCTGGCTGCCGGATGCCCACGTCGAGGCGCCCACGGGCGGTTCGGTGGTGCTGGCCGCCATCATGCTCAAGCTGGGCGCCTACGGCTTCTTGCGTTTTTCGCTGCCCATCGCGCCCGATGCTTCGCACAGCCTGGCCGGTATGATGATCGCGCTGTCGCTGATCGCCGTCATCTATATCGGCTTGGTGGCCATCGTCCAGGACGACATGAAGAAGCTGGTGGCCTACTCGTCGGTGGCCCACATGGGCTTCGTGACGCTGGGCTTTTTCATCTTCAACACGGCTGGTGTCGAGGGCGCCATCGTGCAGATGATCTCGCACGGCTTCGTGTCCGGCGCCATGTTCCTGTGCATCGGCGTGCTCTATGACCGCATGCACAGCCGCCGCATCGCCGATTACGGGGGCGTGATCAACGTCATGCCGCGTTTCGCGACCTTCTTCGTGCTGTTCTCGATGGCCAACAGCGGCCTGCCCGCCACCAGCGGCTTCGTGGGCGAGTTCATGGTCATCATGGGCGCGGTCGAGCACAACTTCTGGGTCGGCCTGCTGGCCGCCACGGCCCTGATCCTGGGGGCTTCCTACTCCCTGTGGATGGTCAAGCGCGTGGTCTTCGGTGACATCACCAACGAGCACGTCCGCGAAATGTCCGACCTGAACCGCCGCGAGTTCTGGATTCTCGGTGTCATGGCGATCGCCGTGTTGTACATGGGGATCTATCCCAAGCCCTTTACCGATGTCATGCATGTGTCGGTGGAGGCCCTGCTGCAACACGTGGCCGTCTCGAAACTGTAAGACAAGACAATGATGCAATCCCACATCGATTTCGCTTTGGCCACACCGGAGATCCTGCTGCTGGTGCTGGCGCTGGCCGTGCTGCTCGTCGACGCGGTAAGCACCCATCCGGAACGCAAGACCACCTATGTGCTCACGCTGGGGACGCTGGCCGTGATGACGGTGGTCTCCCTGGTCCAGTGGAGCAATGGCGTCAGCGGCAAGACCTTCAACGGCATGTATGTCACGGACGCCTTCTCGCATCTGCTGAAAATCACGTCCTATATCGCCGTGGCCGTCACGCTGGTCTACGGCCGGCTCTATGCGCAGGCCCGCGACATGCTGCGCGGCGGGGAGCTCTATGTGCTGACCCTCATGGCCCTGCTGGGCCAGATGGTCATGATCTCCTCGGGCAACCTGATCTCCATCTACCTCGGCCTCGAACTGATGTCGCTGGCCCTGTATGCGCTGATCGCCCTGCGCCGTGACAACGCCGTGGCGACCGAGGCCGCCATGAAGTACTTCGTGCTGGGCGCCCTGGCTTCCGGCTTCTTGCTCTACGGCATGTCCATGGTCTACGGCGCGACCGGCCATCTCGACCTGGCCGAGATCGCCCGCGTGATCGGCGCCGGCCAGGCCAAGGAACTGCCCCTGGTCTTCGGCATCGTCTTCGTGGTCGCCGGCCTGGCCTTCAAGCTGGGCGCCGTGCCTTTCCATATGTGGGTGCCCGACGTCTACCAAGGCTCGCCCACGGCCGTCACGCTGATCCTGGGCGGCGCGCCCAAGCTGGCCGCCTTCGCCATGACGCTGCGCCTGCTGGTCGACGGCCTGCATGGCCTGGCCGCGGATTGGCAGCCCATGTTGATGATCCTGGCCGTGCTGTCGCTGGCGATCGGCAACCTGACCGCCATCGTCCAGACCAACTTCAAGCGCATGTTGGCCTATTCGACCATTTCGCACATGGGCTTCGTGCTCCTGGGCCTGATGGCCGGCGTGGTCGATGGCAAGCCCAATGCCGCTTCGGCCGCCTACGGTGCGTCGCTGTTCTACATGATCACCTATGTGCTGACCACCCTGGCCAGCTTCGGCATCGTGCTGCTGCTCTCGCGGCAGGGTTTTGAGTGCGAGCACATCGACGACCTGAAGGGCCTGAATCGCCGCAGCCCCTGGCATGCCCTGATCGTTCTGCTGCTGATGTTCTCCCTGGCTGGCATTCCGCCGCTGGTGGGTTTCTACGCCAAGCTGGCCGTCTTGCAGGCAGTCATCGAGTCCGGCCACGTGGCCCTGGCCGTGGCTGCGGTGCTGTTCTCGCTGGTCGGCGCCTTCTATTACCTGCGCGTCGTCAAGGTGGTCTACTTCGACGAGCCGGTGGCCGAAGCCGCTCCGGTCGCCGCCACCTGCGTGCAACGCGGCCTGCTGTCGGTCAACGGCGCCCTCATCCTCATCCTGGGCATTCTGCCCGGCGGCCTGATGGCCCTGTGCGTGCAGGTCATCAAGAGCTCGCTGGGCAGCTGATCCCGCCGTGACGCAGACCCTGGCCGTCTGGCTGCTGATCGCGCTGGCTTTCGTCAGCGCGAATCTGCCCTTCCTGACGGACAGGGTTTTTGCCGTCTGGGCCCTGAAGCAGGGCAAACCGGTGGCCATCCGCTTCCTCGAGCTGCTGGTCTATTACGGCATTGTCGGCCTGGCGGGCCGGGCCTTCGAGTCGGCGCTGGGCAATCCCTTTCCCCAGGCCTGGGAGTTCTACGCCATCACCCTGAGTCTTTATCTGGTGCTGGGGTTCCCGGGATTTGTCTACCGCTACCTCTACCAGCGCAAGCGTCCGCGCACCGCATGAAAAAAGCCTCCCTCGGGAGGCTTTTTTCATGGGGCAGGGCGGCGGCGGGGCTGCCGCGGCCGCAAGAGGCTCTAGCCCTCGAACCAATTCAGCACGCCATCGAGACCGCTGACGTTCAAGGCATAAGGCGTCTGCTGGCGAACGATGGGCTTGGCATGGTAGGCAACGGCGTAGCGGGCGCGCGCGAGCATGAGCAGGTCGTTGGCGCCGTCGCCCAGGGCAATGGTTTGCTCCTCGGTCGCGCCATGCGCGGCGGCGAAGGCCTGCAGATGGCGGGCCTTGGCCGCGCCGTCCAGGATGTCGCCCAGTACGCGGCCGGTAAGCCTGCCGTCGGCGTCGATTTCCAGGGTATTGGCGTGCGCGCTGTCCAGCTGGAGGCGCTCGCGCAGGCGTTCGGTAAAGAAGGTGAAGCCACCCGAGACCAGCAGGGTCTTGATGCCGGCGGCCTGCACGGAAGCCAGCAGCTGTTCGGCGCCGGGGTTCAGGCGCAGGCGCTCGTCATACACGCGCTCCAGCACGGCGGCCGGCGTGCCCTGCAGCAGCGCCACGCGGCGGCGCAGGCTTTCGGCGAAATCCTTGATCTCGCCCCGCATGGCCGCCTCGGTGATCTGGGCGACTTTCTCGCCCACGCCGGCGCAGGCGGCGATCTCGTCGATGCATTCGATATTGATCAGCGTGGAGTCCATGTCCATGGCCAGCACCTTGCAGCTGGCCAGCGTCAGGCCGGCCGGCACGAAGGCGGCGTCCACGGCATTGCGTTCGGCCCAGTCGCGCACCTCGGCGCGGCTGTCCGGGTCGTCCGCGACATTGAGCAGGCGCGCCGCGGTCGTGGTGATGCGGGCAATGCCGTCGGCGCGGGCGAGCGCGCCCAGCTGTTCGGCATGATGGGCGGTCAGGCCCGGCGATTGAATGATGAGATTGGTGCGCATGGATGGGTGCGTAAGGAATAGCCGGCTATTTTAGCGAGCGCAGCACGGCGCGCACTGCATCGGCGCGCGCGCTGACCTGCGGCGCGGTGATCTCGATGCGCAGCCTGTCCTGCCCGGAAAGTTTGATATGGCGGTGCTTTTGCACCAGTTCGATGATGCGCAAGGGATCCACCGCGGCCTTGGGGCCGAACTGCAGCAGCGCCTGGGTCTCGCTGACATCGATCTTGACGATGCCCAGCGGTTCGGCGGCCAGGCGCAGACGATGCGTCATCAGCAGCGTCTGCGCGGCCTCGGGCAGCTTGCCGAAGCGGTCGATCAGTTCTTCCTGGATGCGGATGAGGTCGTCCTCGTCCTGGGCGTGCGACAAGCGCTTGTAGATGGCCAGGCGGCCGTGCACATCGGGGCAGTAGTCGGCCGGCAGCAGGGCCGGCGCATGCAGATTGACTTCGCAGGCCAGATTGAACGGCGCGTCCAGGTCGGGCTCCTCGCCGGCCTTCAAGGCCCGCACGGCTTCGCTGAGCATCTCGTTGTACATGGAGAAGCCCACTTCCTGGATATTGCCCGACTGGGAGTCGCCCAGGATCTCGCCCGTGCCGCGGATTTCCAGGTCGTGCATGGCGAGGTAGAAGCCCGAGCCCAGCTCCTCCATGGCCTGGATGGCTTCCAGGCGCTTCTTGGCATTGGCGGTGATGGCATCCTCGCCGGGCGTGAGCAGATAGGCATAGGCCTGGTGGTGCGAGCGCCCGACGCGGCCGCGCAGCTGGTGCAGCTGGGCCAGGCCGAAGCGGTCGGCGCGATGGATCACGATAGTGTTGGCGCTGGGCACGTCGATGCCGGTTTCGATGATGGTGGTGCACAGCAGGACATTGAACCGCTGTTGGTAGAAGTCCTTCATCACCTGTTCGAGTTCGCGCTCGGGCATCTGGCCATGGGCCACGCCGATGCGCGCCTCGGGCACGAGCTCCTCCAGGCGCGCGCGGCGGTTGTGTATGGTCTCGACCTCGTTGTGCAGAAAATAGGCCTGGCCGCCGCGTTTGAGTTCGCGCAACAGGGCTTCGCGTATGGTGCTGCCGTCTTCGCGCCGCACGAAGGTCTTGATGGCCAGGCGCTTCTGCGGGGCGGTGGCGATGACGGAGAAGTCGCGTATGCCCTCGAGCGACATGCCCAGCGTGCGCGGAATGGGCGTGGCGGTGAGCGTGAGCACGTCCACCTCGGCGCGCAAGGCCTTGAGCGTCTCCTTCTGGCGCACGCCGAAGCGGTGCTCTTCGTCGATGATCACCAGGCCCAGGCGCTTGAAGCGCACGTCCTTGGACAGGATTTTGTGGGTGCCGATGACAATGTCGACCCGGCCGTCGTTGATGCCTTCGACGGCGGCGGCGACCTCCTTGGCCGAGCGGAAGCGCGAGAGTTCGACCACGCGCACGGGCCAATCGGCAAAGCGGTCGGAGAAGGTCTGCGCATGCTGTTCGGCCAGCAGCGTGGTCGGGCAGAGCAGGGCGACCTGCTTGCCATTGGCCACGGCCAGGAAGGCGGCGCGCAGGGCCACCTCCGTCTTGCCGAAGCCCACGTCGCCGCAGACCAGCCTGTCCATGGGCTTGCCGGACGTCATGTCCATGATGACGGCCTGGATGGCCGAGGACTGGTCGGCGGTCTCCTCGAAGCCGAAACCTTCGGCGAAGGCTTCGTAGTCCGACAAGGGAAGGTTGAAGGCATAGCCTTCGCGGGCGGCGCGCTGGGCATAGAGCGCCAGCAATTCGGCCGCGGTGTCGCGGACCTGCTTGGCGGCCTTCTTGCGCGCCTTGTCCCATTGGCCGGAGCCCAGCTGGTGCAGCGGCGCGGCCTCGGGATCGGCGCCGCTGTAGCGCGCGATCACATGCAGCTGCGACACGGGCACATAGAGAGTGGAGCCGTTGGCGTACTGCAGATGGAGGAACTCCATCTCGCCTTCGCCCATGTCCATGTTGACCAGGCCATGGTAGCGGCCGATGCCGTGCTGGGCATGGACCACGGGATCGCCTTCGCGCAGTTCGGCCAGGTCGCGGACCATGGCCTCCACATTGCTGCTGCCCTCCTGGGCCCGCTTGCCGCGTCGCCTGGCGCCGGCATTGCCGGGATAGAGATCGTTCTCGGTCAAAAAGACCAGGCCGCCTTCGGTCAGCCCGAAGCCCGCCGCCAGCGGCGCGATGGTCAGGCCGAAGCTGGCCGGCGTCAGTAGGAAGGCGCCGATGTTGTCCGTCTGCTCGGCCGGGGCCAGGCCCTGTTCGGCCAGCATCTGGAACAGGGTTTCGCGCCGACCCGCCGAGTCGGCGCACAGCAGGATACGGGCGCCCGGGCGCGAGACCAGGGCGCGCAGCTTGCCTACGGGATCTTCGGCGCGGCGGGCCACGGCCACGTCGGGCGCGGCAACGAAATCCGGATGAGGCGGCTCGGCCGTCAGCGCCAGGCGCGCAAAATCCTTGAAGCCCGCGTACAGGGCCTCGCCGTCCAGGAACAGGGCCGCCGGCGGCAGCACCGGACGCTCCCGGTCGCTTTTCAAGAAGTTGTAGCGGCTGGCCGTGTCCTGCGAAAAACGCTGTATGGCTTCATCGATATTGCCCAGCGTGACTGTGAGCGTGCCGGCGTTGAGGTAGTCGAACAACGTGGCCGTCTGTTCGAAGAACAGCGGCAGGTAATACTCCACGCCGGCGAAGGCGATGCCGTTGCCGATGTCCTTGTAGGGCAGGGCGCGTGATGGATCGCCTTCGAAGACCTCGCGGAAACGCGCGCGGAAATGATTGCGCGCGGCCTCGTCCATGGGAAATTCGCGCCCGGGCAGCAACCGCACCTCGCCCACGGGATAGAGGCTGCGCTGGGTGTCGACGTCGAATGCGCGGATGGATTCGATTTCGTCGTCGAACAGGTCCAGGCGGTAGGGCACGGCCGAGCCCATGGGAAACAGATCGATCAGCCCGCCGCGCAGGCAGAATTCGCCCGGCGCCGTGACCTGGGTCACATGGTTGTAGTTCGCCAGCGTCAGTTGCGCGCGCAACGCCGCTTCGTCCAGCTTGTCGCGCTGCCGGAACGAGAAGGTGTAGGCGGCCAGGAAGGCCGGCGGCGGCAAGCGGTACAGCGCCGTCGTGACGGGCACGGTCAGGATATCGACCGTCTCGGTCATGAGCGCGTGCAGGGTGTGCAGGCGCTCGGAGATCAGGTCCTGGTGCGGCGAAAAGGCGTCGTAGGGCAGGGTTTCCCAGTCGGGAAGCTGCCGCACGCGCAACTCCGGCGCGAAAAGCGGGATTTCGTCGGCCAGGCGCTGGGCCTGCAGCGGATCGGCCGCGAGCACGACAATGGGTTTGCGGGCCTGGCGGGCCAGATCGGCCAGCAGCCAGCCGTCGCCCGAACCGGGGGGGCAAGGTTGGACATAGCGCGTCCCGGGTTTGAGGGAGGCCAGGGTGGCGGGGGTGGAAGGCAGCTGCGTATCCACTGCGGCGGGAGTCGAGGAGTCATGCATTGCCGGGAAATTATAAAATCTCCTGATCATGTCTGAATCCCTAATCGCAATCGTGCCCGCCGCCGGCGTGGGCAGCCGCGCCGGCGGCGGCGATATGCCCAAGCAATATCGTCCGCTGGGCGGCGTGCCCATGCTCAGGCGTGCCGTGCTCGCTCTTCTGGCCGATGCGCGGATCGCGCAGGTGAGGGTGGCCGTCAGCGCCGAGGACGGCTGGGTGGAAGAGGCCCTGCGGGGCCTGCCGCGCACCGTATGGCGTCCTTGCGGCGGCCCCACGCGCGCCGATACCGTGGCCGGCGCCCTGGCCGATGCCGCACTGCGGGACGACGCCTGGGTCCTGGTACACGATGCCGCCCGTCCGGGCCTGCCCGCCGAGGCGCTGGGCCGGCTGATCGACGCCTGCCTGGACGATGAGGTCGGCGGCCTGCTCGCGCTGCCCGTCCCCGACACCGTGAAGGCGGCGCAGCCGGGCGGGCCGGGCGGACCCTATGTGCGTGCCACGGTGGACCGGGACGGCCTCTGGCTGGCCCAGACGCCGCAGATGTTCCGGGCCGGGCTGCTGGGCCATGCCCTGGCCCAGGCCCGCGAGCGCGGGCTGGCCGTGACCGACGAGGCGTCGGCCATCGAAGCGCAAGGGCTCGCGCCGCGCCTGGTGACCGGTTCGGCGCGCAATTTCAAGGTGACCTGGCCGGATGATTTCGCATTGATGGAAAAATGGTTATGACGCTTCCTTTTCGCATCGGACAGGGCTTTGACGTGCACGCCCTGGTCACCGGCCGCCCGCTCATCATCGGCGGCGTGCGCATCGAGCACACCCATGGCCTGCTGGGCCATTCCGATGCCGACGTGCTGCTGCACGCCGTGACCGACGCGGTGTTGGGCGCGGCCGGCCTGGGTGATATCGGCCGCCATTTTCCCGATACGGATCCGCGCTTCAAGGGCGCGGACAGCCGGGTGCTGCTGCGCGAGGCGATGGCCCGCGTGCGCGAGGCCGGCTGGCAGGTGGTCAATGTCGACGCCACCGTGCATGCCCAGGCGCCCAAGATCGGCCCGCACGCCTCGGCCATGGCGGCCAATATCGCCGCCGACCTGGGCGTGGAGGTGGGCGCTGTCAACATCAAGGCCAAGACCAACGAGGGGCTGGGCTATCTGGGGCGCAAGGAAGGCATAGCGGCCACGGTGGCCGCGCTCATCGCCCGCGCCGGCTGAACCGCGGCGCGCCGATGAAAAAATACCGGCTCCATGGAGCCGGTATTTTTTTGCCTGAGGCTTACTTGCCCTGGGCCGCCAGGGCCAGGGCCGCGGCGTTGATCACCGAGGCGATGCGGCCGGCATCGCGCAGCTGTTCGGTGGACAGACCGTCTTTCTTCAGGTTCTCGTAGTGCGACTGCACGCAGAAGTGGCATTTGCCGATGATGGAGGCCACCAGCGCGAAGAGCTCGAAGCGTTTTTTCTCGACCCCGCCGTGCGTGGCATAGGCATTCATGCGCAGCTGTGCCGGCAGGCTCTTGAGCTGGGCGTCGCCGCTCATCTCCACATAGGGATACCAGGTGTTGTTCATGCCCATGAGGGCCGCGGCCGTCAAGGCGGCGTTGGCGTCGGTTTCGGACAGGGCGCCCTTGAAGGCATTGATCAGAAAGGCGTTGCCCGATGCGTACGCGGCGGCCAGGGCCGCGCCCAGCGCGTCTTCCTGGGGCAGGGTGGAGCGGGCAATCACGCTATCCAGATTCAGGCGAATATCCTTGGCCCAATCCGGCAGTTGATCCTTGATCGTAGAAAGGAATTCCATAGTTTTTACCTATAGTCTGGAGGGAGAAAAGGCCCGGACGAGCCGGGCCCCTTGGCATTACAGCGTCGCGCCGCCCACGGAGCGGTTGCACGGGCACAGCTCGTCCGTTTGCAGGCCGTCCAGCAGACGCAGCACTTCTTCAGGGTTGCGGCCGACGTTCAGGTTGTTGACCGAAACGTGCTGGATGGTGTTGTCGGGGTCGACGATGAAGGTGGCGCGCAGCGCAACGCCGGCACCCTTCTCGCGCACGCCCAGCTGGTCGATCAGCGCGCCGGTGGTGTCGCCGAATTGGTAGTGGCCCAGCTTGTTCAGGTCCGGGTGCTCACGGCGCCAGGCCAGCTTGACGAATTCGTTGTCGCTCGAACCGCCCAGCAGGACGGCGTCGCGGTCTTCGAAATCCTTGGCCAGCTTGTTGAAGCCGACGATCTCGGTCGGGCACACGAAGGTGAAGTCCTTCGGGTAGAAATAGATCACCTTCCACTTGCCGGGGAACGAGCTTTCGGTGATTTCTTCAAAGGCGGAGACGCCGTTTTCTTCGTGCTGATTGAAGCCGGGCTTGACGCCGGTGACCTTGAAAGGCTCGAGTTTGTCGCCAACAGTTTTCATGTGGTACTCCCAATAAGTTGTTGGTGGAGGCGGGGGTTTAGCCCCAAACCACTAATTTTACGCTATTGATTGGCCGTGTCTAATTGATAATTTCTAAACTTGGCTTTGGGTAACTCTATCCGGGCGGTCAGGCCGCCGCCGGGCCTGGGCAGCATCTTGAGCGAACCGCCGACATGCTTGAGCAGCCGCTCCACGATGGCCAGACCCAATCCCGCGCCGCTGACGCCGGTGCGCGCCGCCTCGCCACGCGAGAACGGCCGCAACAGCCGCTCGACCTCTTCGGGGGCGATGCCCGGACCGCGATCGGCGACCTCGATGGCCAGCGTATTGCCTTCGGATTGCACCGTCATGACCAGATGGGCCAGGCCGTCGGTCGAGCGGCCGTAGCGCCGCGCGTTTTCGATCAGGTTGCCGACGATGCGCTTCAGGTCGAGGGCGGTGATGCGGGCGCGCAGGCCGGGTTCGATGCTGGCTTCGAGCTCGCCGCCCAGCGAGGCGGTGTGGCTGCGCTCGCGCTCGTACAGCTCGGTCAGCACGGAGGAGATATCGGTGGCCAGCTGGGGCAAGGTGCCCGCCGGGCGCGCATATTCCATGAGCTGGCCGATACTGTGATCGATCTGGCCGAGGTCTTCATCGATGGCCTGGCGCGCATCCTCGGATACGCCGCTCATCTCGATCTCCAGGCGCATGCGCGCCAGGGGCGTGCGCAGGTCGTGCGAGATGCCCGCCAGCATCAGCTCCCGGTCGGCCTCGGCTTGCCGCAAGTCCTTGGCCATCCGGTTGAAGGACGCATTGAGGTCACGTATTTCGAGCGGCCCTTGTTCGGGCAGGGGGGCGGGCGTCTCGCCGCGCGACAGCACCTGGGCGGCGCGCGCCAGCCGCGAGAGCGGCCGGTTGACAAAGCCCACGCTGACCGCGGCGCCCACCAGGGAGAGCAGGAGCGCGGTGGCGCCCCAGCCCAGCCATTCGATGCCGCCTGTCAAGCCGATCTGCTCGCGCTCGAACACCAGCCAATAGAGGTCCTGGTCTATCCGGAAGCTCACCCAGAAGCCCGGCACCTGGTTAACACCCCAGGCAATCTGGGTCTCGGGGCCGAAACGGGTACGGATGTGCTGCGCCACCCGCTGCCAGTAATCGTCGTCCGGCAAGGCCTCGCTGAAGTCCGTGATTTCGCGCGGGTAGACCTGGATGCCTTCGTTGGTGGCCAAGTCCAGCAGCAGCTTGCTGCGCTCGTCGGCATGGGAATAGATCAGCGCGGTCCGGGTGATATTGACCGCCGTGATGACCCGCTGCGCCATTTGGTTGGCGCGCGGCCCCAGTTCCATGCTGAAGAACACCTGCAGCCAGGCCGCCAGGCTCACCAGCATGAGCGCGGCCAGCAACAAAAAGGTGCGCCCGAACAAGCCGAGGCGCAACCCTGAGGTGAGGTTTTTTAGACTTTTCTGCAATCGGGGCACGAGGCTTTGCTCCTGCCCGGGGCGGCTCGCTGGATCAGCTGCCACCATCCGGGACGAAGACGTATCCCAGGCCCCAAACGGTCTGAATGAAGACGGGTTTGGAAGGATTGGGTTCGATCAGTTTGCGCAGGCGTGAAATCTGCACGTCCAGGCTTCGATCGAAGGCCTCGTATTCGCGGCCGCGGGCCAGCTCCATGAGCTTGTCGCGCGACAGCGGGATCTTGGGGTGGCGCGCGAAGACCTTCAGGACCGAGAACTCGCCGGTCGTGATGGGCACTTGTTCGCCGTTGCGCGTCAGGGTGCGGGTCGAGAGGTTCAGCACATAGGGACCGAAGGCGATCGACTCGTTTTCCTGGCTGGGGGCGCCCGGATGCTCCTCCGTGCCGCGGCGGCGCAGGATCGCATTGATGCGGGCCAGCAGCTCGCGCGGATTGAAGGGCTTGGACAGGTAATCGTCGGCGCCCATCTCCAGGCCGACGATGCGGTCGATTTCCTCGGCCTTGGCGGTCAGCATGATGATGGGCGTATTGTCGTGGCCGCCGCGCAGGCGCCGGCAGATCGACAAACCATCCTCGCCCGGGAGCATCAGGTCGAGGACGAGCAGGTCGAAGTGTTCGCGCTGCCAGAGCTTGCCCATTTCCTTGGCATCCTCGGCGACGAAGACATTGAACCCTTGTTCCGACAGGTAGCGGCGCAGCAGATCGCGCAGTCGCGGATCATCGTCGACGACCAGGATCTTGCGGGTGGGGGTGGTGTTTTGCGTATTCATGGCCGAAAATGTAACAGTGACAAGAACCGGCGGCTAGTGGGTGTTCACAAGATATTACACATTGCACCTTACGGTTGAAATCCCCCTTACATCCGGGGCATTTGGGGCCGATTTCGTACAATTAGCCGCTATGGACCTGAACCTGCTCGCCTTTGAAACATCTTCCTCGCGCTGCGGCGTGGCCTTGCTCGTACGGCGGGCGGGCACGGAGCATCTGACCGTCCTGGAGCACGAAGGTGCCCAGGAGCATGCCGAACGCCTGCTGCCCATGGCGCGGCGCTTGCTTGACGAAGCCGGCCTGGCGCCTGCCGCGCTGCACGGCGTGGCCTTCGGGCAGGGGCCGGGCGGCTTTACCGGCCTGCGCGTGGCTTGCGGCGTGGCCCAGGGCATGGCGATGGGGCTGGATATCCCTGTCCTGCCCGTGGTGTCGCACATGGCTGTCGCCGAGGCGGCGGGCGCCTTGTACGGCCAGGCCGTGCTGGTGGCGCTGGATGCGCGCATGGAAGAGGTCTACGCAGCCGTCTACCGCCGCGTG
Organism: Bordetella hinzii LMG 13501; assembly: GCF_001548475.1. Taxonomy (GTDB): domain Bacteria; phylum Pseudomonadota; class Gammaproteobacteria; order Burkholderiales; family Burkholderiaceae_B; genus Bordetella; species Bordetella hinzii. Next base: position 66,343 of record NZ_LRUJ01000028.1, read on the forward strand.
CCTGGCCCCCAGGGACCGGCCTGGGAGACACTGCAGCCGCCATTGCTGATCGCGGCCGCCGAGCTGCTGCCCTGGGTGCGCCACCAGGCCGCCCTCTGGCGCCTCGATGGCCCGCCGCTGCTGGCCGGCGACGCCTGGGCCGCTTACCCCGATGCCCTGCAGGCGCCGGCCGACTGGCCGGCGAGCCCGGCCAGTCGGCCCCAGGCGGCCGAAGTGGCCCGCCTGGCCGAACGCGACTGGGACCGGGGACTGACGCTGGCGCCGGAGCTGGCCGCCCCGCTCTATGTGCGCGACAAGGTGGCCTTCACCACGGCTGAACGCCAGCAGGGCCTGGGAGGCAATCCGCGCGCAGAGCCGGCCATCGTGGCGGCGCGGCCCCCGGTGGCCGAGGCGGGCGCCGTCACGCTGCAGCCCATGGCGCCGGAGGATTTGCCGGCGGTGGCGGCGCTGGAGGCCAGGGTGCAGGCCTTCCCCTGGACAGAAGGCAATTTCGGCGATGCCCTGGCCGCTGGCTACGACTGCTGCGTGCTGCGCAGCGCCGGCCAGGTCGTCGGCTTCTGTGTGCTCATGCACGCGCCGGATGTGTCCCATATTCTTGTCATCGCGGTGGACCGCCGTTGCCAGCGCCAGGGGCTGGGCCGCCGCCTGATCGCCTGGAGCGAGGCGCGCGCCCGCGCGCATGGGGTACCGGCCCTCTTGCTGGAGGTCCGGCCGTCCAACCAGGGCGCGCTGGCCTTCTACGCCGACCAGGGCTTTCTGCGCGTCGGCCTGCGCAAGGATTACTATCCGGCCGGTCAGGGCAAGCGCGAGGATGCTTGGGTGATGCAGAAAGAACTTCCGCCGGAGGCGGCGGCATGATGGCCGAACTGCGTGTCAATCCGCTGCAACGCCTGTGGCTGCGCGAAATCGGCATCGAGAAGACTTGGCTGCGCGGTCCGGCGGACAGCGGCCCGGCGCCTGGGCGAGACGCCCAGGAACGTCAGGCGGCGGCGCAGCAGCCGCCCGCGGCGCGG
>NZ_LRUJ01000029.1 GCF_001548475.1 Bordetella hinzii LMG 13501
GGCCGCCGCCAGCACCTCGGCCGCCGGCGTGGCTTCGCCCGCCGCCGCCAAGATCCTCGCCGAGAAGGGCGTGGACGCCGCCAACGTGGCCGGCAGCGGCCGCGACGGCCGTGTGACCAAGGGCGATGCCCTGGCCGCCGGCGCCGCGCCCGCCAAGGCCCCGGCCGCCCCGGTCGCGCCCCCGACGCTGTCGCTGGACGGCCGTCCGGAGCAGCGCGTGCCCATGAGCCGCCTGCGTGCCCGCGTGGCCGAGCGCCTGCTGCAATCGCAACAAGAAAACGCCATCCTGACGACCTTCAACGAGGTCAACATGCAGGCCGTCATCGACCTGCGCAACAAGTACAAGGACAAGTTCGAGAAGGAACACGGCGTCAAGCTGGGCTTCATGTCCTTCTTCGTGAAGGCCGCCGTGGCCGCCCTCAAGAAATACCCGGTCATCAACGCCTCGGTCGACGGCAAGGACATCATCTACCACGGCTATTTCGACATCGGTATCGCTGTCGGCAGCCCGCGTGGCCTGGTGGTGCCCATCCTGCGCAACGCCGACCAGCTGACCATCGCTGAAATCGAGAAGACCATCGCCGACTTCGGCAAGCGCGCCGCCGACGGCAAGCTGGGCATCGAAGAAATGACCGGCGGCACGTTCTCCATCTCCAACGGCGGCGTGTTCGGTTCGATGTTGTCGACCCCGATCATCAACCCGCCGCAATCGGCCATCCTGGGCGTGCACGCCACCAAGGAGCGTCCGGTTGTCGAGAACGGCCAGATCGTCATCCGCCCGATGAACTACCTGGCCATGTCCTACGACCACCGCATCATCGACGGCCGCGAAGCCGTGCTGGGCCTGGTCGCCATGAAGGAAGCGCTGGAAGACCCGCAACGCCTGCTGCTGGACCTGTAATCCGGCTTCGGGCGGGGCCGGGCGTGCGCGCCCGGCCCGTCTTCCTTCCTATTTCCCCCGCGAGAACACTATGTCCAAACAATTCGACGTCGTCGTCATCGGCGCCGGCCCCGGCGGCTATATCGCCGCGATCCGCGCCGCTCAACTCGGCATGTCGGTGGCCTGCATCGACGCCTGGCAGAATGGCGACGGCGGTGCCGCTCCCGGCGGCACCTGCACCAACGTCGGCTGCATCCCGTCCAAGGCGCTCCTGCAGTCCTCGGAAAACTACGAAGAGGTCAACCACCACTTCGCCGAGCACGGCATCGAGGTCAAGGATGTCAAGCTGAACCTGGATACGCTGATCGGCCGCAAGAACAAGGTCGTCAAGCAGAACAACGACGGCATCCTGTTCCTCTTCAAGAAGAACAAAGTCACCTTCTTCCATGGCAAGGGCGCCTTCGCCGGCCAGGTCGAGGGCGGCTGGGCCATCAAGGTCACCGGCACCGCCGAAGAAGACCTCGTGGCCAAGCATGTCGTCGTGGCCACCGGTTCGTCGGCGCGCGAGCTGCCGGGCCTGCCCTTCGACGAAAAGAACGTGCTGTCCAACGATGGCGCGCTGAACCTGTCGGCCGTGCCCAAGAAGCTGGGCGTGATCGGCGCCGGCGTGATCGGCCTGGAAATGGGCAGCGTGTGGCGTCGCCTGGGCGCCGAAGTCACCATCCTGGAAGCCATGCCGGAGTTCCTGGCCGCCGCTGACCAGCAGGTCGCCAAGGAGGCCCTGAAAGCCTTCACCAAGCAGGGCCTGGACATCCAGACCGGCGTGAAGATCGGCGAGATCAAGGCGACCGCCAAGTCCATCACCATTCCCTACACCGACGCCAAGGGCGGCGAGCAGAAGCTGGTGGTCGACAAGCTGATCGTCTCGATCGGCCGCGTGCCCTATACCGGTGGCCTGAACGCCGAAGCGGTCGGCCTCAAGCTGGACGAGCGCGGTTTCATCGCCGTGGACGGCGACTGCAAGACCAACCTGCCCAACGTCTGGGCGGTGGGCGACGTGGTGCGCGGCCCCATGCTGGCGCACAAGGCCGAGGAAGAAGGCGTTGCCGTGGCCGAGCGCATCGCCGGCCAGCATGGCCATGTCAACTTCGCCACCGTGCCCTGGGTCATCTACACCTCGCCGGAAATCGCCTGGGTGGGCAAGACCGAGCAGCAGCTCAAGGCCGAAGGCCGCGAGTACAAGGCCGGCTCCTTCCCCTTCATGGCCAACGGCCGCGCGCGCGCCATCGGCGACACCACGGGCTTTGCCAAGGTGATCGCCGATGCCAAGACCGACGAGGTCCTGGGCGTGCACATCATCGGTCCCATGGCTTCCGAGCTGATCTCCGAAGCCGTGACTATCATGGAATTCCGCGGCGCTGCCGAAGACATCGCGCGCATCTGCCATGCGCACCCGACGCTGTCCGAAGCCGTCAAGGAAGCCGCCCTGGCGGTGGACAAGCGCACGCTGAATTTCTGATTCCGCTCGCGTCCTGATCCATCGCGACGCCGTCAATCCGCAAGGGTTGGCGGCGTTTGCGCTCTTAGATTTCCGACATGAACGCCCGCGAATACTACGAGAACGCCCTGGCCGAACGGGGCTACAAGCCGGACGAGGCGCAATTGCGCGCCGTCGACCGCCTGCAGAAGTACTACGACGACTGGGTGCGCTTCAAGGCGATGCGCTCCAATGCCCTGAAAAAGCTCCTGAACCGTCCGGACGTCCCGCGCGGCGTCTATCTGTGGGGGGGCGTGGGCCGCGGCAAGAGCTTCCTCATGGATGCCTTCTATGCCACCGTCCCGGTGGTGCGCAAGACGCGCCTGCACTTCCATGAATTCATGCGCGGCGTGCACCGCGAGCTCGAGAACGTCAAGGGCATGCAAGACCCTCTCGACGAAGTGGCGCGGCGGGTGGCCAAGCGCTACCGCCTCATTTGCTTCGATGAGTTCCACGTCTCCGACGTGGCCGATGCGATGATTCTGTACCGGCTGCTGCTCAAGCTGTTCGAGTACGGCACGTCCTTCGTCATGACCTCGAACTACGAGCCCTCGACCCTCTATCCCGAGGGGCTGCATCGCGACCGCATCCTGCCGGCCATCGAGCTGATCCAAAGTCGCATGGACGTGCTGAACGTGGATTCGGGCATCGATTACCGGCGCCGTTCGCTGGAGCAAGTGCAGTCGTATCATTACCCGCTGGATGCCGCCTCGCGCCAGGCGCTGGACGAGGCCTTCGGCAAGCTGGCCGATACGGCGCCCCAGGATCCCGTGCTGCATATCGAGCATCGCGAAATCCGCGCCCAGGCGCTGGCCGGCTCCGTGGTGTGGTTCGACTTCGCCACGCTTTGCGGCGGCCCGCGCTCGCAGAACGACTACCTCGAGCTGGCCAACCGCTTCCATGCGGTCATTCTTTCGGATGTGCCGCGCATGGGGCCGCGGCAGGCTTCCGAGGCGCGCCGCTTCACCTGGCTGATCGACGTCTTCTACGACCACAAGGTCAAGCTCATCATGTCGGCCGAATGTCCGCCCGAGGAGCTTTACACGCAAGGCGCGCTGGCCAACGAGTTCCATCGCACGGTGTCGCGCATCCTGGAGATGCAGTCGCGCGAATACCTGGAGTCCGAACGCCGGCAGATCGGCACGCTCTGACCCGCACCCCGCCTTCGCGGGGTTTTTTGCGCGGCGGCGGCAGGTCCGGCGGGGGAGGGGAGGTCATGTCTGGATCATTGCAATTAGGAATGATTATAATTTGCAGGTTCCTTTAAATGGCATCGGCCTCCTCTTCCTTGGCATCAATGTGAAAGCTCCCAATACCGGCGCGGGCCTGCTGCGCTACCGTCTTGCCGTGGCCTCCCGCGCCGTGGCCGCCATCGGCGGCGGCTATGTGCTGGCGTCGGCCGCCGCGGCCTGCCTGGCCGTCTGGCTGCCGCTGCCGCGCGTCGATGCCGTGGTCACGGCGCAAATGCTGTCGTTCGTGGTCTATGCCTGCGCGGTGATCTGGGTGTTCGCGACTTATAGCGCCTGGCGCGCCTGGGCTGGCGTCATGGCGCCGGCGCTGTTGCTGGCCGGGCTGTACTGGCTGGGGGCGCGATGACGGCCGCCAAACCCGCCCGCCGGCAGGCCGAGGGCCTGCGCCAAGCCATGTCCTGGCTGCACACCTGGTCGGGGCTGATTTTCGGATGGGTGCTGTTCGCCATGTTCCTGACGGGCTCGCTGGCGTTTTTCCGGCCCGAGATCACTCGGTGGATGCAGCCTGAAATCACCTCGCAGATGGCCTCGCCGCTCAAGTCGGTCGAGACCGCCGAACGCTATCTGCGCGAGCATGCCGCCGATGCCACGCGCTGGTTCATCAGCATCCCGACGCCGCGCGAGCCTTTCATCTCGGTCTCCTACCAGCGTCCCAAGCCGCCGCCGGGCGAGCGCGCCTTCAAGCGCGTACAGCTCGATCCCGCCACGGGGCAGGAAATCTCCGCCCGCGCCACGAGGGGCGGCGAATTTTTCTATCGCTTCCATTTCGAACTCGAAATGGGCTTTCCGTGGGGACGCTGGCTGGCCAGCATCGCCGGCATGTTCATGCTCGTGGCCATCATCAGCGGCGTTATCACGCACAAAAAGATCTTCACGGATTTCTTTACTTTCCGGCCGCGCAAGGGCGGGCAGCGCGCCTGGATGGACGGCCACAACGCCTTGTCGGTGCTGGGCCTGCCGTTCCATCTGATGATCACTTTCAGCGGCCTGGTGCTTTTCATGGCCATGCTGATGCCGGCCGGCATCGTGGCCGCCTACGACAATGAGCGGGCCTATTTCGATGAGCTCTTTCCGGCTTTCGCGCTGACGCCGGCGCAGAAGACGGCCGCGCCCCTTACGCCGCTGGCGCCGCTGGTGCAGGCGGCCGAGGAGCGCTGGCCAGGCGGGCAGGCCGGCCGCCTGGTCGTCAACCATCCGGGCGATGCCGGGGCGGTGGTGACGGTGTCGCGTTCGACCGCCGACCGCGTCTCTTATGGGCGCCTGGCGCCCACGGTGTCCTTTGACGGCGTCACGGGCCAGATGCGCGTCAGCCGCGAGGCCGAAAGCGCCGTGGCCACGACGGCAGGGACCATCGTCGGGCTGCATCTGGGCTTGTTCGCCCAGCCGGTCCTGCGCTGGCTGTACTTTCTGGTGAGCCTGGCCGGCACGGCCATGGTAGGCACCGGCCTGGTGCTCTGGGTCGCCAAGCGCCGCCAGAAGCTGCCGGCGGGGCGGGGCGACACGCTGTCCTTGCGGGTGATCGACGCCTTGAATGCCGGCACGGTGGCCGGGGTATGCCTGGGCGTGGCGGCTTTTTTTCTCGCCAACCGGCTTCTGCCGCTGGACCTGCCCAAGCATGAGCTATGGGAGTCGCGCAGCTTTTTCATCGCCTGGGGCGCGAGCCTCGCCTATGCCTTCGTCCGCTACCGCAGCAAATGGCGCGACTTGTTGGCGCTGGCCGCGCTGGCCTTCGCGCTGCTGCCGGCGGTCAACGCCATGACGACTTCGCGCCACCTGGGCGTGTCCTTGCGCGCCGGCGATTGGGTCATGGCCGGCTTCGACCTCAGCTGCCTCGCCACGGGGCTTTTGCTGGCCTGGGTCGCGCGCCGTTGCGCGCGCGGCAAGGCCGCCGCACCGCGTCCCTCGCGCGCCGCCATCGAGGCGCGCGCGCTGGAGGGACAGGGATGAACGCCGCCGCTTTCTGCCTGGCCTATGGCGGTTTCTGCGTGCTCTCCATGGCCATGGAACGTCATTTCGAGGAGGTCTTCGATCGTGGGTTGCGGACCGGCCTGCGCCGCGCCCTGAGGACGGCCGGCGCCCTGATCCTGGCCTTGTCGCTTGTGCTGTGCGCGCGGATCGACGGCTGGTCCTATGGCATCGTGCTCTGGACCGGCATGCTCACCCTGGCGGGCCTTTTGCTCATCTGGATCATGGCCTACCGCCCGCGCCTGGCCTTGGGGACAGGCGGGGCCTGCCTGGCCGCGGCCCCCCTGTTTGCCGCCCTGGCAAGCCTGGCACGGTAAACTGGGGGCTTGTTCTGTCTTCGGCCGCTTACTTTTTCGTCTCATGACTATTCGCGTTCTTACGGGCATCACCACCACCGGCACCCCCCACCTGGGCAATTATGCGGGCGCCATCCGCCCCGCGGTGCGCGCCAGCGAACAGCCTGGCGTGGACGCTTTCTTCTTCCTGGCGGACTATCACGCCCTGATCAAGTGCGATGACCCGGCCCGCGTGGCGCGCTCGCGCCTGGAGATCGCCGCGACCTGGCTGGCCGCCGGCCTGGACCCGGAGCGCGTGACTTTCTATCGCCAGTCCGATATCCCGGAGACGACCGAACTCTGCTGGTTCCTGACCTGTGTGACGGCCAAGGGCCTGATGAACCGCGCGCATGCCTACAAGGCCGCCGTGGACCAGAACGAGGCCAAGGGAGTGGAGCCCGATGACGGCGTGACCATGGGCCTGTTCTCCTATCCGGTGCTCATGGCCGCGGACATCCTGCTGTTCAATGCGCACAAGGTGCCGGTCGGACGCGACCAGGTGCAGCACCTGGAAATGGCCCGCGACATCGCCCAGCGCTTCAATCACCTGTACCAGGGCGATTTCTTTGTGCTGCCGGAAGTGCAGGTCGAAGAAGAGGTCGCGACGCTGCCTGGCCTGGACGGCCGCAAGATGTCCAAGAGCTACAACAACACTATTCCTCTGTTCGAAGGCGGCGCCAAGGCCTTGCGCGGCGCGATTTCGCGCATCGTGACCGATTCGCGCCAGCCGGGCGAGCCCAAGGACGCCGAGGCCTCGCATCTGTTCACGCTGTATCGCGCCTTTGCCCAGCCGGACGAGATCGCCGCCTTCCGCCGCGAGCTCGAGACCGGCCTGGGCTGGGGGGATGCCAAGCAGGTCCTGGGCGACCGCCTGGAACGCGATATTGCTCCCATGCGCGAGAAGTACAACGAATTGATGGCCAATCCGGCACGCATCGAGGACATCCTGCAGGCCGGCGCGAGCAAGGCGCGCAAGCTGGCCAGCCCCCTCATGGCGCGCCTGCGCGACGCCGTAGGCCTGCGCACCCTGGGCGCGGGCCAGGCGGCCGGCAAGGGCGCCGGCAAAAAGGCCGCCGCCAAGGACGCCCGCTTTGTCAGTTTCCGCGACACCGACGGCAGCTTCCGCTTCCGCCTGCTGGCCGCGGACGGTGAAGAATTGCTGCTGTCGGACCGCCACGCCGATCCCAAGGAGGCCGGCGCCCTCATGCGGCGCCTGGCCGATGCCCAGCTGCGTGAGCAGGACGGCGGCGTGGAAATCCTGCTGGACGGCGCCGTGGTGGCCCGCGGCCCGGGTCAGGCCGACAAGGTGCGGCAGGCCCTGGCCAGCCTGCGCCAGGAATAAAAACCGCGGCTCCAAGAAAAATCCGCCCCTGGGCCCAGGGGCGGATTTTTTTTCGTGGCGCTTAGCGCTTGAGCTTGGCGAAGGCGTCGGCCATGGCGCTGTTGGCAGGCGGGGCGCTGCGCGCGCCGCCGCCATCGTTGCGGCGGGGGCCGCCGCGTTGGGCGCCGGCGTTGCCGCGTTCGTTGCGCGGGGCCGCGGCGCGGCGCGGTTCGGCGGCATCATTAAGACGCATGGTGAGCGCTACGCGCTTGCGCTGCACGTCGACCTCCAGCACCTTGACCGTCACGGTCTGGCCTACGCGCACGACGTCGCGCGGATCCTTGACGAATTTCTCGGCCAGCGCGGAGATGTGCACCAGGCCATCCTGATGCACGCCGATGTCGACAAAGGCGCCGAAGTTGGCCACGTTGGTGACCACGCCTTCGAGCAGCATGCCGGGGTGCAGGTCGTTGAGGGTCTCGACGCCTTCCTTGAATTGGGCCGTCTTGAACTCGGGGCGCGGATCGCGGCCGGGTTTTTCCAGTTCGGCGAAGATGTCGCGCACCGTGGGCAGGCCGAAGCGCTCATCGGTGAAATCGGCCGGCGAGACGCCCTTGAGCGCCTCGCGCTGGCCGATGATCTGCCGCACGTCGGCCTGGATGCGGGCCACGATGCGCTCGACCACGGGATAGGCTTCGGGGTGGACGGCCGAGGCGTCCAGCGGGTTTTCGCCGCCGGGGATGCGCAGAAAGCCGGCCGCCTGTTCGAAGGCCTTGTCGCCGAAGCGCGGCACCTTGCGCAGGGTCTCGCGCGTGGGGAAGGCGCCATTTTCGTCGCGCCAGCTGACGATGTTCTTGGCCAGCGAGCTGTTCAGGCCCGAGACACGTGCTAGCAGGGCGGCCGAGGCGGTGTTGACGTCCACGCCCACGGCGTTGACGCAGTCCTCGACCACGGCGTCCAGCGAGCGGGCCAGCTCGCGCTGGTTGACGTCATGCTGGTACTGGCCCACGCCGATGGCCTTGGGGTCGATCTTGACCAGCTCGGCCAGCGGATCCTGCAGGCGGCGGGCGATGGACACCGCGCCGCGCAGGGTCACGTCCAGGTCGGGGAATTCAAGCGCGGCCACCTCGGAGGCGGAGTAGACCGAGGCGCCGGCTTCGGACACCACGACGCGGGTGAGCGAAAGTTCGGGGAACTGGCTCATCATGTCGGCCACCAGCTTTTCGCTTTCGCGCGAGGCCGTGCCGTTGCCGATGGCGATGAGCTCGACCTTGTGCTTGGCGCACAGCGCGGCCAGCGTGTTGATGGTGCCCTTGCGGTCCATGCGCGGTTCGAAGGGGTAGACGGTGGCGGTGTCCACCACCTTGCCGGTGCGGTCGATGACGGCGATCTTGCAGCCCGTGCGGATGCCAGGATCCAGGCCCAGCACGGTCTTGGGGCCGGCTGGCGCGGCCAGCAGCAGATCCTTGAGATTGGCGGCGAAGACCCGGATGGCCTCGGCTTCGGCGTCTTCGCGCAGGCGCCCGAAGAATTCGCTCTCGAAGGCCGTGAGCAGCTTGACGCGCCAGGTCCAGCGGCAGACCTCGCCCAGCCAGCGCGCGCGCGGCGAGGCATCCAGCGCGAACAGGTCGTTGCCCAGCTTCAGGAAGCCGGCGATGCGCGCCACGCAGGGGTGGGGCGTCTGGGCCTCGAGTTCTTCCTGCAGGCCCACGCGCAATTCCAGCACGCCTTGCTGGCGGCCGCGCATGAGCGCCAGCACGCGGTGCGAGGGCAGGGTGCGCAGGGGCTCGTTGAAATCGAACCAGTCGCGGAAATTGGCTCCCTCGGCTTCCTTGCCGTCGACCATCTTGGAGTACAGCAGGCCCGTGGACCAGATGTATTCGCGCATATTGGCCAGCAGGTCGGCGTTCTCGGCAAAGCGTTCGGCCAGGATGTCGCGCGCGCCGTCCAGCGCGGCCTTGGCGTCGTTGACCCCCGCTTCGGGATTGAGATACTGCGCGGCCAGCGCCGCCGGGTCGCAGGCCGTGTCGGCCAGGATGGCGTCGGCCAGCGGCTCCAGGCCGGCTTCGCGCGCGATCTGGGCGCGCGTGCGGCGCTTGGGTTTGTAGGGGGCGTAGAGGTCTTCCAGGCGCTGCTTGGTGTCGGCGCTGGCAATTTCCTGTTGCAGTTCGGGGGTCAGCTTGCCCTGCTGATGGATGGAGTCCAGGATGGCCAGGCGGCGCTCTTCGAGCTCGCGCAAATAGGACAGGCGGACTTCAAGCGTGCGCAGGGCGCCGTCATCCAGGCCGCCGGTGGCTTCCTTGCGGTAGCGCGCGATGAAGGGCACGGTGGCGCCATCGTCCAGCAGTTCCACGGCCGCGGCCACCTGGCTGGCGCGCACCGTCAATTCGGTGGCGAGCTGCTCGATGATCCGGGCGTGATCGACGCCCGGCGCGGCGTTCGTGAGGGCGGAAGTTTCAGACATCTCGATACGTCGACAAGGGAAAAAGAGGGGTAAGCAAGGGCCGGATTGTGCCACAAGCCACCTGTGCCAAGCAGGGCGGGTGGCGCAATCCGGTCCGCATCCGCTCGGGGACGGGACCCTGGCGGCGCGTTAATATGGCATCCAATTTAGCGCATGTCATTCCCGATGCTGGACCTGGATATTTCAGAATTTTTCGATGCCGACGGCCCGCTGGCCCAGGCCATGCCCGGCTACCGGCCCCGCCATGCCCAGGTCGAGCTGGCCCAGGCCATCGAGCGCGCCATGGCCGACCGCGCCACGCTGGTCGCCGAGGCGGGCACGGGCACGGGCAAGACCTGGGCCTATCTGGTGCCGGCCATCGTGCAGGGCGGCAAGGTCTTGATATCCACGGGCACGCGCACCCTGCAAGACCAGCTCTACGCGCGCGACCTGCCCAAGGTGCGCGCCGCGCTGGCCGCGCCGGTGACGGCGGCGCTGCTCAAAGGCCGGGGCAATTATGTCTGCCACTATCACCTGGACCGCATGCAGGGCGACGAACGGGCGCTGAAGTCGCGCAGCGAAATCGCCCAATTGCGCCAGATCCAGGTCTTTGCCGGCATTTCCAAGACGGGCGACCGCGCCGACCTAGCGCAGATCCCCGAGGACGCCGATATCTGGCATCGCGTGACGTCCACGCGCGAGAACTGCCTGGGCCAGGAGTGCCCGCGCATCCGCGACTGCTTTGTTGTCAAGGCGCGGCGCCAGGCCCAGGAGGCCGACATCGTGGTGGTCAACCACGCCTTGTTCATGGCCGACCTGGTCTTGCGCGAGGAAGGCGTGACCGACCTGCTGCCCGAAGTCGACACGGTGATTTTCGATGAGGCGCATCAGCTGCCCGATACGGCCACGCGCTTTCTGGGCAGCAGTGTGTCGACGCACCAGTTGCTGGATTTCTCGCGCGCGCTGGAGGCCGCCGGCCTGGCCTATGCGCGCGAGGCCGCCAAGTGGAGCGATGTCAGCCGGCAGGTCGAGACGGCCGCGCGCGAATTGCGCCTGGTCTGCGCGCCGCTCGAGCGCATGCCGGGGCGTAAGGCCACCTTCGAAGCCGTGCCCGAGCCCGAGGTCTTCGACGCGGCGCTGGCGCAATTGCGCGGCGTGCTGGACGCGGCCACGCGGGCCCTGGCCCAGGTGGCGGAAAAACACCCCGATCTGGCGGCCGCGGCGCGGCAGGGCGCCGATCTCTGTGTGAAGCTGGCGCGCTGGGCCACGCCGCCACGGCAAGGCGGCGATGAAGGCTGGGGCGAGGACGCCAACGCGCCGGTGGCCGACGACATGGCGCGGCTGGCGCAGAATGCGCCGTCCTGGAGCGGGCCGGCGGTGCGCTGGGTCGAGCAGGGCCAGCACCATGTGCGCCTGCACGCCGCGCCGCTGTCGGTCGCCCAGGCATTTTCGCGCTACCGCAAGCCCAGCCAGGCCTGGGTGCTGACCTCGGCGACGCTGTCGGTGCAGGGCGATTTCGGTCACTTCACGCGGCAGTTGGGGCTGTCCGATGCCCGCACGGGCCGTTGGGAGTCTCCCTTCGATTATGCCGAGCAGGGCCTGTTGTTCGTGCCGCGCGACATGCCCGAGCCGCAGGCGCCGCAGTTCGCGCAACGCTTTGTCGACAGCCTGCTGCCCCTGCTGGAGGCCAACCCCGGCGGGGCGCTGGTGCTGTGCACCACCTTGAGGGCGGTGGACCGGACCGCCGAGTTGCTGGCCGAGGCTTTCGAGGACGCCGGCCATGAGTGGCCCTTGCTCAAGCAAGGCCAATCCACGCGGCGCGACCTGCTTGACAAGTTTGCCCGCCTTGCGCATCCGGTGCTGGTGGGCAGCGCGAGTTTCTGGGAGGGCATAGACCTGCCCGGCGATATGCTGACCCTGGTCGCCATCGACAAGCTGCCCTTCGCGCCGCCGGATGATCCTGTCATCGAGGCGCGCTTGCGCGCCTGCCGGGCACAGGGCGGCAACCCCTTTGCCGAGTACCAATTGCCCGAGGCGGCCATTTCGCTCAAGCAGGGCGCCGGCCGGCTGATCCGCACCGAGACGGATTGGGGCGTGCTGATGGTGGGCGACCCCAGGCTGGTCGAAAAACCCTATGGCAAGCGGCTATGGCGCGGCCTGCCGCCGTTTGCGCGCACCCGGGATATGGGCGAGGCCCTGGCCTTCTACCGGCGGCACACGGGCGAGGACTGAGCCGCGCCGGCCGGCGCGGCCAGGTCCTGCAGATGCTCGCGCAGGATGCTGGTGAGAAAGCTGCGGCTCTCGCTTTCGAACAAGCCGATGTTGCGGTGCGCCTGCGGATCGTCGAAGTATTCCAGGCGCAGGTCCGGATCGCGGTCCCAATCGGTGCCGCGGGGCAAGGGCAGCAAGGTGACGCCCAGGTCTTCCTTGACCATGTCGATGATGGTGCGCATGGCATTCATCTCCAGCACATCGTGGGTGCGCAGGTGCAGGCGGCGCATGAACTCGTCGATCAGCGTGCCCGTATTGGAGCTGCGCGATACACGCAGAAACATGCGCGTGGCCAGGATCTCGCGCGGATCGGCGCGGGGCGTGCGGGCATTGGCGATGAAGACCAGCGGTTCGCGATAGAGCTGTGTGTAGAGCACGCCGGCCGGTAGCTTGTGCGGGCTGCGTACCGACACCGCCGCATCGATCTCGCCTTCCTTGATGCGCGAAACCAGCGCGCCCGAGTAGCTGATGCCGGGCTCGATGCCCAGGCGCGGGTAGCGCTCGCGGATACGCAGCACCGCGCGCACCACCATGCTCATGGCCGTGGCGATGCAGGCCACCTTGACCGTGCCGGCCAGCTCCCGCTGGTCAAGCTGCATATGCTGCATATCTTCATACATCACGAGCAATTGCCGCGCGCGCGGCAGCAGGCGGTGGCCGCGCTGATTGAGCACCACGGTCTTGCCCACGCGGTCAAAGACGGTGTAGCCCAGGTCCTTTTCAAGCGTCTGGATCTGCAGGCCCACGGCGGCCGGGGTGAGGCTGACATGCTCGGATGCGGCGGCGAACGAGCCGTGCGTGGCCACGGCCACGAAACTGCGGAAAACGCGGATGCTGCTCATGCCCCCACCTACACAAGATTTTCTTTTGATAGTGAAAATATATTCTAGTTTTACTTTCTATGAGAATTGACTCACAGTGGCGCCTCCAAAGAAACGCGATCAATCGCGCAGGGGGAAGCCATGTTGGACAAATCTTTGTTGGGCGGTATTTCCATGTCGCGCCGCCAGGCGCTGGGCCTGGCAGCGGCCACGGCGCTGGCCTTGCCGCTGCGCCAGGCGCTGGCGCAAGGGCTGGCGGGCCAGGGGCCCGTGGAAATGGTCGTGCCCGGCGGGCCGGGCGCGGGCACCGATGTGGTGGCCCGCGTGACGGCCAAGGGCTTGAGCGAGGGCATCAACCAAGCCGTGGTGGTCAAGAACATGCCCGGCGCCGCGGGCATCATCGGCGCCCAGGCCGTCGCCCGTGCCAAGCCCGATGGCCACAGTCTGCTGTTTGCCATTACCGGCACGCATACGGTCAACCAGTTTCTCTATCCCGACCTGCCGTATGACCCGGTCAAGGATTTCGCACCGGTTTCGCTGGTCTGCAAATACAACAATGTGCTGGTCGTGCGCCCCGATTTCGAGGCCAAGACGCTCAAGGACCTGGTCGCGCTGCTGCGCAAGCATCCGGGCAAGTTTTTCTATGGCATCACGGCCAATGGCAGTTCCAGCCACCTCGCCATGGAATTGCTCAAAAGCGAAGCCGGGCTGGACCTGCCCGGCGTGCCTTATCGCTCGGCCGCGGCCGCGGTGAGCGATTTCCTGGGCGGGCAGTTCCCGGTCTTCATGGACACGGTGATCAACCAGCTGCCCCACATCCGCGCGGGCAAGGTACTGGCGCTGGCGACCACGGGCGCGCAGCGTTCGCCCGTCCTGCCTGATGTGCCCACGATCGCCGAAAGCGGCTTCCCGTCCATCGTGGCCATAGGCTGGGGCGGGGTGATGGCGCCGGCGGGCACGCCCGATGCCGCCCTCCGGGTCTTCAACGACGCCATCCGCAAGACCATAGACGGCAACGCCTTCGATGCCTTGAAGGCGGCCGGCCTGGAAACCCAGTACACCACGCCGCAGGAGATGGGCGAGTTCATCGCCCGCGAGTCGGAGAAGTGGGGCAGGCTGGTGAAGGCCGGCAAGGTGACCGCGGGCTGAAGCCGCACCCCTCAGGAGCTATGCTTATGCCGAGCCGATTTTCCGTCAGGCGCCGCCGCGTGCTGGCTGCATTGGGCGCGCCCTTGGCCGCCTCCGTGCTGGGCCGCCATGCGCGCGCGGCCGATTTCCCCAGCCGTCCCATTATCCTGCTGTGCCCCTTCGGCGCGGGCGGCACGGTGGACCAGTACATGCGCGCCCTGAGCATGGCCGCCACGCCGGTCTTCGGCCAGAACATCCTGGTCGAGAACAAACCCGGGGCCGGCGGCACGCTGTCGGCCGCCGTCGTGGCCCGGGCGCGCCCCGATGGCTACACGCTGGCCATGACCACGGGCTCCACCTTCCGCGCTCCTTGGCTGGAGCCGCAGATCGGGTTCTCACCGTTGACCGACTTCAGCTACGTCATCGGCATGACCAGCCTGGAGTTCTGCGCGGTGGTGCGCGCCGACTCGCCGTTCAAGACCTTTGCCGATTTCATGCGGGCCGGCCAGCAGCGTCCGGGCCAGGTCCAGTACGCCGCGGGTGATCCCACGACCCTGGTGCCCGTGTCCATGGTCGATATCGAAGCCCGCTATGGCGCGAAGTTCCAGCATATTCCGTTCAAAAGCGGCTCGGACATGGTGACCGCCGTGATGGGCGGGCATGTGGAAGTCGTGATCGATTCGGTGGGTACTTATGTGCCGCAGATCAAGAGCGGCAAACTGCGGCTGCTGGCAGCCCTGGGCGAAAGCCGTTTTGCGGCCTGGCCGCAGGTGCCCACGGCGCGCGAGCAGGGTTTCGAGGTCGTGCTGAGCGCGCCCATGGGCCTGGTGGGCCCCAAGGGCATGGCGCCCGATATCGTGGCGTCCCTGCACCAGGGGTTCAAGCGCGCCATGCAGGCGCCGGCGGTTGCCCAGGTGCTGGCCGTGCTCAACCAGCCCGCGTGGTATCGCGACCCCCAGGACTTCGCGGCCTATGCCCGCGAGGCCTATGAAAGCAGCGGCGAGCAGTTGCGCCGCGCCAAATTGATCTGAACCAGGGCGCTGCGCGCCTTATGCAAGGAACACTATGACCCAGGCATTTCCATTGATCGAGATATCGGGCGCGCCGCGGGAGCGGGGCCGGCAATACGGCCGCAAGGCCGCCGAGCGCATCGTCAAGGGCGTCAGCCACTACTCGGCGCAGATACAGAAGCTCGGCCTGGACCAGCCCAAGCTGGCGGCGGTGATCCGCGACTATCTGCCGGTGATGGAGGGTTTCGATGCCGCGCACGTCGAGGAGATGCGCGGCATCGCCGAGGGGGCTGGCATCCCGTTCGAGGATGTGGTGCTGCTCAATGCGCGCAGCGAAGTCCTCAAGCTGGCGGCCAGCCCGGCGCTGCGCGAGCGCCTGCAGGCTGCCGGCGAAGTCGATGACGGCTGCACCGGCGTGGTCGTCATGCCGGGCGCCACCGCGCGCGGCCAGCTGCTGCACGCCCAGAACTGGGACTGGAAGCACGAGTGCGCGGAGACCGCCGTGGTGCTGCGTGTGCGCCGCGAGGACGGGCCGGACATCCTGACGTTCACCGAGGCCGGCGGCCTGGCCCGGTCGGGCCTGAACGCAGCCGGCATCGCGCTGACCGCCAACTTCCTGGAGTCCAGCCTGGACTACCGCAAGGTCGGCGTGCCGCTGCCCCTCATCCGGCGCAAGATCCTCGAGCAGGAGCACCTGGCGCTGGCCATGCGCGCGGCCTATGTGACGCGCAAGTCCGGCTCCAACAACATGATGGTCAGCCACGCGGGCGGCGTGGCCGTCAACTTCGAGTGCGCGCCGGACGAGACTTTCCTGCTGCATCCCAGCGACGGCCTGCTGGTGCATGCCAACCATTGGCTCAGCCCCGTCGCGCTGGGCAAGCTGCGCGACACCGGCATTGCCTCCACGCCCGACACCCTGTATCGGGATACGCGCGTGCGAGAGCTGCTCGAGCCGCATCGCGGCGCCATCGAGGTCGCGCACATCAAGGCCGCCTTGCTGGACGATTTCGCTTCGCCCTGGTCGGTCTGCCGCCCGCCCAGGCTGAACCTGGCCAGCAATCTGAGCGCCACGGTCGCCACCGTCGTGATGCAGCCGGCCGCGCGCCTCATGGAGGTCGCGGCGCTGCCGGCCGTGTCCGCCGAGTTCACCGCTTACGGTTTTGCCGACTGAGCCGGCAAGGAGCAACGATGCCATATCCCCAATTGACCCGCTTGGCGGCCCGGCCCGAGGCCTTGGCCACGCTGGCCGGCGCGCGCTGCGTGGTGGCCTATACCGTGGATTTCGACGGCACCGGCAATGAGGTCGGCAAAGGCCTGGAGCCCTTCGGCATGCACTCGGCCGGCCGCTACTCGGCGCGCCGCGGGGTGCCGCGCCACTTGGACATGCTCGAGCGCCTGGGCATCCCGGCGACGTTCTTCGTGCCTGGCTACGACGCCCAGTGCTCGCCGCAGGCCGTGCGCGCCATCCATGCCGACGGCCACGAAGTCGCCGCGCACGGCTATGTGCATGAAGGTACGCTGTATGAGCCGGCCGAAGAAACCCGGCGCCTGCGGCTGACGCATCGCATATTGTCGGATCTGCTGGGCACGGCGCCGCGTGGCTGGCGCTCGCCGTCCGGCCAGAAGACCAGCGTGACGCTACCCGTGCTGCACGAGCTGGGCTATGAGTACGACAGCAGCGACAAGGACGCGGACCGTCCTTATGTGCTGGACCTGGGGGAGGGGCGCAGCATGGTCGAAATCCCCAACAATACCTACAGCCTGGACGATTTTCCGTTCTTCCATTTCTCCATGACGCCGGTGTCCGAAGTGCAGGCGCAGTGGCGCGACGAGTTCGACGAGCGTTATGCGCGCGGCGGGTTCTTCATGCTGACCGTGCATCCGCGCGCCGGCTGGGGGTCGGGCACGCCGCGGCGCGTGCGCGCGGTCGAGGAGACCTTGCGCCATATCCAGCGTCATGAGGGCGTGAGATTCGCCACGCTGAGCGAGATCCGGCGCTGGGTCGCCAGCGCCGGCGAGCAATTCGATGAGGTGCGAGTATGAGCGCGAAACAAGGGCTTGCCGCTTGCCCGGTGATGGTGGGCATCAATGTCGACATCGACGCGGTGGACGCGGCCAACGCCGGCCAGGCCGGTCTGTTCGGCCGCTACTCCTACGGCCGCTACGGCGCGCGCGAAGGTATCTGGAACCTGTTCGAGGCGCTGGAAGACAACGGGGTGAAGGCCAGTTTCTTCGTTGTCCCGCAGGACATGGAACGGCATCCGCGGGTGCTGGCCGCCATTCTCGACGGCGGGCACGAGCTGGCGGTGCGCGGCTGGGTGCGCGAGCGCGCCGGCGCCGCCGAGCAGCTCGACCAGCTGGCCCGTGACCGCGAGGCCCTGGCCCGGGTGAGCGGAGTGAGCAGCCAGGGATGGCGTGCCCTGAACGGCCTGGTGACGGCGGCAACGCTGCCGGCGCTGGCCGAGGCGGGCTATGCCTACGATAGCAGCGCCCAGGACGACGACAACCCTTATGTCATGGGCCACGGCGACGGCCCGGCCCTGGTGGAGCTGCCGGTGTTCGATTATCTGACCGACAGCAGTTTCTTTGCCCAGCGCCACAGCGACGCCCGCGCCGCCCAGGCCTGGCGCGAGGAGGCCGATGCCCAGTATTGCGCCGGCGGCTACGTCAATCTGACACTGCATACCCGGGGCGACAGCGGTTCGGGGCGTTTGCCGCGCGCGCGCCGCGTGGGCGAGTTCTTGCGCGAACTGCGCGCGCGCCCTGGCGTGGCCTTCTATCGCGGCGATGCGCTGGCCGCCGCCTGGCGGGCCGCCCATCCCGCCGCCGAGCCCTATCCGGTGATGCCCGCGCCGCAGCTCTGACGCCCGCCCGTCCCGAAAAACAACGGCTCCCTGGGGGAGCCGTTGTTCATTGCGCAGACGATCAGCGGAATTGGAAGGGGTTCCACCAGCTCTTGTCGTCCTTGAAGCCTTCGGTCTTGAACTTGCTGTTGGGGAAGTTCTTGTCCAGCACGCGCTCGGTATCTTCCTTGAGTTGCTTCATCTCCAGCTTGTCGTAGGAGAGCGTCATGATGTAGAGCGCCTCTTCGGTGGCCGGCGCGCCCTCGAAGTCGGTGATGACGGTCTGGGCGCGGTTGATGGCCGCGACATAGGCGCCGCGCGTGTAGTAGTAGCGCGCGACGTGCACTTCGTTCATGGCGATGGCGTTGACCAGCCAGGTCATGCGCTTTTCGGCATCCGGCGTGTACTTGCTTTGCGGGTAGCGCTTGATCAGTTCGTTGAAGGCGTCATAGGACGCGCGCAGGCCCTTGGGATCGCGCTCGGCCGGATCCTGGCCGGTGATATTGGTCATGAAGGCGCTGGCCGGCGTGAAATTGATCAGCCCCTTCAGGTAGAGGACGTAGTCCGTGCCGGGATGGTTGGGATAGAGCTGCTGGAAACGGTCGATGGCGGCCAGGGCCTGTTCGTTCTCGCCGTCCTTCCAGTTGACATAGGCCAGCTCGATCAAGGCCTGCTGGGCATAGGTGCCGAAGGGGTAGCGGCTCTCGATGGCGGTCAGGCGGTCGCGGGCTTCTTTCCAGTTGCCGGCGGCGACTTCCTGCTTGGCGTCGGCATAGAGCTGCTCGGCGCTCCAGCCGGCGGTCTTGTCGTACTTGGTGTCGGAGGAGCCGCAACCGGAGACCAGGAGCACGGCGGCGAGCGCCAATGCGGCGCTCAGGGCCTTCCCGCGGCGGGAGGCGGGATTCATGGGAGCAGCGTTGCGGAGAATCACGAGAGTCGTTTCCTTGGTGTTAGCATGCTGGGCTGATTATATGATTTGTGCCATGTCCGATACAGCCGCCAGCGCCGAGCCGCTCTCCGACGACGAGCCTTTGGCGATTTTCATCCCTCCGGACACCCCCGCCGACCGCCTGGACAAGGTGCTGGCCGGCCTGATGCCCGGGCATTCCCGCAGCCGCCTGCAGGGTTGGATCGAGGCCGGCCATGTGCTGGTCAACGGCGCGCCGGCCAAGGTGCGCCAGCCGGTGGGGCCGGGCGACCAGCTGACGGTATGGGAGCAACCCGCGCCCGAAAGTCTGGCATTTTCGCCGGAACCGGTCGATTTCGAGGTGGTGGACGCCAGTTCGGACTGGATCGTCGTCAACAAGCCGGCCGGGCTGGTGACCCATCCCGGGGCCGGCAACTGGAGCGGCACCTTGCTCAACGGGCTGCTGTATCGCTACCCCGAGCTGGCCCGGGTGGCCCGGGCCGGCATCGTTCACCGGCTTGACAAGGATACCTCCGGCCTGATGGTCGTGGCCCGCAATGAACTGGCGCAGACCCATTTGGTGCGCCAATTGCAGGCGCGCAGCATGGGACGCGAGTACATCGCCCTGGCGCATGGATGGCTGCGCGCCGCCGGCACCGTGGACCGGCCCATCGGCCGCGATGCCCGCGTGCCCGTGCGCATGAGTGTCGAACGCCCCATCGCGGCCAAGCCGGCCGTCACCCATTACCGGCCCGCGCGCCAGGGCCAGGCCGCCGAGGAGCGTGTCACCGAGGTGATCTGCCGCCTGGAGACCGGGCGCACTCACCAGATCCGGGTGCATCTGGCCAGTCTGGGGCATCCGCTGCTGGCCGACACGCTTTACGGCGGGCGCGCGCTGGCGGGGGCCACGCGCCAGATGCTGCATGCCCGGGCGCTGCATTTCGATGACCCGGGCGGGCGCGGCGAGCTGGCTTTCGAGGCGGCCGTGCCTCCGGACATGCAAGACGTACAGGGAGCTGTGACATGGATCGCGTGATGGCCGGCCTGCCCGTGGTCAGCGGCCAGGACTGGCCCGGCGTGGCCTATTTCTGTACCACCCGCGAGGGCGGGGCGGGGGTGGCGCCGCATGACACTTTCAATCTCGGCATCCGCGCCGGCGACCGTCCCGAGACGGTCGCCGAGAACCGCCGCCGGCTGGCGGCCGCGCTGCCGGGCGAGCCGCGCTGGCTGCGGCAGGTGCATGGCAATGCCGTGCACGATGCCGACCTGCCGCCGCCGGACGGCGAAATCGCCGCCGATGCCAGCGTCACCACCCGGCCCGGCCAGGTATTGGCGGTCTTGGTGGCGGACTGCTTGCCTGTGCTCATGGCCGACGAGGCCGGCCAGGTGCTGGGCGCCGCGCATGCCGGCTGGCGCGGCCTGTCCTCCGGCGTGCTGGAACACACGCTGGAATTGATGCGCCGCAAAAAACCGGCCGCCGGCGGCTGGCGGGCCTGGGTGGGGCCGGGGATAGGACCGGCCTTCTTCGAGGTGGGCGCCGACGTGCTGGAGGCCTTCGGCGCGCCCGCCGATGTCGAGGCGGCGGCCTGCTTCCGCCCGCACGCGCCCGGCAAGTGGATGGCCGACCTGCCCGGCCTGGCGCGCCTGCGCCTGCAACGGGCCGGGGTGGCCCGGGTGGAGCTGAGCGGTCTTTGCACCTACGGAGACCGGGCGCGTTTCTTCTCCTATCGCCGCGACCGCGAAACGGGCCGTATGGCCATGCTGGCTTGGCTGGCCGCCTGAGTTGATCTGCATCAAGCCGCCCCGCCGAACCGCCCCGGACGCCGGGTTATGCTGGCGGCGTTTAGCCTTGGATTACCCGCATTGACAGCCATTTTGCCGACATGCACCATCGAATCGCGCAGTTCCGATAACAAGGTGTCGAAGTGACCGCCCATCTTTCCGCCGCATGGCCTGTCCCGGTGAGCGTGGCACCGGATGCTCTGGCAGAGATACAGGCCGAGTTTTCCCGAGAATGGCTGCGCATTTGCGATGAGGCCCAGCGCGGCATATTGTCCGCCCCGGCCGACAAGCGCTTTGCCAGTCCGGCCTGGCTGGCCGACAAGCGCCATCTGCTGATGGCCCATGCCTACCTGCTGTCTGCCCGGGTGCTGCATCGCATGGTCGAGGCCGCCCAGGTGAGCGAGCAGCTGCGCAGCCGGCTGCGTTTTTCCATCATGCAATGGGTCGATGCGCTGTCGCCCGCCAATTTCCTGGCCTTCAACCCGGACGCCCAGCAATCCATCGTCGAGACGGCCGGCCGCGCCTTGAATGCAGGCCTGGCCAATCTGATGGCCGACCTGCGCAAGGGTCGCATCACCCAGACCGACGAGAGCCAGTTCGAGATCGGCCGCAATGTGGCGGTCACGCCCGGCGAGGTGGTCTACGAAAACCGCCTCATGCAGCTGATCCAGTATGCGCCCCAGACCGACAAGGTCTACGAGCGGCCGCTGGTGGTGGTGCCGCCCAATATCAACAAGTACTACATCCTGGACCTGCAGCCCGAGAACTCCTTCGTGCGCCATGCGGTGCAGGCGGGCCATACGGTTTTCATCGTTTCCTGGCGCAATCCGCTGTCTTCCGACCGCGATGGCGTGGACACCGCCACCTGGAGCGATTATCTCGACGAGGCCGTGCTCAAGGCGCTGTCGGTGGCCTCGGACATCACGGGCCAGGAGCAGGTCAACGGCCTGGGCTTTTGCGTGGGCGGCACAATGCTGGCCGCGGCGCTGGCGCTGGCCGATGCGCGCGGCGAAAAGCCCGTGGCCGCGCTGACGCTGCTGACCTCGCTGCTGGACTTCCATGACACCGGCGTGCTCAAGGTCTTCGTCGACGAGGGCCATGCGCTGCTGCGCGACCACCAGCTCGGACAGGGCGGGCTGATGTCCGCGCGCGATCTGGCCACCACCTTTTCCTTCCTGCGCCCCAACGAGCTGGTCTGGAACTACGTGGTCGCCAACTATCTCAAGGGCCAGACGCCGCCGGCGTTCGACCTGCTGTTCTGGAACGCCGACAGCACCAACCTGCCCGGTCCATTCTTCTCCTGGTATTTCCGCAATACCTATCTCGAGAACAACCTCAAGGTGCCGGGCGTGGCCCAGGCGGCCGGCACGCCGCTCGACCTGAGCCGCCTGAGCATGCCGGCCTATATCTATGGTTCGCGCGAGGATCACATCGTGCCCTGGCAATCGGCCTATGCGAGCACGCAGCTGCTGCGCGGCCCCATGCGCTTCGTGCTGGGGGCGTCGGGCCATATCGCCGGGGTCGTCAATCCGCCCGCCAAGAAGCGCCGCAGCTTCTGGGCGGACGAGTCGGGCGCGGCCCTGCCAGGCGATCCCAATGCCTGGCTGGCGCGCGCCGTGGAGCATCCCGGCAGCTGGTGGCCCGATTGGACACAGTGGCTGGCCGGACACGCAGGCAAGCAAGTAGCCGCTCGCCGCAAACTGGGCAGCAAAAAGTACGCGCCCATAGAACCGGCACCCGGCAGGTACGTCAAAGTCAGGGCGGTCTGAAGACTGTCTATTTCATTCAAAGCTTGCGTCGAAACAGGAGGAAGTCAATATGAGCGGAAAACTGGCATACGTGACCGGCGGCATGGGCGGCATCGGAACCGCCATCTGCCAGCGCCTGGCCAAGGATGGCTTCCGTGTGGTGGCGGGCTGCGGGCCCAGCCGCAACTACCAGCAATGGCTGGATGAACAAGCCGCCCAGGGTTTCACCTTCCATGCCTCGGTGGGCAATGTCTCGGATTGGGAGTCCACGGTCCAGGCTTTCAACAAGATCAAGGCCGAGCTGGGCGAGGTGGATGTGCTGGTCAACAACGCCGGCATCACCCGCGACGGTTTGTTCCGCAAGATGACGGTCGACGATTGGCGCGCCGTGATCGATACCAACCTGAACAGCCTGTTCAACGTCACCAAGCAGGTCATCGACGCCATGGTCGATCGCCAGTGGGGGCGCATCATCAATATCAGTTCGGTCAACGGCCAGAAGGGGCAGTTCGGCCAGACCAACTACTCCACCGCCAAGGCCGGTATCCACGGCTTTTCCATGGCGTTGGCCCAGGAGGTCGCCAGCAAGGGGGTCACGGTCAACACCATTTCTCCGGGCTATATCGGCACGGACATGGTGCGCGCCATCCGCCCCGACGTGCTGGAGAAGATCGTCGCCACCATTCCGGTGCGCCGCCTGGGCACGCCCGAGGAAATCGCCTCGATGTGTTCGTGGCTGGCCTCGGATGAATCGGGCTTCGCCACGGGCGCGGATTTCTCGCTCAATGGCGGTTTGCACATGGGTTGATACCCGTTGGAGGGGCCGGGCAGGCTGACGCCTGTCCGGCAAAGCACGTAAAATCGTTGAGAATTAAAGAGATCTCCCGATCTCGGGGACAGCCATGACGCAAGCTCAATCCGACGCCCCCCAGCGTCTGATCAAGAAATATCCGAACCGCCGCTTGTACGACACGCAGACCAGCACCTACATCACGCTGGCCGACGTCAAGCAACTGGTGCTCGCCAACGAAGACTTCCAGGTGGTCGACGCCAAGAGCGGCGAGGACCTCACGCGCAGCATCCTGCTGCAGATCATCCTCGAAGAGGAAAGCGGCGGCATGCCGATGTTCTCCTCGACCATGCTGTCGCAGATCATCCGCTTCTATGGGCACGCCATGCAGGGCATCATGGGTTCCTACCTGGAGAAGAACATCCAGGCCTTCATGGAGATCCAGCAGCGCATGGCCGAACAGTCCAAGGGCTTGTACGGCAGCCAGTTCGGTCCGGAAGCCTGGACGCAGTTCATGAATGTGCAGACGCCCATGCTGCAGAAAATGATGAACAACTACATCGACCAGAGCAAGAATCTGTTCGTGCAGATGCAGGACCAGATGCAGGACCAGACGCGGGCCATGTTCGCCAACTTTCCGTTCCCGCCAGGGCAGGGCGGCGGACGCAAATAAGCGCCTCTGAAAGCGGTCTGAAAGACGGCGTCCCATCGGGCGCCGTCTTGCTTTTTTGTGGGCCTGATACGGGATTAATTAAGGTCGCTGTCAGCTTGTTGCCGCTACATTAATGAAAACAGTTCTTGTTTGTGTTTTGTGCAAGCTGATACTTTCCCGAGGATAAACCCAATGTTGAAAAAAGCCTTCTGGCTGGCCGTGGCCGCGATGACTGTTTCCGGCGCCGCGATGGCCGCCGAGTATCCGATCGGCAAGCCGGTGGAAAAGGGTGGCATGGAGATCGGCGCGGTTTACCTGCAGCCCATCGAAATGGATCCTCCGGGCGTGATGCGTCCGGCCAAGGATTCCGACATCCACCTCGAGGCTGATATCCATGCGTTGGCCAACAATCCCACGGGTTTCCCGGAAGGCGAATGGATGCCTTACCTGGTCGTGAATTTCGAGATCCAGAAGGTCGGCAGCCAGAACGTGCAAAAGGGCCATCTGATGCCCATGGTGGCCAACGACGGCCCGCATTACGGCGACAACGTCAAGCTGGAGGGCCCGGGCAAGTACAAGCTCAAGTACACCATCCAGCCGCCGACGGCCGACAAAATGTCGCACTTCGGCCGCCACGTTGACAAGGAAACCGGCGTGGGCCCGTGGTTCGAGCCCTTCGAACTCGAATATGAATTCGTCTATGCCGGCACCGGCAAGAAGGGCGGGTACTGATCGTGCGAGGCCTGTGGGCGTTTTTGCTGGCCCTGATGCTTTGGGCGCCCGCGCATGCGGACGAGATGCCGACTTTTACGCTCACCTTCAAGCCTGACGGCACGTTCGAGCCGGCCAGGCTGGAAGTGCCGGCCGGCCGTTTCAAGATCGAACTGATCAACGAGAGCAATGAGCCGGTGGAGTTCGAATCGATTCCGCTGCGCAAGGAAAAGGTGTTGGGCCCCGGCGTGAAGTCGTTTGTGGTCATCACGATCTCGCGGCCCGGCGAATATCCCTTTTTCGATGATTTTCACCAGAACGTGAAGGGCACGCTGGTGGTCAAGCCCAAGGAATAACCGGGCCCTTATGGAACAGGTCGCATTCATCGTCTGGCGCGAAAGCGTCGAAGCCCTCCTCGTGGTGGGCATTCTCTATTCATGGCTGCGCGCGACGCCCGAGGGCCGGCGCGGCCTGCCTTATCTGTGGGGCGGTGTCGCCGCGGGCCTGGGCCTGGCGCTGATGCTGGCCCTGGTGCTGCTGGGCGTGTCCGAGTGGCTGAGCGACACCGGGCAGGAGTGGTTCCAGGCGGGCATGTCCCTGTTGGCCTGCGTGCTGGTCGTGCAGATGGTGGTCTGGATGAAGCGCCACGGCCGCACCCTCAAGCGCGAGCTCGAAGGCGGGGCGCGGCAGTCCGTCGCCAATGACAATTGGTGGGGCCTGCTGGTCCTGGTGATGATCGCGGTGGCCCGCGAAGGCAGCGAGACCGTGGTGTTTCTCTATGGCACGGTTGCGGCGGCCCAGGACGGCGGCAGCCCCGTCATGCTGGCCCTGGCCGGGGTGGGCGGTTTCCTGGTGGCGCTGCTGACCTTCTGGCTGCTGCAATTGGGCGGCAAGCTGATCACGTGGCGGCGGTTTTTCCGCATCACCGAAGTCCTGCTGCTGCTGTTGGCCGGTTCGCTCCTGGTGGGCGGCCTGGACCACCTGATCTCGCTGGACGTGCTGCCCACCATCGTCGATCCGGTGTGGGATAGCGCCTGGCTGCTCGATGACAGCAGCGGCCTGGGCAAGATCCTGGCGGATTTCGCGGGTTATCGGGCCTATCCGGCATTGATTTCAGTGCTGGTCTGGCTGGCTTACTGGTTGGTGGTGTGGTTGCTTCTGCGCCGCACCGATGCGCAGGCCCAGGCTGCGCAAGTGACGGCACGCTGAGACAAAGGCGGCCGACGAGGTTTAGCAATGGGTTCTGCGCTCGGGCGGGCTACCGCCCGCTTTGCTGATTTTCTTCGCGATCATGCCCCGCTGTTGCGCAAGCTGCAGTGGGGCATCGTCGCGATATACGCTTTTCTCCTGATCGTGCCGGTGTTCCTGCCCTTGCCGGGCAATACGGCGTCGGTCTTCAACAACCTGACCGTGCTGGCGCAGTTCGCCTTCTGGGGCATCTGGTGGCCTTTTGTGCTGGTGTCCATGCCCATCATGGGGCGCGCCTGGTGCGGCTGGTTCTGCCCGGAAGGCATGCTCACCGAATGGGCCAGCGAACGCGGCCAGGGGCGCGCCATTCCGAAATGGATGCGCTGGGGCGGCTGGCCTTTCGTGGCCTTCGCGCTGACCACCGTCTATGGCCAGCTGGTCAGCGTCTACCAGTATCCGCTGGCCGTGCTGGCGGTTCTGGGCGGCTCCACCGTGGCGGCCATGATCGTCGGCTATCGCTACGGCCACAGCAAGCGGGTCTGGTGCAAATACCTCTGCCCGGTCAATGGGGTGTTCAACCTGCTGGCCAAGCTGGCCCCCTGGCACTACAAGGTCGATGAACAGGCCTGGCGCCACCCCGTGATCCGCATCGAGCCGGTCAACTGCGCGCCGCTGGTGCCCCTGCGCCACATGAAAGGCGCGGGCGACTGCCATATGTGCGGCCGTTGCAGCGGCTACCGCGGCGCGATCGCGCTTACGCCGCGCTCGCCCGAGCAAGAAATCGTCAACGTCGCCCACGGCGATGGCTGGCAGACGGCCTTGATCTGTTTCGGCCTCATGGGCGTGGCCATAGGCGCCTTTCTCTGGAGCGCCAGCCCCTGGTTCGTGGCCTTCAAGCAATGGGCGGCGACCTGGCTGGTCGAGCGCGACATCACCTGGCCGCTGATCGACAGCGCACCCTGGTTTATCTTGACGCACTATCCCGAGGTCAATGACAGCTTCTCCTGGCTGGACGGCGCCGGCATCCTGGCCTTCGTGGCGGGGGCCACGGTCTGTGTGGGCGGGGCGGCGTTTGCCGGCCTGTGGCTGGCCGATCGCGTCAGTCCCCAGGCCCAAGCCACCGGGCTGGCCGGCGTGCACAAGCTGGCGCAGGCCCTTATCCCCTCGGCCGGCGTCGGCGTCTTCCTGGGCCTGTCGGCCACCACGGTGACGTTGCTGCAGCACGAAGGTGTGCGCACCGGGTGGGTGGCGCCACTGCGGTTCACGCTGCTGGCCCTGGCCGTGCTCTGGACCCTGCGCCTGGCCTGGCGCGTGCTGGGCCAGCGCCCCGCGGGGCTGGCGCGCCGTGTCATGTCATGGCTGTTGGTGGCAGCGGGCCTGGCGCCGTTCTGCCTGGCCTGGTGGCTGTTCTTCGCCGCCTGGTGAAAATCATGCGCGGCTGTATCTGTCGCGCGGGGGCGGGCAGCCGCTATATTGGGGCTTTCCCCTTGAGGGGAGGTCCCTTGCAGCGCTGCCGCCATGCCTGATTTCCGTTATCGCCTCGTCAATGTGTTCGCCGAATCCTTTTTCGGCGGCAACCCGCTTTGCGTATTTGAAGATGCCCGCGGCATGCCCGTGGACGTCATGCGCGATCTGGCCTTGCAATTCAATCTTTCCGAGACAACGTTTGTGCTGGAGCGCCCCGAGCCGGGCGTGGCCGATGTGCGCATCATGACGCCCACGCACGAAATGGCGTTTGCCGGTCATCCCTCCCTGGGCACGGCCCATGTGCTGCGCGACCTGGGCCTGGCGATCCAGGATACGGTCACCTTGTCGCTGGCCGCCGGGCGCGTGCCGGTTCGCGCCCAGGGCGATGTCTGGACCCTGGTGGCGCCTTCGGCCCAGGCGCCGCGCCTGCGGCCCGCCGAAGCCAGCCGGGCCGAGGTGGCGGCCTTCCTCGGCTTGTCGACCGAGGATCTGGCCGGCGATCCGGTCTGGGTGGATACGGGTATCGAGCAATGTGTCGTGCCCTTGGCCTCGCCGCAGGCCGTCAAGCGGGCCACGCCCCATGATGCCCAGCGCTGGGGCCAGAGCCGCGATGGGCGGCGGGTGCTCTATGCCTTTGCCTTCGAGGGGCAGCGGCGCGAGGGCCGCGAAGTGGTGTGCGCGCGCTATTTCAGCGCCCGCGGCGCCGGAGTGGTCGAGGACCCCGGCACGGGCTCGGCTTGCGCCAATCTCGGCGGCTGGCTGCTGACGCAGGGCCGCGATATTCCAGGCGGCGTGCTGGTGGAGCAGGGCGATCTGGTGCGCCGTCCTTGCCGTCTGTTTCTCGATGTGGACGCCGGCCAGCGGATCCGGGTCGGCGGGCGGGTGATCACCGTGGGCGAGGGCGTGGTCCGCCTGCCCTGAGGCGCGCGCCATAAAAAACCCGGGCTGTGTGCAGCCCGGGAAATCCGGCGATCAATCATGCGACTGATGCGCGGCGCTTACTTGGCCTTGGCGGGGTCGACCTTCACGTTGTTGTTGACCTGCTTGACGCCTTCCACGCCTCGGGTCACCACGGCGGCCTTGTCGGCCTGGGCGGCCGTGCCCACCGTGCCGGTGAGGGTGACCACGCCGTTATTGGTTTCCACCGCCACATCCAGCGCGCTCAGGTCCTTGTCGGCGACCAGGGCGGCCTTGACCTTGCCCGTGATGGCGGTGTCGCTGGCGTACTCACCCACCGACTGCTTGGGCTTGCCGTCGGCGGCATGGGCCAAGGTGGCGAAGGCCGCGGTCGTGCCCAGGGCGATGGCGGCGAACAGTTGACGAGTTTTCATGGTCGTTCTCCCTATGGTTGTGTTGCTCGGGGACGCTCAATCTTTAGCGCCGCGGCTTGGGGCCGCATATCCGGGTGCTATTTCTTTCTTAGTGTGCCGCTGAGGATGGAAAGCAGCGCGAGCACCAGGAAGACAAAGAACAGGATCTTGGCGATACCGGCGGCGCCGGCGGCGATGCCGCCGAAGCCCAGTACCGCGGCGATGATGGCGATCACGAAGAAAACAGCCGCGTAGTACAGCATGATGATTCTCCTCGCAGGGTTGAGGCTGGCCGCGGAAGGCAGTCAGCTCAGCGGTTTTTGTCGAAGAACTCGCGGACTTCCTTTTGCGCTTCTTCGCGCGTCTTGCCGTAGCGTTCCTGGATCAGGCCCGCCAGGCGTTCCGCGTTGCCCTCGGTGCGGGTGAGCTCGTCGTCGGTGAGTTCGCCCCAGGCCGCTTTGGCCTTGCCGCTCAATTGCTTCCACTTGCCCGCAATGATGTCGTTGTTCATCTCGCCTCCTTGCGTTGCTGTTGGGAAGATCGCCTGGCCGGGCGATGCTTCCGGGGGTGGCCGATCGGCATGGGTCTACCCTAAAAGCCGGGTGCGCAGGGTGTCAAACCTGGCTGTGGGCGAATGTAACGGACACCAAAATGCCCCGGACGGCGGGGTCCGTGGACACGTTTTCAGAGGGTGGGGCGGGGGTGGCGGGCGCGCAAGGCGTCGCAAGCTTCCCCGGGGCGGGGAGGCCGGGTGAAGTTACATTTCGGACAAGTTTTGACCCGCTTTGAGCCGGCCGGGTAACGAGATGTGGCTTCAGAGCATGCGCCGCAGGGTCTCGTCGCGCTTCACATAGTGATGCCATAGCGCGGCCAGGGCATGCAGGCCGATCACGAAGTAGAACAGGTTGCCGATGAGTTCGTGCGCCTCTTTGATCAGCGGGCGCCACTCGGGATTGGGGCCGGCGATGCGGAAGCTCCAATCCAGGCCGATCAGGGTGACGGGGCGGTCGGCCAGGTTCAGCGTCAGCATGCCCAGCAGCGGCTGGGCCAGGATGAAGATGTACAAGGCCAGGTGGGCCAGCCGTGCCAGGATGGACAGCAGCACGGATTCGTTCAGGTCGGCGGGCGGCTCGTGGCGGGCGCGCCAAGCCACGCGCACCAGCGCGGCCACGAGCACCAGGGTCCCGGCCCATTCATGGATGCCGGTCCAGAGGGGGCGGCCAGGGTCGCCCTTGGGGCCCCGGATCTCGATCGCAAGATAGGCCAGCGCGACCAACACGGCGGTAATCCAATGCAGGGCGACGGCGCCCCGGGTATAGCGTCGGGCGGCGGTTATCTCGGACATATCGGCTGGGGCTCCATGGCTGGCGGAGCCCCTATCGTAGGGGAAGTCAGCTGTCTATTTGCTTGATTCGAGTCAATTCGCGAATTTTTGCTGAAGAATTCTTGTTCAGGCGGCCCAGGCGCGGTCCATGCCCGCGCCTGGGTGGATCAGCCTTTCTCGGCCACGCGGCTGGCGATATGCGCCAGCGCTTCTTCGACCTGGTCCACCAGGATCAGGCAGAGGTCGCCGGGCGCCAGGCGGGCCAGCGCGCGATCGATGGCGATGAATTCGCCTCGGATTTCCTCGATGTGGGAGGCTCGCCTGGCCTGGGCCAGGCCCTGGCGCAGCAAGGCGATGACTTCGCCGTCCTCGCGTCCGCGCTGGCATTGGTCTTCGTAGAGCAGCACGTCATCGAAGTGGTCGCCGAGGATTTCGGTCTGCTGGCGCAGATCCTCGTCACGCCGGTCGCCCGCGCCGCTGATGACGACGCTGCGCCGCTTGGCAGGCATGGCATCCACGGCCTGGACCAGCGCCTGGATGGCATCCGGGTTATGGCCGTAGTCGGCGATCAGGGTGGCGCCGCCATAGTCGAACACATTGAAGCGGCCGGGGGCGGTCTGGGCGTCGTTGACGAAGGAAGCCAGCGCCTGGCGGATGGTCTGCCAATCGATGCCCAGCGCCCAGGCGGCACCCACGCAGGCCATGGCGTTCTCGACCTGGAAGGTAATGGCGCCGTTGCGCGTGAGGGGGATCCGGGACAGCGGGATAGCCACTTCTTCGCTGCCTTCGGCGGCCACGATGTTGTCGCCTTCGCGGTAGACCACGCGCTTGCCCTGGGCGCGGTGCGTGGCCATGACAGGATGGTTGCGGTCCTGGGCGAAGTAGGTGACGTCGCCCGGGCAGGCGCTGGCCATCTCGGCCACATGGGTATCGGCCGCGTTCAGGACGGCCATGCCCTTGCTGCGCACGTACTGCACGATCACGCGCTTGACCACGGCCAAGTCTTCGACAGTGCTGATATAGCCCAGGCCGAGGTGGTCGCCCATGCCGATATTGGTCACGATGGCCACATCGCAGCGATCGAAGGCCAGGCCTTCGCGCAGGATGCCGCCACGCGCGGTCTCGAATACCGCCGCGTCCACGTCGGGATGCAGCAGGATGCGGCGCGCGCTGCGCGGGCCGCTGCAATCGCCGGTATCGATGCGGCGCTTGCCCACATAGACGCCGTCGGAATTGGTCATGCCCACGCGCTTGCCGCTGCACGCCAGGATATGGGCCGACAGGCGCACGGTGGTGGTCTTGCCGTTGGTGCCGGCCACCGCGATGATAGGAATGCGGGCGTCATCGCCCTCGGCGAACATCTGGTTGATGATGGCTTCGCCCACGGCCCGGCCCTTGCCGAACGACGGGTTCAGATGCATGCGCAGGCCGGGCGCGGCGTTGACTTCGACGACCCCGCCATGCTGGTCTTCCAGCGGCAGGTGAACCGTCTCGGCCACGACGTCCACGCCGCAGATGTCCAGGCCTATCATGCGCGCGGCCGTGACGGCACGCGCGGCCAGCTCCGGGTGCACCTCGTCGGTGACGTCGGTGGCCGAGCCGCCGGTGCTCAGGTTGGCGTTGTTGCGCAACACCACCAGCGTACCGGCCGGCGGAACGGAATCGGGCGTATAGCCTTGCTTGCTCAGCACGCCCTGGGCGATGTCGTCCAGGCGGATCTTGGTCAGCGCGGTGGCGTGTCCGTCGCCGCGCAGCGGGTCGGCGTTGACCTCGTTCACCAGCTCGCGGATCGTGTGCACGCCGTCGCCGGTGACTTGCGGCGGGTCGCGGCGCGAGGCCGCCACCAGCGTGTTGCCCACGACCAGCAGGCGGAAGTCATGGCCGGGGATGTAGCGCTCGACGATGACTTCGGAACTGATCTGCGAGGCCGCCTCGAAGGCGGCCAGCACACGCTCGCGGGTCTCGATATTGACCGCCACGCCCCGGCCTTGGCTGCCGTCGCGAGGCTTGACCACCACGGGGCCGCCTAATTCCTGGGCGGCTTGCCAGGCGGCTTCGGCGTCGTCCACCGAGCGGCCCAACGGTACCGGCACGCCCGCGGCGTCCAGCAACATCTTGGTCAGGTCTTTGTCCTGCGCGATCGATTCGGCGATGGCGCTGGTGTGATCGGTTTCGGCGGCCTGGATGCGGCGCTGGCGGCTGCCCCAGCCGAACTGCACCATGCTGCCCTGTGTCAGGCGATGGTAGGGAATGCCGCGGGCGACGGCGGCGTTGACGATGGAGCCCGTGGAGGGCCCCAGGCGCACGTCTTCGTCGAGCTCGCGCAGGCGGGCAAGCGCCTGGGGCAGGTCGAAGGGCTGGTCGCGCAGCGCCGCATCGATCAAGGCCTGGGCCAGCTCCATGGCGAGCCGGCCCACTTCTTCTTCGCTGTATTCGACCACCACCTGGAAGATGCCGGGCTCGACGGTGGGCGAGGTGCGGCCGAAGGTGACGGGGCAGCCGGCATGCGCCTGCAGCGCCAGCGCGGTGACCTGCAGCACATGCGCCATCGAGACGGCGCCGCTATGGCCTTCCGGCCGCAGCAATCCGATCTGGGGAAAGCGCGCGCGCAGCCTGGCCTCGAAATCAGGCATGTCGTCGATCGAGCATTCGGTGTCGGCGCAGGCCGCGATGGCCTCGATGGCGGTATTACGGCTCCAGAGATTGGGGCCTCGCAGAGCGCGGATTCGGGAGACTTCCATGGCAGGCTTTCCTGTCTTCCAAGCGCGCCGCCCCGGGGAGCGGCGCCAGCAGTGTGTTTGTCGGTCGTTGTTATTGTTGAATCCAGCGGCGCACCAGGTCGATGGTGGGGCCGGAGAAAGCTTCATCGGATTGCAGCAGGATGAAATCGTCGCTGGCGCGTCCATCGAGCACATGCTGGATGGCCCGCGCATGGTCGGGTTCGTCCAGGATCCGCACCGGCCGTCCGCTGTCCTCCAGGCCCTGGCGAAGCAGCGCGCGCGCCTGGCCGGCCGGACGGCGGCTTTTCACGGTGGCGTCGTCATAGAGCACCACGAGATCGAACAGCTGGCCCAGCAGCCTGCCCTGTTCGACCAGGTCGGCATCGCGCCGGTCGGCGCCTGCCGAGTACACGGCCACGCGGCGCTTGGCGGGGAAGCGCCGCACCGCCGCCGACAGGGCGCGCAACCCGGGCGCGTTATGCACGTCATCGACCACGACCGTGACCCCGTCGCGCTGGAACAGGGTGAACTGCCAGGGCGCGTCGGCCTGGTCGATGTCGGAGGTCTCTATGCCCGCGCGGATGAGATCGACCGGGATGTCCAGGGCCCAGGCGGCCGCCACGGCGGCCAGCACGTTCTCGGTCTGGAAGTCCACGCGCGCGCCATGCGTGAGGGGCACGGCGGCGATATCGGCCAGCTTTTCCTCGTGCTCGCCGCGAGCCAGCACGATCTGCCCGTCACGGATGAAGACCGCGCGCTTGCCGTCGGCGCGATGCCGGGCCAGGGGCGGCAGCTGCGGGTCGATGCCGAAGAACAGCACTTCGCCATCGCACAGCTCGGCCATTTCGACCACGCGCGGGTCGCGCGCGTTGAGCACGGCCGCGCCCGTGGGCAGCACGACATCGACCTGGGTGCGGAAGACGGTGAACAGGCGCTCGGTCTCGTTGATATCGAAGTCGCCCAGGTGGTCGCCTTCGTCGATATTGGTCACCACGCCGACCTGGCAGCGATCGTAGGCCAGGCCCTGGCCCAGGATCACCCCGCTGTCGTTCTCGATGACCGCGGCTTCGACGTTGCGGTTCATCAGCACGCGGCGGCCCGCGGCCCAGTTGGCGCAATCGCCTTTCTGCACCAGGCGCTTGTTCAGGTAGAGGCCTTCGCTGCAGGCCAGGCCGGTCTGTTTGCCCGACAGATGCAGCAGGCGGCTGATGAGGCGGGCGACCACGGTCTTGCCGTTGGTGCCAGTCACGCCCACGATGGGAATGCGGCCGTCCTCGCCTTCCGGGAAGAGATGGTCGACGATGGCGCGCCCGACCGGCCTCGGCGTGCCGTCGGCCGGCTTCAGGTGCATCAGCAGGCCGGGGCCGGCATTGACTTCGACGATGGCGCCGCGCTGTTCTTGCAGGGGGCGCGATATGTCTTCGGCCACCAGGTCCACGCCGGCAATGTCCAGGCCCACGGCGCGCGCGGCCAGGGCCACCAGTTCGGCGGTGTCCGGGTGGACGCGGTCGGTCACGTCGAAGGCGACGTTGCCGCTGCGCTGGATCAGCACGCGGCGGCCGGCGGCCGGCACGCTGTCGGCCGACAGGCCCTGGCGGGCGATTTCCAGGCGCGCGGCCGAATCCAGGCGCACCGGGTTCAGCGGGTGGTCTTCGGTGCGGCCGCGGCGAGGATCGGTATTGATCTGGCTGTCGATGAGCGCCTCGACGGTGGAGACGCCGTCGCCGGTAATCCAGGCCGGTTCGCCGGCGGCGGCGGCCACCATGCGGTCGCCGACCACCAGCAGGCGATGCTCATTGCCGGGCACGAAGCGCTCGACGATGACGCCGCTGCCTTCATCGACCGCCACGGCATAGGCCGACTCGACCTCCTGGCGGGTGGACAGATTGGTGAAGACGCCCCGGCCATGATTGCCGTCATAGGGCTTGACCACCACGGGCAGGCCAATGCGTTCGGCCGCCTCCCAAGCCTGTTCGGCGCTGTCGACCAGGTGCCCCTCGGGCACGGGCACGCCGCAGGTTTCCAGGATGGTCTTGGTCAGGTCTTTGTCGCGCGAAATGCCCTCGGCGATGGCGCTGGTGCGGTCGGTCTCGGCCGTCCAGATGCGCCGCTGGCGCGCGCCATAGCCGAACTGCACCAGATTGCCCTCGAACAGGCGGGTATAGGCGATGTCGCGGTCATCGGCGGCGTCCACGATGCAGGCCGTGCTGGGGCCCAGGCAGTGGCGGTCCACCAGGCGGCGCAGATCGGACACGGCCTCGTCGACGTCGAAGGGGCGGTCTTCGATGGCGGCCATGACCAGGTCGCGGGCCGTCGACAGGGCGGCGCGGGTCACGACTTCGTGCCAGGCGCGCACGACGACCTTGTAGACGCCCACCGTGGAGGTTTCGCGCGCCTTGCCAAAGCCGCCGGGCAGGCCGGCCAGGTTCTGCAATTCCAGCGTCACATGCTCCAGGATATGGGCCGGCCAGGTGCCTTCGCGCAATCGTTGCAGGAAACCGCCGCGCACGCCCGGGCTGCAGCGGTGCTCGATCAGGGTGGGCAGCCAGGCGGTCAGGCGTTCATAGAAACCCGGAATGACATTGGATGGGCATTCCTCCAGCGCTCCGATGTCGACCCAAGCCTCCAGAACCGGACGATAAGTCCAAATATTCGGGCCGCGCAAAGCCACGACATCGAGAAATTCAATGTCCTTCTTTTTCATGATTCGTTCTTTGGTTATAGCGCTTGGCTGGCGCAGGGAGCCCGGATCGCGAGGAGGTCCGGGGGGCGCACGGAGAAAACGAAGGGCCAAGCGGGATTCGGCGGGGGGATTTCCTACGGTGGAAAATATGAAAACCGGCTGCTACTATACGCCGCCTTTTGGGCCATATAAACTCGCGCTGTTGTAAGGAACGGACAGGCATTCCGCCCCAGGCTAGGCAGGATGCCGCCAAGGCGGGTCGAAGCTTGGCTCGAAACGCGTTCTGATGAAAAAACACGATCCTAAATCCGGCGCTCTGGGGCGCGAGTTACCTGCTAGGTGGCAAACCGACGTCGACGCGCAGTTGGACGCCGGCGAGACGCTGTTGGGCTGGCTTGAGACCGATCTTGACGCACGTCTGTGCTTTCGTCCAGGCCTGGTGCTGGTGACGGACCGTCGTTTGCTCGCGCACGCGCCGGAAGACGGCCAATGGCGCGGTTTTCCGTATGCGCCGGGCCAGCGCCTGAGCCTGCAGGACCACGCCGGCGCGGTATGCCTGGAGCTGGACAATGGCCAGGAGCGCCTGGGCCAATGGCGCTTCACGCTGGGCCGCAATCCCGCCGCCCTCAAGCTGCTGACGGCTTTCGAGGGCCAACAGGCCTTGCGGCTGTCCAGCGCTGCAACGCAGCAAAAAAAAACGGCGGTTTGCCCGACCTGCCAGAATCCCCTCCCCGAAGGGCAGGATGACTGTCCCGTCTGCGACGAGGAGGTGCAGCCTTCCTCGACCTGGGCGCTGCTGCGCCTGTGGCGGTTCGCGCGGCCCTATCAGTTCGCCCTGATCAGCGGCTTTGTCCTGACGCTGCTGGCCACCGCCGCCACGCTGGTGCCGCCGTATCTGACCATGCCCCTCATGGACGAGGTGCTCATCCCCTTCCAGAACGGGGAGGCCATCGACTACAGCAAGGTCCGCCTCTACCTGGGCGGCCTGCTGGCGTCGGCCCTGGTGGCCTGGGGCCTGGGCTGGGCGCGCACCTACATTTTGGCCTGGGTGAGCGAGCGCATCGGCGCCGATCTGCGCACCACCACCTATGCGCACCTGCAGACCCTGTCGCTGGAGTATTTCGGCGGCAAGCGCACCGGCGACCTGATGGCGCGCATTGGCAGCGAGAGCGACCGCATCTGCGTCTTCATGTCGCTGCACCTGCTGGATTTCGCCACCGACGTGCTGATGATCACCATGACGGCGGTCATCCTGTTCTCGATCAACCCCTGGCTGGCCCTGGTCACCCTGCTGCCCTTGCCCTTCATCATGTGGATGATCCATGTGGTGCGCGACCGGCTGCGCCATGGTTTCGAGAAGGTCGACCGCATCTGGGGCGAGATCACCAATGTGCTGGCCGACACCATTCCGGGCATCCGGGTGGTCAAGGCCTTTGCCCAGGAAAAGCGCGAGGTGCAGCGTTTCCGCGAGGCCAATAACCGCAATCTGGAGGTCAACGACCGGGTCAACACCGTCTGGTCGCTGTTCTCGCCCACGGTCACGCTGCTGACGGAGATCGGCTTGCTGGTCGTCTGGATCTTCGGCATCTGGCAGGTCTCGCAGAAACAGATCACGGTGGGCGTGCTGGCGGCCTTCCTGGCCTATATCGGCCGCTTCTATACCCGCCTGGACTCCATGAGCCGCATTGTCTCGGTGACGCAGAAGGCCGCCGCCGGCGCCAAGCGCATCTTCGACATCCTCGACCACGTCTCCAGCGTGCCGGAACCCCAGAAACCGGTGGCGCTGCCCCAGGTGCAGGGGCGCATCGAGCTGCGCGATGTCGGTTTCCGCTATGGCAACCGCTCGGTCATCCGCGGC
Source organism: Bordetella hinzii LMG 13501 (assembly GCF_001548475.1). GTDB lineage: Bacteria > Pseudomonadota > Gammaproteobacteria > Burkholderiales > Burkholderiaceae_B > Bordetella > Bordetella hinzii. The sequence continues at coordinate 36,945 of NZ_LRUJ01000029.1, forward strand.
ATGAACCTGGCCATCGCGCCGGGCGAGATGATAGGCCTGGTGGGCCACAGCGGCTCGGGCAAGAGCACGCTCATCAACCTGATCTGCCGCTTCTACGACGTCTCCGAAGGCGCCATCCTCGTCGATGGCGTCGATATCCGATCGCTGCGCGTGGCCGACTACCGCCGCAATATCGGCCTGGTGCTGCAGGAGCCCTTCCTCTTCTTCGGCACCATTGCCGAGAACATCGCCTATGGCAAGCCGGACGCCACGCGCGAGGAAATCATCGCCGCGGCGCGCGCGGCCCATGCCCATGAGTTCATCCTGCGCCTGCCGCACGGCTACGACTCGCTGGTCGGCGAGCGTGGGCAGGCCCTGTCCGGCGGCGAGCGCCAGCGCATCTCGATCGCCCGCGCGCTGCTGATCGATCCGCGCATCCTCATCCTCGACGAAGCGACCTCCTCGGTGGACACCACCACCGAGAAAGAAATCCAGAAGGCCCTGGACAATCTCGTGCGCGGCCGCACCACGCTGGCCATCGCGCACCGCCTGAGCACCCTGCGCCGCGCCAATCGCCTTGTCGTGCTGGACCGGGGCCGCATCGTCGAAGAGGGCACGCATGAAGTCCTGATGGCGGCCGAAGGGGCGTATTACAAGCTCTACCAGGCCCAGGCCCGCAACAACGAAAATGAGGCGGGCGATGGCGACATCGCCGCGGTGGCATGACGGGGCGCATCATGGGTGTCGATTTTCAGCTTCGGCGCAATGCCATGGGCAAGCTGGTGCTGACCAGCAATGGGCAGACGCACGAAGGGGTGATGCCGGTGCGGGCCTTCCCGATCAGCGCCCCGGCCGGGGGGCTGTCGCTGGTGACCGGCGACGGGCGCGAGGTGCTCTGGCTGGACAGCCTGGAAAGCGCGCCGGCCGCCGCGCGCGCCCTCATCGAGGAAGATCTGGCCGGGCGCGAGTTCATGCCCGAGATCCGGCGCATTGCCTCGGTGTCCACCTACGCCACGCCCTCGACCTGGCAGGTCGAGACCGACCGGGGCGATACGCGCTTTGTGCTGCGGGGCGAAGAGGATATCCGTCGCCTGGCCGGCCAGACCCTGCTGATCTCCGACAGCCACGGCATCCATTACTTGATCCGCGACGCGCTGGCGCTGGACCGCCATAGCCGCAAGATCCTCGACCGCTTTCTCTAGGCGCCGCGCCGCAAAGGCGTATGGCGCGCCAGTTCGTCGAGATATTCGTTCACCGCCCGGGTCTCCCGGCCCAGGAAGTCGTCGATGGCCGCCGCAAAGCGCGGGTCGGCGATCCAGTGGGCCGACCAGGTGGGCGTGGGCATCAGGCCGCGCGCCATCTTGTGCTCGCCCTGGGCGCCGCCCTCGAAGCGCGCCAGCCCTTGCGCGATGCAGTATTCGATGGCCTGCATATAGCAGGTCTCGAAATGCAGGCCGGGCAGGAACTCCATGGTGCCCCAATAGCGCCCATACAGGGTGTCGCCGCCGCGCAGATTCAGCGCGCAGGCAAGCGGCTGCCCCTGGCGTTCGGCCAGCACCAGCACCAGGCTGTCGGGCTGGGTGGCCAGCAGGCGTTCGAAAAAACCCCGCGTCAGATAGGGCGGGTTGCCATGTTCGAAGTAAGTGCGTTCATAGCAGGCATGGAAAAACGCCAGTTCGGCCGCGCCGATCTCGCGCCCGCGCAAATGCCGGAAGCGCACGTCCTGCGCCAGGACCTTCTTGCGGTCCTGGCGCAGTTTCTTGCGCTTGTCATGATTGAATCCCGCCAGGAAGGATTCGAAGTCGGCATGGCCGGCGTTGCGCCAATGGAATTGCACGCCTTCGCGCACCAGGCAACCGGCCTGGCGCAAGGCGTCGATATCCTCCTTGGACGCAAACAGGATATGCAGCGAGGACAGCTTCAGCGCCGAGGCCAGCTCGACCAGCCCGCGGGCAAGATGGGCGCGGGCTTCGCCATCTGTGGCCAGCAGGCGCGGGCCGCTGACCGGCGTGAAGGGCACGGCGGCCAGCAGCTTGGGGTAGTAGCGCAGGCCATGGCGCTCGAAGGCGTCGGCCCAGGCATGATCAAATACGTATTCGCCACGCGAGTGCGTCTTGAGATAGAGCGGCACGGCGCCGGCAAGCCGCGCGCCCTGGTGCAGGGTCAGGAAGAAGGGTGTCCAGCCCGTGCGCGGACTGGCGCAGCCGGTCTCGTGCAAGGCCGAAAAATACGCATGCGACAGCGCGGGGTGGATGCCGGCCAGGCGGTCCCATTCGCGGGGGTCCAGGCTGGCCAGCGGCGTGTCGACCTGCAGGCGGTAAGCGTCATCCATGGCGCAATGATAAAGTCCCGGCGGGACGCGCGGACATTCATTACGGGAGCATCATGCAAGAACAGGCGGACAGCCTCAGGGCCCGGGCGCTGGCGGCACTGGCCGTCCCGTCCTGGCAGGGTAAATTGGCGGCGGTGGCGGCGCTGGACGAGGCCACGGCCGTGGGCGCCGATTGCGTGCTCGCGCCGCCGCCCGGCCTGCCGGGGCGTCCGGCAAGGCCCGAGCTGGTGGCGCCCGCGCAGGTCCGCCAGCGCTCCGTGCGGACCGAAGCGGGGCGGGCGGCGCTGCTGCATGCCTTGGCGCACATCGAATTCAATGCCATCAACCTCGCCTTGGACGCGATCTGGCGTTTCCCGGGGCTGCCGGACCGCTTTTACCTCGACTGGCTCAAGGTGGCCCGCGAAGAGGCTCATCATTTCGACCTGCTCAACCGCCATCTGGGGCGGCTGGGGTACGGCTATGGCGATTTTCCGGCCCATAACGGCCTCTGGGAAATGGCCGAGAAAACCCGCGACGATCTGCTGGCGCGGCTGGCCCTGGTGCCGCGCACGCTGGAGGCGCGCGGCCTGGATGCTTCGCCGCTGATCCGCGACAAGCTGGCCCAGGCGGCGGATCCGGAAGGCGCGGCCATACTGGACATCATCCTGCGCGACGAGATCGGGCATGTGGCGATCGGCAACCACTGGTACCGCCATTTCTGCGCCTTGCAAGGGCGGAATCCGTTGACCGCCTACGCCGAGCTGGCGCGCCGCCATGGCGCGCCCAGGCTGCGCGGCCCCTTCAACCTCGAGGCGCGGCGCGCGGCCGGTTTCGATGAGGCCGAGCTGGAGGCCTTGCAGCAGCAGGTCCCGGAGGCATAGCCGGCGGTAGCGGCGGCGTTTAGAATGCCCGCATGAAGACGCTTCCGATCCTGCTTGCCGCGGCCGCCGTGCTGGCCGCCGGCCCCGTCCATGCCGAACCCACCGCCGCCGAGCTGGCGACCTATCGCCAATGCCTGGCCGACCTGCGCGCCAAGGCGCCGGAAGCTGGCGTGGCGGCCAAGAACTACGACCTCTACACCGATGGCCTGAAGCCCGACATGGACGTGATCGGCCTGCTCGATGTCCAGCCGGAGTTCAAGACCCCGATCTGGGACTACATGGCCGGCCTGGTCGATGCCGAACGCATCGATGACGGGCGCCAGGGCCTGGAGCAATGGAGCCAGGTGCTGGCGCGCGTCCAGGAGCAGTATGGCGTCGATCCGGCCACGGTCGTGGCCGTGTGGGGCGTGGAAAGCAATTTCGGCAAGAACCTGGGCGGACGGCCGTTGCTGACGTCCTTGTCGACGCTGAGCTGCTTCGGTCGGCGGCAGGGCTATTTCCGGGGCGAGTTCCTGGCCACCTTGCGTATTGTCCAGGACGAGCATGTGGCCGTCGACCGCCTCAAGGGATCCTGGGCCGGGGCTTTCGGCCAGACCCAGTTCATGCCCTCGACCTATCTGCGCCTGGCCGTGGACTTCGACGGCGACGGCCGCCGCGACCTGATCGACAGCGTGCCCGACGCCTTGGCTTCCACGGCCAATTTCCTCAAGCGCGCCGGCTGGAACAATGCCTTGCCCTGGGGCTTCGAGGTGAGTCTGCCGGAGGGCATGGACACCTCCTCGGCCGGGCGGCGCAACAAGCAGCCCATGTCGGCCTGGGCCGCCCGCGGCCTCAAGCGGGTCGATGGCAAGCCACTGCCGGCTGGCGACATGCCGGCCGGCTTGCTGCTGCCGGCTGGCCCGCAGGGCCCGGCCTTTCTCGTGACCCGCAATTTCGACGCGCTCTACTCCTATAACGCCGCCGAGAGCTATGCCCTGGCGATCGCCCATCTCTCGGATCGCCTGCGCGGCGGCATGCCTTTCGCGCGCGCCTGGCCCACCGACGATCCGGGCCTCTCGCGGGCCGAACGCAAGGAGATCCAGGAGCTGCTGGTGGCGCGCGGCTATGACATCGGCACGCCCGACGGCGTCATCGGCACGCGCACCCGCCAGGCCCTGCAGGCGGTGCAGCGGGAGCTGGGGTTGCCCGATGACGGCCGCGCCGGCCAGAAGACGCTGCGGGCCTTGCGCGCCAAGCCCTAACCACTGGTTGCAAACCGGCCGGCGCGCCGCGCCGGGCCAACCCCTATACTGGCCTTCCCCGAACGCCTGAAGGAGCGTGTGATGAGTCTCTTGGACACCCTGACTTCCCTGGCCGGCGGCGGCGAGAACAACCGCGGCGGCGCCGCCTCGCTCATTCCCGCCCTGATCGAGGTCGTCGGCAAATATCCGGGCGGCCTGTCCGGCCTGCTGCAGCAGTTGCAGCAAGGCGGACTGGGCGCCATCGTGGCCTCCTGGCTGGGGTCCGGCCCCAATCAGCCCGTTTCGCCCGAGCAACTGGGATCGGCGCTGGAGCCAGGCATGGTCAATGACCTGGCCGAGCGCACCGGCCAGGACCGCAACGCCGTGCTCGACGGCCTGAGCGCCATCCTGCCCAAGCTCGTGGACCAGGCCTCGCCGCAGGGCTCGGTCGAGCCGGGCCAGGGCCTGGACGCCGGCAAGCTGCTGGGTTCGCTGGCCGGCCTGCTGGGCGGACGCGGCCAGGCGGGCTAGCCGGCGCCGCGCAGCTCAACGCAATATCAGCACCGGCGCGGGCGCATGGTGCAGCAGCGCGGTGGTGGTGCTGCCCAGCACCCATTGGCGGATGCGGGAGTGCCCGTAGGCGCCCATGATCAGCAAATCCACCTGCTGCTCGCGCGCGTAGGCCGTCAGCGCCGGGACGACTTCGCCTGGCAGCACCGCCGTGCGCGGCGCGAATCCCGCCTGGGACAGGGCGGCGGCGGCTTCGTCCAGGCCTTCGCCCTTGCCGACGGTGACCAGGTCGCAAGGCAGGCCGGTCAGCAAGGGGCTGCGGCACACCATGTCCACGGTATGGCGGGCAGTCGGGCTGCCATCGAAAGCGATCAGGAAGTGGCTGGGCGCCCGGTAATTGCCCTGGGCGATCAGCACGGGGCGGCGCAGGGCCCGCACCGAGGCTTCCAGGTGCGGGTCGGGCAACAGGCGCGAGGGCGGGCGGCCGTCGGCATGACGGCCGAGCACGAAGAGCCGGGTGTCGGGCTCGATCTCCAGCAGGATATCCACCAGGGCGCCACGGCGCTGGCTGCCATCGACCCGCTGGGCGCCCTGCGCGCGGGCGCGGGCCACGGCGACGTCCACCAGTTGCTTGCCATGGGCTTCGGCCAGCGCGTCGCGTTGCTTGTCGAGTTCGGCCAATTCATTCAGGAGGGTGTCCTGGGCCCCCATCCAGACACCGCCGCTCAGGTCCGCGATCGGCACGACATCGGGTTCGCGTTCCAGGACGTGCAGCAACTCCAGGTCGGTATCCAGGCGCCGCGCGGCCCAGATGGCATAGTCGCAGACGGTGGCGGCTTGCGGCGAATCGGCGATGCAGGCGATGACTTGCTTCATGGCGCTCTCCCTGACCACGCGCCCCGAGGCGCGGGCCTCGCCGCTTGCGGCGAGGGCAAGCGGGGCCGAAAACCGCCCGGGCCCGCTGTGTTTACTATCCCGCGAACCCGCGTGCCGCGCAAGTCGGCCAGCCTGACACAAATTCCTTCCTTGACCGGTACTTGCGGCCAATAGGCGGACAGGGCGGTTTCAGCGACACTCCTGCCGGTAGAATCGCCACGGCCGGTCACCCGGCGCGTGGAAATAATCCGCAATACTCGGACAGCCTGGGCCATCGGCCGGATTCCGGTGCCGATAACGGCCAGGGATTTCTCTGCGTCCGCGGTTCGGGCGGCTATGATCCTAACTCTTGCGGACTTGCGTCTTAGATCTCTGTTCTGATGCGTCGACTCGATTTACGCCGCCTGACCCTGGGGCTGAGCATACTGTCCTTGCTGCTGGCCTTGGCCGGCGCCCTGTATGCCAGCACCGTGGTGCAGCGGGAAATACTCCTGAGCAGTTCGCTGGAGGACAACCGTGCTTTCGCGCAAAAGCTTGCGCGCGGCGCGGACATCTTCCTGCGCGAATGCCTCAATGAGTTGTCCTATTCGGCGCGGTTGATCGGCAGCGACGGGGCCTCCGAGCAGAGCGTGCGGCGCGAGGTCGAGCGCCTCAAGCACCAGAGCGGGCGCTTCAACGCCGCGGCTTTCATCAATGCCGAGGGCGTAATCGCCGATATCGTGCCGGCCGAGCCGGGCGTGATAGGCCGGCGCATCAGCACCACCGAGATGGAGCAGGCCCTGGCCAGCCGGCTGCCGCGCATCAGCGATCCTTTCCTGTCGCCGGGCGGGCGCTGGATCATCGCCCTGTCCCAGCCCGTATTCCTGCCGGACGGCCGCTTCGGCGGCTTCGTCTTGGGGTTGCTGTTTTTGCACGAGCGTAATGCGCTGGGCGAGATGCTGGGCGAGCAGATTCACCGCAACGGTTCCTACCAATATGTCGTTGACCGCCGGGGTGTGCTGCTCTTTCATCCCAATCTTCGGCGCGTGGGGCAGATCGTCGAGCAGAACCCCGCCGTGCGCGCCATCATGAACGGCGAAGAGGGCGCCCGGCGGCTGGTCAACACCGACGGGGTGGACATGCTCAGCGGCTACGCGCTGGTGCGGGAAACCGGCTGGGGCGTGGTGGCGCAGCGGCCGGTGGATTCGGTGCTCTCGCGCAGCAAGGTGCTGCTGCTGCGCACGCTGCAGACCTCCTTGCCCTGGTTGTGCCTATCCCTGCTGTGCGTGTGGTGGCTGGCCAACCGCATCGCGCGCCCGCTGGCACAGCTTGCCAGCGCGGCGGCCGATCTGGACAAACCGCGCGTGGGCGACCGGCTGTCGGCTGTCGGCGCCTGGTATCGGGAGGCCGAACAGCTCAAGGCCGCCCTTGCCGCCGTGAGCCGCAAGATAGGCACCAAGTTCAACCAGTTGCGCCAGGACAGCCTGACCGACGCCTTGACCGGCCTGCTCAATCGCCGGGGGCTGGACGAAATCCTGCAGAGCGAGCCCCGATATGGGCGTGCCATGGCGGTGCTGGCCGTGGATATCGACCACTTCAAGTCCATCAATGATGAGCTGGGGCATGCGGCCGGCGATGCCGTGATCCGGGGCATCGCCGCGCTTTTGCGCAGCCGCGCCCGCGCCAGCGACATCCTGGGCCGCCTGGGCGGCGAAGAATTCGTGGTGCTGCTGCCCAATACCGAGCGGCCCCAGGCCCTGCAGGCCGCCGAACGCATCCGTTCCGCCGTGGAGTCCTTCCAGGCGGTGCCCGGGGGCGCCTGCACGGTGTCGGTGGGGGTGGCCGTGTATCCGCACGAAGGCGCCTCCCTGACCGAGGTCCTGGCGCGGGCCGACGAGGCGCTGTACGAGGCCAAGCGCGGCGGGCGCAACCGCGTCTGCGACGCGGCCAATATCGCAGCCTAGGGTAGGCGAGCCTAGGAGACGGCGGCGCGGGCTCGGTATGATAGACGCAACGCCACGCTCTCAGCCGACCCATGGTGCACAGTTCCGTACGCTTTCGCCTGCGTAGCCTGATCCTCTGGTGCAGCCTTTTTTTTCTCTTCGTGGCGCTGGCGGCCAGTTTCTACGCGACCTATCGCGTCAAGCGCGACGTGCTGATCCAGGACACCTTGCAGGCGCATCGCGTCTACGCCGAGAAGCTGGCGCGCGTGACCGAAAACTATCTGCGCAGTTGCCGCCGCCTGCTTTTCGTCTCCGCCGACGAATTGCAGGCGCAGCCCACGCTGGACAGGGACGCCATGCAGGCCATGGTCGACCGCCTGGTGCAATTGAGCGACCTGTTCAATTCCATCATCGTGGTCGATGCCAAGGGCGTGGTGCTGGCAGACTCTTCGCATACCGAAGGGCTGGCGGGCCAGCGCCTCATCCATCCTTTTGCCAAGCTCGCCATGGCGGCCCAGGGGCCGTTGACCAGCCAGCCGTTTCGTTCGCCTTACAGTGGGCGTTGGCTGGTGTCGCTGTCGCAGCCCATCTTCGGCGCCGATGGGCAGACCCTGGGTTATATCGCGGGCACTATCTATCTGCATGCGCCCAGCATCGTGCGCGCCATCCTCGGCGAGCACAGCTATGAAGACGGCTCTTATTCCTATGTGGTGGACAGCTCGGGGATGCTGATCTACCACCCGGTCGCCGAGCGCGAGGGCGAGAGCGTGCACAACGCTGCCGAGCAGGCCGTGCGGCGCGGCGAGCATGGCGCCATGCGTTTTTTCAACCAGGAGGGCGTGGACATGCTGGGGGGCTATGCGCCGGTGGCGTCGGTGGGATGGGGCGTGATCGTGCAGAAACCCACCGAGGCGGCCCTGGCCCGCGTGGACCGCGCGCTGGCGCTCACGCTGCTCTATGCCTTGCCGGCTATTCTGCTGGCGATCGCGGGCATCCTCTGGCTCTCCAACCTCATCGCCCGCCCGCTGCGGCAGCTGGCGGCCATCGCCAGCCGGATGGAAGAGCGCGATGTCAGCGAGCGACTGCGCCCTATCCGGGGCTGGTACCAGGAGGCCGCCGATCTGCGCCGCGGCTTGTTGCTGGGCGTCTCGGCCATCGGGCAGCGCATGGGGCGGCTGCGCCAGGAAAGCTCCAGAGATCCCCTGACCGGGGCGCTTAACCGCCGCGGCCTCGCGCTGGCCCTGGAAGAATTGAAGACGCAAGGGCCGCCCGTGGCCGTGATCGCGTTCGACATCGACCATTTCAAGCGTGTCAACGACCAGCATGGCCACCATATCGGTGACCTGGCGGTCACGCGGGTGAGCCATATGATCGAGGCGCAGGCGCGCGGCGGCGATGCCGTGGCCCGCCTGGGCGGCGATGAGTTCCTGGTGGTGTTGCCGCGCACCTCGCTGGCCGGCGCGGCGGCCTTCGCGGAACGCCTGCGCCAGGCCGTGGCACAGGCGCGCATCGAGGATTGCTCCCCGATCACGCTGTCCATCGGCGTGGCGCGCTATCCCGACCACGGGCCGGACCTGGATACGGTCATCAAATGCGCCGACAAGGCGCTCTATGATGCCAAGGAGCAGGGGCGCAATCGCGTGCGCGTCATGACGGCGCAGGGGATGCGCGATGCGCAGCAGATCATCGCCAGCGCCAAATAGGCGCTTGCCGCATCAGCCCTGGGCGGCTTCCAGCCAGGGCAGGGCGCAGGGGCTTGCCACGAAGCACAGGCCGGCCTTGTCCTGCTTCCAGACGAAGCCGGGCGCCAGCCGGCCCGCCAGGGGCAGCATGAGGATATGCGGCTCGCCACGGAAGTCGCCTTCCCAGCCGGCGTCTTCGGCCGCGGCCTGGGCGTCATTGAAGGCGGCACGCCAATCATCGCGCGACAGCCCTTCGTCCAGCGATGTCTCGGCCAGCGCCAAGGCCTCGGCCACGGTCAGCAGGAAATCCCAGCCCGCGTCCAGAGGGGGTACCCGGTATACATGCCAGTTCATAAGGTTTCGTGCGCTTGATGACAGGTCCAGTGTAGCCAAGCCCGGCCCCGGATTGTCGACGCAGACGGAATTTTGATGACAAAGCTGGCAAGATTATCGTTTTGCGCAAGTCCTTCATCATCCGCCTATCCCGACACGAGGCTGACATCATGACTTTCCGTACTGCACTGATTACCGGCGCATCGCGCGGCATAGGCGCTGCCATCGCCACCCGTCTGGCCCAGGACGGTTATGCCGTCGCCCTGAATTACGCTTCGCGCGGCGGCGAGGCCGAGGCGCTGGCGGCCGGCCTGCGTGAGCAGGGCGGCCGCGCCATTGCCGTGCAGGGCGATGTGGCTGACGCCGCCAGCGCGGCATCGCTGTTCGACCGCGTCGAGGCGGAATGGGGCGGCCTGGATGTGTTGGTCAACAACGCCGGCGTGCTGCAGACCGTGCCCCTGGCCAATGCCAGCGACACGGTGTTCGACCAGATGATGGAAGTCAATGTGCGCGGCGTATTCAATACGCTCAGGCTGGCCGCCCAGCGGCTGCGCGCGGGCGGTGCCATCGTCAATGTCTCCAGCACCCTGGTGGCCACCAATCTTCCGGGCTATGGCATTTATGTGGCGACCAAGGCCGCGGTCGAAGGTTTTACCCGCGTGCTGGCCAAGGAGCTGCGCGGCCGCGACATCACCGTCAATGCCGTGGCGCCCGGCCCGGTGGCCACCGAGCTGTTCTTCACCGGCAAGACGCCCGAGCAGATCGCCACCTTCACCAAGGCCCCGCCGCTGGAGCGCCTGGGAGAACCCGTCGATATCGCCAATGTGGTCGGTTTCCTGGCCGGCCCCGACGGCCGCTGGGTCCATGGTCAAGTGGTGCGCGCCAACGGCGGCCTGGCCTAGGGGCCTGCCTTCACCGATGCTCGAATCGCTGCACGCGCTCTATGCCGCGCTGGCCGCCAAGCTGCCGGCGCTGGGGCCCTGGCTTGCGCCGCTGGCCTTCGTGCTCGCCTTCGTCAAATCCCTGCCGCTGGTGGCCTTGTTCATTCCCGGCACGGCGCTTCTGCTGTCCATCGGCGCGGCCATCCGCCTGAGCGAAGCCGGGTTTGTCGACGTGTGGCTGGCGATTTCGCTGGGAGCGGCGCTGGGCGACTGGGTGTCCTTTGCCCTGGGCGTCTGGGCCGGTCCGCGCGTCATGCACTGGAACTGGCTCAGGCAGCGCCCGCACATGGTGTTGCGCGCGGCCGCCTTCGTGCAGCGCTGGGGCGTGCTGAGCATCGTGCTGTGCCGCTTCTTCGGTCCCTTGAGGGCCACCGTACCGCTGGCCGCGGGCGTTTTCGGCATGCGGGCGGCCGCCTTCCAGGCGGCCAATTGGTCATCGGCCCTGCTCTGGGCGGCCGCGCTGCTGGCCCCGGGCTGGCTGGGCAGCCAATGGCTACCGTAGCCGCTCAGCTCATCTGCTCGTATTGACCCTGGGCCGCGTTGATCAGGCGGCGCAAGGCCGGATCGCGCGGCACCAGGACGTCGAACAATCCCAGGGCCTGCAAGGCCGGCAGGCTGGCGAGCAATCGGGCCTCGGCCGCCTTGCGGCTGCCGGCATCCCGCGCGCGATCGCCCCAGGCGCGCGCATTGGCCAGGAAGGCGGCCACCGTGCCTTTGCGCACGGCCAGGCCGTCGATGTCGAGATGATCGACGTGGTCGGGGAGTATGTCTTCTGCACGCATGGCGGCTCCTTGGTATGACGGTATCCAAGGTATCGCCAATCGGCGCGCCCGCGTGCCGCGCGCGCGCCAATCGATAACGCCCGGCCGCCAGGCCGCCCCGGCCTCAGACCCCGACGACCGAGACCGCCTTGGTCACGAGGTAGGCCTCCAGCGCCTCGGGGCCGCCCTCGGAGCCATAGCCCGAATCCTTCACGCCGCCGAAGGGCAGTTCGGCTGAAGGCGTGGCGGGCTGGTTGACCCACAGCATGCCGACTTCCAGGCGGCGGGACAGCGCATGCACGGTCTTGATCGACCGCGTGAACCCGTAAGCAGCCAGGCCGAAGGGCAGGCGGTTGGCTTCATGGATGGCTTCATCCAGGGTATCGAAGCTGCGGATCGCCGCGATCGGGCCGAAGGGCTCTTCGTTGAACACGTCGGCATCGAGCGGAACATCCGTCAGGATCGTCGGCGCAAAGAAATTGCCGGCGCCGCCCACCCGCGAGCCGCCAGTGGCCACGCGAGCGCCTTTTTCGCTGGCGTTCCTGACGATCTTGTCCATGGCCGCCAGGCGGCGGTCATTGGCCAGCGGGCCCAGCGTCGTGCCCTCGGCCAGGCCGTCGCCCAGCTTGAGTTTTTCGGCATGGGCCACGAAGGCGCGTTCGAATTCGGCCTTGATGTTCTTGTGCACCAGAAAGCGCGTCGGCGAAATGCACACCTGGCCGGCGTTGCGGAACTTGGCGCCGCCCGAAGCCTTCACGGCCAGCTCGACATCGGCGTCTTCGGCCACGATGACGGGGGCGTGGCCGCCCAGCTCCATCGTCACACGCTTCATGTGGCGGCCCGCCAGCGCGGCCAGTTCCTTGCCCACGGGCGTGGAGCCGGTGAACGTGACCTTGCGTATCACCGGATGCGGAATCAGGTAGGCGGAGATTTCGGCCGGGGAACCGAAGACCAGCCCCAGCACGCCCTTGGGGATGCCGGCGTCGACGAAGCAATTGAGCAGGGCAGCCGGGGAAGCGGGGGTTTCCTCGGGCGCCTTCACCAGGAAGGAGCAGCCCGCGGCCAGGGCGGCGCCGAGCTTGCGCACGACCTGGTTGACCGGAAAGTTCCAGGGCGTGAAAGCCGCCACCGGCCCCACGGGCTCCTTGATGACGAGCTGCTGCGCGGCCATGTTGCGCGAAGGCACGATGCGGCCATAGACGCGCAGGGCCTCATTGGCGAACCAGTCGATGATCTCCGCGCCGGCGAGCACCTCGCCGCGGGCCTCGGCCAGCGGTTTGCCCTGTTCGCGGGTCAGCAGGCGCGCGACCGCGTCGGCGCGCTCGCGCAACAGGGCCGCGGCGCGGCGCATGATGCCGCAGCGCTCGTGGGCGGACATGTCGCGCCAGGTTTCAAAGCCGCGCTGGGCGGCCGCCAGGGCAAGATCGAGATCGTGCTGGCTGGCGCGCGCGACCTGGCCGATCTTCTGGCCGGTGGCGGGGTTGACGACATCGATGCGCGCGCCGCCCTGGGCTTCGCGCCATTCGTTGTCGATCAGTAGCAAAGTGTCGGGATAGTCGCTCATGAGGGTTCCATGGTTGAACGGAGGGAAGGCATCATGCCGGGCGCGCCATCCTGGCCGTCGGTTGCGCGCATGGGCAGGCGGCCGGGATCGCACCGGGCGCGGGCGCTGATCGGCCTGCGCCGCGGCAGTGTGTCCGGACCAGTATAGAAAGAATGATTCCATGCTGAAACCCTGGGCGCATTGCCGTGGGAGAGGACGCCGCCGGACTCTCCGGCCTGGGCCTTGCGCGCCAGCCGGCGGCAACGGACCGGCATGGAGCCCCCTTAAGCGGGATCCGCTTGCGTATAGAGGGCTTTCAAGCCGGCCACGTCCCGCACCCAGATACCGCCATAACCCAGGCCCACCAGGCCCAGGGACTCCAATTGCTTGAGTTCGCGGTTGACGGCATTGCGCGAGACCCCCATGAGGGTTGCCAGCGTGTCCTGCGTCTGCGGCACGGCGATGCCGCGTTCGGTGGCCGGCCGGTCCGCGGAGAGGGCGCAGAGCAGGCGCGGCAGGCGTTGGTTGAGCGTGCGCAGGGCCAGCTCGTCGATGATGGCATGGGCCGTGCGGATGCGTTGGCACAGCAGGGTGACGAAATGCCGGTAGAGGCCGGGCTCGCGCTCGACGATGGCCAGGAAGGCGGGCTTGGGAAGAATGAGGATTTCGGTCTCCTGGCAGGCGCGGCTGTCGCGCATCATGCCGCCGCCGTCCAGGACGGCGGCCAGGCCCCACAGGCCGCGGAATTCGAGCATGGACAGCGCGAATTCATGGCCTTCGCCGGAAAACGAGCTGGTATGAATGGCGCCCCGGATGATGAGCACCACGCCGGGCGCTTCGCTGCCGCGGCTGGCGAAGAGTTCCCCGTGGGCCAGCGTGCGCCACTGGGCGATGTCGGCGAAGGCGGCCAGCACATGGCCGGGCATGTCGGCAAAGCAGGGGCTGGCGCGCAGGTGGGCCAGTATCGCGTCGCGGCCCTTCTCGCGGGCGGGTTCCGGTGCTGCCGCTGCGGTCATCGTCAATCTCTATCGGCGGGGCGCGGCCCCGGGGATTCCAGGAAATGTAATGTACTTGATATTTGCCGCCGTCCCCGCTCCCTAGAATCCCGTGCACACTCTCTGACTGGCTGTGAGGATATTCATGAAGCGTTGGTTTCTTGCCGTACTGGCCCTGCTCCTGGCCGCTCCGCCGGCACTGGCGGATGCCTTCCCCGAGCGCCCCATGCGCATCGTCGTGCCGTATCCGGCCGGCGGCACGACCGACGTGCTCGTGCGCATGCTGCAAAAACCCGTCGCCGAGGCCGCGGGCCAGCCCCTGGTGGTGGACAACCGCCCCGGCGGCGCCTCGGTGATCGGCACCGGTCATGTGGCGCAGTCGGCGCCGGACGGCTACACCGTGCTGGGCGGCGATCTCTCGATGCTGGTCAACCCTTCGCTCTTGAAGAATATGCCGTATGACACGGCCAGGGACTTCCGCGGCGTGACCATGCTGGCGCGCGCGCCGCTTGTTCTGCTGGTCCATCCTTCGGTGCCGGCAAAGACCCTGGACGAGCTGATCGCGCTGGCCCGTGCCAAGCCGGGCATGTTGAACTTTGCTTCCGGCGGCTATGGCACCTCCACCCACATGGCCGGCGAGATGTTCCGCCGCGCCGCGGGCATCGAGATCGAGCATGTGCCCTATCAGGGGGTGGCGCCGGCAATGACCGCGCTGCTGGGCGGGCAGGTGCAGATGTATTTTGGCGGCACGACCACGGCACTGAGCTATATCCAGTCGGGCAAGCTGCGCGCCCTGGCCGTCACGGGCGCGTCGCCCAGCCCGCTGCTGCCCGATGTGCCGACCTTCGAGTCGCGCGGCATCAAGGGCGTCAACGCGGACACTTTCTGGGGCGTGTACGCCCCGGCCAAGACGCCGGACGCGGTCATCGCCAAGCTCAACCAGTACTACACCGCCGCCTTGCGCGACCCCGAAGTGCTCAAGCGCACGCGCGAACTGGGGCTGGAGCTGATCGGCAACAGCGCCGAAGCACACACCGCGCAGATGCGCCAGATGATCAAGGACTGGGGCGAATTCGTCGCCCGCGCCGGCATCAAGCTGGACTGACCGGCGGGCCCGCCCGTCCTTTGAAGAGCGAGATTGTCATATGCAAGCGTTTTACGAGCGCGACGGCCTGCGCCTGAGCTATTACGTCGACGACTTTACCGACCCATGGCGCGAAGCGCCCACGTTGCTGCTGGTCCATGGCGCCATGGCCCGCGCCGACCGCTTCTACTCCTGGGTGCCGGCCCTGTGCCGCGACTATCGCGTGGTGCGCGTCGATCTGCGCGGCCATGGCCGCTCGCAGGTACCCTCGCTGGATGCGCCGCTGGACCTCGATGTGCTGGTGGCCGACATGCTCGCGCTGCTGGACCATCTGGGCTGCCAGCGGGTGCATTTCGTCGGCAACTCGGCCGGCGGCTATGTGGGCCAGTACCTGGCCATGCAGCATCCGGCGCGGGTGGAGAGCCTGGCGCTGTTCGGCTCCGCCCCGGGTCTGAAGAACAGCCAGGCCTCGACCTGGCTGGACAAAGTGGCCCGGCGCGGCTTGCGGCAATTCCTGGCCGACACCATCGATGACCGCTTTCCGCCGCAACTGGTGGGCACGCCGCAATGCGAGCAGTTCCTCGATACCTTGGCCGACAACAACTTGCCCTGGATCGGCAAGTTCGTCGGCTATATGGCGCAACAGGAATGGGGCGACCAGCTGCACCGCATCCAATGCCCGACGCTGGTGGTGATTCCGGGCATGGGCAAGATCGGCGCGATGGATGCCTACCAACCCATGCGCGACCACCTCAAGCAGGCCGAGATCCTGGTCTACGACGGCGAGCGGCACAGCATCTGCGAATACCTGCCGCAGCGCTGCGTGGCCGACCTGCGCAGCTTCCTGGCCCGCCACGGCGGCGTCGCATGGCCGGCGGCCTGACCAGGGCCGCCGCGCCGGGCCGGCTGGCCGGCCGCGTCGCCTTCATCACCGGCGGCGCCGGCGGCATCGCCGGCGCGACCGCGCGCCGCTTTGCCGCCGAGGGCGCCGCTGTCGTGCTGGTGGACCTGCGCGCGCAGGCCGCCGGCATGCTGGCGCAGGAAATCCGCCTGGCCGGCGGCCGCGCCCAGGCCCTGGCCGCCGATATCACCGACGAGGCGGCCGTGAAACAGGCGGTGGCCGCCGCCTTGGCCGAATTCGGCAAGATCGACATCCTGTTCAATTGCGCGGGCGGCTCCAGGCCCTACGACGGGCCCGTGGATCAGGTGGACCTGGACCTCTGGTCGCGCACGCTGCGGCTCGACCTGGACGGGACCATGCTCTGCTGCCGCCACGTCATCCCGGCCATCATCGAGGCGGGCGGCGGCACGGTGGTCAACATGTCCTCGGGTGCCGGACTGCGCGGCAGCTTCGCCGGCCACGCCTATACGGCGGCCAAGGGCGCGGTGATCTCCCTCACCCGGGCCCTGGCGGCCAGCTATGCGCCCAAGGGCGTGCGCGTCAACGCCATCTGCGCCGGCCGCATCCGCACCGAACGCATCCTCAACCACGAGGACGCCGGCCAGCCGGCCTCCGAGGCGTCCAGGCTGCGCTATCCGAACCGCGAGGGCGAACCCGAGGACATCGCCAATATCGCGCTGTTTCTGGCCAGCAGTGAATCGCGCATGATCACGGGCGAGGCCATCGCCGCCAATGGCGGCTACGCGGCTTTCTAGGCCGCGGCAAGTCTGTCGTGAAGGGAAGGGGGACGAAGCCGGGAAAGCTCGGCCGAGTGTGCGTAGCAGCAGGAGCCGGACACCGCCATAGAGCGGCGCCGGCCCCGGGCATGGCGGGCGGCATTGCCGGTGTTACCGGCGTGCCGCCTGTTTGCCATGGGCGCGGCGGCAGACAAAAAAAAGCGGCCAGGTTTCCCTTGCCGCTCTTGTACAGCCCTGTCCAGGACTGTCGGAATTGGTGGAGCCGGGGGGAATTGAACCCCCGTCCGCAAGCCCTCCGCAGTCAGTTCTACATGCTTAGTCGATCTATTTGGATTTAACCCCGGACTTAGCCGATCAACGGGCCGGACCGAGGCGATTCACGTAATTTAAATCTGAGCCGTGTGACCCCAGCGCAGACCGATTCCTTGTGAATAACGTTGCTGTGGTTCGAGGGTTGCCCCCCTAGGAAGTTGCCTTCCTCCACCTGACCCAAGGACAGATCAGTGCAACGGCTCACCGATTAAGCGGCGAGAGCGAAACGCTCGTCGTTGGCGTTTGTTTGTTTCCAGTGGATTTACGAGCTTACTGGTGCTCGGCATGCCCTGAGCTGTTTCATGACCCACGTCGAATCCGGATCGGCCCCTAGGGAACTTCGTATTGTACGTCAAATAGGGGCGGGGCGCCGGATTTCAAGGGCTCGGCGCGTCCCCGGGGCCGTTGCCTAGCCGGCCATGCCGTCGCAGACGGGCGGCGCCTGGCGGCGACGGGCGCGCGTCATCAGGCCGATGGCCAGTACCAGCGCGGCCACCAGGATGAGGGCGGCCGACCAGCCCAGGGCAGGCAGGCCCAGCTGGTCGATGACATCGCCGCCCACCACGGCGCCCAGGCCGATGCCGATGTTGGCGCCCGAGATGTTCAGCGAAGCCGCGAAAGCCGGGGCCTGCGGCGCGGACTTCATGACGCGCACATGGCAGACGATAAAGAGCGCGGATTGGGCGACGCCCCAGGCGCCCAGCGTCAGGGCCAGCGTGAGGGGCGCGTCCATGACCAAGGTGACCACCGACAGGCTGGCCGCCATCAGGGCGGTGAACACCGTGGTCGCGCCCAGCGGGCTTTTGTCGACCAGCCGCCCGCCCAGGCTGTTGCCGACGATGCCGATGGCGCCGAAGCCCATCATGCTCCAGCCCACGATGCGCCCGTCAAAGCCGCCCAGCCGTTCCAGCATGTCGGCCAGATAGGTATAGGCGGTGAACATGCCCGTGAAGATCAGCAGCGAGAGCAGGACATGGCCGATCACCATGGGATCGCGCAGGATCCGCAACTGGGCGCCGAAACGCAGGCCCTCGCCGGCCACGCGGATGGCCGGAAAGCTCAGGGCCAGCAGAACGGCCTTGCCGAAGGATACCGCCGCCAGCACGCCGAAGGCGGCGCGCCAGCCGAAGGCATCGGAGATCAGCACGCCGATGGGGATGCCGAACACCGTGGCCGCGACAATGCCGAAGGCCACCATGGAGATGGCCCGTCCGGCATGGGCCGGACCGACCAGTTCGACCGCCGTGGCGCTGGCCAGCGACCAGAACACGGGCAGGGCCAGCGCGGGGACGAAACGCGCGATGGCCATGATCCAGATATTGGGCGCCAAGGCGGCCAGCACATTGGCCAGGCCGAACAGGATGAGCACGCCGATGAACAGGCGTTTGCGCTCGATATTGCCGGCCAGCGCGGTCAGGAAGGGGCCGGCGCTGGCCACGGTGAAGGCAAACAGCGACACCAGCAGGCCGGCCTGCGAGACGGTGACCCGCAGTTCGCGCGCCATGGGCGGCAGCAGGCCGATGATCAGGAATTCGGTGGTCAGAATAGTGAATCCGGCCGCCGACAGCAGCACGATGGGTAATAGCATGGATCTCTCGATTCCCGTGGCCAGGACCACGGTAGGCGGTGGGTGAAAGGTAAACAGGGGGGAGCGGGCGAGAAGGAACAACAGGCGCGAGCGGCGCGACAGCCCGGGGATTGTCTGTATTTTGCGGCGGGAATGCGTCGGGATAAAGACGCTGGCGCCGCCAGAAGTGGTTGGCTGGATCGAACAATGCCTGTCCGACCCCATGAGGCGCCCGTGGCGCCGGGCGGGGCACGCCCTGCCGGGGCGTGCCTCTTTATGCTCTCAAGCCTGGCCGCGCGGCAGCAGCGGGCGGATGGCGTCCCACAGGGCCAGCGGCGAGTCTACCCGGCCTTCCGCCTGCCAGTGGGCGATGTCTTCGTTTTCATTGACGTAGCCGTAGGCGGCGGCAATGGCGGGCATGCCGGCCGCATGGGCCGCCTGGATATCGCGCAGATCATCGCCCACGTAAATGCAGCGGCTGGTCGCGAAGCCTGCCTGTTCGGCGGCGTGCAGCAGTGGCAGCGGATGCGGCTTGGCATGGGCGGTGGTGTCGCCGCAGACCAGCACGGCGCTTTCGCGCACCAGTCCCAGGTGCTCGACGATGGGCAGCGTGAGATGGGTGACCTTGTTGGTGACGATGCCCCAGGCCAGCCCTTGCGAACGGATGTGCGCCAGCAGGTCGGCGATGCCTGGGAACAGCCGGCTTTCGCGTGTGGAGCCTTCCGCGTAGTCGGCGATGAACTGCAGGCGGGCGGGCTCATAGGCTTCATCGCCGGGCACCAGGCCCAGCGCTACGCGCAGCAGGCCGCGCGCGCCTTGGGAGGCCACCGGGCGCAGCTGTTCGTAGGGCAGGGGCTGCATGCCGCGGCGCGTGCGCTGGCGGTTGGCCGCCGCGGCCAGGTCGGGGGCGGTATCGGCCAGGGTGCCGTCGAAGTCGAACAGGATCAGCGCGCTCATTTGCGGGTTGCCATCAGGTAGTTGACCGAGGTATTGGCCGACAGGGAGTAGATCTGGGTAATGGGGTTGTATTCCATGCCGCGCATGCCCGAGGGCGTCAGGCCGGCCTGGCGCGCGGAAGCGGCCAGCTCGCTGGGTTTGATGAAATGCTCGTAGCTATGGGTGCCGCGCGGCAGCAGCCGCAGCACATATTCCGCACCCACGATGGCGAACAGGAAGGATTTGGGGTTGCGGTTCAGGGTGGAGAAAAACACCCAGCCGCCCGGCTTGACCAGGGCGGCGCAGGCGCGCACGACCGAAGCCGGATCGGGGACATGCTCGAGCATTTCCATGCAGGTCACCACGTCGTAGTGGCCCGGCAGCTCGGCGGCCAGCTCTTCGACGGGCACGGCGCGGTAGTCGACCTTCACGCCCGATTCCAGGCCATGCAGGCGCGCGATCTTGAGCGATTTTTCCGCCAGGTCGATGCCGGTGACCTCGGCGCCGGCCTGGGCCATGGCTTCCGACAGGATGCCGCCGCCGCAGCCCACGTCCAGCACCCGGCGCCCGCCCAGGCTGCCCGCCGTCTCCTGTATCCATTCCAGCCGCAGCGGGTTGATGGCGTGCAGGGGCTTGAACTCGCTTTCCGGATCCCACCAGCGCGCGGCCAGGGCGCTGAATTTATCCAATTCGGCCTGGTCGACATTGACGTTGGGGCGGGAAGAAGAGGCGGCTGTGGTCATGGGCAAGGGGTGATGGCGAAAAAAAGGGCCTCGCATTGCGAGGCCCTTATTGTAGCGGCTAGCGCTGCAATGATTACTTGCGACGGCTGCCGACGATTTCGATTTCCACGCGGCGGTTGCGGGCGCGGCCTTCGGCGGTCTTGTTGGTCGCGATGGGCTGCAGCTCGCCCTTGCCTTCCGTGTAGATACGGTTCGGGTCGATACCCTTGCTGACCAGGTAGGCCTTGACCGAAGCGGCACGGCGCTCGGACAGCTTCTGGTTGTAGGCTTCGGTACCGATCGAGTCGGTGTGGCCGACGGCGATGATGGTTTCCAGATCGATGGTGCCAGCTTGCTGGGCGACTTGGTCCAGCAGTTGACGGCCTTCCGGCTTCAGCACGGACTTGTCGAAGTCGAAGAACGTGTCAGCGTTGAACACGACCTTGGCGGCCATCGGGGCGGGCTTTTCCTTCTGGGCGACCGGAACGCCGTCGCAACCGGGGATGCCGGTAGCCGGGGTCCAGAACGCATCGCGCCAGCACAGTTCATTCGTGCCGTTCTTCCACACGTCGCCGAACGGATTGCGCCAGTTGTCCACCGTCTGAGCCGAGGCTACACCAGAGGCCGTGACAGCGGCGAAGGCAAGCGCCAGAGCGAATTTGGAGGGTTTGTTCATGTTTCTCCTCGTTGAGCTTGAAGCTGGATAAGTGACTCGCAGCGAACCCCCGCCGCATATCAGGAAAACGGGGCCAGTATAGCAACGCTCCGAACAGGTTCAAAGGGCCGCCACTGGGTCTCCTGCGTGCTGGAAACAATCTTAAGGCATTTGGGGACCTTTGGCTCCCTTTAAGCCAGTCCATTGACTCAGGATATGACCATTTGGGCACCCGATGCAGAATTCATGTTGGTTTTTGACAACAGGGCTTGGGCGGCGCATCGGGCCGGTAGCACACTTGTCGGCGGGCGCGCCCTGCCGGGCTTGGCGGGGAGGCGGCTGCAATCGAATGATAGAATTTCCTGTTTACCCGGCCCGGGTTCCTCCTTACACACGATTCTGTCGCTATATATATGGATTCCTTTGCCAAGGAGACGCTTCCGGTATCGCTGGAAGAAGAGATGCGCCGCAGCTACCTCGATTACGCGATGAGCGTGATCGTCGGTCGGGCGCTGCCGGATGTGCGGGACGGCTTGAAGCCCGTGCACCGGCGCGTGCTTTACGCGATGCACGAGTTGAACAACGACTGGAATCGCGCCTACAAGAAGTCGGCCCGTATCGTGGGCGACGTCATCGGTAAATACCACCCGCACGGCGACCAGTCCGTCTACGACACCATCGTCCGCATGGCGCAGGATTTCTCCATGCGCTACATGCTGGTCGACGGGCAGGGCAACTTCGGCTCCATCGACGGCGATAACGCCGCGGCCATGCGGTATACCGAAATCCGCCTGGCCAAGATCGCGCACGAGCTGCTGGCCGACATCGACCAGGAAACCGTCGATTTCGGGCCCAACTACGACGGCAGCGAGCAAGAGCCGCTGCTGCTGCCCTCGCGCCTGCCCAATCTGCTGGTCAACGGCAGCTCGGGCATCGCCGTGGGCATGGCGACCAACATCCCGCCGCACAACCTGGGCGAAGTCGTCGAGGGCTGCCTGTTCTGCCTGCGCAACCCCGAGTGCTCCGTCGACGAGCTGCTGGAAATCATTCCGGCCCCGGATTTCCCCACGGGCGGCATCATCTACGGCATGGCTGGCGTGCGCGAAGGCTATCGCACTGGCCGGGGCCGCGTCATCATGCGCGCCAAGACGCACTTCGAGGACATGGAAAAGGGCAATCGCCAGGCCATCGTGGTCGACGCGATTCCCTACCAGGTCAACAAGAAGACGCTGCAGGAGCGCATCGCCGAGCTGGTCAACGACAAGAAGATCGAGGGCATTTCCGATATCCGCGACGAGTCCGACAAGGATGGCATGCGCCTGGTCATCGAACTCAAGCGCGGCGAAGTGCCGGAGGTGGTGCTCAACAATCTGTACAAGAACACGCAGCTGCAGGACACCTTCGGGATGAACCTGGTGGCCCTGGTCGATGGCCAGCCGCGCCTGCTCAACCTCAAGCAGCTGATCGATTACTTCCTGCAGCATCGCCGCGAAGTCGTCACCCGGCGCACGGTGTTCCAGCTGCGCAAGGCGCGCGAGCGCGGCCACGTGCTGGAAGGCCTGGCCGTGGCGCTGGCCAATATCGACGATTTCATCGCCATCATCAAGGCCGCGCCCACCCCGCCGGTGGCCCGCCAGGAATTGATGGCGCGCGGCTGGGATTCCTCGCTGGTGCGCGAGATGCTGGCCCGTGCCGATGGCGGCGACGTCGTCGGCGGACGCCAGGCCTTCCGTCCGGAAGACCTGCCCGAAGGCTTCGGCCTGCAGGGCGACGGGCAGTACCGCCTGTCGGAGACGCAGGCCCAGGAAATCCTGAACATGCGCCTGCAACGCCTGACGGGCCTTGAGCAGGACAAGATCATTGGCGAGTACAAGGAGGTGATGGACACCATCGCCGACCTGCTCGACATCCTGGCCCGCCCCGAGCGCATCACCACCATCATTGGCGACGAGCTGCAGGCCATCAAGGCCGAGTTCTCGACCTCGGCCAAGGATACCCGCCGCTCGGAGATCGAGGTCAACGCCACCGAGCTGGACACCGAGGACCTGATCACGCCCATGGACATGGTGGTGACCATGTCGCATGGCGGCTATATCAAGAGCCAGCCCTTGTCCGAATACCGCTCGCAGAAACGCGGCGGCCGCGGCAAGCAGGCCACCCAGATGAAGGAAAACGACTGGGTCGACCAGCTCTTCATCGCCAATACGCACGACTATTTGCTGTGCTTCTCCAACCGCGGCCGCGTCTATTGGCTCAAGGTCTGGGAAGTGCCGCAGGGCACGCGCAACTCGCGCGGCAAGCCCATCGTCAACATGTTCCCGCTGGCCGATGGCGAGAAGATCACCGTGGTGCTGCCGGTCAAGGAGTTCAGCGACGACCACTATGTGTTCATGGCGACCTCGCGCGGCACGGTCAAGAAGACGGCGCTGTCCGACTTCTCCAACCCGCGCAAGGCCGGCATCATCGCGGTCGACCTCGACGACGGCGACTACCTGATCGGCGCCGACCTGACCGACGGCAAGCACGATGTCATGCTGTTCTCCGACGCCGGCAAGGCCGTGCGTTTTGACGAGAACGACGTGCGCCCGATGGGCCGCGCCGCGCGCGGCGTGCGCGGCATGATGCTCGAGGACAGCCAGACCGTGATCGCCCTCCTGGTGGCCGGCGACGAAAGCCAGAGCGTACTGACCGCCACCGAAAACGGCTACGGCAAGCGGACTTCCATCACCGAATACACCCGCCACGGCCGCGGCACCAAGGGCATGATCGCCATCCAGACCAGCTCGCGCAATGGCAAGGTCGTCGGCGCGGTCCTGGTCAACCCCGGCGATGAAATCATGCTGATCACCACGGGCGGCGTGCTGGTGCGCACCCGCGTGAGCGAGATCCGTGAAATGGGCCGAGCCACGCAGGGCGTGACGCTGATCAGCGTCGATGACGGCAGCTCGCTGTCGGGGGTGCGCCGCGTGGTCGAAAGCGACGCCGATGATGACGAGTCGGAAGACGGCGGCGACGAAGGCCCGATCGAATCGACTGAAGAACCTACGGAGTAAGCAAGAGATGGCGCGCCCCTGGAATTTCTCGGCCGGACCTTCGGTCCTGCCCGAGGTCGTGTTGCAGCAGGCTGCGGCCGAGATGCTGGATTGGCAGGGCAGCGGCATGTCGGTGATGGAAATGAGTCACCGCGGCCGTCAGTTCGTGCAGATCTGCGACGAGGCCGAAGCCGACCTGCGCGAACTCATGAACCTGCCGGCCGACTATGCCGTCATGTTCATGCAGGGCGGCGGGCTGGGCGAGAACGCCATCGTTCCCATGAACCTGATCGGCCGGCGCGGCGTGCCGGCGGCCGATTTCGTGGTGACGGGACATTGGTCCACGCGCTCGCACAAGGAAGCCGGCCGCTATGGCGATGCCCGCATCGCCGCCTCCAGCGGCCAGGCCGCCGAGATCGGCGGCCGCGAGCAGCGTCCCTTTACCTGGGTGCCGCCGGCGGCGAGCTGGCAGGTGCGTCCCGAGGCGGCCTACCTGCATCTGTGCAGCAACGAAACCATCGGAGGCGTGGAGTTCACCGACTGGCCCGACCTGGCCGAGCTGGGCGCGCCGGACGTGCCCCTGGTGGTGGATGCGTCTTCGCATTTCCTGTCGCGTCCGCTGGACGTCACCCGCACCGGCCTGCTGTTTGCCGGCGCGCAGAAAAACGCCGGTCCGGCTGGCGTGACCGTGGTCATTGCGCGCCGCGACCTGCTGGGCAAGGCGCTGTCCATCTGCCCCTCGGCCTTCGACTACGCCAACGTGGCCGCCGAGCACTCACGCTACAACACGCCGCCGACCTTCTCGATTTACGTCGCCGGCCTGGTCTACAAATGGGTCAAGGCCCAGGGCGGCGTGCAAGGCCTGGAGGCGGCCAACAAGGCCAAGGCCGAACTGCTCTACGGCTATCTCGACGCCAGCGGCTTCTACCGCAATCCGGTCGAGCCTTCGGTGCGCTCGCGCATGAACGTGCCCTTCGTGCTGCGCGACGAATCGCTCAACGACGCCTTCTTGCAAGGCGCCGAGGCCGCCGGCCTGCTCGCGCTCAAGGGGCACAAGAGCGTGGGTGGCATGCGCGCCTCCATCTACAACGCCATGCCGCTGGCCGGCGTGCAGGCCCTGGTCGACTACCTCAAGGAATTCGAGCGCCGCTATGGATGATTCCTTGCAGGCCAAGCTGCGGCCGCTGCGCGACCGCATCGATGCCATAGACAGCCAGATCCTCGAACTCCTGTGCCAGCGCGCGCGCACGGCCCAGGAAGTCGGCGAGGCCAAGCATGCGGCCCAGGCCGACGGGCCGGTATTGCGCCCGGAGCGAGAAGCCGAAGTCATCCGCGGCTTGCAGCAGCGCAACACCGGCCCATTCCCCAACGAGGCCGTGGCCAGCGTCTGGACCGAGATCATGTCGGCCTGCCGCGGGCTGGAGCGCGGCATGACGGTCGCCTACCTGGGCCCGCAGGGGTCGTTCTCGGAGCAGGCCGCGCTGGAGCAGTTCGGCCATTCCGTGACCCAGATGCCTTGCGCCTCCTTTGACGAGGTGTTCCGCGCCGTCGAGAGCGGCCAGGCGGATGTGGGCATCGTGCCGGTCGAGAACTCCACCGAAGGCGCGGTCAACCGCAATCTGGACCTGCTGCTGAACACCCCCCTGAAGATCATGGGCGAGCGGTCGCTCGTGATCCGCCATTGCCTGATGACGCAATCCGGCACGATGGACGGCGTGACCACGATTTCCGCGCATCCCCAGGCCCTGGCCCAATGCCAGGGCTGGCTGAATCGCCACCATCCCGATCTGAAGCGGGTGGCCGCGGCGAGCAACTCGGAGGCCGCGCGCGTGGCGGCGGGCGATCCCACGGTGGCGGCCATCGCCGGCGAAGTGGCCGCTCCGGCCTGGAATCTGTCCATTGTGGCGACGGGCATCCAGGATGATGCGCAGAACCGCACGCGCTTCGTGGCCATCGGCCGTATCGAGCCCCTGCCCAGCGGGCAGGACAAGACCAGCCTCATCCTGGCCGTGCCCAATCGTGCCGGCGCGGTCTACGACATGCTGGCCCCGCTGGCCGTCAATGGCGTGTCGATGACCCGCTTCGAGTCGCGTCCGGCGCGCACCGGACAATGGGAGTACTACTTCTACATCGATTGCCTGGGGCACCAGAAAGACACCAATGTGGCCACGGCTTTCGCCGCGCTGGCGCAGCAGGCCGCCTTCTTCAAGATTCTTGGCTCCTATCCGGCGCAATAAGGCCCGGTCCCGTCGTCATCATGACCCAAGCAAACAAGACCCTCGTCGCCCCTGCCCACGTGGGCGCCATCGCCCCGTACCAGGCGGGCAAGCCCATCGAAGAGCTCGCCCGCGAGTTCGGCCTGGATCCGGCCGGCATCGTCAAGCTGGCTTCCAACGAAAACCCGCTGGGCATGCCGGAATCGGCGCGCCAGGCCATGCTGGCCGCGGCCACTGCCCTGGCCCGCTATCCGGATCCCAACGGCTTTGACCTGAAGGCGGCCCTGGCCGCGCGCTATGGCGTGCCCGCCAACTGGATCACCCTGGGCAATGGCTCGAACGACATCCTCGAGATCGTCGCCCTGGCCCTGCTGGAGCCGGGTGTCTCGGCCGTCTATGCCCAGCACTCCTTCGCCGTCTACCGCCTGGCCACCCAGGCCCGGGGCGCCCGTCATATCGTGGTGCCCGCCAAGGATTACGGCCATGACCTGGACGCCATGCTGGCGGCCGTCGACGACGATACGCGCGTGGTCTTCATCGCCAATCCGAACAACCCGACGGGCACCTTCGTGCCGGCCCAGGCGATCGAACGCTTCCTGGTCCAGCTTGCCGAGGCCCATGGCGAGCGCGTGACCGTGGTGCTCGACGAGGCCTACAACGAATACCTGGATCCGGAACACCGCTTCGACAGCGTCGCGCTGGTGCACCGCTTCCCCAATCTCGTCGTCTCGCGCACCTTCTCCAAGGCCTATGGCCTGGCGGGTCTGCGCGTGGGCTTCGCCGTGGCCCAGCCGGCGCTGACCGACCTGTTGAACCGCGTCCGCCAGCCTTTCAATGTCAACACGCTCGCCCAGGCGGCCGCCGTGGCGGCCCTGGCCGACACGGCCTACCTGGAGCGTGCCTACGAAGCCAACAAGGCGGGCAAGGCGCAGCTCGTGCAGGCCTTCGAGGCTCTCAAGCTGCGCTATGTGCCCAGCTACGGCAACTTCGTGCTCGTGCATGTGGGCGATGCGCCCCGCATCAACCTCGAACTGCTCAAGCGCGGCGTCATCGTGCGTCCGGTGGCCGGCGACGGCCTGCCCGAATGGCTGCGCGTCTCGATCGGGCTGCCTTCCGAGAACGAACGCTTCATCGCGGCGCTCACCGAGATTCTTGCGGCATGAGCAGGCGGCAAGCCCTGGACGCCAGCCCGGCCATGATTCCGGTGCTCGCGGTGGTAGGCGTGGGCTTGATCGGCGGTTCC
>NZ_LRUJ01000030.1 GCF_001548475.1 Bordetella hinzii LMG 13501
CGCACGCTGGCGCGTCAAACAAAAGAAATCCCGGCCGCAGGCCGGGATTTCTTGTGCAACGCCATGGACGTTTATTGCAGCAGGCTGCGCAACATCCAGGCGTTCTTCTCATGCACGTCCAGGCGCTGCGTGAGCAGATCGGCCGTGGGCTGGTCATTGGCGGCGTCGGCCTTCTCGAAAGCGGCGCGGGCGGTCTTGGCCACGGCTTCGTTGCCCTTGACCAGCATGCGCACCATCTCAAGGGCTTCAGGCACGTCGCTCGGCTCTTCGATGGAGGTCAGCTTGCCGTATTCGCGATACGTGCCCGGGGCGTAGTGGCCCAGGGCGCGGATACGCTCGGCGATGCTGTCCAGCGCGCCCCACTCTTCCGTGTACTGGGTCATGAACATATTGTGCAGGGTGTTGAACAACGGCCCGGTCACGTTCCAGTGGAAGTTGTGCGTCATCAGGTAGAGCGAGTACGAGTCGGCCAGCAGCTTGGACAGCTCGCCCGCCACGGCCGCGCGGTCCTTGTCGGAGATACCGATGTTGATACGCGGTGCGGCGCTGCTGTTCTTGGTCGGTTTTGCCATGTAGTGCTCCTTGTCCAAAGGCGACGGAAACAGCTTAAGAGAATACCACTACCGCTTCGCCTTCAGCAGCAGTCGCACAGCAGTTCGTCGTTGATGACGTTGCGCGGCCGCGCGCCCAGGCGCCCGAAGCCGAAAGCGGCCATGACGTCGTGGCAAACCTCCATGGCCTGGCTGTCATCCTGCGCATCAGCCACATTGGGCCAGGTCACCAGGATGCGGCGCCGCCGCATCCCCGCCAGAAAGGCCTCCGGCACCTTGTGGCCCACCACGGTCACGGACTGCACGCCCGCCGGCACCCGCTCCGGCGACATGCCGGCCAGCGTGCAGGACCGGACGATCAAGGCCGCCGTGTCGGCGGGCAGGCCGTCTTCCGCCTGCCGGCACTCCAGGGCGAAGAAGTCGTCCAGCCGCTGCCGCGCTTTCGGCGCCAGCGGCAACAGGCTGACGCAGCGATGCCGCTGCAAGGCCAATCGCATCATGCCCCCGCCTCCCGGATCCAATCGGCCGCCCGTTCGGCCAGCATCAGCACCGGGGCGTTGATATTGCCGGAGGTGAGATCCGGCATGACCGAGGCGTCGACGACGCGCAGCCCGCGCAGCCCCAGGCAGCGCATGCGGCCGTCCACCACCGCCAGGGGGTCGCTGTCGGCCCCCATGCGGCAAGTGCCACCCGGGTGATGCACCGTGATGGCGGTACGCCGTATGAAAGCATCCAGCGCCTCGCCATCCTCGACCGCCTGCCCGGGCAGGACCTCGGCGGCGACGTAGCCGCCCAGGGCGGGCTGGCGCAGCAGCTCGCGCGCGATGCGCACCGAATCCCTGACGCGCTCGCGGTCCCGCCCGCTGGCCAGGAAATTCTGCTCGATGCGCGGCGCGGCCAGCGGATCGGCGCCGGCCACCGTGATATGGCCCCGGCTATGCGGATGCAGCAGCACCGTGCGCACCGCGAAGCCGTCGTCAAAAGGCTTGCGCAGCGGCTTGAACCAGGGATGGGCATTGAACGGCGCGGCCGTCAGCAGGAACTGCAGGTCGGGTGTCTCGGCGCCCTCGGGCTGGACGAAGCCCACCACCCCGCCCGGCACGTCGCCGGCGAAACCCTCGCCCCCCAGATAGGCTCGCGCCATGGACAGGCCGATGCGGTCGGCGCGCAGTCCGCGCACAAAGGGCCCGGGTTCGCGCCGCTTGGCGGTGACAATGACGGAAATATGATCCTGCAGGTTCGCGCCCACGCCGGGGCGGTCCTGGCGCACGCGGATGCCGGCTGCCTTGAGCACACCGGCCGGCCCGATGCCGGAATGCATGAGGATGGCCGGCGTATTGATCGCGCCCGCCGACAGGATCACTTCAGCGCCGGCGCGCGCCACGTGTTCGCGCCCATTACGGACATAGCGCAGGCCCACCACCCGGTCGCCCTCGAATTCCAGGCCCAGGACGTGGGCGCCGGTCTGGACCGTCAGGTTGGGGCGCGCCAGCGCGGGCCGCAGATAGGCCGTGGCGGCGCTGCATCGCCGCCCCTGGCGTATCGACATCTGCAGCCGCGAAAAACCGCCCGCGGGTTGGGCGTTGTAATCCTCCAGCCACCTGTGTCCCGCCTGCCGGCTTGCCTGGGCGAAGGCATCGAGCAGCGGGTCCTGGTAACGGCAGCGCTGCACGCGCAAAGGACCGCCGCCGCCGCGGGCCGAGCTGTCGCCCTCCTCCCAGTCCTCGAGCCGCCGGAAATACGGCAATACCTGGTCGAAGGTCCATTCAGGCAGGGCGTAGTCGCGCGCCCAGCGGGCGAAATCGCCGGGGTGGCCGCGCACGAAGGCCATGGCGTTGGTGGAAGAACTGCCTCCGACCACCTTGCCCCGGGCACACTCGATCGCGCGTCCGTCGGCATGCGCCGCCGGCTCGGCATCGTAGCCCCAGTCATGCAGGCGTTTCTGCAGGATCTTGCCCCAGCCCAACGGGATATGGATCAGGGGATCCCGGTCCCAGGGGCCGGCCTCCAGCACCAGTACCCGCGCCTGGCCGTCCGCGCTCAGGCGGTTGGCCAGCACGCAGCCGGCCGAGCCGGCGCCGACGATGATGTAGTCGTAGGCCATCTTCATGAGCGTCCCACCTGGCGCAGGCTGACATGCACGTTTTTTTCGCGTGTGAAGGACAACATCTCGCCAAAGCATTCATCGCGTCCGATGCCAGACTGCTTGACACCGCCATAGGGCGCGCCCAGGAAGTGCTTGCCGACCTCGTTGATCCACACAAAACCGGCGTCTATCTCACGCGCCAGCCGGTGCGCGCGCGCCAGGTCCGTGGTCCAGATGGCCGCCGTGAGGCCCACATCCAGGCGATGGATATCGGCCAGCAAGGCCGCCTCATCGTCCCAGGGCAGGATGGCCAGCACCGGCCCGAACAGCTCCTCGCAGGCCAAGGCCGAGTCGGCCGCCACATCGGCGAAGACCGTGGGTTCGAGGTAGTGGCCGCCGGGCGGCACGCCGGCCCGCGGGATGCCGCCGCCGCACAGCAGGCGCGCGCCCGCATCGCGCGCCCGGTCGATGGCGTTCTTGACGCGGTCGCGGTGTTCGGCGCTGATCATGGCGCCCATGGTGGTGGCCGCCGCCGTCGGATCGCCGGGCACATAGGCCGCGCAGGCCTGCGCCACCCGCTCGCAGACCTCGTCATAGATGTCGCGGTGCACGAAGGCCCGGCTGGTCGAACCGCAGGACTGGCCGCACCAGGTGAAATTCATGCCGTCGACGATGGCGCGCGCCACGAGCGCCGGATCCACATCCGGGCAGGCCACGAAGGGATTCTTGCCTCCCAGCTCAAGCGCCACCGGCTTGAGCCGTCCCGCCGCCGCCTCCATGACCTTGCGGCCGGTGGCGATGCTGCCCACGAGGCCGACCATATCGACATCGGGGCTCGCGGCCAGTGCGGCGCCGGCCTCGCCGCCGCCCGGGATGATGGACAGCACGCCCGGGGGCAAGAGATCGCCGATGAGTTCGGCGCAGCGCAGGGCCGACAGCGGGGCCTGCACGGGCGGCTTGATGATGACGGCATTGCCGGCGGCCAGCGGCGCGGCCAGCTTGCCCATGGCAAAGAGCAGCGGATGATTGAAGGCCACGATACGCGCCACCACGCCCACCGGCTCGCGCTCGGTGTAATTGAGCGCTTCATGGCCCATGGGAATGGTGTCGCCCTTCAACTCGGTGACCAGCCCGGCGAAGAAGTCCATCAAGGCGGCGGCCACCATCACGTCCGAGCCCATTTCGCTGACCGGATTGCCGCAGTCCAGCGCATCCAGCAGCGCCAGCTGGGCGGCATTCTCGCGCAGGCGCTGCCCGATCTTGCGCAGGACCGCGGCGCGGGCCAGCGGCGCGGTGCGGCGCCATGTCCGGGCGCCGGCGCGCGCCGCCCGCGCTGCCCGCGCCACATCCTCGGCCGTGGCGTCGGCCACCCGCGCCAGGACTTCGCCCGTGCCGGGCGCCTCGACCTCCAGCCAGCGGTCGGCCACGGAGCGATGCCACTGGCCGCCGTAGAACAGGCCGGTCTGGCCCGGCAGGATCACCGGCCCCGAAGCCGTATCATGCGTATGCATCCCCTACCCCTTAACGCTTGAGCGGCTGAGCCTGTTCAAGAAACTTCATGTCGAAACCCTTGCTGTCGTCGAACGTGGGCGCCAGCGCTCCCTGCTCCTTGTACAGCGCCGCGGTCGATTTCCACAGGCCGGCGTCGATCCAGCCCAGTCCGTGCGCCTTGGTGTGCTCGCTGAAGAAGGTGAAGTCCAGGTCGGCCTGCAGCTGGGCGACCAACATGGCCTTCTTGTCCTTGTATTCGGGATTGTTCTTGATCAGCACGTCGGCGGCCGCCTCCGGGTTGGCGATGACGTCCGCGAACGCCTTCATATAGGCCGTCACGAAGCGGCGCACCAGGTCGGGCCGCTCGGCGATGGTCTTGTCTGAGGTGAACATGCCCGACCCATAGCTCTGGATGCCCAGGTCCGCGCCGTGCAGCACCGACAGCGAACCCGGGCCGCCCGCTTTGTGCTCCAGCTCGGGCACCTCGGCATCGATGTAGCCAGGCACCGCATTGACACGGTTGAGCAGGAGGAAATTCTCGTAGGGCGGCGAGACCGTGGACTGCTTGATGTCGCTCAGCGACAAGCCGTTCTTGGCCAGCGCGGCCTTCAGGAAGATATAGGTCGAGCCCGCGGGGTGCACCCCGATATTGGCGCCCTTGAGCTGCTGGGCATTTGTCAGGTCGAAATGCTTCTTGACCGAAATGATGGCCAGGGGCGTCTTCTGGTTCACCGCCACCAGCGCCGTGTTGGCCACGCCTTGCGTGCGCCCCACCATCAGCGTGGGCAGGTCCGAAAACCCGAAGTCCGCATTGCCATTGGCGACCAGGCGCAGCGCATCGGTCGACCCCGTGCCCTTGCGTATCGCCTGCACCGTGATGCCCTGCTGGTCGAAATACCCCTTGTCCTTGGCGACGAAGAAAGGCGCGTGGTTGCCGCGCACCACCCAGTCCAGTTGCACCGACACGGTGTCCTTGGCCTGGGCCGCGCCCGCGGCCAGCGCCAGGACGCCAGCCAGAATGCCCGATTTCCAACGTTTCATCATGGTTTTCCCCTTGTTGATATCCAGGATCAGTGCGCCGCCCAGCCGAGAAAGCGCATTTCCAGCAATTCGATGATGTAGTAGAAGACAACCCCCAGCACCGAGACCTGCACCAGCGCGGCAAACACCAGCGCGGTATCCATCTGGCTGGAGGCGAACTGGATCATGTAGCCCAGCCCGGCCGACGCGCCGACAAATTCGCCCACGATCGCGCCGATCACGCTCAGCGTGATGGCGACTTTCATGCCCGCCATGAGCGCCGGCAGCGACGCCGGCAGCTTCACGCGCGCCAGCACCTGGTTGGGCGTGGCGCCGATGGACTGCAGCAGCGACACCAGGTTGGCGTCGGCCGACCGCAGGCCCACCAGCATGTTCAGGGTCACCGGGAAGAACGCCATGATGACGATCAGGGCGACCTTGGGCAGCAGGTCGTAGCCAAACCACAAGATAAGCAGCGGCGCCAACGCGATCTTGGGCACATTCTGGAACAGCACGATGAGCGGATAGCTCGCGCGCCCGAACCAGGCGAAGCGGTCCACCAGCAGCGCCACCACGATGCCTACGATGCAGGAGTACAGGAAGCCGTAGAGGATTTCCGCCCCCGTCACCAACGAGGCGTGCATGAGCTCGCCCTGGCGCTCCAGCAGCACCGCGAGGATGCTAGACGGCGCGGGCACGACAAAAGCCGAGACCTCCAACGCCCTGACACAGCCCTCCCAGATCGCCAGGATGATGAGGACCAGCACGATGCTGGGCGTGGCGGCCCGCAAGGCCTGGGCCAGCCGGCCCGGCGCCGCGGGTGCGGCGGTCAGCTTCTCTTTCATGGTTGTGCTCGTGCTCATCATGCATTGCCCTGTGCGTGTCCGGCTTTCAGCAGCTGACGCAGCTCAAAAGACTTCTGATGAAAGACCGGGCTGGAGAAGGTGCTCTCGTCCTTGGGTCCGGGCAGGCCGATATCCAGCTTTTCGACGATGCGGGCCGGATTGGTCGCCATGACATAGACACTGTCCGAGAGATAGACCGCCTCGTCGATGGAGTGCGTGACAAAGACGATGGTCTTGCCCGTGCGCCGCCAGATATCGAGCAGGAAATCGCTCATGGTTTCGCGCGTAATGGCGTCCAGGGCGCCGAAGGGTTCGTCCATCATCAGCACCTCGGGGTCCAGCGCCAGCGCCCGCGCGATGGACACGCGCTGCCGCATGCCGCCGGAGAGCTGCTTGGGATAGCGGTCGGCGGCATATTCCAGCCCCACGAGCCTGAGCATCTCGCGCCCCCGCTGGCGCAGCTCGTCCTTGGGACGCGATTGCACCAGCTCCATCAGCGAGCACACATTCTCCAGCGCCGTTTTCCAGGGCATGAGGGCCGCTTCCTGGAACACCATGCCCACGCGCCGCTGGCGCACCGCCTCGGCCGGCTTGACGCCGGCCACCGAGACCTCCCCGCCCGTGGGCGGCACCAGGCCGGCAAAGACTTTGAGCAAGGTGCTCTTGCCGCAGCCCGACGGCCCGATGATGGAGGTGAACGAGCCCTTGGCGATCTCGACGTCGATGCCTTGCAGAACGCGCACGCGCCCGGCCCGGGTGTCGAAATCGACAGTCAGCCCCTGGGCCCGTATCTGCGCGCCGGAGGGCGGCGCGCCGGGATTCGCAAGCCTCGCCATGGCCTCAACCCGCGGCCACGGCCGTGGCGAAGGCCGGCTTCTGTTCGATGCGGGCCATCCATTGGCGCAGATGCGGCAACTCCGGCTTTTGATGCGGGAACTTCAGGCAGCGGCGCACCAGCGGGGCCAGGCAGATATCGGCCAGCGAGAACGCCTCGCCGGCCACCCAGGTCTTGCCAGCCAGATGCTCATCGAGCAGGGACAGTTCGGCCGTCAGGAGTTTGGTGGCCGCTTCGGTCTGTCCTTCGGGCGGCAACTTGGCCTCCTTGAAGCCGGCCAGATAGGCGACGTTCAGCGACGCCAGCGTCCAGTCCATCCAGCGTTCGACCTGGCTGCGCGCGGCCGGATCGCGCGGATAGAGCGCCACGGCGTCCTGGACATTGGCGATATAGCGCAGGATGGTGTGCGACTCCCAGACATGAAGGTCGCCGTCGCGCAGGGTGGGCACCTTCTGGGTGGGATTCAAGGCCTTGTACTCGGCCGTCAGCGTGGTGCCCTCGAAAGTCTTTCCGTAATCGTGGCGCTTGTAGGGCACCCCCAGCTCTTCCAGCAGAAACAGCACTTTCTGCACATTGCCCGAGGTGGCGCGTCCCAGAACTTCCAGCATGATCAAACTCCCTTGTAATGTCGTTGTGGCCGCTCACTGCGGCTTATAGGCAATGCACTCGATCTCGACCTTGGTGTCGATGACCGCGCGCGCTTCCACCGTGGTGCGCGCCAGCATGCCGTCCGGAAAGAACTCTTTGAACACCCCGTTGTAGCGGCCGAAATCGCGCGCGTCCTCCAGGTAGGTGGTCACCTTGACCACATCGGCCAGGTCGCAGCCCGCCGCCTGCAGGGCGCGCCGCATGGCCTCGATGGTGGCCCGCGTAAGCTGCTCGATGGTGCCCTCGAGCATGACCCCGTTCTCGTCCTTGGCCACCTGGCCCGAGACAAACACGAAATCGCCGGCGCGCACGGCCGGATGGAAAGGCAGGTTGGGATTCTTTTTGCCGAAGGCTTGCTGTAGATAGGGCATATTCAGTTTCCGTAGACAGTGCTTTCGATGATGTCCAGGCCGCGCTGGCGGTCCAGCAGATAGAGCAGACCGCGCGCGTCGGTGGTGACATCGTTGGAAGAGACCCGTTCGAAGCCAGCCGGCACGTCGGGCTCGTAGAAGCCCACCTCCCGCGGCCGGAAGGGATCGCTGATATCCACCAGGCGCAGCCCGCGCGCGAACCAGGCAAAGGGCAGCACCGTGCCGCTGAAGCGCTCGGCGGGCTGATGGCAGCCGGACATGGCCTCGCGCGGCTGGCCGTCCGGATCCACCCCATCGACCTGGAAGGTGGAGATAGGCAGCGGCTGGCGCTCGTCGCTGATGTCGAACAACCAGGTGAACGCCGGCGGCGAGGGCCGCAGCTTGGCGACGTCCTCATCGGCGACCACCAACACCTGCCGGCCCTTGAGCAGGCCGGGGATGGGCAAGGCGGTATGCGTGGGATGCGGATGGGCCGGACCCGTGTTGAACTGCGACACCAGCCTGGGCCGCGACATGTCCTCGATATCGAGGATGAACATGCCGTGGTGCCAGTAGGACACGTACAGACGATTGCCCATGCGCAGCGGGTGATGGCAGCGCGGCGGCACATAGTTGTCCCAGGGATAGGCCTCGCCGCCTTCCACATGCTGGCCGGGGATCCACCAGCGGCCCACCTCTTCGGGCCGGGCCGGGTCCTTCAGGTCCAGGATCTTGACGATGTTGCCGACATAACCGGGCGCGGTCGGCGAGATATAGGCGTAGCGCCCGTCAAAATCATAGCGGTGCACGCCGCCGCCCTGTGTGCCCGTCTTCCAGTGGGTGATCAGGCGCGGCCGCTCGGGACGGCTGACATCGTAGATACCCAGGCCGCCGCCGAAATCGTCGGCGCCGCTGCGGAATTTCTCGTAGTTGACGATCATCAGACCGTCCTGCGCCCTGACCTTGTGCGAATGCCAGCCTATCGGCACCTCCAGCGAAGCCAGCAGCCGCGGCTTGCGCGGATCAGCGACGTCGTAGATGGAGGTGCCATACGGCGGGCGCATATGGGAGACATACATCGTCGTCCCCTCGACCCAGACCTGCCCGCCCCCCTCGCAATCGACGTGAGCCAGCAGCGAGGTGTTCCATTGTTTAGCCAAGACCCGACTCCTTCAGACCAGCTCGATCAGGTCGCCCTGGGCCGTGCGCGACCACTGATGAAACAAGCCCATGGCGCGCAAGGCCGGCTCATCGCTGGCAATGAAGAGAATCAGCGGCTCGGTGCTGTCGTTGCGGTATTGCACCCAGTTCTCGCTGGGCACGGCCACCGTGTCGAAAGGCTCGAGCGCGAACGTCTGCTCGCCCACGGCCATGCTGCCCTGGCCCGAGAACGGCGAGACCAGCAGGTTGGCGGTCTGCTTGAGCGGCAGCGTGGTTTCGCCCGGGCGGACCATCTGCATGAAGAAGGTCATCGTGCGATAGACCGGCCCGCCGCGCAGCGGATGGGTGTATTCGATCAGCACGCCCTCATGCGGCGACTCATCCCAGTCACGGAAGCGGTACAGCAGCTCGCGCATGGCCTCGTAGCGATAGACAAACATCGGCGAGGAGTCGCCCCCGCCGCGGCGATGGTCCAGAAAACGCGGCGTCAGCCCGCCGATGCCGTAGACCATGCGCGAGTACTCGGTCTGGAAGCGCGCGCTCTGCTTGCGCACCACCTCGCCGTTCTCCTGGTAATCGTGCTGGAAGGACAGCGCGTTCAGGTTCTCGACCAGCGGATAGTCCAGCACGGACAGATTGATCGCCGGTTCATCGCCCAGGTTGCCGTGGTTGTGCCAAGTGTCGCGCGGCGTGAGCACCATGTCGCCCGGCAGGAACGTGATGTCCTCTCCCTCCACCCCGGTGAAGTTCTGCTTGCCCGTCAGCCCGAAACGCACGGCGCTGGCCGTATGGGCATGGGGAGGCATGATTTCGTTCGGGTCGTTCTGGCGATAGGCGGTGTACAGCGTGGAGACCGTCGCGCGCCTCGGGGCCAGGCCCGGGTTGATCAGGATGAGGGAGCGCCGGTCGGTGTTCTCGGTGGAGATGAGTCGCGCCGACTGCGCCAGCAGCGGTTGGATATCGCTGCGGAAGGACCAGCGATGCGCGATGGGCTTGGGCCCGTTCATCAGCTGCTTGATGTCGTCGTGCTCGTCTTCCTCGCGCGCCCAGAACGGGAACATGTATTTGCGCTCGATCTCGCCATACATGGACAGCAGTTCCGCGGCGCGATCGGTGGCCGTGTTTGCTTGCATAAGGTTCCCCTTGTTTGGTTATCACCATTCAACGGGAGAAAATCTAATAACAACCACTGGTTGTGTAAACACGATTTTGGTTTATTTATGGAAAACCCCTAACCAACCACCATGGCTGTCGAAAACATGGTTTTTTATCCTTATTAATCAATGGATTAGATAAATACAACCAAATACACCCAATAAACAACCATGAGGGTTTCCGATATTGCCGCGGCCTTGGCCAATCCATAAGATGTACGCAAAAAAGGAGGCGGGAAAACCATGCCACGCACCAGGCAACCCGAGGTATCGAACGATGTGGCCCGGCTGGTCACGCAGATTCGCGCCATCATCGGCAAGGGCGAAGAACTCCCACCCGAACGGGTGCTCGCCGGTCTTTTGAATGTCAATCGCCACCGCCTGCGCCTGGCGCTCGAAACCATGCGCCAGGCCGCCGAATTGCCGCGTCCGGTCATCCGGCGCAACGACAGTCCGGTGCTCAAGAGCGATGTGGTGGTGCAGGACACCAACGCGCTGGAAGTCATTGAACTGCGCATGGTGCTGGAGCCGGCCATCGCGCGGCTGGCCGCCGTGCGGGCCTCGCCGGTGCAGATCGCCAAGATCCTGGAGGCCGCCACCACCCCGCGGGGCGTGACGCGCACTATCGGCGACATCGCCTTTCACAAGTTGCTGGCCGACAGCTCGGGCAACCAACTGGCGGCCAGCCTCTACGCCTTTCTGAGGCGAGTCGGATCCGACCACAGGCTCCATGTGCCGGCGGTCAGCGCGGTCACGCGCGAGCGCATCGAGCGGCGCGACCAGGAGCATCGCGCCATCGCCGAAGCCATCGCGGCCCGCTCGCCGGATGCGGCCGAGCAGGCCATGCGCCAGCATCTGCGCCGCGTGCAGCACGAGATCGCCGATCGCCTGAACCCGCTGGCCACGACTGCCTGAACTCAGCCCGAACGCGGCATGGCAAAGGACATCCCGGCGGGTTGGGCCGCCCACCGCTGCATCACGCTCTTCTGGCGCGTGTAGAAGCGCACGCCCTCCTCGCCATAGACATGCAAGTCGCCGAACAGCGATTGCTTCCAGCCGCCGAACCCTTGCCACGCCGCCGGCACCGGGATGGGCACGTTCACGCCCACCATGCCGACCTCGATGCCCTGCACGAAGGCGCGAGCGGCCGTGCCGCTGTCGGTATAGAGGCTCACGCCATTGGCGAAGTCATGGCGATTGATCAGCGCGATGGCCTCTTCGAGCGTGTCCACGTGCACGCAGGCCAGCACGGGCCCGAAGATCTCCTCGCGGTAGATGCGCATGGACGGCTGCACCCGGTCGAATACCGTGGGGCCCAGCCAATAGCCTTGTTCGCACCCCGCGCCGCAGGAAGCCGGATCGATATCCCGGCCGTCGAGCAGGAGGCTGGCGCCCTCCTCCACCCCCGAGGCGATGTAGGAGGCGATCCGCTGGCGCGCCGCCGCGCTCACGATGGCGCCCATTTCGGCTTCTTCCTGCATGCCGCGGCGCACCTTGAGTTCACGCGACTTGCTGAGGATATGCGGCAGCACCGCCTCGCCGGCGCCGCCCACGAACACCGCAACCGAAATCGCCATGCAACGCTCGCCCGCGCTGCCGAAGGCCGCGCCCACCAGCGCATCGGCGGCCGCCTGCGGGTCGGCATCCGGCATCACGACCAGATGATTCTTCGCCCCGCCCAGCGCCTGCACGCGCTTGCCTTCGCGCGCGCTGCGCTCATAGATCTGGCGCGCCACCGCGGTCGATCCGACAAAGGAAATCGCCTTCACGTCGGGATGGTCGATCAAGGCATTGACGGCCTCGACGCCGCCTTGCACCACGCTGGCCACGCCCGCGGGCAGGCCGGCCTGCGCCAGCATCTGCGCCAGGGCCAGGGAGGGAGAAGCGTCCAGCGGACTGGGCTTGAGCACAAAGGCATTGCCCGTGGCCAGCGCCACCGGCATCATCCACAGCGGCACCATCACCGGGAAATTGAAAGGCGTGATGCCCGCCACCACGCCCAGCGGCTCGCGCTGCACCCAGTTGTCGATATTGCCGCCCACATTGATGGACATCGCGCTCTTGCTCAGCTGGGGCGCGCCGCAGGCGAATTCGACCACCTCGATGCCGCGCATGACCTCGCCGCGCGCATCCGAGATCACCTTGCCATGCTCACGCGAAATCATGCGCGCCAGCGCTTCCTTGTTGTCGTCCAGGATGGCCAGGAAACGGTTGAGCACGCGCGCGCGGTGCAAGGCGCTCTTGGCCGCCCAGGCCGGCTGGGCGGTCCGCGCCGCCGCGACCGCGCGGGCCACGGCCTGGCTGCCGCCCAGGGCCACCTCGGCCACCACCTCGCCCGTGGCCGGGTCGTGTATGGCCTGAGAACCATGCTCGGCGCCGTCCTCGGCCTGGCCGCCTATCCAGTGGGTCAAGCGCCCGATCTGAGTTTCCATGCTGTGCTCCGGTTGAAAAGAAACCCCAGTCTAGACAAGGCACGGCCAGGCGGTAATCCCTTATAGTTGGATAGACTGTTTATATGGATCAACAATAATGAGCGCTCCCGCCCTTGACCGGCTGGCCGACCTGAAAATGCTGGCCGTGCTGGCCGACACCCGCAGCTTTACCGCCGCCGCCCAGCGCCTGGGCGTGTCCAAATCGCTGATCAGCCTGCGCATGAAGGCCCTGGAGCAGGAACTGGGCGTGAGCCTGCTGTTGCGCACCACGCGCTCGGTACGCCCGACCGAAGCCGGCGCCCTGTTGATCGAACGCGCGCGCCCGGCGCTGGACACGCTGGAAGACAGCCTGGGCGAAGTGCGCAACCTCACGCGCGCCCCGCGCGGCCGGCTGCGCCTGACCGCGCCGGTGGCCCTGGGCCGCCAGCACCTGGGGCCCGTCCTGCGCCAGCTCGGCCAGCAGTATCCGGACATTGCGCTGGAGGTCTATCTATCCGACCGCTTCGTCAATCTGCGCCAGGAGGGATTCGATTTCGCCTTGCGGCATGCCGATCAGGTCTCCGACGCCTACGTGAGCAAACGCCTGTGCGCCACGGGCGCTCACCTGGTGGCCAGTCCCGGCTATCTGGCCCGCCACGGCCTGCCCGCCCATCCTTCCGAGCTGGCCCGCCACCGCTGCCTGCTCTACCGGGGCGATGAACGCAGCCCGCAATGGTCTTTCGCGCCGCGCCAGGGCCACGGCCCCGCCGTGCATGTCAAGCCCAGCGATTGCCTGAGCGTGAACAACAGCGAACTGCTGCGCGAGTGCGCGGCCCACGGCCTGGGCATCGCCATGGTGCCGGACTTCAGCCTGGGCACCGGCGGCGAGCTGCAGGCCGTCTTGCCGGACTGGGAGTGCTATGCGGGCTTCGGGCGCGCCCTCTACCTGCTCAAGCCGTTCTCGGCCACGCCCACCGCCGCGCACCGCGTGGTGGAGAAAGCCCTGGCGGGCCATTTCCGGCCGGGCTTCAGCCTGTGATCAAGCCGCCTCGTCCTGCGCGCTGGCCGTCTCTTCGTTGAGCATGGTCACACCCGGCAGGCCGCAGGCATACACGGCCTGGGCCAGCGCCTCGACGGCGGCCAGGCGCGGAAAACTGCGCCGCCAGGCCAGCACCACGCGCCGCGTGGGCGCCTCGCCCGCAAATGGCACATAGGTCAGCAGGCTCTTGCTGGCCGGCTGCTCCGGCACCGCCGTCACCGGCAACACCGTCACGCCGATGCCGGCGGCCACCATATGCCGTATGGTCTCCAACGACGAGCCTTCGAAGGTGCGCTGGATGCCGTCGCTGGTGGCCGAGAAACGCGAGAGCTCCGGACAGACCTCCAGCACCTGGTCGCGGAAGCAATGGCCGCTGCCCAATAGCAGCATGGTCTGCTGCTTGAGATCCTGCGCGTCGATGGACTCGCGCTTGGCCCATTCATGGTCATGCGGCACGGCCACCAGGAAAGGCTCGTCGTACAGCGGCTGGGTCACCAGGCCGGCCTCGGGCAATGGCAAGGCCATGATGGCGCAATCGATCTCGCCCTGGCGCAGCAGCTCCACCAGGCGCACGGTGAAGTTCTCCTGCAGCAGCAAGGGCATTTGCGGCGTGCGAGCGATCTGCACCGGCACCAGGCGCGGCAGCAGGTAGGGGCCTATCGTGTGGATCACCCCCACGCGCAGCGGCCCGGCCAGCGGGTCATGGCCCTGCCGGGCGATCTCCTTGATGCTGGCGCTCTCTTCGAGCACCTTCTGCGCCTGCGCCACGATGCGTTGCCCGATCGGCGTCACGCCCACCTCGGAGCCGCCGCGCTCGAAGAGCGTGACGCCCAATTCGTCCTCCAGCTTGCGGATCGCCACCGACAGCGTGGGCTGGCTGACGAAACAGGCCTCGGCGGCGCGGCCGAAATGGCGTTCGCGCGCCACCGCCACGATGTATTTCAGTTCGGTCAGGGTCATCGTGCCCGCTCCTGGAAAAGGGACCGCTCGCCGCGGCCCGCGCAAAGATGCGAAATCATGTTCGTAGAAAGTCCTCGCGGCCCCGCATCCAACGCGCCAAATGCGCCTGGACGGCCTGGGGATCATGCTGGCGCAGCCACACCGCCGTGTCGCGCGCGGCCTCGGCCAGGGCAATATCGCGGTCGATATCGGCAAAACGCAGCAGCGCCAGGCCGGATTGCCGCGTGCCCAGGAACTCGCCGGGGCCGCGCTGCTCCAGGTCGCGCCGCGCGATCTCGAAACCATCGCCGGTCTCGAACATGGCCCGCAGGCGCTCGCGCGCCACCTGCGACAGCGGCGTCTGGTACAGCAGCACGCAGACCGACTCGGCCTCGCCCCGCCCCACCCGCCCGCGCAGCTGGTGCAGTTGCGCCAGCCCGAAGCGCTCGGCATGCTCGATCACCATGAGCGAGGCATTGGGCACGTCCACGCCCACCTCGATGACGGTCGTGGCCACCAGCAGATCCACCTCGCCGGCACGGAAAGCCTCCATCACGGCCGCCTTCTCGGCCTGCGGCAGCCGGCCATGCACCAGGCCCACCCGCAGGTCGGGCAGTTCGGCGCACATGGCCTCATAGGTGTCGACGGCAGTCTGCAATTGCAGCGCCTCGCTTTCCTCGACCAGCGGACAGACCCAATAGGCCTGGCGTCCGGCGCGCGCGGCCTGGGCGATATGCGCGATCAGCTCGTCGCGCCGGGCCTCGGACAGCAGCTTGGTCAGCACGGGCGTGCGCCCGGGCGGCAGTTCGTCGATGACCGACACATCCAGGTCGGCGAAGAAAGTCATGGCCAGCGTGCGGGGAATCGGCGTGGCGCTCATGCTCAACTGGTGCGGCACCACCAGGCCTTCGGCCTCCTCGCCCTTGCGGTTCAGGGCCAGGCGCTGCCCGACGCCGAAGCGGTGCTGCTCATCGACGATGGACAGGCCCAGCCTGGGGAAATTCACCCCATCCTGGATCAGCGCCTGCGTGCCCACCACGAGCTGGACCTCGCCCGCCTCGACCGCTTCGGCCGCCTTGCGGCGCGTCTTGGGCGTGAGGCTGCCGCTCATCCACGCGACCGACACGCCCAGCGGCTCCAGCCAGCCGACCAGCTTGCGGAAATGCTGCTCGGCCAGGATTTCGGTTGGCGCCATCAAGGCCACCTGGAAGCCCCGGGCGATCGCCTGCGCGGCCGCCAGCGCCGCCACCACGGTCTTGCCGCTGCCCACGTCGCCCTGCAACAGGCGATGCATGGGATAGGGGCGCGC
Source organism: Bordetella hinzii LMG 13501 (assembly GCF_001548475.1). Classification (GTDB taxonomy): domain Bacteria; phylum Pseudomonadota; class Gammaproteobacteria; order Burkholderiales; family Burkholderiaceae_B; genus Bordetella; species Bordetella hinzii. Next base: position 15,840 of record NZ_LRUJ01000030.1, read on the forward strand.
CAGGTCGGCGGCGATTTCGGCCACCACGCGCTGCTGGGCTCCGGTCAAGGTGAACGGCAGGGCCGCGTACAGGCGGGCCACCAGGTCGCCGGGGTCGTCGTCGGCCGGCATTGAGGGCGCGCGCTTGTCGCGCCTTGCCGCGCGCGCGGCCGCCAGCGACAGTTGCTGGGCCAGCAGTTCATCGAATTTGATACGTTGCCAGGCGGGGTGGGCGCGCTCGATCAGGTCGGCATCCGCCACCCCTGGCGGCGGCGCATGCAGCAGGCGCACCGCTTCGCCGAACGGCATCAGCGCATAGCGCTGGCGCACCGATTCCGGCAGCGTGTCGTGCAAATCGACCCGCTCCAGCGCCTGCGCCACGGCGCGGCGCAGCACCGGCTGGGGCAACCCGTCGGTGCTGGGATAGACCGGCGTCAGCGATGTGGGCAGTTCGGTGTCGGCATGGCTCATGCGCGGATGCACCATCTCGCGGCCGAACAGGCCGCCGCGCACCTCGCCGCGCGCGCGCAGCCGGCGGCCGGCCGTCAGCTGCTTTTGCTGGCTGGGATAGAAATTCAGCCAGCGCAGCTGCAGCTCGCCGCTGTCATCGGCGATGACGGCCGTCAACTGGCGGCGCGGCCGATATAGCACTTCCGAGCGCAGGATCTCGCCCTCGACCTGGGCCGAATCGCCTGGCCGCGCCGAGGCAATCGGCGTGATCCGCGTCTCGTCCTCATAGCGCAGCGGCAAATGCAGCACGAAATCCTCGGGCTCGATCAGGCCGAGGTTGTGCAGGCGGCGCTCGGTGTCCGAGCGCGCGCCGGATGCGCGGCTGGCGGCAGCCTTGGCTTGGGCGGGCATGATGGCCGCGCGGCGCTGCTCAGAGGACCAGGATGGCCTCGACCTCGAATTGCGCCCCCTTGGGCAGGCTGGCCACGCCGACGGTGGAACGCGCCGGGAAAGGCTGCGGGATCAATTCGGCCATGATGGCATTGGCCGCGGTGAACTTGCTCAGGTCGGTCAGGAACAGCGTGAGCTTGACGATATCGTTCAGCGTGCCGCCGGCTTCCTGGATGACGGCCTGCATATTGGCGAAGGCCTGGCGCACCTGGGCGTCGAAATTCTCCGACACCAGATCGCCGGTGCCCGGCTCCAGGCCGATCTGGCCGGAGAGATACACCGTTTTCGAACCCGTTGCGGCCACGGCCTGCGAGTAGGGGCCGACGGCGGCAGGGGCCGCATCAGTATGGATGATCTGCTTGCTCATGAGCGACTCCTTGGTATCGATAAATATGACTATCGAAGTTTAAACAGCAATAGACTCTTGTGAAAGTGGCGGGCTGCCAGCCGGATGCAAGCCGGCCCCCCTACAATCATCAGACCCTGGTTTTACATCTTGCCATGTCCTTGCCTGCCCTCCGTTCCCGCGGCACCTTTACCCTGGCCGTACTGCTCGTAGGCCTGGCTGCCGGCGTCGCGGGCCTGTTGCTGGCCCTGCTGCTGCACGCCGTCCAGCACCTGGCCTTCGGCTACAGTCTGGATGCTCTGTTTTTCAGCCATCAGACTTTCCTTGAAGGCGTGCGCGCCGCCACGCCCCAGCGCCGCGTGCTTGCCCTGGTGGGCTGCGGCTTGGTCGCCGGCCTGGGCTGGTGGGCGCTGTACCGCTGGGGCCGCCCCCTGGTGAGCGTCAAGGCCACGCTTTCGCCGGCCGCGCCGCCCATGCCGCCCGGCCCGACGCTGATCCATGCCCTGCTGCAGATCGTCACCGTCGGCCTGGGTTCGCCGCTGGGGCGCGAAGCCGCCCCGCGTGAAGTCTCGGCCATGCTGGCAAGCGGTCTGGCGCGCTACGCGGGCTTGAATGCCGAACAGCGCCGCGTGCTGGTGGCCTGCGCGGCGGGCGCCGGCTTGGCCGCCGTCTATAACGTGCCGCTTGCCGGGGCCGTGTTCGCCCTCGAAGGGCTGCTGGCCACCTTCAGCTGGCAGGCGGCCCTGATCGCCCTGGCCACCTCGGCCATCGCCGCCGCCGTCGCCTGGCTGGGCCTGGGCATGGGCGTGCAATATGTCATCGGGCCCATGGACATCCACCTGAGCCTATTGAGCTGGGCCATCCTGGCCGGGCCCGTCATCGGCCTGGCCGCCCACGCCTTCTCGCGCCTGACCGAAGCCGCAAGGGCGCGTGCCTCGCGCGGCGGGAAGCTGCCCCTGCATGCCTTGCTCAACTTCACGCTGATCGGCCTGCTGGCCACGTCCTTTCCGGCCCTGCTGGGCAATGGCAAGGGCCCGGCGCAGCTGGGTTTCGACGGCGCTCTGACCCTCGCCGCCGCGGCCGCCCTGCTCTGCCTGAAGGTCCTGGTCACGGCCACCACGCTGCGGGCCGGCGCCTCGGGCGGCCTGCTCACGCCCGGCCTGGCCTGCGGCGCGCTATTGGCCACGCTGCTGGGCGGCTTATGGAATCTGCTCTGGCCGGGCGCGCCGCTGGGCGCCTACGCCATCATCGGCGCGGCGGCCTTCCTGGGCACGTCCATGCACTTGCCGTTCACGGCCATCGTGCTGGTGATGGAATTCACCCAGGTCAATCACAACTTCGTCGTGCCCATCGCGCTGGCCCTGGCCGGCGCCCTGGCCACCGCCCGGCTGCTGGACCACGACTGACAACAAAAAAGCCCGTCGATGACGGGCTTTGGCCTTGGGGCGCAAGGACGGATCACTTCTCGACGAAGGCGCGCTCGTAGACGTAATCGCCCGGTTCGCCCACGCCCGGCGAGACCTGGAAGCCGCGCGCGTCCAGCATGGCGCGGATGTCGGCCAGCATATGGGGGCTGCCGCAAATCATGCCGCGGTCGGTTTCCGGGTTGAGCGGCGGCAGGCCGATGTCTTCGAACAGCTTGCCGTTCTCGACCAGCTCGGTGATGCGGCCCTGGTTGCGGAAAGGCTCGCGTGTCACCGTGGGGTAATAGATAAGCTTGTCGCGCACCACGTCGCCGAAGAATTCATTGCCGGGCAGCTCCTGGTCGATGAAGTCGGCATAGGCCAGCTCGCTGACGTAGCGCACGCCGTGCAGCAGCACCACCTTGTCGAAGCGCTCGTAGACTTCGGGATCCTTGATGATGCTCATGAAGGGCGCCAGGCCCGTGCCGGTGGCGAACAGATAAAGGTGCTTGCCCGGACGCAGGTCGTCGACCACCAGCGTGCCGACCGGCTTGCGGCTCACGAGGATGCTGTCGCCTTCTTTCAGGTGCTGCAGGCGCGAGGTCAGCGGGCCGTCCTGGACCTTGATGCTCAGGAACTCGAGGTTTTCCTCGTAGTTGGCGCTGGCGATGCTGTAGGCGCGCATCAGGGGCTTGCCCTCGACCTCCAGGCCGATCATGACGAAATGGCCGTTATGGAAACGCAGCGCGGAATCGCGGGTGGTCGTGAACGAAAAGAGAGTGTCGTTCCAGTGGTGCACGCTCAGGACGCGCTCAGTATTGAAAGCAGCCATATCGTTCTAGAAGTTGCGGCGCCGGACGGACGCCCCGGATGGGCCTAGAGACTGGACCTAGGGTTACCACCGATTTTACCCCATCCACCTGATAATTGCTCTCATTAATCGTTATACCTATATAGCCGGAACAGGGGTTATTGAGCGTTTTTCTGACTTGGCGCAATACCGCCCCCCGCCCTGCCCCCGTTTATTTGCCCGCCGACGGCGTCCGAGGAAGCTTTCATTCAGTTGAATGATCCCGGGCTTCCTGCTATCTTGCGCACCTTGTTGATAATCATTTTCGTTATGCGGCGCCCCCCCTCGGCGCCCAGCAGGAGACCTGTCCATGCCCTTTAAGCGTCCCGCCCTCAAGACCCTGCTGCGCGCCCTGGCGCTGGCCGGTGCCGCATCCTTCGCCGCCCAGGCCGGCGCGGCCGAAGAGGTCAGCCTCTACACCACCCGCGAGCCCAAGCTCATCCAGCCGCTGCTCGACGCCTTCACCAAGGACACCGGCATCAAGGTCAACACCGTCTTCGTCAAGGACGGCCTGCTCGAGCGCGTCAAGGCCGAAGGCGACAAATCGCCCGCCGACGTGCTCATGACCGTGGACATCGGCAACCTGGTCGACCTGGTCGACGGCGGCGTCACTCAGGCCATCAAGTCCGAGACCCTGGACAGCGTCATCCCGGCCAACCTGCGCGGCGCCGACGGCAAGTGGTATGCGCTGTCGCTGCGCGACCGCGTGCTCTACGCCGAAAAAGACCTCAAGCTCGACAGCTTCCGCTACGAAGACCTGGCCGATCCCAAGTACAAGGGCAAAGTCTGCATCCGCTCGGGCCAGCATCCCTATAACACCGCCCTGGTCGCGGCGATGATCGCCCACGACGGCGCCGAGGCCACCGAAAAATGGCTGCGCGGCGTCAAGGCCAACCTGGCCCGCAAGGCCGCCGGCGGCGACCGCGACGTGGCGCGCGACATCCTGGGCGGCATCTGCGACATCGGCCTGGCCAATGCCTATTATGTCGGCCACATGAAGAACGCCGAGCCGGGCACCGACGCGCGCAAGTGGGGCGACGCCATCAAGGTCATCCGCCCGACTTTCGCCAACAGCAAGAGCAACGGCACCCACGTCAACGTCAGCGGCGCCGCCGTGGCCGCGCACGCGCCCCACAAGGCCAACGCCATCAAGCTGCTGGAGTTCCTGGTCTCCGAACCCGCCCAGACGCTCTATGCCCAGGCCAACTACGAGTACCCCGTCCGCAAGGGCGTCAAGCTTGACGCCGTGGTGGCCAGTTTCGGGCCGCTGACGGTCGACCCGCTGCCCGTGGCCGACATCGCCAAGTACCGCAAGCAGGCCAGCGAGCTGGTCGACAAGGTCGGTTTCGACAACTAAGGTCGTCGGCCGGCGCGCCGTCCCCGGCCCGCCGGCCGTCGCCGCGTTTCCCCCCGTAGTCCCGACAGGGCGGCCCCATGGCCGCTTTGTGCTTTTTCGCAGATGATGCCCAAGCTCACCCTGGCACGCCCCTCCAGCACCGGCCTGCGCGGACGCGGATGGCTGTTGGCCGCCGCCCTGATCGCCCTGGCCGTCCTTGCCCCCCTGGCCAGCCTGGCTTGGTGGGCCCTGGACGCCGACCTGTCCCACTGGAGCCACCTGGCCGCCTACGTGCTGCCCCAGGCCCTGAGCAACACGGCCCTGCTGCTGCTGGGCGTGGGGGTGCTGGTGACCCTGCTGGGCACGGGCGCCGCCTGGCTGGTCGCCGCCTACGACTTTCCCAGCCGCAAGATACTGGTCTGGGCCCTGCTGCTGCCGCTGGCGGTGCCTACTTACATCATCGCCTTCGCCTACCTGGACCTGCTGCATCCCATCGGCCCCATCCAGTCCGCGCTCCGCGCGGTGCTGGGCTATGACAGCCCGCGCCAATTCCGCCTGCCCGACCTGCGCTCGCTGGCAGGCGCGGTCTTCGTGCTGGGCTTCGTCCTCTACCCCTATGTCTATCTGAGCACGCGGGTCATGTTCATGACCCAGGCGGCCAGCCTGATCGAGGCCGCGCGGACCCTGGGCGCCGGGCGGATGGGCGTCTTTTTCCGCGTGGCGCTGCCGCTGGCGCGGCCGGCCATCGCCGTGGGGGTCAGCCTGGCCCTGCTCGAGACGCTCAACGACATCGGCGCCTCCGAATTCCTCGGCGTGCAGACCCTGACGGTCTCGGTCTACACCACCTGGATCACCCGCTCGGACCTGGCGGGCGCCGCGCAGATCGCCCTGACCATGCTGGCCTTCGTGCTCGCCCTGGTGCTGCTGGAGCGGCGCGGCCGCAAGCGCCAGCGCTATGCCAACACCCAGCGCATGCGGCCCATGCAGCCCCAGCGCCTGCGCGGGGCGGCCGCGCTGGCGGCCTTTGTGCTGGGCTGGATTCCCGTGCTGCTGGGCTTCGTGGCGCCGGCGCTCTATCTGGTGGCCGAGACCTATAAGCGGCTGCACCTGGTGGGCGGCGTCTCCGGCCAATTGCTCTCCAGCCTGGGCAACACCCTGGTGGTCGCGGCCAGCGCCACGGTCGTCACCGTGGTCTGCGGCCTGGCCGTCGCCTGGGCCGCCCGCAATCTGGGCGCGGGCGCCGGCCCGGCCCGCGCCTGCGCCCGTGTGGCCAGCCTGGGCTATGCCGTGCCCGGCACGGTGCTGGCTATCGGCCTGCTCGCTCCCTTTGCCTGGATAGACCAGGCCGCCGGCAAATTGCTCGGCCTGCCCGGCATGCTGCTCATGGGCAGCATCGGGGCGCTGGTCTGCGCCTATACCATCCGCTTCCTGGCCATTTCCACGGGCGGCATCGAAGCCGGCCTGGCCCGCATCCCGCCTTCGCTGGAGCATGCCTCGCGCCTGCTGGGCGAAAATGCCAGCGGCACGCTGCGCCGCGTGCACCTGCCGCTGCTGCGCCCGGCGCTGGCCGCCGCCGCCCTGCTGGTCTTTGTCGACACCATGAAAGAACTGCCCGCCACCCTGCTGCTGCGCCCCATGAACTTCGACACCCTGGCCACCTGGCTTTATGCCGAAGCCGCGCGCGGCACCTACGAAGAAGGCGCCGTGGCGGCGCTGGCCATCGTGCTGGCCGGCCTGGCCCCCGTCATCCTGCTTGCCCGCAGCAATCTGAAAATGGGACATTGATATCGTGCCCGACCTCCTGGAACTCGAACACCTCGCCCTGGGCTATGACACGCCGCAAGGCCTCAAGCGCGTGGTCGAAGATCTGAGCCTGGCGCTGCCCGCCGGCCAGATCGGCTGCCTGCTGGGCGAATCCGGCTGCGGCAAGACCACCGTGCTGCGCGCCATTGCCGGCTTTGAACCCCTGCGCGCCGGCCGCATCCTGCTCGATGGCCGCGTGCTGTCCTCGCCCACCGGACAGGTCGTGCCCGAGAAACGCCATGTCGGCATGATGTTCCAGGACTACGCCCTCTTTCCGCATCTGACCGTGGCCCAGAACGTGGCCTTCGGCCTGCGCCGCCTGCCCAGGCCGCAACAGCAGGCCCGCGTCCAGGAGATGCTGGAGCTCGTCGGGCTGTCTCACGCCGCGCAAAGCTATCCCCACGAAATCTCCGGCGGCCAGCAGCAGCGCGTGGCGCTGGCCCGGGCGCTGGCGCCTTCGCCCGAGCTGCTGCTGCTCGATGAGCCCTTCTCCAACCTGGACGTCGATACGCGCGAGCGCCTGGCCTTCGAAGTCCGGGAGATCCTCAAGGCCACCGGGCATACGGCCATCCTCGTGACCCACAACCAGGCCGAAGCCTTCGCCATCGCCGATCGCATCGGCATCATGCAAAAGGGGCGTATCGCCCAGTGGGATACGCCCTACAACCTGCGCCATGCGCCGGCCAGCGACTTCGTGCGCGACTACATCCGCCGCGAAGCCCTGCAAGAACAGCGCGAAGCCGCCTACGCCCGGGGTCGCTGAGCCAGCCGCGCGGCCTTATGCGCGCGGCGGCGGCAAGGGAATGAACTCGGTCTCGTCGCCGGGCACCGTCTGGCCAAAGCGGTTGCGTTGCCAATCGTCCTTGGCCTGCTCGATCCGGTCCTTGCTGCTGGAAACAAAATTCCACCAGATAAAGCGCGGACCATCCAGCGGTTCGCCGCCCAGCACGGCAAAGCGCGCATCGCTGCGCGCCCGCAGCGTCACCGCACAGCCGGCCTTGAAGACCAGCAAGCGCCCGGGCTCGAACACCTGCCCGTCGACTTCCACCGTGCCCTGCACCAGGTAGGCGCCGCGCTCTTCATAATCGGCGGGCAGCTCCAGCCGGGAGCCGGCCCGCATCTGGATATCGCCATAGAACAGCGGCGACAAGGTCTTTACCTGCGACGTCCGGCCGAACAGGCTGCCGGCCACGAGTTGGGCGCGCACGCCCTCGCCCTCGATCACCGGCTGCGCCTCGCGGCCGTAGTGGACAAAACCCGGATCGGTCTCCTCGTGCGCCTTGAGCAGGCCCACCCAGAGCTGCAGGCCGAAGATGCGCTGTTCGGCGCGGCGGCTTTGTGGCGACGAGCGTTCCGAATGCACAATGCCCCGGCCCGCCGTCATCCAATTGACCTCGCCGGGCAGGATGGTCTGCACATTGCCCGCGCCGTCGCGATGCACGATGCTGCCGTCATACAGATAGGTCACCGTCGCCAGGCCGATGTGCGGGTGCGGCCGCACGTCCAGGCCCGCCCCGGCCGGAAATATCGCCGGACCCATTTCATCCAGGAATACAAAGGGCCCGATGGAGCGGCGCTGTGCCGACGGCAGGGCTCGGCGCACCTCGAAACCGCCGAGATCGCTGCTGCGCGGCACCACGATGGTTTCCAGGCTGTTTTCGCCTTCGGGGGTCAAGCTCGACATGATAGATACCTCTGGGAGCATGGCGCGGCGCGCCGGAAAAGACCGCAAGCAGCGCGGCCAAGGCAAGCGGGCGGGACCCCGCCCGCCTACTTTACGGCAAGTCGAACACCAGCACTTCGGCGGCATCGCCATCGCGCAGGGTCACGGCGGTTTCGCCTTCCAGCGCCAATCCGTCGCCGGCCTTGAGCGCCTGGCCGTTGACCGTCACGCTGCCGCGCGCCACATGCACCCAGGCGCGGCGGCCCGCCGCCAAGCCCAGGTCTGCCGTCTCGGCGCCATCGAACAGGCCCGCGTACAGGCGAACATCCTGGTGGATGCGCAGCGAACCCTCGGCGCCGTCCGGCGAAGCCACCTGGCGCAGCTTGCCGCGCTTGTCTGCGTCGTCAAAGGACTTTTGCTCATACTCGGGCGCGATGCCGGCGACATCGGGCTCGATCCAGATCTGCAGCATGTGCGTGGCGGCATCCGGCTGCGGGTTGAACTCGGAGTGCAGCACCCCGCGTCCGGCGCTCATGCGCTGCACATCGCCCGGGCGGATGGTTGATCCGGTGCCCATGCTGTCCTTGTGCGCCACCGCGCCATCGAGGACATAGGTAATGATCTCCATGTCCCGGTGGCCATGCGTGCCGAACCCCCGGCCCGCGGCAATGCGGTCATCGTTGATCACGCGCAGCGGCCCGAACCCCATATGCTCGGGATCGTAGTAGTTGGCAAACGAAAAAGTATGAAACGTGTCCAGCCAGCCATGATTGGCGTGACCGCGCTCGGCGGCGGGGCGAACAGTGATCATGATGGGCTCCTTATTCCAATTTGATGAACGATGCCGGCCGATCCGGTTCGTACGCTATGGAAGGTATTCTGCGCCCTTGACGCCCGACCAGGGGCGACTAGAATTGAAGACATCATTCAAAATAACTGAACGATAATGCCCGTCCCTGCGCCAATGTCTCCTCCCATCGGGGCCATCACCCCCGATCTGCTGCTCATGGTCGACGCCATCGCGCGCCATGGCAGCTTCGCCCGCGCGGCGCGCGAGCTGGGCAAGGTTCCATCCGCCGTCACCTATGCCGTGCGCAAGCTGGAAGACAGCCTGGACGTCCTGCTTTTTGACCGCTCGGGCCACCGCGCTCGCCTCACCCCCGCGGGCCAGGCCCTGCTGCAAGAGGGCCGGCATCTGCTGCATGCCCTGGACGACCTGGCCTGCCGCGTCAAACGCATCGCCACCGGCTGGGAAGTCGAACTGCGCATCGCGGTGAGCGCCGTTCTGCCTATCGAGCCCTTGTTCGACCTGGTGCGCGACTTTCAGGCCCTGCAAAGCGGCACCACCCTGCGCATCAGCGAAGAAGTGCTGAGTGGCGCCTGGGACGCGCTGGCCGCCGGCCGTGCCGACCTCATCATCGGCGCCGATGCGGCGGGCGCCCCGGCCGGCGCCCATCGCAGCACCGCCATGGGCCAGACCCAATTCGGCTTCTGCGTCGCCCCCCACCATCCGCTGGCCAGGCTGGGCCGGCCCCTGACCGCGCTGGACATCGCCGAACACACCGCCATCGTCGTGGCCGACACCTCCCGCGACCTGCCGCCGCGCACCCGCGGCCTGCTCCAGAGCCAGCGCATCATCGTCATGCCCACCATGCGCGCCAAGATCGAAGCCCAGATCCGCGGCCTGGGCTGCGGCTATCTGCCGCTCACGCTGGCCGCCGGCGCCATCACCCAGGGCCTGCTCGTCACCTGCGCCACCGAAGATCTCATGCCTCCCACCGAGCAAGTCGTCTACGCCTGGCGCGCCGAACGCCCGGGCCAGGCCCTGGGCTGGTGGCTGGACAAATTGCGCTCGCCCCGGCTGTGCGAAAGCCTGCTGGGCGTCGGCTGAAACCTCAATAACCGATCGCGATCGTCAACGGCCCCGCGGCCGTTCCCAGACGCGGCTCCATCCGCGTCTCCGACTTGCCCGAAGCCCACACCGTGGCCAGGCGTGCAGCCTGCGCCGCGCGCAGTTCCACCGTGGGCGCCTGGCGGTCCGAACACACCACCCGCGGCGCCTCGTCCTGCCGCGCCATGGCCAGCTTGCATCCCTTGGCCAGGTCCAGCTCGAATTCAAAGTCTTGCGCCTGCGCGGCGGCCCCCAGGAAAGCCGAAGCCATTACCACGACTTGAATAGACTTTTTCATAGTCCTGCTCCTTTCCGATCAAATGAAGATGATGGAAAAATAATAGGACCTATAGAAGATGGTCTAAATCGCCCTATTCTTGGAGTTATGTAGGAAATATCCTAGCCGTTGGCGGCGGCTTGGTGACGCCCGGCGCCTCGAACGGCCCGCCTGGCGCGCAGGGCTGGACCATCAGGCAGACGGCTGAGCGGATAGCCTGAGCATGGACAACGCGACGAATGGAGTGAGATCGCGCAGCAGGCGCTGGGCATCCTCTCCCAACGGGTCCATGGACGCCAACTCCAGCACGGCAATCCCTTGTTCGCCCAGGACGATGGGGTGAATCAGCACCGCCGCGGGTTCCCCTTCTCCGAGGCCGGAACGGATCCGCAGCCCGGATCCCGCCGTCGCATCAAGGAGCCGGGGTTGGCGCTCGCGCAAACACTCATCCATCAGGCTGGCGGCGACAGGCACCGTGGATAGCGCCTCGTCGGGCGGAGCGGCGTTGCCGGCATAGCGGGCCACCAGCCTCAGACCTTGCCCGGCCGCTGCGCAGAGCAGCGCCTGGCGCACAGGCAGGCGCCGGGACAGTTCCAGCAATAGGATGCGGCCGAATTCGGCCAGCGTCGGCGCAAGTTCCAAGCTGAGCTGGATCTCCGAGACCGCCAGGCGGCGCGCTGATTCGCGCGTCACCTCGCGCCGGCTCTCCGCCAACCGCTCCGCGGTCAGGCGGTGCCGCCGCACCTCCCGGCGCAAGCGGCGCGCCCACAGCGCCATGGCCAATACCAGCCCTATTACCCCCGTAATCGCCGGCAAGGCCCAGGCGCGGATCGCGGCCCGCTCGGCGGCGCGGGTGTCGAGGGATTGCTCGAAGAAAAGATACTCCATGCGGGAGATGCCATAGTATTTTTGCCAGGCCCGATCCAGTTCCGAGCCGACTCTGAGACTGTCGGCGAAATAGCCGGCCAGCGCCTCCCGCAAATCGTCCGCGGAGGGCGCGATACCCCAGCCCACTTTTTCCAGCTCGCCCACCGGAAATAGCAGATCCAGGTTCTGCAAGGTGTCGCCGCGTATCCATTTGAAGGCGCCCTCGGAGCCGGTGACCGTGAAATCGGCCAGTCCCTGCGACACCCGGCGCATGCTCTCGGCGGTCGGGAAATACCCGATCGCCACCGGCTTGTCACGAAAGCTCGTGGCATTCTGGGCGGTCAGCCAATCATCATAGGAAGTCCCTTTCTGGACGGCCGCGCGCAACCCCGCCAGGTCCGCCGGCTGCTTGACCGTGGACCGCAATTGCTGATTGGCCACAATCATTTTGCGCACGGTGTAATAAGGCACCATGTCCATCTTGGTCCTGCGCCAATCCAGCATGTGCAGGTCATTGGGGTAAAGATCGCATTGGCCGCTAGCCAGCGGCTGCGCCACATAACGGCCCGGGAGATCCACCACGCCGGCGGCGTTCTCGAATTGCTGGTCCCAGCGCGCCAATCGCACGACAGTGGCGGACACACCCAGGTAGCGGGCAAAAGCCAGCGCATTGGCGGTATAGAAATCGGCGCTTGAGCCGGCCACGCACACTCGCAGTTCGTTCGACGCGCGGATGTCGACCAAAGCGCGCGCATGCAGCTGAGCGGCCATCATCAAAGCGGCCAGGCCCACCAGCCGGACAAAGCAATGCCGTCGCCTCGATGCAAAACGCGGAAAAAGCGGCGACATAATGGGAAATGAATAGTCCGGATGTAGGTCGGTTTAGCTGGACCTGTTGCTTTTTGTCAAGCTCTCATTAAAAATCGAAACGACAAGTCTGAATCATCGGCCGCGCGAGCCTGCGCGGCGAATATCTGCAGTGCCGGCCTGGCGGGCGAAAAGACGGCCCGAGCGAAATGATATTCAGCCAATAAAAGAAGAGATAGCTTTGTCGAATCGATTCGTGATGAACAGGCTTGAACGTTTATCGCTGCAGAAGCGTCTGATGATCGGCTTCGCCAGCATGCTGCTGCTCTTGACACTGACCAGCGCTTACAGCCTCTACAACCTGCACAAGGCCAACGATGGCATGCAGCGTATTTACAGCGTCGATCTATTGGCTGTCCTGCATGCCAAAGACGCCAAAGCCAGCATCGCCGAATTTGGACGCGCCGCCAGGCAGGCGGTTCTCGCCCCCGACGAAATACAACGCAAGAACGCCATACGGGAAGCAGCGCAAGCGCAGGTAAGCCTCGGCGTCTCCGCCGCGGCATTGCGGCAGCGCGCTACGGGCGACGGAGAGCGTCAGTTATTGATCCGCTTTGACTCAAGCTACGCCACCTATCAGCAGTGGGCCAATGCTGCCTTGAGATTGCTCCAGCAAGGCGATATGACGGAAGTGCGGGCATTCATTTCTCAAGCGAATTTCAATGCCGCGGCGCTTGCGGCCGCCCAGACGCTGGAAACCATCGCCAATTTCAAGGAGGACAGCGCCGAGGAAGAGGCAGGCCGCTCGCAGACTTTGGCGGAATACAGCGCCCGCATGGCGGTAGTCCTTCTGCTGGGCGGCGTCGGCCTGAGCATGCTGATGATCTGGCTGATCACGCGGCTGGTCCGCGTACCCCAGCAACGCCTGCTGGACCATCTGACGCAATTGCACCTGTCGGCCGGCCGCCATGATAAACCGGTGCCTTATGCCGATTATTCCAATGAGTTGGGCGAGTTGGCGCGCGCCATCGTCGTGCTGCAGGATGGCGCCCACCAGCTGGACGCCCAGCGCTGGGTGAAGACACATACGGCGGCATTGTCGGCAAAACTGCAAGGCGTCGCCGATGCCACCGAGCTTGCCAAGCTGTTCCTGGCGGAACTCGCGCCGCTTCTGCAGCTTGGCCAAGGCGCCTTCTTTCTGTTCGACGAAGAAGACCAGCGCCTGCATCTGCTGGGCAGTTACGCATTCCAGGAGGGAGACGGGCTGCGGCGCCAGGTCGCGCTGGGCGAGGGACTGGTGGGGCAATGCGCGCTGGATCACAGCCCTATCGTGCTGCATCACCCGCCCGCCGGCTATGTCCGCATCGCGTCCGGCCTGGGGGCGGGCGCCCCGCAGACCATCGTGGTGCTGCCCGTCATACGCAACACCCGGCTGCTGGGTGTGGTGGAGCTGGCCACGCTTGAGCGGTTTGACGAACGCCGCAACACCCTGCTTGGCGAAGTCATCCCCATTCTGGCCATGAGCGTGGAGATCCTGGAGCGTGGCCAGAAAACCCGGCAATTGCTGGTCGAGACCCAGCGCCAGGCTGAAAGCCTGGAACAGCAGGCGGCCCAGCTCGAGGAGCAGACGGTCGAACTGGAAGCGCAGCAGGCCGCGCTCAAGGCCACTGAAGCCTGGTACCGCGGCATCATCGAGTCAGCGCCGGACGGCATGCTCGTGGTGGACGAACACGGCGTCATTGTGATGGTCAATCCGCAACTCGAGCAGATGTTCGCCTACGACTCGGGCGAGTTGGTCGGCCGTTGCGCGGAAATCCTCCTGCCCGAGAACGCGCGCAAGCTGCACAAGCGGTATCGAAACGCCTATTTCGCCAATGGCGCGAAGTCTCCTGCGGGGCTCGGCGTCCAGAATCTGGATGGAAAGCGCAAGGACGGCAGTGTGTTTCCCGTGGAAGTCGGGCTGTCCTTGCTGCCAGCCGTGGGCGAGCGGGGCGTCTGCGCCTGCGCCTCCGTGCGCGACATCACCGAACGCAAGGCCGCCCAGGACAAGCTGGCATCCCTTGAGGAGCGCAGCCGTCAGATTCTCGGGTCGGTCACTGATGGCATTGTGGGGATGGACATGGACGGGGTCGTCACCTTCGCCAACCCCGCCGCCCCGGCCATGCTGGGCTACACCGAAGACGAGTTCATCGGCAGGAATCTGCATGCGCTTGCGCACCATCACTATCCTGACGGCAGGGAATTCCCGCGCTCGGCGTGTTCAATGCACCTCACGATCCAGGACGGCCTGCCACGCACGGTGGATGACGAGGTGCTGTGGCTCAAGGACGGCACGGCACTGCCGGTGGAATACTCGACAACGCCGGTTTTCAAGAACGGCGCGCTGGTGGGCAGCGTGACGGTGTATCGCGACATCACGGAACGCAAGGCGGTGCAAGAGGCCATGCGGCGCGCCCAGGCCCAGGCCGAAGATGCCACCAAGGCCAAGAGCGATTTTCTCGCCAATATGAGCCATGAAATCCGCACGCCGATGAACGCCATCATCGGCATGGCGCACCTGGCGCTCAAGACCGAGCTGACGCCGCGCCAACGCGACTACCTGAAGAAAATCCAGGGCTCCGGCCAGCATCTGCTGGGCATCATCAACGACATCCTCGATTTCTCCAAGATAGAGGCCGGCAAGCTTTCCGTCGAGCGCGTACCGTTCGACCTGGAGAAGGTGCTCGAAAACGTCGCCAATCTGCTGGTGGAGAAGACTGCCGCCAAAGGGCTGGAACTGATCATAGACGTGGATCGCGACGTGCCCAACGACCTGCTTGGCGATCCGCTGCGGCTGGGGCAGATATTGATCAACTATGCCAACAATGCCGTCAAGTTCACCGAAAAAGGCGAGATCGACGTGATAGTCCGGGTGCAGGAACAGACCGACAAAGAGGTGCGGCTCTATTTCGCCGTGCGCGATACCGGTATCGGCCTGACCGGCGAACAACGCGCGCGCCTGTTCCAGTCCTTCCAGCAAGCCGACACCTCGACCACGCGCAGATACGGCGGCACCGGCCTGGGCCTCGCCATCTCCAAGCGCCTTGCCGAGCTCATGCAGGGCGAGGTTGGCGTCGACAGCGAATACGGAAAAGGCAGCACCTTCTGGTTTACCGCGAGCCTGGGCAAAAGAACGGGTATTGAGAGGAAACATGTGCTCAGCGCCGACCTCCAGGGCCGCCGCGTGCTGGTGGTGGATGACAACGAGAATGCCCGCTCGGTACTGAGCAGTCTGCTGCAAGCCATGAGCCTGATCATCGAGGAGGCCGATTCAGGCCGCGCCGCCGTGGAAGCGGTGGAGCGCGCCGAGGCCGAGGGCCGGCCTTACGACATCGTGTTCCTTGACTGGCAGATGCCCGGCATGGACGGGATCGCCACGGCCAAGGCGCTGCGCGAACGTCCTTTGGACCATCTGCCCCACATGGTGATGATCACGGCCTATGGGCGGGATGAGGTCCTCAAGAGCGCCAGCGCCGTGGGTCTCGAGGACGTGCTTACCAAGCCGGTGAACGCTTCGGTGCTGTTCGAGGCCGTGGCGCGGGTGCTCGACGCCGCCCCTGCCCGCCGGCCGCTCACAGGCGATGCGCCATCGCCGCTGATGAAGCAACTCACCACGATCCGGGGCGCGCGCGCCCTGCTGGTCGAGGACAACGAACTCAATCAGGAAGTCGCCATCGAACTCCTGCACGATGCCGGCATCGTCGTGGACCTGGCCAGGAACGGCGAAATCGCGGTCCACAAAGTCGGCGAGACCGACTATGACATCGTGCTGATGGACATGCAGATGCCGGTCATGGACGGCATCACCGCCACCCAGGAAATCCGCAAGCTGCCCCGGTTCGCCGCCCTGCCCATTGTCGCCATGACCGCCAACGCCATGGAAAGCGATCGCCAGCGCTGCCTCGACGCAGGCATGAATGACCACGTGCCCAAGCCCATCGAACCCGAGCAGCTCTGGAGAACGCTGTTGCGCTGGATCAAACCGCGCCATTCGCCAGGGGACATCACTCTCCTTTCCGCGCCCGGGTCCCTGGACGGAATTGGACTGCCATCGGCCATTGACGGCCTCGATGTCGACAATGGCCTGCGGCGCGTCCTCGGCAACAAGTCCCTCTATCTGTTGATGCTGCGCAGATTCCTCAGCGGTCAGAAGACGGCGGCCGACGAACTCCGGGCCGCCGCTGCCGCGGGAGATTTCGCGACGGCCGAACGGATCGCCCATACCACCAAGGGCCTGGCGGGCAATATCGGCGCCGCCGACGTGCAGCAGGCCGCCGCCGAGGTGGAGTCGGCCTTCAAGAAAGGCCTGCCGCAAGATCGGTGCCAGGCCCTGATAAACACGCTGGAGGCGGCCTTGTCGGCCGTGATCGCCGCTTTGACACGGACGCTGCCGCGCGAAGCACCCGTCACGGCCGTCGCCCCCGACCCGGAGAAGCTCCAGCAAGTGCTGGCCAGGCTGGAGGCGCTGCTGGCGGACGACGACTCCGAAGCCGGGCAGGTGCTCGACAGCAACGCCGACCTGCTCAGCACCGCCCTGCCTCGCCATTTCCGCCAGATCGACAGCGCGGTCAAGTCCTTCGACTTCGAGGCCGCGCTCGAGGTTCTGCGGGCGGCCGTTGCGGCGACATAGCGCGGGCACCGTCGTTCCCATCCCTCTACTCAATCCTCGTGAGAGCAGCACATAATGAATGCCTCCGATTCCATCGAACGAGCGACTGTCCTGGTCGTGGACGACACCCCCGACAATCTTTCCCTGATCAGCGGCCTGCTCAAGGACGACTACAAGGTGAAGGTCGCCAACAGCGGCGAGAAAGCGCTCAGGATCGCCGCGGCGGACAACACGCCCGATCTCATCTTGCTGGATATCATGATGCCTGAGATGGACGGCCATGAAGTCTGCCGGCGCTTGAAAGCAAGCGCCCAGACACGTGATATCCCGGTTATCTTCCTCACCGCCAAAGCCGAAGTCGAAGACGAGAAGCAAGGTTTCGAACTTGGCGCTGTCGACTACATCACCAAGCCTATCAGCCCGCCCATCGTACTGGCGCGTGTCAAGACCCATCTGGCGCTGAAAGCCTCCGCGGACTTCCTGCGCGACAAGGCCGCCTACCTGGAAGCCGAAGTCGCCAAGCGCACGCGCGAAGTGGCCGCCATCCAGGACGTCACCATACTGGCCATGGCCTCGCTGGCCGAAACGCGGGATACCGACACGGGCAACCACATTCGCCGCACGCAGTTCTATGTCAAGGCGCTGGCTGAGAAGCTCAGGAAGCATCCGCGTTTTTCCGCCTATCTCACCGACGCCAGCATCTCCATGCTATTCAAGTCGGCGCCCTTGCATGACATCGGCAAAGTGGGCATTCCGGATCGCATACTGCTCAAGCCCGGCCGGCTGGACCCCGCCGAATTCGAGATCATGAAAACCCACACCACGTTGGGATACGACGCGATAGCGCATGCCGAAAAACTGCTCGGCGCCCAGGTGGATTTTCTCGATATGGCCAAGGAAATCGCCCTGTCCCACCAGGAAAAATGGGATGGCAGCGGCTACCCGCAGGGACTATCCGGCGACGACATACCGGTCTCGGCGCGCCTGATGGCGCTGGCCGATGTGTACGACGCGCTTATCAGCCGCCGTGTGTACAAGGACGGCATGCCCCATGAACAGGCCGTGGGCATTATCGAGGCCGGCAAGCGTTCGCACTTCGATCCCGACATTGTCGACGCCTTTATCGAAATCCAGGACGACTTCCGCGCGATTGCCGCGCGCTATGCCGACAGCGACGCCGACATGGAAAAGAAGCGAAAACATTTCGACCGCATCGCCGGCAACTGAAACATCCATCGCCCGCCCGATAGTCCTGCCGTCAAGCGCGCGGCGCCGCCGGCGGGTCCGGTTCGAGGCCCGTGCTGTCGGATCCGAAAAAAAAGCCGCTCATGGAGCGGCTTCGGAGCATGGAACCGCCATGGTGTCAGTCCTCGGCGATGCCCAGTTCACGCAGCTTGCGCGTGATGGTGTTGCGGCCGATGCCCAGCCGGGTGGCGGCTTCGACCCGGCGGCCCCGGCTGGCGTCCAGGGCGCTTTGCAGCAGGATCTTCTCGAATTGGCGCGTGAGCGTGGCCATGATGGCGGGCTCGCCCCGCTCCAGGCGATACTGGGCGTCCTTAAGCAGGGCCTGCTGCCAGTTGCGCGGCAGGTCCTCGATGGGCGAGCCGGCGGCCGCATGGCCGCCCGGATAGGCCCCGGAAGGGCTGCCCGGATGGCTGCCGGCGGCCTCGCCCGACACACGCATCGGCGGGTTGGGCGCGGCATGTTCCATGGCCCGGATCTCGGGCGGCAGGTCATTGCGGTCGATCGTCTGCCCAGGCGCCATGACCGTGAGCCAGTGGCAGAAGTTCTCCAACTGGCGCACGTTGCCGGGGAAATCAAACTTGATGAGGACAGCCACCGCTTCCGGGGTGAGGCGCTTGACCGGCACGCCCAGGGTCTTGGCGCTGGCGGCCAGGAAATGATTGGCCAGGGCCGGGATGTCTTCGGTGCGCTCGCGCAGCGGCGGCAGGCGCAGGCGGATGACGTTCAGGCGGTGAAAGAGATCTTCGCGGAACAGGCCTTGTTCGACGCGCTGCTCCAGCGGCTGGTGGGTGGCGGCGACGATGCGCACGTCCACGCGCACGGGCTGGGCCCCGCCGACGCGATAGAAGCTTCCCTCGGCCAGCACGCGCAGCAGGCGGGTCTGCAGCTCGATGGGCATGTCGCCGATTTCGTCGAGAAACAGCGTGCCGCCATGGGCTTCTTCGAAGCGCCCCCGCCGCAGGGTGTTGGCGCCGGTGAAGGCGCCGCGCTCGTGGCCGAACAGTTCGGCTTCGAGGAGGTCGCGCGGGATGGCGGCGGCGTTCAGGGCGACGAAGGGGCCGCTGGCGCGCGCGCCGTGGCCGTGCAGCGCCCGGGCGACCAGCTCTTTGCCGGTGCCTGACTCGCCCGTGATCAGGACGGTGACCTTGGACTGGGCCAGGCGCCCGATGGCGCGAAAGACTTCCTGCATGGCGGTCGATGACGACTGGGTCATCATGTAGCGATCGCCGGCGGGGGCCTCGGCCGCGGCGGCCGTCTCGGCCTGGGGCTCGATGTCCTGCATGGCGCGCTGGATAAGCGCCACGGCTTCATTGACGTCAAAGGGCTTGGCCAGGTAGTCGAAGGCGCCGCCCTGGAAGGCGGATACGGTGCTGTCGAGGTCGGCGAAGGCGGTCATGACGATGACAGGCAGGCCGGCGTGGTGCTCCTTGATCTGGCGCAGCAGCTCCAGGCCGTTGCCGCCCGGCATGCGGATATCGGATACCAGCACCGACGGCGTATCGCGGGTGAGCGCCTCCAGCACGTCGGGCGCCTGGGAGAAGCTGCGCGTGGTGATGCCGGCACGCGCCAGGGCTTTTTCCAGTACCCAGCGGATGGCCTGATCGTCGTCAACGATCCATACGGGTTTCATCAAAGGGGCTCCATCGGTAGAACCAGGCGGAATTCAGTGTGCCGGGGTCGGGATTCGAATTCGATGATGCCGCCGTGCTGCTGCACGAAGTCCTGCGCCAGGCTCAGGCCCAGGCCGGTGCCGCCGGCCCGGGCGGTGACCAGCGGATGGAAGATCCGATCGCGGATGTGCTCGGGCACGCCGGGCCCGTTGTCGATGATGGACAGCACCAGCGCCAGGCGGTGATGGCGATGCGCCAACATGACCTGGCGCGCCACGCGCGTGCGCATCGTGATCTGGCCGGGCGGGACGTCGGGGCCCGGCTTCTGCAGCACCAGCTCCTGCGCGGCATTGCGCGCCACGTTGAGCACGGCCTGCATGAGCCGGGCGGCATCTCCCTGCAGGTCGGGCACCGAAGCGTCGTAGTCGCGCACCAGGCCGACCTCGTCGCGGAATTCGGCCTGGATGAGCGCGCATACGCGCTCGCAGATTTCGTGGATATTGACCGGCCGGGCGTTGAGCGGCACCCGCTGCGGCCCGCTCAGGCGGTCCACCAGCGCCTGCAGGCGGTCGGCTTCGGAAATGATGACCTGGGTGTATTCGGCCAGCGCCGGACTGGGCAGTTCGGCTTCCAGCAGCTGGGCTGCGCCGCGCAGGCCGCCCAGAGGATTCTTGACCTCGTGCGCCAGGTTGCGCAGCAGCTCGCGGTGGGACTCGATTTCATCGACCAGCCGGTGGTTGCGGTCGGCCAGCACACGCTGCTCGATTTCGCGCGTCTCCAGGAGCACCGGCCAGCGCTGCCCCGGGCAGGCGACCGTGGTGACGGTGACTTCGATCGAGTCGCTGGCGCGGCGCAGCGAGGACAGCTGGCGCACATCGGCGAATTTGCCGGCTACCGCCGCGTCTATGGAATTCTGTAAGGCTTCGGGATGGTCGAACAGCGTGGGAGCCGCCAGGCCGCGCAACTGCTTGCGGGAGCGGCCGAACAGGTCTTCGGCGGCAGCGTTGGCGTATTCGATATGGCCACGTTCGTTCAGCAGGAAAACGGACGTGGCAAGCAACTCAAAGGCATCTACATTCGTCATGCGGGCTCCGGGGCGGGAAAGTCGGCGGGTCGAATGACCCGCCCCTGGCGGACTCCGCCCGCCCAGGCGGGCGGAGTCTTCAGCCTCGGCGGCTTACAGGCTGTAGTACATGTCGAACTCGACCGGATGGGTCGTCATGCGCAGCCGCGTGACTTCGCCCATCTTGAGCTCGATGTAGGCGTCCAGCATTTCGTTGCTGAACACGCCGCCACGGGTCAGGAACTCGCGGTCCTTGTCCAGCGCGGCCAGGGCTTCTTCCAGCGAAGCGCAGACGGTCGGGATCTTGGCATCCTCTTCCGGCGGCAGGTCGTACAGGTTCTTGTCGGCCGGATCGCCCGGGTGGATCTTGTTCTGCACGCCGTCCAGGCCGGCCATCATCAGGGCCGAGAAAGCCAGGTAGGGGTTGGCCAGGGGATCCGGGAAGCGGGTTTCGATGCGGCGCGCCTTGGGGTTGCCCACATAGGGAATGCGGATCGAGGCCGAACGGTTGCGGGCCGAGTAGGCCAGCTTGACCGGGGCTTCGAAGTGCGGAACCAGGCGCTTGTACGAGTTGGTGCCAGGGTTGGTGATGGCGTTCAGGGCACGGGCGTGCTTGATGATGCCGCCGATGTAGTACAGGGCGAATTCCGACAGACCGGCATAGCCGTTGCCCGCGAACAGGTTCTGGCCGTCCTTCCAGATGGACTGGTGCACGTGCATGCCGGAACCGTTGTCGCCGACGACGGGCTTGGGCATGAAGGTGGCGGTCTTGCCATAGGCATGGGCCACGTTGTGGATCACGTACTTGACGATCTGGTTCCAGTCGCCACGAGTCACCAGCGTGCTGAACTTGGTGCCGATTTCGAGCTGGCCGGGTGCGGCCACTTCATGGTGGTGCACTTCGACCGGCACGCCCATCTGCTCCATCAGCAGACACATTTCCGAGCGCATGTCCTGGAAGGAATCGACCGGCGGAACGGGGAAATAGCCGCCCTTGACGCCCGGGCGATGGCCCATGTTGCCGCCTTCGAATTCCAGGCCGGTGGACCAGGGGGCCTCTTCCGACTTGATCTTCACGAAGGTGCCCGACATGTCGGTGTTCCAGGTCACGCCGTCGAACACGAAGAATTCGGGTTCCGGACCGAAGTAGGCGGTGTCGCCCAGGCCGGAGGACTTGAGATAGGCTTCGGCGCGCTTGGCCAGCGAGCGCGGGTCGCGGTCATAGCCCTTCATGTCGGAGGGTTCGACCACATCGCAGGTCAGGATCAGCGTCGGCTCTTCGCGGAAGGGATCCAGGTTGGCGGTGTTGACGTCGGGGATGAGCAGCATGTCGGAAGCTTCGATGCCCTTCCAGCCCGGGATAGACGATCCATCGAAGGCCTGGCCGCTTTCCAGCTTGTCTTCATCGACGGTATGGGCCGGCACCGAGACGTGGTGCTCGCGGCCGAGCGTGTCGGTGAATCGGAAATCCACGAACTTGACTTCGTTGTCGGCGATCTGTTTGAGAACGTCTTGGGGGCTTGCCATGTCATCTCCATTGGTAAAAGCGTCACGGGCATAGCGCCCGACAGGCGTAGAAGCAGAAGCAATATGCGTGCCAGGTTCATCCCAGGGGAAATCCCGGAGGGCCGCATGAGACCGCACTCAATTTAGCACCATTATGGTGCAAAACATAGGGCATGATGGCCCTATGTTGGTGCATCGGCGTTACAGGAAGATTTCCTGCAAGTCGTTCAGGAAGCGCCAACCCAGGGCGGTGGCCCGCAGGCGGGTGGGATCGGCGTCCAGGAGGCCGCGCTGGCTGGCCGCCTCCAGTTGGTGCGCGATGGCGGCCAGGGACAGGCCGGTGCGCTCGGAAAAGGTGCTTGCCGCCACGCCCTCTTTCAGGCGCAGGGCATTGAGCATGAACTCGAAGGGCAGTTCGTCCGGGCCAACCTGGCGGCTCTCGGCAATATGGCCGCCATCACGGGCCATGGCCCGCGCCATCCAGGATTCGGGATTGCGATGCCGGGCCTCGCGGATGATGCGGTCATGGAAAGACAGCTTGCCATGCGCGCCCGGGCCCAGGCCCAGATAGTCGCCGAATTCCCAATAATTCAGGTTGTGCTTGCTGCGCGCCCCCGGCCGCGCATAGGCCGAAACCTCGTAACGGGCCAGGCCCGCCTCGGCCAGCGCGGCCTCCACCGCGTCCTGCATGAGCGCGCTGGCGTCGTCATCGGGCAGCTCGGGCGGGTATTTGGCGAAGACGGTATTCGGCTCCAGCGTCAGGTGGTACATGGACAGATGCTCGGTGCCGAAAGACAGGGCCTGGCGCACATCGGCCAGGCAGGCTTGCAGGTCCTGGCCCGGCAAGGCGAACATCAGGTCCAGGTTGACACGCGGCACGGCGCGCTGCGCCATCTCGATGGCCGCGCGCGCCTGCCCGGCATCATGGATGCGCCCCAGTTTACGCAGCTGGCCGTCATCGAAGCTCTGGATGCCCAGGGACAGGCGCGTGACGCCGCTGGCCCCGTAATCCCGGAAGCGCCCGGCCTCGGCCGTGCCGGGATTGGCCTCCATGGTGATTTCGGCATCGGGCAGGAGATTCAAACAGGCCCTGAGCATGGCCAGCAGCTCGTCCAGCCCGGCGGCCGACAGCAGGCTGGGCGTCCCCCCCCCGATAAAGACCGAGATCACCTGCCGGCCCCAGACCAGCGGAATGGCCTGCTCCAGGTCGGCGCGCAAGGCGTCCAGGTAGGCGCGTTCGGGGATGTCCTGGCCGGGCATGGCGTGCGAATTGAAATCGCAGTATGGGCATTTGCGCACGCACCAAGGCACATGCACATAGACCGACAGCGGCGGCAGGCTGGTCAGCGCGGCGCCCGAGGGCAGCACGACGGGGGACTTGGCCGGCGCGGCGCCGGCGACCCGGATGGGAATGGTGATGGCCATGCGGCTCAAAGCGCCTGCAATTTGCCCAGGATCTCGCGCAGGGCGCGGGCCCGATGGCTGACGGCGTTTTTTTCCTCGGCCGGCAGTTGCGCGGCGGTGCGGCCCAGGTCGGGCAGATAAAAATAGGGGTCGTAGCCAAAACCGTTCTCGCCCGCCGCCGACTGGGCGATCTCGCCATGCCAATGGCCTTCGCCGATCAGCGGACAGGGATCTTCGGCGTGGCGCACCAGCACCAGCAAGGCCACGTACCAGGCGCGCCGGTCGGCCTGCCCTTGCAGTCTTTCGAGGAGCAAGGCGTTGTTCTGGGCGTCTCCCTTGGGCGCGCCGGTCTCGCGCTGCGCATAACGGGCCGAATAGACGCCGGGCGCCCCGCCCAAGGCCTGCACACACAGGCCGGAATCGTCGGCCAGGGCCGGCAGGCCGGTCGCCAGACTGGCGTGTCGGGCCTTGGCCAGGGCGTTTTCCACAAAGGTGACGTGCGGTTCCTCGGCCTCGGGAACACCCAGCTCGCCCTGGGGCACGAGCTCGATGCCCAGCGGGGCGAACAGCGCGGCAAACTCGCGCAGCTTGCCGGGATTATTGGAAGCCAGCACGACGCGGCGCAAAGAAGTGGGAATGGCGGCAGACATGGCCACTATTGTAATCACGGCCCCCGCCGTCCGTTTGCCGCGTCCCGGTTGCGCCATAGTCATGACAATTTGCAACAAACGCGACACAAAGCCCCTTCATGATGGGAAGTCCTGCCGCCCGTGGCGGCCCCTTACCGCCTGAGCATGAACCCATTGCTAGATGCCGAAACCCCAGCCGCCAACCTGCCGTGGCTGATCCAGCGCCGCCTGTTGCAGGCGCGCTACCAGCCCGTGGCCGACCTGAGCCAGGGCCGTATCTATGGCCACGAGAGCCTTATCCGCGGCCCCGCGGACAGCCCGCTGCACTTGCCCGACGCCCTGTTCGCCGAAGCCCGCCGGCTGGGCCTGTGCCATGACCTCGAATGGGAGTGCTTCCGCGCCGGCGCGGCCGACTATGTGCGCCTGCGCGGCGAGGGCAAGCTGTTTCTCAATCTGTCCGGCGCCAGCATCATCGAATACTGGACGCGCTGGGGCCGCGACCTGCCGCAACGCCTGCAAGGCGACACCGGCCTGGCGGCCACGCGCATCGTCATCGAGCTGACCGAGCACCATCCCGAACGCGAAGACATCCATGCCCTGCGCCAGGCCCTTCAATGCCTGCGCCAGGCCGGCATGAAGCTGGCGCTGGACGATTATGGCGTCAGCCACGCCTGCCTGCAGCTCTGGCTGGAGCTGCGCCCGGACCTGGTCAAGATCGACCGTTATTTCTTCCGCGACATCAGCCGCGACGAGAACCGCCTCGCCCTGGTGCGCGGCATGCTGGGCGTGGCCCAGCAGCTCAATACCGCCGTGATCGCCGAAGGCATCGAGACACAGGAAGACCTGCTTGCCATCGCCGACCTGGGCATCCGCTACGCCCAGGGCTGGTGCCTGGGTTATCCGCAAGGCCAGCCCGCGTCCCGGCTGCCCACGGCCCTGGACGCCTTGCTGCCCATCTCGCCGCGCACGGCCAAGGCCGCCGGCTCCGGGCGCACCGCGCTGCATCTGCGCGCCGAGGGTCCGGCGGTCTACCTGGCCCGCCATAGCAATGACGACGTGCACCGCATTTTCCAGGAACAGCGTCACCAGCACGCGCTGGCCGTGCTCGACGACCAGGACCGCCCGGTCGGCATCATCAACCGCCGCGACTTCCTTGAGCATTACTCGCAGCGCTACACCCGCGACCTCTTCGGCCGCAACCGCTGCGACACCTTCATGAACGCCGAACCGGTGCTGGTCGATATCGGCACCTCCATCGACCAGCTCAGCCATGTGCTCACCTCGGAGGACCAGCGCTATCTGGCCGACGGCTTCATCATCACGCGCAATGGCCGCTACGACGGCCTGGGCACGGGCGAGGCGCTGGTGCGTTCGGTGACCGAGATCCGCCTGGAAGCCGCCCGCTATGCCAACCCCCTCACCTCGCTGCCGGGCAACATCCCTATCAGCAAGCACATTGCCCAGCTGCTGGAGGGACCGGGCGAATTCGTCATCGGCTATGCCGACCTGAACAACTTCAAGCCCTTCAATGATGTCTATGGCTATTGGCGCGGCGACGACATGATCCTGCTGTGCGCCGAGATCATCCGGCGCCATTGCGACGCCCAGCGCGACTTCGTCGGCCACGTGGGCGGCGATGACTTCGTGGTGGCCTTGCGCAGTCCGGACTGGCAGGCCCGCCTCACGCGCGTGATCGAGGAGTTCAACGAGCGCGCCATGGGGCTCTATGACGCGCAGGCCCGCGGCGAAGGCGGCATCCGCGCCGAAGACCGCTACGGCAGCCTGCGTTTCTTTCCGTTCGTGACGCTGGGCATAGGCGCCCTGCGGGTGCAGCCGGCCAACCTGGCCGAAGCGGGCACCCGCGTGCGGCCCGAAGACATCGCTTCAGCGGCCGCCCACGTCAAGCACAAGGTCAAGCATGGGGACCTTGCCATGGTGCTCGAAACCTACCGCCACCCGGTCTGAAGCCACGGCGGGGCGGGGCTCGCCGCCCTGCCCCTCGCGCAGGCGGAACACCGCCACCGCCGCGCGCAAAGCCTGCGCCTGCGTCTCCAGCGCCATGGCCGCGGCGGCCGTCTGCTCGGCCATGGCCGCATTCTCCTGCGTGCCCCGGTCGACATCGGCGACCGCCCGGTTCACCGCCGTGATGCCGGCGGCCTGCTCGGCGCTGGCATGCGAGATATCGCTCACCAGGCGCATCACACCATCGACCGCCGAGACCATGGCATCCATGGTCCGCCCGGCCTGGGCCACATGGCGCGAACCGGCGGCCACGCGCTCGCGCGATTCTTCGATCAGGCCTTTGATTTCCCGGGCGGCCTGGGCGCTGCGCTGCGCCAGCGAACGCACTTCGGCGGCCACCACGGCAAAGCCCTTGCCCTGCTCGCCGGCCCGCGCGGCCTCGACCGCCGCGTTCAGCGCCAGGATATTGGTCTGGAAGGCGATACTGTCGACCACGCCCACGATTTCCCCGATACGCTCGGCCGAAGCCGAGATTTCCTGCATGCTCTGGACGGCATCCTGGACGGCCGTGCCGCCATCGCGGGCCAGGCGCGCCGCGCCCTCGGCCTGGCGGCTGGCCGCGTCGGCATTGTGCGCGGTCTGGTTCACGGTATCGGCCAGCCCCGTCATGCTGGCGGCCGTCTCCTGCAACGTGGCGGCCTGGCGGGCCACGCGGTTGGACATGTCGCCCGCGCCCGCGGCGATCTCGGCCACGCCGTCATGGATGGCCTCCACGCCGCTGCGCACGCTGGCCACCGCCTGCGTCAGCCCGCCCTGCATGCGGCCCATGGCGCGGTAGAGCACCCCGATCTCGTTGTCGCCGCGATCGGCGATGCCGCCGGTCAGGTCGCCGTCGGCGATACGCTCGAAGTGGCGGCCTGCCTCGGTCAAGGGGCGCAGCACGGCGCGCCGGAAGGCCAGGCGGATGGCCAGCGCCAGCGCGCCCACCGCCAGCAGCAGCACCCCCGCGCCCAGCGCCATGCGGTCGGCCATCTGCCCGGCCTGGGCCAGCAGCTCGCGCCCTTGTTGGCGCGCATGGCCTTGATAGGCGTCGACCGCCCGCACATAGCCGTCAGTGGCCGCCGGCAGCGTCTTGTCGCTCAACTGGTTGGCCTGGATGCCGTTCCAGCCCTTGATGGCGGCGGCCAGCGGCAGCAGCGCCTTGTCGGCCAGGTTCCCATAGGCGGCGAGCACCGCGTCATAGCGGGCCTCGCCCGCGTCGGGATTGGCGCGCAGCCGGGCCGCGCTCTGGGCCGCCGATGTCAGCAGGCTTTCGGCGCGCGCCAGCGCGGCATTGCGGTCTTCTTCGAGGCCGCCTTCCATGAAGGTCTTGGCGTCGGCCAGCTGGGCACGCGCCTGGAACAGCCGCGCCGTCGTGTCGCTCAGCTCGTTGGCGCGCTCAATATTGCCCCGCCCCAGGGCCTCGATATGGGCCCGGTTGGCGCGCAGCGCCATCACCCCCGCCGCGGCGGCCGCGACGAAAAGAAGAACAAAAACCACCATCGTGGCGGTCAGGGCCGTCGCGACCCGCAGATGCTTAGCCATAGTCATCCAAGAACAGGCGCCCAAACCCGAAAGGGCGCGGTGCGCCGATTATCCTGGCCGACAATGGCAGTTTCTTGACATCAATCCAGGACTTCGTCCTCGGGGATGTCGTCGATCATGGTCTGCACCAGCTCGCGCGCGAAGACCGGCAGGGCCTCCAGGTCGCGCACACAGATATGCAGCTGGCGCACACTCCATTCATCGGTCAGCGGCACAACGGCGATGTCCAGCACCCGCGCATAGCGCAGCGCCACCGACTCGGGGATCACGCCTATGCCCACGCCGCTTTCGATCATGCGGCAGGCCGCCTCGAAGTTGCCGACCTCGATGCGGAAACGGAACGTCCGGCCCAGTGTGGCCGCGGCCTGCACCAGGAAGGGATGGATGGCGCTCCATTCGGACAAGCCCACGTAGTCAAAGCCCAGCGTGTCGGCGAAAGGCACGGCCTCTTCGCCGGCCAGCGGGTGACGGCGCGCGGTCACCAGCACCAGCCTGTCGTTGCGGTAGGGAATGAACTGCAGCTTGGGATCCGGCGCGCAGCCGGCCACCACGCCGATATCGGCCGAACCGTCGGCCACGGCGCGCACGATGAGATAGCTCAGGCGCTCGCGCAGCTCGACATTGACGTCCGGATGGACCGCCAGATAGCGCGCCAGCACCGCCGGCATGAACTCCGTGCTGGCCGTGGTGTTGGCCAGGACCCGGACGTGGCCTTTGACGCCGCGGGCGAACTCCTGCATGTCGCCGCGCAGCTGCTCGATCTGCTGCATGACGGTGCGCGCATGGCGGGTCAGCGCCTCGCCCGACGGGGTCAGGGTCACGCCCTGGCTGTTGCGGTACAGCAATTGGGTGCCGAAGTGCTCCTCGAGATTCTTGACCCGGGTGCTGGCCGCCGGCAGGGACAGATGCGATTTCTCGGCCGCCCTGGTCAGGCTGTGCCAGTCTCCGATATGAACCATCAGCTGCAGGTCCGTGAGGTCGAAATGCGTTGCCATGCCTGTTTTTCCTGGTGCTTCGGGTTTGGATAACCCGGTATTAAGCAATGCGAAATTGGCAGGCCGGCCGCCTTTGCGGCACAGTCTGCCTGTTCCCCCTTTTTACAAACCCGATCATAGCCCGCCCATGCAGGACACCCAGAACGATTACCAGGACATCCGCGAAGCCGTCCGCAGCCTTTGCAGCCAATTTTCGGCCGAGTATTTTCGCAAGATCGACGAAGAACGCGGCTATCCCGAGGAATTTGTCCGCGCGCTGACCGAAGCCGGCTGGCTGGCCGCCCTGATCCCGCAGGAATACGGCGGCTCGGGCCTTGGCCTGACCGAGGCCTCCATCATCATGGAGGAAATCAATCGCAGCGGCGGCAATTCGGGCGCCTGCCACGGCCAGATGTACAACATGGGCACGCTGCTGCGCCACGGTTCGGAGGCGCAGAAACGCGAGTACCTGCCCCGCATCGCCAGCGGTGAACTGCGCCTGCAATCCATGGGCGTGACGGAGCCGACCACCGGCACCGACACCACGCGCATCAAGACCACGGCCGTCAAGCGCGGCGACCGCTATGTGATCAATGGCCAGAAGGTCTGGATCTCGCGCGTGCAGCACTCCGACCTGATGATATTGCTGGCCCGCACCACGCCGCTGGACCAGGTCACGCGCAAATCCGAGGGCATGTCCATCTTCCTGGTGGACCTGCACCATGCCGTCAAGCACGGCATGCAGGTGCGGCCCATTCCCAATATGGTCAACCACGAGACCAACGAACTCTTTTTTGACAACCTGGAGATCCCCGCCGAGAGCCTGATCGGCGAGGAAGGCAAGGGTTTCAAGTACATCCTGGACGGCCTGAACGCCGAACGCACGCTGATCGCCGCCGAGTGCATCGGCGACGGGTATTGGTTCGTCGACAAGGTCACCGCCTACGCCAAGGAGCGCGTGGTCTTCGGCCGGCCCATCGGCCAGAACCAGGGAGTGCAATTCCCCATCGCGCGAGCCCATATCAATGTGGAGGCCGCCAGCCTCATGCGCTTCGAGGCCGCGCGCCGCTTTGACGCCCACCTGCCCTGCGGCGCCCAGGCCAATATGGCCAAGCTGCTGGCCGCCGATGCCTCGTGGGAGGCCGCCAACGCCTGCCTGCAGTTCCATGGCGGCTTCGGCTTTGCCAACGAATACGACGTCGAACGCAAGTTCCGCGAGACCCGGCTCTACCAGGTCGCGCCCATCTCGACCAACCTGATCCTCTCCTACGTCGCCGAGCACGTGCTGGGCCTGCCCCGCTCCTTCTGACCGCCATGACCACCTCTCCCAGCGCTGTGCTGGCCACTTTCGCCAGCCAACTCCGTTACGAAGACATCCCGGCGCCGGTGCTGCGCCGCGCCGAAGACCTGCTGCTGGACACCCTGGCCTCCATCCTGGCCGGCGCCGGCGCGCGCCCGGTGCAGATCATGGCCGGCTACGCCCAGGCCATGGGCCCGGCCGACGGACCCGCGGAAATCCTTGTGAACCGGCGCCGCAGCTCGCCGCTGTTCGCCGCCATGGTCAATGCCGCAGCCGCCCACGTGGTCGAGCAGGATGACGTGCATAACGGTTCGGTCTTCCACCCCGCGGCGGTGATCTTCCCGCCGGCGCTGGCCGTGGCCCAGGCCCTGGGCCTGTCGGGCCGCGACGTGCTGACCGCCGCCGTCGCGGGCTACGAGGTCGGGATCCGGGTGGGCGAATTCCTGGGCCGCTCGCACTACAAGATCTTCCACACCACGGCCACCGTGGGCACGCTGGCCGCCGCCGTCACCGTGGGCCGCCTGCTCGGCCTGGACCCCGAGCGCATGCTCAATGCGCTGGGATCGGCCGGCACCCAATCGGCCGGCCTGTGGGAATTCCTGCGCGATGCCGCCGACTCCAAGCAGCTGCATACCGCCCACGCGGTGGCCGCCGGCATCACGGCCGCCTATCTGGCGCGCGACGGCTTCACCGGCGCGCGCCAGATCCTGGAAGGCCCGCAGGGCCTGGCCGCCGGCATGTCGCGCGACGCCGACCCCTCGCGCCTGACCGACCGGCTGGGCGAGCGCTGGGCGCTGGCCGAGACCTCGTTCAAATATCACGCCTCCTGCCGCCACACCCATCCCGCCGCCGACGCCTTGCAGGCCCTGATGCGTGACAACCAACTGGGCGCCGGCGACATCGCCAGCATCGAGGCCCTCGTGCACCAGGGCGCGCTGGACGTGCTGGGCCCGGTCGTCAACCCGGCCACAGTCCATCAATCCAAGTTTTCCATGGGCACGGTGCTGGGCCTGATCGCGCTGAAAGGCCGCGCGGGGCTGGCCGAGTTCGATGCCGCGCTGGACGACCCGGCCATGGCCACCTGGCGCGAGCGCACCACCATGACGCTGGACCCCGAGGTGGACCAGGCCTATCCGCAACGCTGGATCGGCAAGGTCAAGGTCCGCACGACCGACGGTCGCGAGCTGAGCGCCCGCGTGGACGAGCCCAAGGGCGATCCGGGCAACACGCTGTCGCGCGCCGAGATCGAAGCCAAGATGCTGAGCCTGGGCCAATACGCCGGCGCGGCCCGCCCCGAAGAGCTGCGCGGATTGATCGATACGGTCTGGAACCTGGCCGAACGCCCCAGGGTGGACGCCCTGCTGCCCGCCTGAGGCCGCCCCGCGCTCAGGGCAGCTGCAATTCCCTGGGCGCTGCCTGGGGGTCGCGGCTCAATTGGTAGCCCAGCCACAGGCTTTGCGCGATGCGTTCGGCCATCGCGCAGGCCTGGGCGGCCATGGCCTGGTTGGGCTGCGCCCGCGCCGTGTCCCGGAAAAGCGCCAGCCAATGCTCGAACAAACCGGCGTCCAGGCCGGGCAAGGCCGCGTGCTTGGGCATGGGCGTGCCGCTGAAACGCCGCGTGCGCAGCAAGATGGCCGACCAGAAGTCCACCAGCTTGGCCAGGTGCTCATCCCAATCCCGCACATGCGTATTGAAGATAGGCCCCAGGCGCGCATCGGCGCGCACCCGCGCATAAAAGGCGTGCACGAGATCGTGCAGATCCTCTTCAGTGCATAAGGGCTCTTGCGTCATGGCCGGGTCCGTTTGGCGTATTTAAGATGTATTTATAATACATCTTAAATGACCCATGCCGCCGCCAGGCATCCTGGCCGCGGCCCGCATCAGCTGCGCGCCGCGCGCTGGGCGGCCACCAGCTGGGCGATCCCCCCTTCGGCCAAGGCCAGCATGCTGTCGAGCTGGGCCCGCGTGAACGTCGCCTCCTCGCCCGTGCCCTGCACTTCCACGAAGGCGCCCGAACCGGTCATGACGACATTGACGTCGGCCTCGCAGGCCGAATCCTCTTCGTAATTCAGGTCCAGCACGGCGCGTCCGCCCACCAGGCCCACGGAAACCGCCGCCACATGGTCGCGGATCGGGTTCTGCGCCAGATCGCCGCGCGCCATCAGGAGCGCCACCGCGTCGGCCGTGGCCACCCAGGCGCCGGTGATGCTGGCGCAGCGCGTGCCGCCGTCAGCCTGCAGCACGTCGCAATCGAGGTGCAGCGTGCGCTCGCCCAGGAGTTTCAGATCGACCACGGCGCGCAGCGAGCGGCCGATCAGGCGTTGGATTTCCTGGGTGCGGCCGCTTTGCTTGCCGCGGGCCGCCTCGCGCTCGCCGCGCGTATGCGTGGCGCGCGGCAGCATGCCGTATTCCGCCGTCACCCAGCCCTCGCCCCTGCCCTTCAGGAAAGGCGGCACCTTGTCCAGCACGCTGGCCGTGCAGAGCACCTGGGTGTTGCCCGCCTCCACCAGAACCGACCCTTCGGCATAGCGCGTGAAACCGCGCTTCAGGCGGAACGGACGCAGGGCGTCGACGGCGCGGCCATCGGCGCGGGCGGAAGTGTCGGAAGTGGTCAAGGCGGACTCCAGAATCGTCATCAGGCAAAGATCAATAGCGGGATTGTACGTGCGCGCCCCGCCTCATCGGTTATTCTGCCGGCATAATCCCGCGCCTCGGGGCTTGCGCCCCTGTATTTCCAGGAATATCCACCATGATTCGCAGCATGACCGCGTTCGGCAACGCCCGTGTCGATCTCGAACAAGGCTCGCTCGCGCTCGAATTGCGCAGCGTCAACAGCCGCTTTCTCGACCTCTATTTCCGTTTGCCCGACGAGCTGCGCCATGCCGAAACCCCGCTGCGTGAACTGCTGACCAGCCAGCTGGCACGCGGCAAGGTAGAGGTGCGCGTCAGCTTCACCCGCAATGCCGGCACGGAAGTCACCCAGCTCGATCCGCAGTGGCTCGGCCTGCTGGCCGACCAGCTGCAGGCCGCTCGCCGCGTCCTGCCCGAAGTCAGCGCGCCGCGCCTGGTCGAACTCCTGAACTGGCCTGGCCAGCGCGGCAATGACGCACTGGACCCGCAGATCTGGGGTGCAGCCTGCATGACGGCGGCCCAGCAAGCCCTCGGCCAACTGCAGGACGGCCGCGCCCGCGAAGGCGAACGCCTGGCCCTCATGATGCGCGAATGCGCCGACGGCGTGGGCCGTATCGTCGAACTGGTCGAAGGCCATTTGCCGCAGCTGCTGGCCGAGCATCGCGAAAAACTCGCCACCAAGCTGCGCGAAAGCCTGGAGGCCGCCTTCCCCGGCGGCTTTGCCCACATCAGTGGCGCCGAGCTGACCGAGCGCGTGGCCCAGGAGGCCGGCCTCTTCGCCCTGCGCATCGACGTGGCCGAAGAACTCTCGCGGCTGCGCTCGCACCTCGAAGAACTGCGCCATCTGCTGGGCGAAGGCGGCGGCAAGGCCGGCGGCAAAGGCAAGGGCAGCGCCGGCAAGCGCCTGGACTTCCTCTTCCAGGAAATGAACCGCGAAGCCAACACCCTGGGCTCCAAGGCCGGCAGCCTGGAAGTCACCCGCGCCGCCATGGACCTGAAGCTGCTCATCGAACAGATGCGCGAACAGGCGCAGAACATCGAGTAATGCCCGGGCCGGCGCGATCGCCGGCCGGCCCTTATGCCCGCCTGGGCGCGCTGCGCGGCAGCCAGCGCCAGAAGACGCCGGCCGCCACCAGGCCCAGGGCGCCGACGCCGAACGAGGCGCCGCCGAGCGAGACCAGGGCCGTCAGCGCCGATAGCGCCACCGGCCCGCCGCTCGATCCCAGGTCGGCCATGAACCGCCAGATGCCGAGAAATTGCGTGCGGGCGCCCGCCGGCGCGGCGTCGGCGCCCAGCGTCATCACGATGCCCGACCCGATGCCGTTGCCGAACCCCAGCATTACCGAAACCAGGACGAAGCTCACCGCCCCGCCGGTCAGCGGGATCGCCATCAGGCTGAGCCCCATCAGCAGCGTGCTGGGCAGCGCCACCCACAGGCGGCCGCGCTGGTCCATGACCTTGCCCGCCGGATAGAAAACCGACATGTCGATCGCGGCGACCAGGCCGTAGATGAGCGAGGTGGTGGTGGCGTCCAGGCCGAGATGGTCGGCCCACAGCGGAATCACGACCTGGCGCGAGGCGCGCAGCGCGCTGAGCAGCATGACGCCCACGCCCAGCGTGGCATACACGCCGCGATGGTCCCGCGCGACGTCGCCCATGCGCGCGCGCGGCGCGCCGGGCACGCCCGCGGGCCCGATATCGGGCGCCTTGATGGCGATCAGCCCCGCGCCGAGCATGGCGCAGATGGCGACCCAATAGGCGCCGTCCAGTCCCAGGAAATGGATCAGCGCCGCACCGGCGAAGGGGCCGATGAAGGTGCCGATCCGCGTCGTCCCACCCAGCGTGGACAGCGCGCGTGCCCGGTAGGCCAGCGGCACGACCTCGATCATGTAGCTCTGGCGCGCCAGCTGGAACACCGACTGCGCGCATCCCTGCATCAGCATGGCCAGCGCCAGCACCCAGAGCCTGGGCACGCCGATCACCAGCAGCAGGCCGATCACGCTGACCAGGGCCGCGCCGGCCATGGCGCGCTTTTCGCCGAAGCGCTCGGTGATGAGGGCGGACGGAATATTGGAGAGCAGCGAGCCGACCCCGATCAAGGCGGCGATCAGGCCGGCGGTGGCCACCGATGCGCCCTGGTCGCGCGCGGTGAGCGCGATGACGGGAAGAATGGCGCCGTTGCTGATGCCGTAGAGCAGCGATGGGCCGAACGCCGGGATGGCGATCTGCTTCAGGTTGAATGAATCGGGGTGCGACATGGAAGGAGGAATGAGGGCTCGGCTGCCCGCCTGGCCCCGGGGCGCTGCCAGCGCGGAATTCCGGGAGTGTAGCCGCAGCCCGCGCCGGCCGGCCCATGGCGCGTCAAGAGGGCGGCCCATCGCGCCGCCCCCCGCGAGCCTCTTTACCAGCCCCAGCAGGTGCCCGCGGCGGGTTTGCCGCAAGCGCGGTAGTTGACCGCGAACCAGAGCTTGCCCGCGCCGCGCGGCGAAAGGTCGGCCTTGACGTCATTGCGCGGCAGCTCTTCGAGCGTGTCGCGCGCCGTCTTGGTCGGCGTGCCGCTGTCGGCGCCCGCCACCAGGGCCACGCGGCCCAGTTGCGCGGCGGTGCGATCGCCGAAGACCACATCGCCGTCGGCCAGCGAGCTCATCCGCAGGGCGGCTTCACGCACGAAGGCGGCATAACTGGTGTTGCTGTCCGCGCGGGTCAGGTCTTTTTTCAGCGTACTCACGGCCAGGATATCGGCCGCGCTGTCAGGCGCCTTGAGCTTGAAGGCGGACATGGGCGGCAGGCGGCCCGCTTCGGTCTCTTTGCGCAGCCACTCGCCCCACAGGAACTCGGCGAACTCGGGCAAGCCGCCATTGGTGTAGCCGATGTCGCGCGTGAAATAGACCAGCGAACGATAGGGATCTTCCTGCATGCCGCCAGGCTCGCTGTCGCTGGCCAGGCCCAGGCGCGTGGGCAGCTGATCGACGGTGATGGCCTGGTTGGCGCCATCGCGCAGCCAGGCGCGGCCTTCGTCGACCATCCGTTGCCAGAAGGCCGCGGCGCTCGTCATATCGCTGTAATTGGCGTTGACCTTGACCCAGACCTTGAGCTTGGGGCCGCCATCGAAGATCTCCCGCAGGGACGAGAAGGAATGATGGCCGTCGGTGAGATAGAGATTGCCGTCCCAGCCCACCACCACGGTCTTCATCGCGTCGGCATGGGTGCCGGGCGCGTCCTTGCAGGCAAAGGTGGCCGGGTCGTCCAGGCGGGCGGCGCGCGCCTCGGCGAGAGTCTGGAAGGCCTGGGCGCGCGCGTCCTGGCCCGTATCTTCACAGTAGTCGTCGAACTTCTTGCCCACGGTGCGGTTCAGGTAGTCCAGCATCTGCGCATCGTTGCCCTGCCAGTTGGGCCGATCGAAGTCGCCCTGCCAGCGTCCCAGCTTGTAATAGATCTGGTCATAGCCGATGGCGGCTTGCGTGGGCCGCAGCTCTTCGATGCGCACGGCGATCACATCGCCCGCCTGGGTGTTCAGGTAGGCGGTATTGCGCGCGGGCTCGGTGGTGGCGGGCGGCGTCGTGGCGGGCGGCGCGGCGGCCTGGTCGTCGTCATGGTCGCTGCTGCTGCAGGCAGCCAGCGCCAAGGGCAAGACCAGGATGGCCATCCAGCGGCGATAGCGGATCGCCTTGCGCGGGTTCGCGGCTTGCATTTCGTTCTCCCCTGTGAATGCAAAGCCGCGAGTATGGTCGCGCAGTGTTACAACGGCGTGGAACCCGCGGGCCTATTGAAAGGCGGTCTCGGTGAAAGAGCGCAGCTTGCGGGAATGCAGGCGTTCGGGCGCCATGCCGCGCAACAGCTCCAGCGCGCGGATGCCGATCTCCAAGTGCTGGTTGACCTGCCTGCGGTAGAAGGCGCTGGCCATGCCGGGCAGCTTCAGCTCGCCGTGCAGGGGCTTGTCGGAGACACAGAGCAAGGTGCCATAAGGCACCCGGAAGCGGAATCCATTGGCCGCGATGGTGGCCGATTCCATGTCCAGGGCGATGGCGCGCGACTGCGCGAAACGCTGCACCAGCTCGCCCTGGTCGCGCAGCTCCCAGTTGCGGTTGTCGATGGTGGCCACGGTGCCCGTGCGCATGATGCGCTTGAGGTCCCAGCCCGACAGGCCCGCCACCTCCTGCACGGCCTGCTCCAGCGCCACCTGCACCTCGGCCAGCGGAGGCACCGGCACCCATGTCGGCAGGTCGGCATCCAGCACATGGTCGTCGCGCACGTAGCCGTGCGCCAGCACATAGTCGCCCAGGCGCTGCGAATCGCGCAGCCCGGCGCAATGTCCCAGCATCAGCCAGGCATGCGGGCGCAGCACCGCGATGTGGTCGGTGATGGTCTTGGCGTTGGACGGCCCCACGCCGATGTTGACCAGCGTGATGCCCGAATGGTTGGGGCGGATGAGGTGATAGGCCGGCATCTGCGGCAGGCGCTGCGCCGGATCGGCGGACGAGGCGGTCTCGCCGCGCCGGGTAATGCGGTTGCCCGGTTCGACCAGGGCGTCGTAGTCGCCGCCGCCTTCGGCCATCAGGGCGCGGGCGCGCACGCAGAACTCGTCCACATAAAACTGGTAGTTG
Organism: Bordetella hinzii LMG 13501; assembly: GCF_001548475.1. GTDB lineage: Bacteria > Pseudomonadota > Gammaproteobacteria > Burkholderiales > Burkholderiaceae_B > Bordetella > Bordetella hinzii. The sequence goes on from NZ_LRUJ01000030.1 coordinate 53,122, forward strand.
GTGAACAGCACGAAATTCTGGAAGTGCGAGGGCGCGGTCGCCGTGTAATGCTGCAGGCGATGCAGCGAATAGTCCACCCGCGTGGCGGTAAAGGGCGCCAACGGATGCGGCTCGCCGTCGCGTCCGCGCCAGGATCCGTTGACGATGGCGTCGTCGGTCACCGCCAGATCGGGCACGTCGAACAGGTCGCGCAGCGGCCGCTTGAGGCTATCCAGGTGCTCGCCCTCCACATAGGCGCCCTCCGGAAAGGCGAAATGCAGCGGGATGGGCATATCCGATTCGCCCACCTCGACCGGCACGCCGTGGTTCTGCAGCAGCAGGCCGATCTGTTCGGCCAGATAGTCGGTGAACAGGGCGGGTTGCGTGATCGTGGTCTGGTAGCGCCCGGGCTCGGCCACATGCCCATAGGACAACCGCGAATCGATGGGATCATAGGTCTGCACGGAGATCCGCAAGGCGGGATAGTAGGCGCGCACGCGCCCGGCCAGGCTGCGCCCGTGCAGCACATCCTGGAAGGCCTGCCGCAAGAAGGCCGTATTGCGGTTGTAGATCTCGGTCAGGCGCTCGACGGCGGCGCGCGCATCGTCGAAGCGCTCAAAGGGGATGGGTTCCGGACGGTAGAGACTGGCTGCTGAATAGACTGCACTCATGGATCTCTTTCCCTGCTGCCGCGCGGCCGGGACGGCGCGCGTAGCCGATTATGCCGCATCGCCGCCCTGCCCGCCGCGTCGCCCACGGCGGGCACATCGGGCAACAAAAATCCTGCAGCAGATGAAAGATGTAATGAAATACTATTTCATTACCGTTCGCGGCGCGCTGCTGTTAAGGTGGCGCTTTGCCGCCGGCTTACACGTAAGAGACAAGTTCTCTGAAGCCATCCGTCCACACTTTGCTGTCCGAAGTGCCGCATGACTCCTCCCACGCGAAAAGTCCGCCGACAATGGTCCACGTTGTCTGCTTTGTTCTGCGCCCCCCTGCTGGCGCTCTGTTTTTCCGGCGCGGCCCAGGCCTCGCTGCATCCCACTGCCCTGGGCACGCTGCAAGGCCTGAGCCTGGCCAATGAAGCGACCGTGCCCACGCTGCGCGAACGCATCGTGCAGGCCGGCCTGGACAAGATCGGCACACCCTATAGCTGGGGCGGCGACGATCCCGTCGATGGCTTCGATTGCAGCGGGCTGGCCCTGTTCGTGTTCCGCGAGACGGCTGGCATCGACCTGCCGCGCACTTCGCGCGCGCAGCGCCAGTCGGGCAACAACGTCAATCGCCGCCAGCTGCGCCCGGGCGACCTGGTGTTCTTCGCGACCAATCGCCGCGGCGTCACCTCGCACGTGGGCATCTATATCGGCCAGAACCAGTTCGTGCATGCGCCCTCGCGCGGCGCCAAGGTGCGCGTGGACAAGCTGGACAACGGCTATTGGTCCAAGCGCTACGTCGGCGCGCGCAGTTATCTCGACGACCGCCCCGCGCCGCTGCTGGCCCAGAACGCCAGCTGACACGGGGCCGCGCCGCCCTCAGCCGCGGCCCACGAAGGGCATGTTGGTGGCCATGATGGTCATGAACTGCACATTGGCGTCCAGCGGCAGCTGCGCCATGCCCGCCACGGCCTGCGCCACATGGGCGACGTCCATGCGCGGCTCCACGCGGGTCGAGCCATCCGCCTGCAATACGCCCTTGGCCATGCGTTCGGTCATGTCGGTGGCGGCATTGCCGATATCGATCTGGCCGCAGGCAATGCCGTAGGCCCGGCAGTCCAGCGAAATCGACTTGGTCAGGCCGGTGACGGCATGCTTGGTCGCCGTATAGGCGATCGAATACGGCCGCGGCGCATGCGACGAAATCGAGCCATTGTTGATGATGCGCCCGCCGCGCGGGCTTTGCGCCTTCATCAGGCGGATCGCTGCCTGCGCGCACAGGAACATGCCGGTCAGGTTGGTGTCGACCACCGAGCGCCACACGTCCACGGGCAGGTCCTCGATGGGCACGGCCGGCGCATTGCGTCCGGCATTGTTGAAGAGCACGTCCAGGCGGTCGTACTCGCGCTGGATCTCGTCGAACAAGGCCCGGACCTCCGCCTCCTGCGTGACGTCGGTCGGCACGACCAGGGCGCGCGCTCCGTCCTCGCCGGCGGCGATGCGCGTCTGCTCCAAGGGTTCGCGGCGCCGGCCGGCCAGCACCACCTTGTACCCCTGGGCCAGGAATTCAAGCGCCACCGCGCGGCCGATGCCGGTGCCCGCGCCGGTGACCAGCGCCACCCGGGAGCCGGGCGTGTCGTTAGATTGCATAAGCTTCTCCACCAAGATTCGCAATGCAGGAATCCTAACCCAAACCCCGTCCCCGGATTGAAAGCGGGCGTGACGGAATCCTCGCTTGTGCGGACGATGCCGATGGACACGCGCCGCCCGGCCAAGCGCCCGATTTGCTATGCTTCGTCTCTCGTACCGTGCGTTTCTCTTCCATGTCCGCTCATTCCGGCAATGTCTTCATGGTCGTCGCCCCCAGTGGCGCCGGCAAATCCAGCCTGGTCCGCGCCCTGCTCGACCGCGACCCGTCCATCACGCTGTCCGTCTCCGCCACCACCCGCGCCCCGCGCCCCGGCGAACAGGATGGCCGTGAATATCGTTTTGTCACCAAGGAAGCCTTCGCCGCCCTGCGCGAGGCCAATAGCCTGCTGGAGTGGGCCGAGGTGCACGGCAATTTCTACGGCACGCCGCGCGACCTCATCGACGAGGCGACCGCCGCGGGCCGCGACGTCCTGCTGGAAATCGATTGGCAGGGCGCCCGCCAGGTCAAGCAGCGCTACCCCGAGGCCATCGGCATCTTCATCCTGCCGCCTTCGATCGAAGAACTCGAGGCGCGCCTGAAGGCCCGCGGGCAGGATTCCGAGCAGGTGATCTCGCGCCGACTGCTGGCCGCCGGCGGCGAAATCGCCCATGCGCCCGAATGCGAATATGTTATTATTAATCAAGAATTTAGCGTAGCCTTGTCGGAGCTGATGCAAGTCATCAGCGCCGCGCGGCTGCGTTTTTCGTCTCAGGCGGCGCGCAACGCCAGGCTGTTTGCGCAGCTCGGCATCCCCGCATCGCACTGAAACGCCCCGTTCCCAACGTCAGCATATCCAGGTAATTCCATGGCCCGCATCACTGTCGAAGATTGTCTGAACCAGATCCCCAACCGATTCAAGCTCACGCTGGCGGCGACCTACCGCGCCCGCGAGCTGGCGCAAGGCCATGCCCCGCGCCTGGACAGCAAGGACAAGCCGACCGTGACCGCGCTGCGTGAAATCGCCTCCGGCCTGACCGGCCTGGAAATGCTGCGTAAAGTCCCGACCTGAGCCCGGCCGGGGAGGCGGCTAGCATGGCTTTTCCCGGACTGAAGTATGCCTCTTCAGGTCTACTCGCAGCGCTGCGCGCCGGGTCGCGCCTGGGCCGGCGCGGCGGTAAAAAGGCGCTAGCCAACGGCGGGCCCGCGCCCACGCCGCAGCAGGCTGCCGCCGTCGAGAACGCGGCCTCCCCCATCGCCTCGCTGGCGCCCCTGACCGAGATCATCAGCACCTATCTCGAACCCAAGGACGTCGAACGGGTGCGCGAAGCCTACCGCTTCGCCGACCAGGCCCACCTGGGCCAGTTCCGCGCCTCCGGCGCCCCGTATATCTCCCACCCCATCGCCGTCACCGAAATCTGCGCGGGCTGGAAGCTGGACGCCAATGCGCTGTCGGCCGCCCTGCTGCATGACGTGATCGAAGACCAGGGGGTGAGCAAGCAAGAGCTGGCCGAGCGCTTCGGCCCCGAGGTCGCCGAGCTGGTCGACGGCCTGTCCAAGCTGGAGCGCCTGGACTTCGCGACCAAGGCGGAGCAACAGGCCGAGAGCTTTCGCAAGATGCTGCTGGCCATGGCGCGCGATGTGCGCGTCATCCTCATCAAGCTGGCCGACCGCCTGCACAATATGCGCACGCTGGACGCGGTCAACCCCGAGAAGCGGCGGCGCATCGCCCGCGAGACCCTGGACATCTACGCGCCCATCGCGCACCGCCTGGGCCTGAACCTGCTGTTCCGCGAGCTGCAGGACCTGTGCTTCGCGGCCATGTATCCCAACCGCTACCAGGTGCTGTACAAGGCCGTCCTGGCCGCGCGCGGCAACCGGCGCGAGGTCATCAGCAAGATCGAGGACGCGGTACGCGCCGCCCTGCCTGCCGCCGGCATCGAGGCCGAGGTCACGGGCCGCGAAAAAACGCTCTACGGCATCTACCGCAAGATGGCGGACCAGAAGAAAAGCTTCTCCGAGGTCCTGGACATCTACGGTTTCCGCGTCATCGTGCATACCCTGCCCGAGTGCTATCTGGCGCTGGGCACGCTGCACCAGCTCTACCGGCCCGTGCCGGGCAAGTTCAAGGACTACATCGCCATTCCCAAGGTCAATGGCTACCAGTCGCTGCACACCACCCTGGTAGGCCCCTACGGCACGCCGGTGGAGTTCCAGTTCCGCACACGCGACATGCACCATATCGCCGAAGAGGGCGTGGCCTCGCACTGGCTCTACAAGGACGCCGATCTCACGCTCAATGAGCTGCAGAAGCGCACGCACCAATGGCTGCAATCGCTGCTGGACATCCAGAGCCAGACGGGCGACTCGGGCGAATTCCTTGAGCACGTCAAGGTCGACCTCTTCCCGGATGCGGTGTATGTCTTCACCCCGCGCGGCAAGATCATCTCGCTGCCGCGCGGCGCCACTCCGGTGGATTTCGCCTACGCCATCCATACCGACATCGGCAACCAGGCCGTGGCCGCCAAGATCAATAGCGAGTTCGTGCCGCTGCGCACGGAGCTGGCCAGCGGCGACACGGTGGAAATCATCACCTCGCCGGCCTCGCGCCCGAATGCGCAATGGCTCAACTACGTGCGCACGGGCCGCGCGCGCTCCGAGATCCGCCACTTCTTGCGCACGGTGCGCTACGAAGAATCGGTCGCCTTCGGTGAGCGCTTGCTGTCGCAGACGCTGCAAGAGCTGCACCTGCCCATGCCGCCGGCCGACGACCCGGCCTGGAGCAAGCTGGCGCGCAGCACCGGCGCCAGCTCGCGCGACGAGATCCTGGCCGACATCGGCCTGGGCAAGCGCCTGGCCGCCGTGGTGGCGCGCCGCTTCGCCCCCGAACACGACCTGGTGGCCACCACCGCGGCGGCGGTCGACGAGATCACCTCGGCGCGCGCCGCGCCCATCCTCATCCAGGGCAACGAAGGCCAGGCCGTCCAGCTCGCGCCCTGTTGCGGCCCCCTGCCCGGCGATCCCATCATTGCCGGCATGCGCCTGGGCCATGGCCTGGTGGTGCATACGGCCGACTGCCCGGTCGCCATGCGGCAGCGCCTGCGCGAACCGGAGCGCTGGGTCACCGTCGCCTGGGACAAGCAGACGGCCAAGCACCTGGCCACCCGCCTGGACATCATCACGCGCAACGAGCGCGGCGTGCTCGGCCGCATCGCGGCCGAAGTCACGGCCGCCGACGCCAATATCGTCCATGTGACCATGCACGATGACGCCGTGTCCACGGTATCGCTGCACCTGACGGTGCAGGTCGACAGCCGCAAGCATCTGGCCCAGGTCATCCGCGCCATCCGGCACGTGCCCCAGGTCCAGAAGATCGTCCGCGTCAAGGGCTAGCGCCGCAGCCCGCCGGCCAGGCCCGCGGCTTCACGCCACGTGCTGCAGGAAATCCCGCAGGCGCTGGCTGGGCGGGTCGCCCAGCAAGGCTTCGGGCTTGCCGTCGTGCGCGATCTTGCCGCCGTCGATGAACAATAGCCGGCTGCCGACCTTGCGGGCGAATTCCATCTCGTGGGTGACGACCACCATGGTCATGCCCTCCTCGGCCAGGTCGCGCATGACCTTGAGCACTTCGTGGCGCAGTTCCGGGTCCAGCGCCGACGTCGGCTCGTCAAACAGCATGAGCTTGGGCTTGATGGCCAAGGCGCGGGCGATGGCCACGCGCTGCTGCTGCCCGCCGGACAACTCCGATGGATAGTGGTCCATGCGCTCGGCCAGGCCGACCTTGCCCAGCAGATCGCGCGCGACCTGGCGGGCCTCGTCGCGGCCGGCGCCCCGCGTATGCACCGGGCCGAACATCACGTTCTCCAGCGCCGTCATCTGCGGAAAGAGATTGAATTGCTGGAACACCATGCCGGCCTCGCGGCGGATGGTGCGCACGTCCTCGGCCGAACCGAGCACGCTGATGCCGTCGACACGCAGATCGCCGCCGTCTATGGTTTCCAGCACATTGATGCAGCGCAGGAACGTCGACTTGCCCGAGCCGGAGGGCCCCACGACCACCACGACTTCGCCCACGTCGATATTGACCGTGATCCCGTTGAGCACGACCGAATCGCCGAAGCGCTTGATGACGTCCTTGAACTCGACCATGCTCATAGTATGCGCATCCTTTTTTCCAGCAGGCGCAGGCCCAGGGCCATCAGGCCGGTGAGAATCAGGTAGACAATGGCCACCGCCGACCAGATCTCGACCGCGCGGAAATTGCTGGCCATGATCTCCTGCCCCTGGCGCGTGAGCTCGGCCACGCCGATCACGATGAAGAGCGATGAATCCTTCAGGCTGATGATGCACTGGTTGCCCAAGGGAGGGATCATGCGCCGGAAGGCCACCGGCCCGATGATGTAGAACAGGATCTTCGAAAACGGCAGGCCCATGGCCTGCCCCGCCTCTTTCAGGCCGCGCGCCACCGACAGCAGCGAACCGCGCACGATCTCCGCGATATAGGCGCCCGAGTTGATGATGAGCGTGGCGATGGCGGCGGTCTCCGCCTCCACCCGCATGCCCGGCACCAGCAGCGGCAGGGCAAAGTAGATGAACATCACCTGCACGACAATGGGCGTGCCCCGGATGACAGCCACATAGACCTGCGCGATGCCGGAGACCAGCCAGGGCCCATAGGCTCGCGCCACACCGGCCAGCGCGCCCAGGATGAAACCTCCGACAAGCCCCCAGAGGGTGATCTTGACGGTCATCAAGGTGCCGTCAAGCAGATTGGGCAGTGCGTCCCAGATTACCGATACATCAAAATCCACGCTTCCCCCTCCCGGCGGAAAAAACATGGCCGCCCACGAAGCATGCCCCGCAGGCGGCCACCGGTTTGTTCAAGCCAGGCGCATCAGGGCGCCTTGCCGAACCACTTGGTGTAGATCTTGTCGTACTCGCCATTGGCCTTGAGCGCGGCCAGGGCCTTGTTGACCTGCGGCACCAGGTCGCTGCCCTTGGGGAAGGCAATGCCATAGAAGTCGCCGCTCTTGACCGTGCCCACGACCTTCACGCGGCCCTTGCCCGCGGTATTGGCGTAGTACTGGACGTTGGGCGTGTCGTGCACGGCGGCATCCACGCGGCCGGTGGCCAGTTCGAGGTAGGCATTATCGATATTGGGGAAGAGCTTGAGCTTGGCCTCGGGCACCTGGGCCTTGAGGAAGTCCACCGTCGCGGTGCCGGTCTTGACGGCCACCGTTTTGCCGGAGAGGTCCTTGGCGGCCTTGATGTCGTTGTTCTTGTCGGAGACCAGAATGGCCAGCCCGCTTTCGTAATAGGGGTCGGAAAAATCGATCACCTTCTTGCGGTCGTCGCGGATCGTGATGCCGGCCAGCGCCACGTCGATGTTCTTGGTCTGCAGGCCCGGGATGATGCCGTTGAAATCCATGGGCTGCAGCTTGTACTTGAGATTGAGCTCCTTGGCGATGGCCGCCCAGAGGTCGATGTCGAAACCGGTATAGGTGCTGCCCTGCTTGAACTCGAAAGGCACGAAGGCCGTATCGGTGGCCACGACCAGTTCCTTGCCCTGGGCCGCGGCGGTGGATATCGAACCAAACATCGTGGCGGACAGACCGATCAGGACGGCCGCGACTTTACCTTTGATCATGGTTTTCTCCTGTGGGTTCAACAGGCTACGCCCATACCGCCTGGCGAGCCAAGTCTGGGCGCCAGGCCGGGGCCCGGGGTGGGCCGCGGCCTGGCTTGCGAACGATCTTAACGCAACCGTCCCCGGTGGCACAGCCACCGATCGAAATTACAATGAAAGGCCAGTCCCAATTCCCGGGGGAGCAGGCTGTGACGTTCAATCCCATCATCATCGAGGGCGGCCGGCAGCAGATCGGCCTGGAACTGGGCAAGCTGGCGCGCGCCATCATGCCCGCCTACCTGGACCAGAGCAGCACCTGGGCCGCCCTGCGCCCCTGGCGCGGGCATGCCTTCCTGGGCGCGCTGGGCGAGGCCGCGCAGGCCGCCTTGCCGCAAATCTGGCGCGAACTCGAAGGCCTGGCCGAGGGGCTGCGCATGCCGCTCGAAGACGTGCTGCTCTGGAATTGCCGCGGCGACCTGCTGCGCAAGTCTTCCGACGGCTGCACTTCGCTGGCTTGGCGCGGCGCCGACGGCGCGCGCTGGATGGCCCACAACGAGGACGGCGACCCCTATCTGCGCGGCCGCTGCCGTATCGTGGACATCCGCCCCGAGGGCGCACCCGGCTTCGTGAGCTTTTACTATCCCGGTTCGCTGCCGGGGCACACCTTCGCCGGCAACCGCGCCGGACTGGCGCAGACCATCAACAATGTGCGCGCGCGCCAGCGTCAGGCCGGCGTGCCGCGCATGCTGCTGGCCCGGGCCGTGCTGGATTGCGCCAGCCTGGACCAGGCCCTGGACTTGCTGCGCGACCTGCCGCGCGCCGGCGGGTTTCACCATATGCTGGGCTCGGCCCGCGACCGCCGCCTCTTCAGCGTCGAGGCCAGCCCGACGCAGTGCGCCATCCAGGAAATCAGCAAGGGCTACGCCCACGCCAACCACCTGCTGCACCCGGACAGCCCGCCTCAGGTGATCACCGATTCCTCGGCGGCGCGGCAGCGCCGGGCCGAGCAGCTGATGGACGCCTGGACCGGCAGCGCCGGCGGCGGCGATCTGGTCACCGCCTTGCTGGACGCCGGCGGCGAACTGCCCATCCTGCGCACCGACCCGCAGGACCCCGACGAAGAAAACACCCTCGCCACGGCGCTGTTCGAGCTGCGTGACGGCCGGCTGAGCCTGCGGGTCTATGACCGCAGGCCGCAGGCCATGCTCAAACTAGACATCCGCGGCGGCGATCAGGCCGGCCCGTAGCCGCCCCCGCCCGGGGTTTCGACCACGAAGACGTCGCCGGCGGCCAGTTCGGTGCTGTCCTGCGGGCCCAGTTCGTCGATGCGGCCATCGGCGCGCTCGACATAGTTGCGCCCCATCCGGCCTTCGCCGCCTCCGGCCAGCCCGAAAGGCGCGTACCGGCGGTTGTTGGACAGAATGGCCGCTGTCATGGGCTCCAGGAAGCGCACCCGCC